>OZ241883.1:683750-1367500 GCA_965203445.1 Candidatus Oxydemutator sp.
CGCCAGATAAACGGCCCTGTTCGCGTCGCCGCTCACGCCCGCCAGCCCGACACCGCCCAGGTCGTGGCGGATCGCCGCCAACTGCGACGTCGTCGCCACCTCTATCAGGGTGTCGTCGTCGAGGTCGTAGTCTCTGCCGACCCCGTCGCTGGGATTGATCGCGGTGCTGACGGGAAGCGGCACGCCCAGACCCACGCGCGCGGGCGCCCCCGTGAGCATCGCGTCGCTCAACGCGACCACCATGACCTCGGACAACTCGGTAATGATGTCATCGCGCACCCTCACCGAAAACGACGCGCTGCTCGCGCCGGATGCGATGACCACGCTGCCGGTCGTGCCGTCAAAGTCGTCGGCGCCGACCTGGTTGCCGCCCACCGCCCAATTCCAACTCGCAGTCACCCCCGCCGGCAAGGCCCCCGGAAAGCGCACCACGTAACTCGCGGTGCCACCTTCCGACACCGCCTCGCTCCCGGCGAGCGTCGGCGTAAGACTTACCTCCGGCTGCGCCTGCTGCTGCGACGTGCGACGCGCCACCTCCGTCTCGGTAGCACCGCCGAACACCAGCACCGGGTAATCAAACGCGCTGCCGAAATCCCACGGAGCGTCGTCGTTGTAGTCGCCGTCGCCCCCCTGATCCACGTCGTCCACGTTCAACTTGTCCCAACCGGCGTAGATGGTGCCCGTCGCCGTGATCGGGAGAATCATGTCGCTCGACGTCTTCGCAACAACGTCGTCCAGACCATGCGCGTTCGTTCCGCAGCAACTGCTCCGGAGGCTGCGCTCTTTGTCAAAATAACTCGACTCCACCGCGGCGATGGTGGTCACCCCGAACTGTCCGCCACCCGCCGAGGCAACGCGCCGCCCTATCAAGCCGCCGACGCTGCTTGTCCCCGTCGTTTTCCCGACGGAGTAGCTGGCGCTTACCACCGACGCGACACTGGCTTCGCCTACCAGACCGCCCACCTCACCTATACTTGCATGCACTTCCACGTCGGCGTAACTCGCCACCAACCTGCCGTCATTGCCCCCTATCAAGCCGCCCACCCTGAATGAACCGGATATGCGACCGCCACTGACGTAACTCGCCGCCACTTTGCCCCGGTTGCGCCCCACCAGCGCTCCCACGTAGATGTGTCCTACGGCCACCTGCGCGTTGCGCAAGCCCACGTTGCGGATTCTGCCGTCGGCGCCCACACTGCCGAACAAACCCGTGCCATACACCCCGCCGCCGCTCATCCGCAGGTCGCTGATGACGTGGCCGTTGCCTTCGAAAACAGCGGTGTAAGAATCCGGCGTATCCCCCCCGCCTAGCGGCGTCCAGTCCGCTATGCCGGACAGGTCCAGGTCGGCCGACAGCTCATAGCCGGTGCACGCGCGCGGACAGCTCGCCTCATCAAAAAAGGGAAACGCCTTCCGATAAGCCCGATAAGCGGCCTCGTTGGCACTGCTCACGCCCGCCAACCCGGCACCGTCCAGGTCGTGGCGGATCGCCGCCAACTGCGACGTCGTCGCCACCTCTATCAAGGTGTCGCCGTCGACGTCGTAGTCCTTTTCGACTCCGTCGCTGGGATCGATCACGGTCCTCACCGGAGCGGGCACGCCTAAGCGCACGCCACGCGCGGGCACCCCCGCGCCCGCGAGCCTTGCATTGCTCAACGCAACCACCATGGTCTCGAACGACTCGGCATCGGCGTCGTCGCGCACCGTCAACAAAAACGCTATTCGGTCCTGGCCGGACTCGATGGTCACGCTGCCGATGGTCGCGCCGACAAAGTCGTCGCCGTTGACTTCGCCGCCCACCGACCAATCCCAACTCGCGTTCACCCCCGCCGGCAAGGCCTCCGGCAAACGCACCACGTAAAGCGCGACGCCACCTTCCGACACGGTCTCGTTTCCGATGAGCGTCGGTGCAAGACTTACCTCCGGCTGCGCCTCCTGCTGCAACGTGCGACGCGCCGCCTGCGTCTCGGTAGCGCCGCCGAACACCAGCACCGGGTAATCAAACGCGGTGCCAAAATCCCATGGACTGTCGTCGTTGAAATCGCCGTCGCCTCCCTGATCGACGCGGTCCACGTTCAACTTGTCCCAACCCTCGTAGAGGGTGCCCGCGGCGGTGGTCGGGGCGCGCAACTGGCGCGACGTCCTCGAAGTGTCGTCCGGACTCAGCGGATTCCTTCCGCAGCAACTGCTCAGGCCGTTGCGCTGGCCGTCAAAATAACTCGATTCCACCACGGCAGCGGCGTGCCTTCTCCCTATCAAACCGCCAACCGCGCTCCCCGTCGGGGTGCCGACGAAGTAACTGGCGCTCGTCACCGACGCGCGACCGGCTCGGCCTACCAGACCGCCCACGTCACCTGTATCGGAATGCACGTCCACGGCGGCGTAACTCGCCACCAGCCTGCCGCGATGATCCCCTATCAAGCCGCCCAAGAAGTTCGCCGAGGTTCCGCCTATGCGACCGCCAATGACGTAACTCGCCGCCACTTCGCCCAGATTGAACCCCACCAGCGCACCTATACCTCGGCCATCACTACTCAGACTCACCTGCGCGTTGCGCAAGCCCACGTTGCGAATCCTGCCGTCGGCACCCACGGCGCCGAACAAACCCATGCTATGCCACTGCCTGTCCCTGACCATCCGCAGATTGCTGATGACGTGGCCGTTGCCCTCGAAAACAGCGGTATAGCGCTCCTGTCCCAGAAGATCCCCGATACTGCTGACCTCGCCGCCCAGCGGCGTCCAGCCCGCGCCCGGCGCCGGGTTCACGCTGGACAAATCCAGGTCGGCCGACAATTCGTAGCCGGCGCACGTGCCCGGACAGGTCTCCATCTCGTCGTACAGGGGAAACGCCGCCCGATAAGCCCGATAAGCGGCCTCGTTGGTACTGCTCACGCCCGCCAGCCCGGCGCCGCCCAGGTCGTAGCGGATCGCCGCCAACTGCGACGTCGTCGCCACCTCTATCAAGGTGTCGTCGTCGACGTCGTAGTCCATGCGATCACGCACCTCGACCGTCATCGTGTCCACGCCCGTCGCGCCGCGCGCGTCCGCAACCGTCAACTCGAACCCCAGCGTCTCCACCACCTGCGGCGCCAGGAACGTCGCCGTCTCCGAGGTGGCGCCCGTCACCCCGACGACCGTGCCGCTGGTCTGACGCCACCGATACGTCAACTCCTCGCCTTCCGGATCATCCGCGACGCCGCGCAGCGTAACCACGTCGCCCTCGCCCGCGATCACGTCGGAACCCGCGTCCACCATCGGCGCGTCGTTCGCACCCGCGCGCACCGTGATCACCACCGTGTTCGTCGTATTGCCGACCAGCTGCCGTTCCACGGGCGACGACAAACCCCGCACGTCGGTTACCACCAGCGCGAACTCAAGCGTCTCGTCGTCCACCAACTGCGTCGGTGCCAGGAACGTCGTGCTGCGCGCCGCGGCGTCGCGCAACGCCACCGTGGCGCCGCCGGTCTGACGCCATGCGTACCTCAGCGGCTCGTTGTGCGAACTGCTGCTCGCGGCGCCGTCCAAAGTCACCACGGCGCCCTCGGACACGGTCTGATCGGGCCCGGCGTGCGCCGTCGGCGCGACCGCTTCCTGGGCGGACACGGTAGCGACAACGGACAACCCTAATAGCAATAACAGACTACGCACCCCCCCCATCACTGGACCGCCGAGCGTTGGAGCAAGGGAGCGTCGGAGCGTTGAAGCGAGGAATCCGGCCATTGTCTAACGCACCGAAAACGGCCTGTGCCGACCCTTGTTCTCTATCACGAAATACCGATCGGCGGACAACACCTCGCCGTCAAAGTCCACGTCCGCGTCCACCGCGTAATGGCCGGCCGCGGCCGCGGCGCGGTAGTCGCCCACGCCCAACGACGTCAGGTTGTACACGCGTATCAATACTTCGTCTCGCTCATCAATCACGCCGTTTCGATCCACGTCGCCCGCGACCATCGCATACACGCCTGCCCCCACTGCGATCTGTCCATCCCCGTGCGACTGCCCGACGCGAAAGTCCACGCAGTAGTCCGCCTCGCAATCGGCGCCCGTGGTCGCGGCCGCCGGCACCGCCGACATCACCGACAGATGGTTGCGGTGGTGGATCAGCACGTACAGGTGCTCGCCTTCGAACGGCTCCGCCTCAAAGCGCACGCCGTCCAATGACAGCGCGTCCGCCACCGACGACGCCGCCTCGTTTATCCCGGCGATGCGACCGTCGCTCAACAGCAGACCCGCGGCGCGACCGCCCGTCGGCGGCCGCGACGACGCGGCCGCGGTCGTGCTCTGGCCGGTGCGCAACTCCACCAGCACCCAGTCCACTATCGTCGAGGTGACACCGGCCAGGCCGGCCGCCGCGCCCGCGTGCGGCACCGTCGTCGTCACCGGGTGCTCCCACGGCAACGCGTCGTACGGCTGGCGGCTCGGCAACAAGTTTACCAAGTCGCTCCTCATGCGGCGAGATCCGGGAAGCAACGCCCCCTGCAAAACCACTCGCGCGCCCACCTCCACTACGCTCCTCTCTCTGCGAATAGCGACGTCCGCGAACGACGGGGTTCCCAGCTCCGCTATATGGGTGACGCAATTCGGGCAGCCCGTCAGCCTCAAACGAAACCGCTCGCGACCCTCATTCTCCAACCGGTCGCTCGCCACGCGCACCGCTATCGTCGCCGTGCCCATCTCATTCAACGTTACGCTCCCGGTGAACGGCAGCGAACCCACCGAACGGGCGTCGGCGCCGCCGCGCCCCGCTATGTCCACGGTAGCCAGGTCCTCGTGCGTCAAACCTCCGGAGGCGGCGGTAATCTCATATTCTACGACCACCGCCCGATCACCGCCGCCACGCAGCGTGATCGTGAACGTCGCGGTAGTGTTTTC
Organism: Candidatus Oxydemutator sp.; assembly: GCA_965203445.1. GTDB lineage: Bacteria > Pseudomonadota > Gammaproteobacteria > Poriferisulfidales > Oxydemutatoraceae > Oxydemutator. The sequence continues at coordinate 688,623 of OZ241883.1, forward strand.
GCTCACCGTCGCGGACCTCGCCGCCACCGTTATCGGATCATTGACCGCTATCGTCGTACGCGCGACGGTGCTCGGCACGCCCAAACGTACGTCAGCCGGCGCCCCCGTAAGCCTCGCGCTGCTCAACGTAACCGCCAGCACCTCGGGCGGTTCGATAACGCCGTCGGCGCGCACCCTCAACACAAACGACGCGCTGGCGGCGCCGGCTGCGATGACCACGCTGCCTGCGGTGGTGCCGATAAAGTCGGCGATGTCGACTTCGCCGCCCACCGCCCAGCTCCAACGCGCGCTCGCCCCCGCCGGCAAGGCCCCCGGCAAGCGCACCACGTAACTCGCGGTGCCACCTTCCGCCACCACCGTGCTCCCGGCGAGCGTCGGCGTAAAATCTACCTCCGGCTGCGCTTCCTGCTGCGACGTGCGACGCGCCGCCTGCGTCTCGGTAGCGCCGCCGAACACCAGCACCGGGTAATCAAACACGCTGCCGAAATCCCACGGCGCGTCGTCGTTCAAGTCGCCGTCGTCTCCCCGATCCAGGCCGTCCACGTTCAATTTGTCCCAGCCCTCGTAGATGGTGCCCGCGGCCGTGGTCGGGGCGCGCAACTCGCTCGATGTCTTCGGGGTGTTGTCCGGACTCGGCACGCTCGTTCCGCAGCATCGGCTCTGGCCGCTGCGCCCGGTGTCAAAATAACTGGACTCCACCACCGCGGCGATGGCCTTGCTCCCTATCAAGCCGCTGGGCACGCCCCTCGCTACGTTGTCTGAGGGATCGATTCTCCCCGTCGTCGCCCCGACCGAGTAACTGGCGCTCACCACCGACCCGACGACGCTTCCGCCTACCAGACCGCCTCCGGTTAGACCTGATTCTATATACACTTCCGCGTCGGCGTAACTCGCCACCATCACACCGAAATTACCCCCCACCAAACCGCCCACCACCTCTTCGCCGGATACGCGACCGCCAATCACGTAACTCGCCGCCACCTTGCCCTCGTTGCGGCCCACCAATGCGCCTACCTGATTGCCACCATCACCACCACCACCCGGTACACCCGCGGCCAGCTCCACCCGCGCGTTGTGCAAGCCCACGTTGCGGATCACGCCGCCGGCGCTCACCGCGCCGAACAGACCCATGTGATACGACGCCCCGTCCCTGGTCATCGTCAGATTGCTGATGACGTGGCCGTTGCCTTCAAAAACGGCGCTGTAGTAATCCGCATCCCTCAGCGCATCCCTCAGCCTCAGCCCCATACGGGAGTAATCGGTGTCCCCGCCCAGCGGCGTCCAGTTCAAGCCGGACAAGTCCAGATCGCTCGACAACTCGTAGCCGGTGCACGTGCTCGGACAGGTCTGCACCGCACCGAAAAAGGGAAACGCCGCAAAATAAGCGGCCCTGTTGGCGCTGCTCACACCCGCTATCCCGGCACCGCCCAGGTCGTGGCCGATCGCCGCCAACTGCGACGTCGTCGCCACGTCTATCAAGGTGTCATTGTCAAGGTCGTAGTCTATCTCGTCGCTCGCCTCGACGGTGGTCCTGAGCGGAGCCGGCACGCCCAGACCCACGTGCGCGGGCGCCCCCGTGAGCCTCGCGCCCGTCAACGTTACCACCAGCACCTCGGAAAACTCGGGCACGTCGTCATCGAGCACTACCAACGAAAACGACGCGCTGCTAGCGCCAGACCTGATGACTACGGCACCGGTCGCGGCGACAAAATCGGCGATGTCGGCTTCGCCGCCGCCCACCGTCCAATCCCAACGCGCGCGCACCCCCGTCGGCAAGACCAGCGGCAAACTCACCTCGTAACTCGCGGTGCCGCCTTCCGACACCGTCTCGCTGCCGGCGAGCGCCGCCGCAAGAATTACCCCCTGCGCCTGCTGCTGCGACGTGCGACGCATCGCCATAGTCTCGGTAGCGCCGCCGAACACCAGCACCGGGTAATCAAACACGCTGCCGAAATCCCACGGCGCGTCGTCGTTGAAATCGCCGTCGCCTCCCTGATCCACGTCGTCCACGTTCAACTTGTCCCAACCCTCGTAGATGGTGCCCGCCGCGGTGGTCGGAACGCGCAACTCGTTCGACGTCTTCGAGGTGTTGTCCGGACTCGGCGGATTCGTTCCGCAGCAACTGCTCTGACCACTAAGCTCGCCGTCAAAATAACTTGACTCTATCGCGGCGGTGCCGGCCCTGGCCCCGATCAAGCCACCGATCTTAATCCCGGTCTTTTCCCCGATGGAGTAACTGGCGCTCACCACCGACCCGGCATTGCCCGCGCCTATCAGGCCGCCTCCCGTATTTATACCTGCAATCACTTCCACGTCGGCGTAACTCGCCACCACCTGACCGGAATTACTTCCCACCAGGCCGCCCACCGCCTGGTCGCCGGATACACTACCGCCACTGACGTAACTCGCCGCCACCTTGCCCTCGTTGCGTCCCACCAGCGCGCCTATATAAAGGCTATTATTACCCACGCTCACCTGCACGTCGCGCAAACCCACGTTGCGGATCACGCCGACGTTGCTGACGACGCCGAACAAACCCATGCTGTACAACTGGCGATCATTCCTGGTTATCGTCAGATTGCTGATGACGTGGCCGTTGCCTTCAAAAACGGCGCTGTAAGGATTCCTCAAACGCTCCCCGAACGTGGTGGCCGCTCCGCCTATCGGCGTCCAATTCAAGCCGGACAGATTCAGGCCGGCCGATAACTCGTAGCCGGTGCACGTACTGGGGCAGGTCTGCACCTCACCGAAAAGGGGAAACGCCGCAAAATAAGCGGCCCTGTTGGCACTGCTCACGCCCGCTATCCCGGCACCGCCCAGGTCGTAGCGTATCGCCGCCAACTGCGACGTCGTCGCCACCTCTATCAAATCGTCGTCGTCGGTGTCGTAGTCCATCTCGTAGCTTGCCTCGACGGTGGTCCTGACCGGAGCCGGCACGCCCAGACCCACGTGCTTTAACGTCCCCGTGAGCCTTGCGCCCGTCAACGAGACCACCAGAACCTCGGAAAACTCGGGCACGTCGTCATCGAGCACTGTCACCGAAAACGACGCGCTGACGGCGCCGGGGCCGATGACCACGGTGCCGCCTCTCGGGTCCACAAAGCCGCCGCGCACGGCCCAATCCCAACGCGCGCTCGCCCCCGCCGGCAAAACTATCGGCAAGCGCACCACGTAACGCGCCATCTCGCCTTCCGACACTATCACGCTGCCGGTGAGCGTCGCCGCAAGACTTGCCTGCGGCTGCGCCTCCAGCTGCAACGCGCGACGCGCCTGCCTGGTCTCGGTGGCGCCACCGAACACCAACACCGGGTAATCAAACACGCTGCCGAAATCCCACGGCGCGTCGTCGTTGTAGTCGCCGTCGCCGCCCTGATCCACGCCGTCCACGTTCAATCTGTCCCAACCCGCATAGATGGTGCCCGCGGCGGTGGTCGGGACGCGCAACTGGCTCGACGTCTTCGAGGTGTCGTCCGGACTCGGTGGATTCGACCCGCAGCAACGGCTCTGGCCGCTGCGCCCGCCGTCAAAATAACTCGACTCCAGCGCGGCGCCGACTATCCTGTCCCCTATCAAGCCGCCGACCAAGTCGCTCCCCGTCGTTGCCCCGATGGAGTAACTGGCTCTCACTACCGACGCGCCACCGCTTGCGCCCACCAGACCGCCCCCGGTATTCACGTCTACGTGCACCTCCACGTCGGCGTAACTCGCCACCAGACTGCCGAAATTCGCACCGATCAAGCCGCCCACCGAAAACGCACCGGATATGCTGCCGCCACTGACGTAACTCGCCGCCACCTTGCCCTCGTTGCGCCCCACCAGCGCGCCTATATAAGTGCCATTATTACCCACGCTCACCCGCGCGTTGCGCAAACCCACGTTGCGGATCACGCCGACGTCGCTGACGACGCCGAACAAACCCATGCCATACCACTGGCGATCATTCCTGGTCATCGTCAGATTGCTGATAACGTGGCCGTTGCCTTCAAAAACGGCGCTGTAAGGATTCCTCAAACGGTGCGCGAACGTGGTGGCCTCTCCGCCTATCGGCTTCCAGTTCAAGCCGGACAGATCCAGATCGCTCGACAACTCGTAGCCGGTGCACGTGCTGGGACAGGTGCGCCTCTCGTCGAAAAGGGGAAACGCCGCATAATAAGCGGTCCTGTTGGCACTGCTCACGCCCGCCAGCCCGACACCGCCCAGGTCATGGCCGATCGCCGCCAACTGCGACGTCGTCGCCACGTCTATCAAACCGTCGTCGTCGCCGTCGTAATCTATCTCGTCGCTCACCTCGACGACGGTCCTGACGGAAAACGGCACACCCAAACTCACGCGCGCGGGCGCCCCCGTGAGCCTCGCGCTGCTCAACGAGACCACCAGAACTTCGGGAAACTCGGGCACGTCGTCGTCGCGCACCGTCACCGAAAACGACGCGCTGCTCGCGCCGGACGCGATAACCACGCTGCCCGTGGTCGTGCCGGCAAAATCGGCGATGCCGACGGTGCCGCCGCCCACCGCCCAATCCCAACTTGCACGCACCCCCGCCGGCAAGACCACCGGCAAACTCACCATGTAACTCGCGGTGTCACCTTCCGACACGGTCTCACTCCCGGTGAGCGTCGCCGCAAGAGTTGCCTGCGGCTGCGCCTCCAGCTGCGACGCGCGACGCGCCTGCCTGGTCTCGGTAGCACCGGCGAACACCAACACCGGGTAATCAAACACGCTGCCGAAATCCCACGGACTATCGTCGTTCAGATCATCGTCGCCTCCCTGATCCACGTCGTCCACGTGCAACTTGTTCCAACCCTCGTAGATGGTGCCCACCGCGGTGGTTGGAAAAAACAACTCGACCGACGCCTTCGACGCGTCGTCCGGACTCGGCGGATTCGTTCCGCAGCAACGGCTGCGGCCGCTGCGCTCTGCGTCAAAATAACTCGACTCCACCACGGCGCCGGCAGCCCTGTCCCCTATCAAACCGCCGACCACCGCCCCGGTCGGTTTGCCGATGGAGTAACTGGCGCTCACCACCGACCCGGCACGGACTTCGCCTACCAGGCCGCCCACGTTACTTATATCAGCATGCACTTCCGCGTCGGCGTAACTCGCGACCAACCTGCCGTGATGATCCCCTATCAAGCCGCCCACCCCCTGTTCGCCGGATACACTGCCATTACTCACGTAACTCGCCGCCACTCTGCCATCGTTGCGTCCCACCAGCGCACCTGCAAAAACGCCACCGCCGCTACCGCGTACAACCAAGTCCAGCCGCGCGTTGCGCAAGCCCACGTTGCGGATCACGCCGTCGGCGCCGACGACGCCGAACAGACCCAGGTAATACCACTTCCCGCGCCTGGTCATCCGCAAATTGCTGATGACGTGGCCGTTGCCTTCAAAAACGGCGGTGTACGTATCTCCCGGAAGGTCTTCAAACCTGACCCCCCCGCCTAGCGGCGTCCAGTCCGGGATGCCGGACAAGTCCAGGTCGGCCGACAATTCGTAGCCGGTGCACGTGCCCGGACAGGTCCGCGTCTCGTCGTACAGGGGAAACGCCGCCCGATAAGCGGCCTCGTTGGCACTGCTCACGCCCGCTATCCCGGCACCGCCCAGGTCGTGGCGAATCGCCGCCAACTGCGACGTCGTCGCCACCTCTATCAAGGCGTCGTCGTCGACGTCGTAATCTATCTCGTCGCTCACCTCGATGGTGGTCATCACGGCGGAAACCGGCACGCCCAAACTCACGCGCTCCGGTGCCCCCGTGAGCCTCGCGCTGCTCAACGAGACCACCAGGAACTCGGAAAACTCGGGCACGTCGTCGTCGCGCACCCTCAGCGAAAACGACGCGCTGCTCGCGCCGGACGCGATGACCACGCTGCCTGCGGTCGTGCCGACGAAGTCGGCGATGCCGACGGTGCCGCCGCCCGCCGCCCAATCCCAACTCGCACGCACCCCCGCCGGCAAGACCAGCGGCAAACTCACCACGTAACTCGCGGTGCCGCCTTCCGACACGGTCTCGCTCCCGACGAGCGTCACCGTAGGAGTTACCCCCTGCGCCTGCTGCTGCGACGTGCGACGCATCGCCCTGGTCTCGGTGGCGCCGCCGAACACCAGCACCGGGTAATCAAACACGCCGCCGAAGTCCCACGGCGCGTCGTCGTTGTAGTCGCCGTCGCGTCCCTGATCCACGTCGTCCACGTTCAACTTATCCCAACCCTCGTAGATGGTGCCCGCCGCCGCGGTCGGGGCGTGCAACTGCAAGGAAGTCCTGGGCGCGGTGTCCGTAGTCGGTACGTTACCGGCGCCGCAACACGCGGACTGCCCGCTGCGCCCCTTGGCAAAGTAACTGCTCTCTATCGCGGTGGATGCAGCTACGTTGTAGCCCACCAAACCGCCTCTGGTCAGATCCAGCAACCAAAAGGCGGGCGCAAGCCCCACCGCTCCCAATGAATAACTCGCCGTGATCTTCCCGCCGGAACCGTTACCACCCACCAGACCGCCGGCACCGTCGGAACCCACCCCCACGATCACGTCGGTGTAACCGGCAATGATCGTTCCCCTATTGTCAGCCACCAGACCACCCACGCCCCAACCGCCGTACACCGTACCGCCCACCACGTAACTCGCCGCCACCTTGCCGCCGTAATTGGCACCCGCCAACGCGCCCGTCTGTACGCTGTTCCTATGCACGCCCACGTCCACGTTCGTCAAACCCACGTTGCGGATGACACCGTCGTCGCTCAACGCGCGGAACAAGCCCACAAAGTGCCAAATTTCATTCAGGGCACCCACTTTCATATTGCTGATAACGTGGCCGTTGCCCTCGAACACCGCGTTGTAACGGTGCTCCTCAGGCAGCACGTTGCCACTGGCGATGGACCTGCGCTCGCCACCCCCTATCGGCTTCCAGTCCTCCCCCGACAGGTCTATATCGTTCGACAATTCGTAACCGGTGCACGTGCTGGGACAGGTGCGCCTCTCATCGAAAAAGGGAAACGCCCGGTCATACTCAATCAGGTCGTCTGCCTCACCTACGCTGATCCTGCCCCCACCTCTCAAGTCATAGCGTATCGCCGCCAGCTGCGACGTCGTCGCCACCTCTATCAAGGTGTCGTCGTCGACGTCGTAATCTCTTCCGACCCCGTCGCTTAACTCGACGACGGTCCTGACGGAAACCGGCGCGCCTAAATCCACATCACGCGCAGGCACCCCCGTGAGCCTCGCGCCCGTCAACGTTACCACCAGAACCTCGGACGGCTCGGGCACGTCGTCATCAAGCACTGTCACCGAAAACGACGCGCTGACGGCGCCCGCGGCGATGACCACGCTGCCCGCGGTCGTGCCGACAAAGTCGGCGATGTCGACTTCGCCGCCCACCGTCCAACTCCAACTCACCGTCACCCCCGCCGGCAAGACCTCCGGCAGGCGCACCACGTAACTCGCGGTGCCACCTTCCGGCACCGTCGCGCTGCCGGTGAGCGTCGGCGCAAGAATTACCCGCGGCTGCGCCTCCTGCTGCGACGTGCGACGCATCGCCCTGGTCTCGGTAGCGCCGCCGAACACCAGCACCGGATAATCGAACACGCCGCCGAAATCCCACGGCGCGTCGTCGTTGTAGTCGCCGTCGCGTCCCTGATCCAGGCGGTCCACGTTCAACTGGTCCCAGCCCTCGTAGATGGTGCCCGCGGCCGTGGTCGGGACGCGCAACTCGCCCGACGTCTTCGGGGCGACGTTGTTCAAAGCACCCGGGTTCGTTCCACAGCAACCGGCCCGTAGGCTGCGCTTCGTATCAAAATAACTGGACTCCACCACGGCGCCGACTGCCCTTTGCCCTATCAAGCCGCCGACGGTATTCCCCGTCGGTTTTCCGACCGAGTAACTGGCGCTCACCACCGATGGAACAAAGGCTTGGCCTACCAGACCGCCCACGGTACCTCCACCGGCATGCACTTCCACGTCGGCATAACTCGCCACCAAGCGGCCGTAATGACCCCCTATCAAACCACCCACCCCCCATACGCCGGATATGCGACCGCCACTGACGTAACTCGCCGCCACTTCGCCGTCGTTGCGGCCCACCAGCGCTCCTATAAAAGTACTATGATCGCCCAGGGACACCCGCGCGTTGCGCAAGCCCACGTTGTGGATCACGCCGCCGGCGCCGACGGCGCCAAACAAACCCGCGTGAGACAACCGTCCACCCCTGGCCACCCGCAGATTGCTGACGACGTGGCCGTTGCCTTCAAAAACAGCGGTGTAATAATTATCCAGAAGGCTGTCCCCTCCCCCGCCCAGCGGCGTCCAGCCCGCGCCCGGGGCCGGGTTCACGCTGGACAAATCCAGGTCGGCCGACAACTCGTAGCCGGTGCACGTGCTGAGACAGGTGCGCATCTCATCGAAAAAGGGAAACGCCGCCCGATAAGCACTCCTGTTGGCACCGCCGCTGACGCCCGCTAATCCGGCACCGCCCAGGTCGTAGCGGATCGCCGCCAACTGCGACGTCGTCGCCACCTCTATCAAGGTGTCGTCGTCGGCGTCGTAGTCGGTGCCTTCGCTCATCTCGATGGTGGTCACCTGGGGAGTCGTGCCCCTCGATGCCACCTCCGCTCCCACGTCCGCGACCAGGTTCACGCTCACCTGGAAGCGCTCCGGGTATTCCGCGTCCTGGTCATCGAAAACGTGAACCGAAAACGTCGTCCTGCTGCCGCCCGTCATGATGATCGCGGTGCCGGTCGGAAAATCGGCCAGCGCCGTCGTTGCCGTGGCGTCGGCGCGAAAATCCCCGGGCGCCGCGCCGTCGCTCCCGGCCGCCGCGGAAACGACCCAACTCACGGTAACCGGACGGGGCACCTCGATGGGCACGCCCACGGTGTACTCCGCCGTTGCTCCCTCGGCCACCGTCGCGCTCCCCCTCAAGGTCACCACCTGCTGCACCCCGATCTGCGATGCCCGACGTGCCGACCTCGTGCCGGTAGCACCGCCGAACACCAACACCGGGTAATCAAACTCGGTGCCAAAATCCCACGGCGCGTCGTCGTTGTAGTCGCCGTCGCGTCCCTGATCGACGCGATCCACGTTCAACTGGTCCCAGCCCTCGTAGAGGGTGCCCGTCGCCGTGGTCGGGATGCGCAAATCGTTCGACGTCCTCGGGGCGTCGTCCGGACTCGGCCATCTCTCTCCGCAGCATCGGTGCTCGCCGCTGCGCACGCCGTCGAAGTAACTTGCGCTCAATACGCTGCTTCCCGAGCGCCCGCCCACCAGACCGCCTACCGAACGTGAATTGTCGCTTCTCACCACCCTGCTCACAGAGTAACTCGCGCTCACCACCCCGGAACCAGACAAACTGCCCACCAATCCGCCCAATGACCGATCCGTCGCAGCCACCGATACGTCCGCGTAACTCGCTATCAACGTGCCGCCGTTGGCCCCCGTCAGACCCCCCACCTCCCAACCGCCGCTCACCGATCCACCCGACACGTAACTCGCCGCCACCCGCCCATAACTATGACCCACCAAGGCGCCCGCTCCTATGCTACCGCTGAAGCCTCCCCGCACGTCCACGACCACGTCCCGCAGACCCACGCCCCGCACCCAGCCGGCCTCGCCCAACGCGCCGAACAAGCCGACATAATGCCAATTCTGCGACGGGCTGCGGATACGCATGTTCCTGATCACGTGACCGTTGCCCTCGAAGCCCCCCTGGTAGCGGCCATCCAGGGGCGGGGTGTTGCTGTTGCCCGGCCCCACCCGGCTGCGCCGAGTAGCGCCGCCTATCGGCGTCCAGTCCACGCCGGACAGGTCCAGGTCGGCCGATAACTCGTAACCGGTGCACGTTCCGGGGCAGGTCTGCTCCACGTCGAAAAAGGGAAACGCCGCCAGATAAGCGGCCCTGTTCGCATCGCCGCCCACGCCCGCCAGCCCGGCGCCGCCCAAGTCGTGGCGGATCGCCGCCAACTGCGACGTCGTCGCCACCTCTATCAAGCCGTCGTTGTCTACGTCGTAGCCTATCCCGTCGCTCGCCTCGATCGTGGTCCTGACGGAAACCGGCACGCCCAAACTCACACTGCGCGCGGGCGCTCCCACGAGCCTCGCGCTGCTCAACGTTACCACCAGTACCTCGAACGACTCGGGCACGGCGTCGTCGCGCACCCTCAGCGAAAACGACGCGCTGACGGCGCCCGAGGCGATGACCACGCTGCCTGCGGTCGTGCCGACGAAGTCGGCGGCGCTGACGTCGCCGCCCACCGTCCAACTCCAACTCACGGTCACCCCCGTCGGCAAGACCACCGGCAAGCGCACCACGTAACTCGCGGTGCCGCCTTCCGCCACGGTCTCGCTCCCGGCGAGCGTCGCCGCAAGACTTACCCGCGGCCGCGCCTGCTGCTGCGACGTGCGACGCATCGCCCTGGTCTCGGTGGCGCCGCCGAACACCAACACCGGGTAATCAAACACGCCGCCGAAGTCCCACGGCGCGTCGTCGTTGTAGTCGCCGTCGCCGCCCTGATCCACGTCGTCCACGTTCAACCGGTCCCAACCCTCATAGATGGTGCCCGCGGCCGCGGTCGGGGCGCGCAACTGAAAGGAAGTCCTGGGCGCGGTGTCCGTAGTCGGTACGTTACCGGCGCCGCAACACGCGGACCGTCTGCTGAGCCCTTTGGCAAAGTAACTGCTCTCTATCGCGGTGGATGCAGCCGTGTTGTAGCCCACCAAACCGCCTCTGGTCAGATCCAGCAGCCAAAAGGCGGGCGCAAGCCCCACCACTCCCAATGAATAACTTGCCGTGATCTTCCCGCCGGAACCGTTACCACCCACCAGACCGCCGGCACCGTCGGAACCCACCCCCACGGCTACGTCGGTGTAACCGGCAATGATCGTTCCTCTATTGTCGGCTACCAGACCGCCCACGCCCCAACCGCCGTACACCGTACCGCCCACCACGTAACTCGCCGCCACCTTGCCGCCGTAATTGGCACCCGCCAACGCGCCCGTCTGTACGCTGTTCCGATGCACGCCCACGTCCACGTTCGTCAAACCCACGTTGCGGATGACACCGTCGTCGCTCAACGCGCGGAACAAGCCCACAAAGTGCCAAATTTCATTCAGGGCACCCACTTTCATATTGCTGATAACGTGGCCGTTGCCCTCGAACACCGCGTTGTAACGGTGCTCCTCAGGCAGCACGTTGCCAGCGGCGACGGAGATGGACCTGCGCTCGCCGCCCCCTATCGGCTCCCAGTCCTCTCCTGACAGGTCTATATCGTTCGACAATTCGTAACCGGTGCACGTGCCCGGGCAGCTGCGCCTCTCATCGAAAAAGGGAAACGCCGCAAAATAATGGGCCTTGTCGTTGCCATCGTCGCTCACGCCCGCTGGCCCGACACCGCCCAGGTCATAGCGTATCGCCGCCAACTGCGACGTCGTCGCCACCTCTATCAAACCGTCGTCGTCGACGTCGTAGTCTCTTCCGGCCCCGTCGCTTAACTCGATGATGGTCCTGACGGAAACCGAAACCGGCCCGCTTACACTCACGCTACGCGCGGGCGCCCCCGTGAGCCTCGCGCTCGTCAGCGTTACCACCAGTACCTCGCGCGACTCGGGCACGCCGTCAGCGCGCACTATCAACGAAAACGACGCGCTGACGGCGCCCGAGGCGATGACCACGCTGCCTGCGGTCGTGCCGACAAAATCGGCGACGTCGACTTCGCCGCCCACCGCCCAACTCCAACTCATGGTCACCCCCATCGGCAAGGCCTCCGACAAGCGCACCACGTAACTCGCGACCTCGCCTTCCGACACCGTCGCGCTGCCGGCGAGCGTCGGCGCAAGAATTACCCGCGGCTGCGCCTCCTGCTGCGACGTGCGACGCATCGCCCTGGTCTCGGTAGCGCCGCCGAACACCAACACCGGATAATCAAACGCGCTGCCGAAATCCCACGGCGCGTCGTCGTTGTAGTCGCCGTCGCGTCCCTGATCCACGTCGTCCACGTTCAACTGGTCCCAACCCTCGTAGATGGTGCCCGCCGCCGCGGTCGGCGCGCGCAACTGAGAGAACGTCTTGGGCGCGTTGTCCGTAGTCGGTTTATTGTTGCCGCAACACGCGGACTGACCGCTGCGCCCTTTGTCAAAATAGCTTATCTGTATCGTACCGGAACTATGATCCCCGACCAGACCGCCGGATGCAGAACCTGACAGGCCGCTGCCGTTCCTTGTCAGCCTCGAAACCGCGTAGCTGGCGCTGACTATGCCGCCGTTCACAACGCCGCCTATCAACCCCCCCACGCTTTGCCCTGGAAACCACTGATGCACCGGCACGTCCGCATAACTGGCAATCACGACGCCCCCGTCCAATCTGCCTACCAGACCGCCCAAGGCCCATCCACCGCGCACTACTGTGCCACCGTTCACCACGTAACACGCCGCCACCTTGCCCGCGTTGTACCCCGCCAACGCGCCCGCCCCTACGCTGCTGCCGGCCATGTTCGTATGCACGTTGTTCAAGCCCAAGTTGCGGATGGTGCCGCCTGCACCCACGGCGCCAAAAAAGCCCACGCTATCGAAGCGGCCGGCTGCATTGTTTGGGCCGATTATCGTTACATTGCTGATGACGTGGCCGTTGCCTTCAAAAACGGCCTGGTAACGCCGCTCCGGGGGAATATCCCAAGGGGCGCGCGTAATCCCCCCGCCTATCGGCGTCCAGTTCGGTATGCCGGACAAGTCCAGGTCGTTCGACAGCTCGTAGCCGGTGCACGTGCTGGGACAGGTGCGCTCCGCGTCGAAAAAGGGAAACGCCGCCAGATAAGCGGCCCTGTTGGCACTGCTCACGCCCGCTGACCCGACACCGCCCAGGTCGTAGCGAATCGCCGCCAACTGCGACGTCGTCGCCACCTCTATCAAGTTGTCGCCGTCGTCGTCGTAGTCTATCTCGTCGCTCGCCTCGACGGTGGTCCTGAGCGGAGCCGGCACGCCCAAACCCACGTGCGCAGGCGCCCCCGTGAGCCTCGCGCCCGTCAACGAGATCACCAGGACCTCGGACAACTCGGGGGCGTCGTCGTCTAACACTACCAACGAAAACGACGCGCTGACGGCGCCGGAACCGATGACCACGCTGCCGCCGCTCGGATCCACGAAGCCGCCGCGCACGGCCCAATCCCAACGCGCGCTCACCCCCGCCGGCAAGGCCTCCGGCAAACTCACCACGTAGCTCGCGCCCTCGCCTTCCGACACCGTCGCGCTGCCGGTGAGCGCCGCCGCAAGAATTATCCCCTGCGCCTCCAGCTGCAACGTGCGACGCGCCTGCCTCGTCTCGGTAGCACCGCCGAACACCAGCACCGGGTAATCAAACACGCTGCCGAAATCCCACGGCGCGTCGTCGTTCAGATCATCGTCGCCACCCTGATCGACGTCGTCCACGTTCAACTGGTCCCAACCCTCGTAGATGGTGCCCGCCGCGGTGGTCGGGACGCGCAACTCGCTCGATGTCTTCGGGGTGTCGTCCGGACTCGGCGGATTCGTTCCGCAGCAACTGCTCTGGCCGCTGCGCTCGGTGTCAAAATAACTCGACTCCAGCGCGGCGCCGACTATCCTGTCCCCTATCAAGCCGCCGACCAAGCCGCTCCCCGTCGTTGCCCCGAGGGAGTAACTGGCGCTCACTACCGACGCGCCACCGCTTGCGCCCACCAGACCGCCCCCGGTATTCACGTCTACGTGCACCTCCACGTCGGCGTAACTCGCCACCACCACACCGTAATTACCCCCCACCAAACCGCCCACCGTCTCTTCGCCGGATACGCGACCGCCAATCACGTAACTCGCCGCCACCTTGCCCTCGTTGCGGCCCACCAGCGCACCTACCTGATTGCCACCATCACTGCCCGGTACACCCGCGGCCAGCTCCACCCGCGCGTTGCGCAAGCCCACGTTGCGGATCACGCCGACGGCGCTCACGGCGCCGAACAAGCCCATGTGATACGACTCCCCGTCCCTGGTCATCTGCAAATTGCTGATGACGTGGCCGTTGCCTTCAAAAACGGCGCTGTAATAATCCGCATCCCTCAGCCGGGAGTCAAAATCGCCGCCGCCGCCCAGCGGTGTCCAGTCCGGGATGCCGGACAAGTCCAGATCGCCCGACAACTCATAGCCGGTGCACGTGCTGGGACAGGTCTGCACCGCACCGAAAACGGGAAACGCCGCAAAATAAGCGGCCCTGTTGGCACTGCTCACGCCCGCCAGCCCGACACCGCCCAGGTCGTGGCCGATCGCCGCCAACTGCGACGTCGTCGCCACCTCTATCAAACCGTCGTTGTCGTCGTCGTAGTCTATCTCGTCGCTCGCCTCGATCGTGGTCCTGACGGAAACCGGCACGCCCAGATCCACACCACGCGCGGGCGCCCCCGTGAGCCTCGCGCCCGTCAACGTTACCACCAGAACCTCGGAAAACTCGGGCACGTCGTCATCGAGCACCGTCACCGAAAACGACGCGCTGACGGCGCCGGAACCGATGACTACGACGCCGGTCGTGCCGACAAAGTCGGCAATGCTGACCTCGCCGCCGCCCACGACCCAATCCCAACGCACGGTTGCCTCCGCCGGCAAGACCTCCGGCAAACTCACCACGTAACTCGCCGCTTCGCCTTCCGACACGGTAACGCTGCCGGTGAGCGTCGCCGCAAGAATTACCTGCGGCTGCGCCTGCTGCTGCGACGTGCGGCGCATCGCCATAGTCTCGGTAGCGCCGCCGAACACCAGCACCGGATAATCAAACACGCTGCCGAAATCCCACGGCGCGTCGTCGTTCAGATCATCGTCGCCCCCCTGATCCACGTCGTCCACGTTCAACTGGTCCCAACCCGCGTAGATGGTGCCCGCGGTCGTCGTCGGGGTGCGCAACTCGCTCGACGTCTTCGAGGTGTTGTCCGGACTCGGCACACTCCTTCCGCAGCATCTGCTCTGGCCGCTGCGCCCTACGTCAAAATAACTCGACTCCAGCGCGGCGCCGACTATCCTGTCCCCTATCAAGCCGCCGACCAAGTCGCTCCCCGTCGTTGCCCCGAGGGAGTAACTGGCGCTCACCACCGACGCGCCACCGCTTGCGCCCACCAGACCGCCCCCGGTATTCACGTCTACGTGCACCTCCACGTCGGCGTAACTCGCCACCACCACACCGTAATTACCCCCCACCAAACCGCCCACCACCTCTACGCCGGATACGCGACCGCCAATCACGTAACTCGCCGCCACCTTGCCCTCGTTGCGGCCCACCAGCGCACCTACCTGATTGCCGCCATCACCACCCGGTACAACCGCGGCCAGCTCCACCCGCGCGTTGCGCAAGCCCACGTTGCGGATCACGCCGCCGGCGCTCACCGCGCCGAACAAACCCATGTGATGCGACTCCCCGTCCCTGGTCATCGTCAGATTGCTGATGACGTGGCCGTTGCCTTCAAAAACGGCGCTGTAATAATCCGCATCCCTCAACCGGGAGTCAAAATCGCCGCCGCCGCCCAGCGGCGTCCAGTCCGGGATGCCGGACAAGTCCAGGTCGGCCGATAACTCGTAGCCGGTGCACGTACTGGGGCAGGTCTGCACCTCACCGAAAAGGGGAAACGCCGCAAAATAAGCGGCCCTGTTGGCACTGCTCACGCCCGCTATCCCGGCACCGCCCAGGTCGTGGCCGATCGCCGCCAACTGCGACGTCGTCGCCACCTCTATCAAACCGTCGTCGTCGACGTCGTAGTCCATCTCGTAGCTCGCCTCGACGGTGGTCCTGACCGGAGCCAGCACGCCCAAACCCACGTGCTTTAACGTCCCCGTGAGCCTTGCGCCCGTCAACGAGATCACCAGAACCTCGGAAAACTCGGGCACGTCGTCATCGAGCACTGTCACCGAAAACGACGCGCTGACGGCGCCCGGGCCGATGACCACGGTGCCGCTTCTCGGGTACACAAAGCCGCCGCGCACGGCCCAATCCCAACGCGCGCTCGCCCCCGCCGGCAAGACTATCGGCAAGCGCACCACGTAACGCGCGACCTCGCCTTCCGACACCGTCACGCTGCCGGTGAACGTCGCCGCAAGAGTTACCCGCGGCTGCGCCTCCAGCTGCGATACGCGACGCGCCTGCCTGGTGTCGGTAGCACCGCCGAACACCAGCACCGGGTAATCAAGGACGCTGCCGAAGTCCCACGGCGCGTCGTCGTTGTAGTCGCGGTCGCCACCCTGATCCACGCCGTCCACGTTCAACTGGTCCCAACCCGCGTAGATGGTGCCCGCGGCGGCGGTGGGCGCGCGCAACTGGCTCGACGTCTTCGAGGTGTCGTCCGGACTCGGCGGATTCGACCCGCAGCAACGGCTCTGACCGCTGCGCCCGCCGTCAAAATAACTCGACTCCAGCGCGGCACCGACTATCCTGTCCCCTATCAAGCCGCCGACCAAGTCGGTGCCCGTCGTTGCCCCGATGGAGTAACTGGCGCTCACTACCGACGCGCCACCGCTTGCGCCCACCAGACCGCCCACGGTACCCAATCCATGCACTTCCACGTCGGCGTAACTCGCCACCACTCTGCCGAAATGAGACCCTATCAAGCCGCCCACCGAAAACGCGCCGGATACGCGACCGCCACTGACGTAACTCGCCGCCACTTTGCCCCGGTTGGAACCCACCAGCGCGCCTATATAAGTACCGTTATTACCCACGCTCACCCGCGCGTTGCGCAAACCCACGTTGCGGATCACGCCGACGTCGCTGACGACGCCGAACAAACCCATGCTGTACCACGGGCGATCATTCCTGGTTATCGTCAGATCGCTGATAACGCGGCCGTTGCCCTCAAAAACGGCGCTGTAAGGATTCCTCAAACGGTGCGTGAGCGTGGTGGCCTCTCCGCCTATCGGCGTCCAGTTCGAGCCGGACAGATTCAGGTCGGCCGATAGCTCGTAGCCGGTGCACGTTCTCGGACAGGTCCGCGCCTTGTCGAAAAGGGGAAACGCCGCCAGATAATCATCCCTGTTCGCATCGCCCACGACGCCCGCCAGCCCGGCGCCGCCCAGGTCGTGGCGAATCGCCGCCAACTGCGACGTCGTCGCCACCTCTATCAAGGTGTCGCCGTCGAGGTCGTAGCCGGTGCCGTCGCTGAACTCGATGGTGGTCATCACGGAAACCACGCCTGAAGTCACGTACGCGGGCGCCCCCGTGAGCCTCGCGCCCGTCAACGTCACCACCAGAACCTCGGGCGACTCGAGCACCGCGTCATCGAAGACCCTGACCGAAAACGACGCGCTGACGGCGCCCGAGGCGATGACCACGCTGCCCGCGGTGGTGCCGACAAAATCGTCGGCGCCGACGTCGCCGCCACCCACCACCCAACTCCAACTCGTGGCTACCCCCGTCGGCAAGGCTATCGGAAAACTCACCACGTAACTCGCTACCTCGCCTTCCGACACCGTCTCGCTGCCGGCGAGCGTCGGCGTAAGAATTATCCTCTGCGCCTGCCGCTGCGACGTGCGACGCGCCTGCACCGTCTCGGTAGAGCCGCCGAACACCAGCACCGGGTAATCAAACGCGCCGCCGAAATCCCACGGCGCGTCGTCGTACAGGTCGCCGTCGTCTCCCCGATCCACGTCGTCCACGTTCAACTGGTTCCAACCCTCGTAGATGGTGCCCGCCGCGGTAGTCGGAAAAAACAACTCGACCGACGCCTTCGAGGCGTCGTCCGGAGTCGGCGGATTCGACCCGCAGCAACGGTTCTGACCGCTGCGCTCCCGGTCAAAATAACTGGACTCCACGACGGCGCCGACTACCCTGTTCCCTATCAAACCGCCGACCGTGTCCCTCCCCGTCGTTGCCCCGACCGAGTAACTGGCGCTCACCACCGACGCGCCAGCGGCTTCGCCTACCAGACCGCCCACGTTACTTTCCTCTGCATGCACTTCCACGTCGGCGTAACTCGCCACCAACCTGCCGCGATGATCCCCTATCAGGCCGCCCACCGCGGAGGCGCCGGATATGCGACCGCCACTGACGTAACTCGCCGCCACCTGGCCGTCGTTGCGGCCCACCAGCGCTCCCATTTGCCCGCTGTCACCACCCAGGTTCACCCGCGCGTTGCGCAAGCCCACGTTGCGGATGGTGCCGACGGCGCTCACGGCGCCGAACAAACCCACGTGATACCGCCGCCCGCCCCCGGTCACCCGCAAATTGCTGATGACGTGGCCGTTGCCTTCAAAAACGGCGGTGTAATAGTCCACCGGATCTTCGACCTGCGAACCTCCGCCTAACGGCGTCCAGTCCGGGATGCCGGACAGATCCAGGTCGGCCGATAGCTCATAGCCGGTGCACGTGCCGGGACAAGTCTGCTCCACGTCGAAAAAGGGAAACGCCGCAAAATAATCGGGCCTGTTCGCGTCGCTCACGCCCGCCATCCCGACACCGCCCAGGTCGTAGCGGATCGCCGCCAACTGCGACGTCGTCGCCACCTCTATCAAGGTGTCGCCATCGTCGTCGTAGTCTATCTTGTCGCTCGCCTCGACGGTGGTCCTGACCGGAAACGGCACGCCCAGACCCACGTGCGCGGGCGCCCCCGTGAGCCTCGCGCCCGTCAACGCAACCACCAGGATCCCGGACAAATCGGGGACCTCGTCATCGAGCACTACCAACGAAAACGACGCGCTGACGGCGCCGGGCGCGATGACCACGCTGCCGCTGCTCGGCTCCACCAAGTCGCCGCGCGCGGCCCAATTCCAACGCGCGCTCACCCCCGCCGGCAAGGCCTCCGGCAAACTCACCACGTAACTCGCGGTGTCGCCTTCCGACACCGTTTCGCTGCCGACGAACGTCGGCACAAGAATGACCCCCTGCGCCTGCTGCTGCGACGTGCGACGCGTCGCCCTCACGTCGGTAGCGCCGCCGAATACCAATACCGGGTAATCAAACGCGCTGCCGAAATCCCACGGCGCGTCGTCGTTGAAATCGCCGTCGCCGTGCTGATCAACGTCGTCCACGTTCAACTTGTCCCAACCCTCGTAGATGGTGCCCGTCGCGGTGGTCGGGGCGCGCAACTCGCTCGATGTCTTCGAGGTGTTGTCCGGACTCGGCACGTTCGTTGCGCAGCAATCACTCTGGCCGCTGCGCTCGCTGTCAAAATAACTGGACTCCACCACGGCGCCGACGTCCTTAGTCCCTAGCAAGCCGCCGATCACCCCCCCCGTCAGTCTGCCGACGGAGTAGCTGGCGCTCACCACCGACGCGCCGCCGGCTTCACCGACCAGGCCGCCCGCGTTGCTTCGACGCACGTGCACTTCCACGTCGGCGTAACTCGCCACCACGCTGCCGAAATTACCCCCTATCAAGCCACCCACCGCAAATACGCCGGATATGCGACCACCACTGACGTAACTCGCCGCCACCTTGCCCTCGTTGCGGCCCACCAGCGCACCTGTAAACTCGCTGTCACTACCCAGGTTCACCCGCGCGTTACGCAAGCCCACGTTGCGGATGATGCCGCCGGCGCCGACGGCGCCGAACAAACCCACGTGGTACCACGACCCACCCCTGGCCACCCGCAGATTGCTGACGACGTGGCCGTTGCCTTCAAAAACGGCGGTATAAGTATCCACCGGAGCTTCGACCTGCGAGCCGCCGCCCAGCGGCTTCCAGTCCGGGATGTCGGACAGATCCAGATCATTAGACAGCTCGTAGCCGGTGCACGTGCTGGGACAGGTCTGCTTGTCGTCGAAAAAGGGAAACGCCGCCAGATAAGCGGCCCTGTCGGCACTGCTCACGCCCGCTATCCCGACGCCGCCCAGGTCGTGGCCGATCGCGGCCAACTGCGACGTCGTCGCCACGTCTATCAAGTTGTCGTCATCAAAGTCGTAGTCTATCTCGTCGCTCGCCTCGACGGTGGTCATCACCGGAGCCGGCACGCCCAAACCCACGTGCGCGGGCGTCCCCGTGAGCCTCGCGCCCGTCAGCGAGACCACCAGGACCTCGGACAACTCGGGCACGTCGTCATCTAGCACCGTCACCGAAAACGACGCGCTGACGGCGCCCGAGGCGATGACCACGTTGCCGCCGCTCGGGTTCACCGAGCCGCTTACGGCCCAATCCCAACGCGCGCTCACTCCCGCCGGCAAGGCCAGAGGCAAACGCACCACGTAACTCGCAGTGTCGCCTTCCGACACCGTCGCGCTACCGGTGAGCACCGGCACAAAACTTACCCCCTGCGCCTGCTGCTGCGACGTGCGACGTGCCGCCTGCGTGTCGGTAGCGCCGCCGAACACCAACACCGGATAATCAAACACGCTGCCGAAATCCCACGGCGCGTCGTCGTTGTAGTCGCCGTCGTCTCCCTGATCCACGTCGTCCACGTTCAACCTGTCCCAACCGGCGTAGATCGTGCCCGTCGCCGTCGTCGGGACGCGCAACTCGCTCGACGTCTTCGAGGTGTTGTCCGGACTCGGCACGTTCGATCCGCAGCAGTCACTCTGGCCGCTGCGCTCGGCGTCAAAATAACTGGACTCCACCACGGCGCCGACTCTCCTGTTCCCTATCAAGCCGCCGACTATGCCGCTCCCCGTCGTTGCCCCGACCGAGTAACTGGCGCTGACCACCGACGCGCCACCGGCTTCGCCCACCAGACCGCCCGCGTTGGCTCCCTCTGCATGCACCTCCACGTCGGCGTAACTCGCCACCAACCCGCCGTAATGACCCCCTACCAGACCGCCCACCGCCCATACGCCGGATATGCGACCGCCACTGACGTAACTCGCCGCCACCCGGCCTTCGTTGCGGCCCACCAGCGCTCCTATATAAGTGCTATGAGCACCCAGGGACACCCGCGCGTTGCGCAAGCCCACGTTGCGGATCACGCCGACGGCGCTCACGGCGCCGAACAAGCCCGCGTGAGACAGCTGCTCATCGCTGATCATCCGCAGATTGCTGACGACGTGGCCGTTGCCTTCAAAAACGGCGGTGTAGTAATCCTCCTCCAGAAGGGTTTCGACCCCCCCGCCCAGCGGCGTCCAGCTCAAGCCGGACAAGTCCAGGTCGGCCGACAACTCGTAGCCGGTACACGTGCTGGGGCAGGTCTGCTTTTCATCGAAAAGGGGAAACGCCGCAAAATAATCATCCTCGTTCGCATCGCTCACGCCCGCTATTCCGGCACCGCCCAGGTCGTGGCGGATCGCCGCCAACTGCGACGTCGTCGCCACCTCTATCAAGTTGTCGCCGTCGGCGTCGTAGTCTATCTCGTCGCTGAGCTCGATCTCCGTTGCCACCGCCCGGTGCCCGCCAAAAATTATTCGGCCCCCAAAATCCGCCACGCTCGCGGTCACCTCGAATGATTCCGCATACTCCGGCTCTGCATCATCAAACACGTGAACCGAAAACGTCGTCCTGCTGCTGCCGGTCATGATAATCGCGGTGCCCGTTGGAAAATCCGACAGTGCCGTGGCCGCTTCGCCGGCGCTCCCGAAATCCCGCGCCTCGGCACCGTTCAACGGCGCCGGCGCAACGACCCAGCTCACCGTCACCGGATAGGGCACCTCCACGGACGCGGCCACCTGATACTCGACCGTATCGCCCTCCGCCGCCGACGCGGCCCCCGTCAAGGCCAGCGTTATCCCAAATTGCGACGAACGCTGCCTGGCAACGTCGCTGCCGCGCAACACCGGATAGTCGAAAGACGTGCCGAAGTCCCACGGATCGTCTTTGCCGTCCACGCCGGTGCCGACGTCGCCGTCCACGTCCACGTTCCAACCGGCGTAGATGCCGGTGTAGTCCGTCGGCGTCTGCAATGCCCCGGTATCCATGCCGTCGCCAAGAGCGCTTGTACTCTGCCCGCTGAAAAACGTGTCCCAATAAACGTTCTCGACGCTGCTGAGAGCGTCCGCGTGTTCCCCGACCAGACCGCCGACGTCGCCGACCCCCGCGACCCTGCCCGCCGCGTAAGCGGCGACCAGCTGCCTGGCGTGGCCGCCGCCGGAAACCCCCGCCAGACCGCCGACGCCACGCGTGCCGCTGACGGCGACCGACGCATACACCGCGATTACGTCGTCGCTTATCATTCCGGCCAGACCGCCGACCGCTTCCTCGCCGGAAACCGAACCGCCCGACGCATAGACCGTCGCCACCACCGTGCCGCTGCCGGCCCAACCCGCCACCGAACCGACCCGATTGCCGCCGGTAACGTCCACGCCGATCAAGCCGAGATTCTGAAACCCGCGCTCTACGACACCCCCGGCGCCTATGCGCGCGAACAGACCGACGTGATCCGAACCGGGGCGGTTGATGAACAGTCCCGAAACAACGTGGCCGCGGCCGTCGAAATCGCCGGCGTAGCCGGCGTCGCCGTCGCCGATGGGCGGCCAGCCAAAACCGCCGCGGGCGCGACCGAAGCGCGACGCGCCCAGATCAACGTCGCCGCGCAACGCGTAACCGGTGCAGGTCGAGGCGCAGCCCATGTCCGGCAACGCGTTCGGGAAGGCATTGGTATACGAGGACGCGTACGCCGGCCGATCGGGCACGCCGTCGCCGTCCAGATCCCAGCGTATCGCGTGCAACTGCGCGGCCGTGCGCACGTCTATCAGGTCGTCTTCGTCGTCGTCGTAGTCTCTGTGTTGCGCCGACGTCACCGAGGCGGTCGCGGGAAAGACCACCACGGCCGTGGCCGTCGTCGCCGTGAGCGACAGCGTGAACCCGAGATCATCGAGCGGCGTAACCTCGAGGCAGTGGCGCGCGTCGTCGTCGCTGAACGGCCCCAGTTCGCGCACCGACAGCGCCGCCCTCGGCAGCGGCGGCGCGCCGGCGGCCGCCGCCTCCTCCTCGGCCACGCCCACCGTCAGGGTCAGCGGCCGCGTCGTCATCAGCGGAAGCGTGGCCGCGACGCACACCTCGCCCGGGAGGCCCCCGCGCATCGGGTAATCGTCGCGCTCGAAGCCGACCGTGGCCGCGTCGTCGTCCACTATGATCGTCTGCGTCGAGGCGCCGCCGTAGTCGAAGTCGGGCAGCAACGTGTAGAAAGGCGCGCCCGGGGCGGTCGGCGCCGTCGGCGTGGTTACCGACAGCAGCCGCGCAAAGATGGTCTCGTCCGGCTCGTTGCGATTGTCGTCGCAGACGATGAGGACGCCGATTGCGCCCAGGCCGGGTGAAACTCGCGTCGCGGTGCCGCGACGCGCGACGGGATCGTATCCCTCCGGCCACCGGTAATCGGCCGCACCGGAGCAGGAAGATCCGCCCTGCGCCGTTCCCCCGAGGGTATAGGTGAAGCGTGCGCCCGCTACCGACAGAGGTCTCGGAAGATAACCATTGCTGTCGAGGATATAGGGGAATTTATTCAGCTGTAGCCGGTGCGCTCGAAAGTTCGGGACGATACTTTCGCTCTCCGACTCATCCGTAGCTCCCATGTTTCCGGTGATCAGAGGCGGCACGTAGAGGGCTACACCGTTGACGAAGTACGACGCGGTCGCCGACGAGGGCGTGCCGATCAGCACGTTCGCGCTTGCCGGGCTCAGACGCAGCCGTACCCCGCTCCTCGTAGTGCTATCCCGCGTAATCTCGGCATTTAGGCGGATAAAAAACTCCGCCGTCGTCTGCCCGGGCGGGATGGTCACGCTGTAGCGTTGCGGCAACGCGGGCGGGTCGCCGTCCACGGATGAGGGCGGGCGGTCGCCCGCCACCGCGCCGCCTTCCCGGTCGAGAACGCGCACGCTCCCTCCTCCGAACGACAATGCGTCGTAAAACACCGTCGTCTCCGCGAACGCGGGGCGGTTCAGCGTGACCGTGAAATAGATCGGCCGAAGTATATCCAGCGCGTTCAGCTCCGAGCGCGCCGGGCGCGTCGGCCCGGTGATCGTAACCGTCGGCAGCCCGCCCGGCAGCTGCGCCTCGAGCTGGCGCGCGACGTCGTGGCCGCCGCTCTTCAGCACCGGATACCGGCCGTCGGCGCCGAAGTCCCACGGATCGTCCTTGCCGTCCACGCCGGTGCCGACGTCGCCGTCCACGTCCACGTTCCAACCGGCGTAGATGCCGGTGTAGTCCGTCGGCGTCTGCAACGCCCCGGTATCCATGCCGTCGCCAAGAGCGCTTGTACTCTGCCCGCTGAAAAACGTGTCCCAATAAACGTTCTCGACGCTGCTGAGAGCGTCCGCGTGTTCCCCGACCAGACCGCCGACGTCGCCGACCCCCGCGACCCTGCCCGCCGCGTAAGCGGCGACCAGCTGCCTGGCGTGGCCGCCGCCGGAAACCCCCGCCAGACCACCGACGCCACGCGTGCCGCTGACGGCGACCGACGCATACACCGCGATTACGTCGTCGCTTATCATTCCGGCCAGACCGCCGACCGCTTCCTCGCCGGAAACCGAACCGCCCGACGCATAGACCGTCGCCACCACCGTGCCGCTGCCGGCCCAACCCGCCACCGAACCGACCCGATTGCCGCCGGTAACGTCCACGTTGATCAAGCCGAGATTCCGAAACCCGCGCTCTACGACACCCCCGGCGCCTAGGCGCGCGAACAGACCGACGTGATCCGAACCGGGGCGGTTGATGAACAGTCCCGAAACAACGTGGCCGCGGCCGTCGAAATCGCCGGCGTAGCCGGCGTCGCCGTCGCCGATGGGCGGCCAGCCAAAACCGCCGCGGGCGCGACCGAAGCGCGACGCGCCCAGATCAACGTCGCCGCGCAACGCGTAACCGGTGCAGGTCGAGGCGCAGCCCATGCCCGGCAACGCGTTCGAGAAGGCGTCGGTGTACGAGGACGCGTACGCCGGCCGATCGGGCACACCGTCGCCGTCCAGATCCCAGCGTATCGCGTGCAACTGCGCGACCGTGCGCACGTCTATCAGGTCGTCTTCGTCGTCGTCGTAGTCCCTGGGTTGCGCCGACGTCACCGAGGCGGTCGCCGGGGAGACCACCACCGCCGTCGCCGTCATCGCCGCGAGCGACAGCGTGAATCCCAGCTCATCGAGCGGCGTAACCTCGAGGCAGTGGCGCGCGTCGTCGTCGCTGAACGGCCCCAGTTCGCGCACCGACAGCGCCGCCCTCGGCAGCGGCGGCGCGCCGACGGCGGCCGCCTCCTCCTCCTCGGCCACGCCCACCGTCAGGGTCAGCGGCCGCGTCGTCATCAGCGGAGGCGCGGCCACGACGCACACCTCGCCCGTGGCCCCTTGCCGTATCAGGTAGCCGTCGCGCTCGAAGCCGACCGTGGCCGCGTCGTCGTCCACTATGATCGTCTGCGTCGAGGCGTCGCTGTAGTCGAAGTCGGGCAGCAACGTGTAGAAAGGCGCGCCCGGGGCGGTCGGCGCCGTCGGCGTGGTTACCGACAGCAGCCGCGCAAAGATGGTCTCGTCCGGCTCGTTGCGATTGTCGTCGCAGACGATGAGGGCGCCGATTGCGCCCAGGCCGGGTGAAACTCCCGTCGCGGTGCCGCGACGCGCGACGGGGTCGTATCCCTCCGGCCACCGGTAATCGGCCGCGCCGGAGCAGGAAGACCCGCCCTGCGCCGTTCCCCCGAGGGTATAGGTAAAGCGTGCGCCCACCAGGAGGGGTCTCGGCAAATAGCTGATAAAGTCGAGGACATAGGGCACTTTATTCTCATGTACACGAAGCGCTCGAAAGCTCGGGGCGATACTTGCGCTCTCCGACTCATCCGTCGCTCTCACGATTCCGGTGATCAGAGGCGGCACGTAGTGGGCTATACCGTTGACGAAGTACGACACCGTCGCCGACGACGGCGTGCCGATCAACACGTTCGCGCTTGCCGGGCTCAGACGCAGCCGTACCGTGGTCCTGGTAGTGCCGTCCAACGCGACCCGGGCCAGGCGGATAAAAAACTCCGCCGTCGTCCGCCCGGGCGGGATGGTCACGCTGTAGCGTCGCGGCAACGCGGGCAGGTCCTCGACCTCGGGTAAGACGGGGCGGTCGCCCGCCACCGCGCCTTCCCGGTCGAGAACGCTGACCCTTCCTCCTCCGAGCGACAACGCGTCGTAAAACACCGTCGTCTCCACGGGCACCGGGCGCTCCAGCGTAACCGTGAAATAGATCGGCCGAAGTATATCCAGCGCGTTCAGCTCCGAGCGCGCCGGCCGCGTGGGCCCGGTGATCACGACCGTCGGCGGCCGCAGCGTCGCCTGCGCCTCGAACTGGCGCGCGGCGTAGCTTCCGGTGGTGGTGGACGCGTGGAACGGAGCGGCGTCCGTTGCCTCCCCGTCAGCGGGCAGCGGTGCTACGCTAACGACGATGAACAACCCCAATGACGATAACCGCCGAGCATTCATGCTGTCGGCCACTGCCTACTGAATCGAAATCGTCCTGCGCCGATCCTTGTTCTCTATCACGAAATACCGATCGGCGGACAACACCTCGCCGTCAAAGTCCAGATCCGCGTCCACCGTGTAATGGGCGGCCGCGGCCGCGGCGCGGTAGCCGACCGCGCCCAACGACGTCAGGTTGTACACGCGTATCAATGCCTCGTCTCGCTCATCAATCACGCCGTTTCGATCCAGGTCGCCCGCGACCATCGCATGCAGGCCCGCCCCCATTTCAACCTGCCCGTCGCCGTGCGACTGCCCGACGCGGAAGTCCACGCAGTAGTCCGCCTCGCAATCGGTGCCCGTGGCCGCGACGACCGGAGCAGACGACATCACCGGCAGATGGTTGCGGTGGTGGATCAGCACGTACAGATCCTCGCCTTCGGGCGGCTTCAGCTCGAAGCGCACGCCGTCCAATAACGACGCATCCGCCACCGACGCCGCCTCGTTTATCCCCGCGATGCGACCGTCGCTCAGCAGCAGACCCGTCGCGCGACCGCCCGCCAGCGGCCGCGACGACGCGGCCGCGGCCGCGCTCTGGCCGGTGCGCAACTCCACCAGCACCCAGTCCACTATCGCCGAGGTTACCCCGGCCAGGCCGGCCGCCGTGCCCACGTGCGGCACCGTCGTCGTAGCCGGGTAGTTCCATGGGGACGCGCCGTACGGCTGGCGCCTCGGCAACAGACCCGCCAAGTCGCTCCTCATGCGGCGGGTTTCGGCAAGCAACGCCCCCTGCAAAACCACTCGCGCGTCCACCAGTATGCTCCTCGGGTCGCGCACGTTGACGTCCGCAAACGACGGGGTTCCCAGCTCCGCTACATGGGTGACGCAATTCGGGCAGCCCGTCAACCTCAAACGGAAGCGCTCGCGCTCCTCATTCTCCAACTGGTCGCTCGCCACGCGCACCGCTATCGTCGCCGTGCCCGTCTCATTCAACGTCACGCTCCCGGCAAACGGCAGCGAACCCACCGAGCGCGCGCTGGCGGCGCGCCCCTCTACGTTCACGGTAGCCAGGTCCTCGTGCGTCAAACCCTCGGATACGGCGGTAATCTCATATTCCACTACCACCGCCCGATCACCGCCGCCACGCAGCGTGATCGTGAACGTCGCGGTAGTGCCTTCGCTCACCGTCGCGGACCTCGCCGCCACCGTTATCGGATCATTGATCGCTATCGTCGTACGCGCGACGGTGCTCGGCACGCCCAAACGTACGTCAGCCGGCGCCCCCGTGAGCCTCGCGCTGCTCAACGTAACCGCCAGCACCTCGGGCGGTTCGATAACGCCGTCGGCGCGCACCCTCAACACAAACGACGCGCTGGCGGCGCCGGGCGCAATGACCACGCTGCCCGCGGTGGTGCCGACAAAGTCGTCGGCGTCGACTTCGCCGCCCACCGCCCAGCTCCAACGCGCGCTCGCCCCCGCCGGCAAGGCCCCCGGCAAGCGCACCACGTAACTCGCGGTGCCGCCTTCCGCCACCACCGTGCTCCCGGTGAGCGTCGGCGCAAAATCTACCTCCGGCTGCGTCTGCTGCTGCGACGTGCGACGCGCCGCCTGCGTGTCGGTAGCGCCGCCGAACACCAGCACCGGGTAATCGAACACGCTGCCGAAATCCCACGGCGCGTCGTCGTTAAAATCGCCGTCGCGTCCCTGATCCAGGCCGTCCACGTTCAACCTGCTCCAACCGGCGTAGATGGTGCCCGTCGCCGTCGTCGGGGCGCGCAACTGGTTCGACGTCTTCGAGGTGTTGTCCGGACTCGGCACGTTCGATCCGCAGCAGTCACTTTGGCCGCTGCGCTCTCGGTCAAAATAACTGGACTCCACCACGGCGCCGACCATCCTGTTCCCTATCAAGCCGCCGGCCGTAGCCCCCGTCGGTTTCCCGACCGAGTAACTGGCGCTCACCACCGACGCGCCACCGGCTTCGCCCACCAGACCGCCCGCGTTGGCTCCCTCTGCTGTATGCACTTCCACGTCGGCGTAACTTGCTACCAGCCTGCCGTAATTACCCCCTATCAAGCCACCCACCGCCCATACGCCGGATATGCGACCGCCACTGACGTAACTCGCCACCACTTTGCCCTCGTTGCGCCCGACCAGCGCTCCTGTATTAGTACTGTGATCACCCAGGGATATCCACGCGTTGCGCAAGCCCACGTTGCGGACCGTGCCGACGGCGCTCACGGCGCCGAACAAGCCCGTATGAGACAACCGCCCACCCCTGGCCACCCGCAGATTGCTGATGACGTGGCCGTTGCCTTCAAAAACAGCGGTGTAATAATTATCCAGAAGGCTGTCCCCTCCCCCGCCTATCGGCGTCCAACCCGGGCCCGGGGCCGGCTCCACGCTGGACAAATCCAGGTCGGCCGACAACTCGTAGCCGGTGCACGTGCTCGGACAGGTCTGCTTCTCGTCGAAAACGGGAAACGCCGCGAAATAAGCGAGTCTGTTCGCCTTGCCCACCACGCCCGCTATCCCGGCACCGCCCAGGTCATAGCGGATTGCCGCCAACTGCGACGTCGTCGCCACGTCTATCAAACCGTCGTTGTCGTCGTCGTAGTCTATCTCGTCGCTCGCCTCGATCGTGGTCCTGACGGAAACCGGCACGCCTAAACGCGCACGCGCGGGCGCCCCCGTCGGCATCGCGCTGCTCAACGTTACCACCATGACCTCGGACAACTCAGGGATAGTGTCATCGAACACCTCCACCGAAAACGACGCGCTGCTCGCGCCGGAACCGATGACTACGACGCCGGTCGTACCGACAAAGTCGGCGATGCTAACCTCGTCGCCGCCCACGACCCAATCCCAACGCACGCTCGCCCCCGTCGGCAAGGCCTCCGGCAAACTCACCACGTAACTCGCCGCCTCGCCTTCCGACACGGTAACGCTCCCGGTGAGCGTCGCCGCAAGAATTACCGCCGGCTGCGCCTCCTGCTGCGACGTGCGGCGCATCGCCATAGTCTCGGTAGCGCCGCCGAACACCAGCACCGGGTAATCAAACACGGTGCCGAAATCCCACGGCGCGTCGTCGTTCAGATCATCACCGCCCGTCTGATCCACGTCGTCCACGTTCAACTGGTCCCAACCCGCGTAGATCGTGCCCGCCGCGGTGGTGGGCGCGCGCAACTGGTTCGACGTCTGCGGGGTGTTGTCCGGACTCGGCACGCTATTTCCGCAGCATCGGCTCTGGCCGCTGCGCCCGGTGTCAAAATAACTCGACTCCACCACCGCGGCGATGGCCTTGCTCCCTATCAAGCCGCTGGGTATGCCCCTCGCTATGTTTGAGGGATCGATGTACCCCGTCGTCGCCCCGACCGAGTAACTGGCGCTCACCACCGACCCGACGGCGCTTCCGCCTATCAGACCGCCTCCGGTTGGACCTGATTCTACATACATTTCCACGTCGGCGTAACTCGCCACCACCACACCGAAATTACCCCCCACCAAACCGCCCACCGTCTCTACGCCGAATACGCGACCGCCAATCACGTAACTCGCCGCCACCTTGCCCTCGTTGCGGCCCACCAGCGCACCTACATGATCGCCACCATCGCCACCACCACCCAGTGCAAACGGAGCCAGCTCCACCCGCGCGTTGTGCAAGCCCACGTTGCGGATCACGCCGCCGGCGCTCACGGCGCCGAACAAACCCATGTAATACGAGTCCCCTTTCCTGGTCATCGTCAGATTGCTGATGACGTGGCCGTTGCCTTCAAAAACGGCGCTGTAATAATCCGCATCCCTCAGCCCCGGCCCCCTACGGGGGTTACCGCTGTCCCCGCCCAGCGGCGTCCAGTTCAAGCCGGACAAGTCCAGATCGCTCGACAACTCGTAGCCGGTGCACGTGCTCGGACAGGTCTGCGGCGCGCCGAAAAGGGGAAACGCCGCAAAATAAGCGGATTTGTTCGCACTGCTCACGCCCGCTATCCCGGCACCGCCCAGGTCGTAGCGGATCGCCGCCAACTGCGACGTCGTCGCCACCTCTATCAAACCGTCGTCGTCCTCGTCGTAGTCGGTGCCGTCGTTGAACTCGATCGTGGTCCTGAAGGGAAGCGGCACGCCCAAAGCCACGCCCTGCGGCGCCCCCGCGAGCCTCGCGTTGCTCAACGCAACCACCATGACCTCGGGCATCTCGATCTCGCCGTCGGCGCGCACCCTCAACACAAACGACGCGCTGGCGGCGCCGGCTGCGATGACCACGCTGCCTACGGTGGTGCCGACAAAGTCGTCGGCGTCGACTTCGCCGCCGCCCACCGACCAATTCCAACTCGCGCTCACCCCCGCCGGCAAGGCCCCCGAAAAGCGCACCACGTAACTCGCGATCCCACCTTCCTGCCCCGTCGCACTCCCGGCGAGCGTCGGCGTAAGAATTACCTCCGGCCGCGCCTGCCGCTGCGACGTGCGACGCACCGCCTCGGTCTCGGTAGCGCCGCCGAACACCAGCACCGGGTAATCAAACACGCCGCCGAAATCCCACGGCGCGTCGTCGTTGTAGTCGCCGTCGCGTCCCTGATCCACGTCGTCCACGTTCAACTGGTCCCAACCCGCGTAGATGGTGCCCGCCGCCGTGGTCGGAAAAAGCAACTCGGCCGACAACCTCGGGGTGTGGTCCGGATCCGGCGAATTCCTTCCGCAGCAGCTGCTCAGGCCGCTGCGCTCTTTGTCAAAATAACTGGACTCCACCACGGAGCCGGTAACCCTGCTCCCTATCAAACCATTGGCCGATACCCCCGTCGGTCTGCCGATGGAGTAACTGGCTGTCACGGCCCCCTCGGATGAGTCTGAACCCACGAGGCCGCCCGCGTTCGCCCCACCTGCATGCACTTCCACGTCGGCGTAACTCGCCACCACCTCACCGCCATTGATTCCTATCAAGCCGCCCACCGAGATTCCGCCGGATATGCGACCGCCACTGACGTAACTCGCCGCCACTTTGCCGCCGTTGGTTCCCACCAGCGCACCTGCACTCTCGCTATCACGACCCAGGTCTATCTGCGCGTTGCGCAAGCCCACGTTGCGGACTCTGCCGTCGGCGCCCACCCTGCCGAACAAACCCACGAGAAACCATCGTCCACTCCTCACCACCCGCAGATTGCTGATGACGTGGCCGTTGCCTTCAAAAACCGCGGTGTAAACATCCCCCGGAAGGTCTTCCAGCCTGACGCCCCCGCCTATCGGCGTCCAGCCCGCGCCCGGCGCCGGTTCCACGTCGGACAGGTCCAGATCATTCGACAGCTCGTAGCCGGTACACGTGCTGGGACAGGTCTGCCCGTCGCCGAAAAAGGGAAACGCCGCCAGATAAGCGGCCCTGTTCGCGTCGCCGCTCACGCCCGCTATCCCGACACCGCCCAGGTCGTAGCGGATCGCCGCCAACTGCGACGTCGTCGCCACCTCTATCAAGGTGTCGCCGTCGTCGTCGTAGTCTATCTGGTCGCTCGCCTCGATCGTGGTCCTGACCGCAAGCGGCACGCCCAGACCCACGTGCGCGGGCACCCCCGTGAGCCTTGCGTTGCTCAACGTTACCACCATGACCTCGGACAACTCGGACACGCCGTCTGCGCGCACTGCCACCGAAAACGACGCGCTGACGGCGCCGGACGGGATGACCACGCTGCCGGTCGTGCCGACAAAGTCGGCGGCGTCGGCTTCGCCGCCGCCCACCGACCAATCCCAATGCGCGCTCACCCCCGGCAGCAAAGGCTGCGGCATGATCATGTCGACACACCCTAAGGTGGTGCAAACTCTGGACGTCGCCACCGGCAAGCCCCCCCCCGCCAAGCTCACCACGTAACTCGCGGTGCCACCTTCCGACACCGTCTCGCTGCCGGCGAGCGTCGGCACAAGAATTACCCCCTGCGCCTGCTGCTGCGACGTGCGACGCATCGCCATAGTCTCGGTAGCGCCGGCGAACACCAACACCGGGTAATCAAACACGGTGCCGAAATCCCACGGCGCGTCGTCGTTCAAGTCGCCGTCGTCTCCCTGATCCACGTCGTCCACGTTCAACTGCTCCCAGCCCTCGTAGATGGTGAATGCGGCCGTGGTCGGGCTGAACAACTCGGCCGACGTCCTCGAGGTGTTGTCCGGACTCGGCGGATTCCTTCCGCAGCAACTGCTCTGGCCGCTGCGCTGGCCGTCAAAATAACTCGACTGCAACACGTCGGCGTAATTCAGCAGCAACGGTCGTATGTCGTAACCCCCTATCAAGCCGCCGACTCTGCTTCCCCCCGCCGTTTCCCCGATGGAGTAGCTGGCGCTCACCACCGACGCGGCGGCGACTTCGCCTACCAGACCGCCCACGTTCCTTCCATCTGCCTGCACTTCCACGTCGGCGTAACTCGCCACCAAGCTGCCGTAATGACCCCCGATCAAACCGCCCACCCCAAATACGCCGGATATGCGACCGCCACTGACGTAACTCGCCGCCACTTTGCCCTCGTTGCGGCCCACCAGCGCTCCTATATAACTGCTACCACCGTCCTCCAGACTCACACGCGCGTTACGCAAGCCCACGTTGCGGATGATGCCGTTGGCGTTCACGGCCCCGAACAGACCCATGTGCCACCACCGCCCATCCCTGTCCATCCTCAAATTGCTGATGACGTGGCCGTTGCCTTCAAAAACCGCGGTGTAATAATAATCCACCGGAGGGGTTTCCTCGCTGACCCAGCATACACGTGTATGCCCCGTCTGGTCGACAACGTCCCCCGTCTGGGCAATGCAATCGGAATAATCCTGCGGAAAGGCATCATCATTAGGAATCTCATCACTGCCGCCCCCGCCTATCGGCGTCCAGTCCGGGATGCTCGACAGATCCAGGTCGGCCGACAACTCGTAGCCGGTGCACGACGCCCCCGGACAGGTCTGCGTCTGCTCGAAAAACGGAAACGCCGCCAGATAAACGGCCCTGTTCGCGTCGCCGCTCACGCCCGCCAGCCCGGCACCGCCCAGGTCGTGGCGGATCGCCGACAACTGCGACGTCGTCGCCACCTCTATCAGGGTGTCGTCGTCGAGGTCGTAGTCTCTGCCGACTCCGTCGCTGGGACTGATCGCGGTGCTGACGGGAAGCGGCACGCCCAAACTCACGCGCGCGGGCGCCCCCGTGAGTATCGCGTCGCTCAACGCGACCACCATGACCTCGGACAACTCGGTAATGACGTCATCGCGCACCCTCACCGAAAACGACGCGCTGCTCGCGCCGGATGCGATGACCACGCTGCCGCTGGTCGCGCCGACAAAGTCGTCGGTGCTGACCTGGTTGCCGCCCACCGCCCAATTCCAACTCGCAGTCACCCCCGCCGGCAAGGCCTCCGGCAAGCTCACCACGTAACTCGCGGTGCCACCTTCCGACACCCCCGCGCTTCCGGCGAACGTCGGCGTAAGACTTACCTCCGGCTGCGCCTGCTGCTGCGACGTGCGACGCGCCACCTCCGTGTCGGTAGCACCGCCGAACACCAGCACCGGGTAATCAAACGCGCTGCCGAAATCCCACGGACTGTCGTCGTTGTAGTCGCGGTCGCCCCCCTGATCCACGTCGTCCACGTTCAACTGGTCCCAACCCTCGTAGATGGTGCCCATCGCCGTGGTCGGGAGAATCAAGTCGCTCGACGTCTTCGCAACAACGTCGTCCAGACCATGCGCGTTCGTTCCGCAGCAACTGCTCCGGAGGCTGCGCTCTTTGTCAAAATAACTCGACTCCACCGCGGCGATGATGGTCACCCCGAACTGTCCGCCACCCGCCGAGGCAACCCGCCGCCCTATCAAGCCGCCGACTCTGCTACCCCCCGTCGTTTCCCCGACGGAGTAACTGGCGCTTACCACCGACGCGACACTGGCTTCGCCTACCAGACCGCCCACCTGACCTATACTTGCATGCACTTCCACGTCGGCGTAACTCGCCACCAACCTGCCGTCATTGCCCCCTATCAAGCCGCCCACCCTGAATGAACCGGATATGCGACCGCCACTGACGTAACTCGCCGCCACTTTGCCCCGGTTGCGCCCCACCAGCGCTCCCACGTAGATGTGTCCTACGGCCACCTGCGCGTTGCGCAAGCCCACGTTGCGGATTCTGCCGTCGGCGCCGACGATGCCGAACAAACCCGTGCCATACACCCCGCCGCCGCTCATCCGCAGGTTGCTGATGACGTGGCCGTGACCTTCGAAAACAGCGGTGTAAGCAACCGGCGTACCCCCCCCGCCTAGCGGCGTCCAGTCCGCTATGCCGGACAGGTCCAGGTCGGCCGACAACTCGTAGCCGGTGCACGCGCGCGGACAGCTCGCCTCGTCGAAAAAGGGAAACGCCTTCCGATAAGCCCGATACGCGGCCTCGTTGGCACTGCTCACGCCCGCCAGCCCGGCACCGTCCAGGTCGTGGCGGATCGCCGCCAACTGCGACGTCGTCGCCACCTCTATCAAGGTGTCGCCGTCGACGTCGTAGTCCTTTTCGACTCCGTCGCTGGGATCGATCACGGTCCTCACCGGAGCGGGCACGCCTAAGCGCACGCCACGCGCGGGCACCCCCGCGACCGCGAGCCTCGCGTTGCTCAACGCAACCACCATGGTCTCGAACGACTCGGCATCGGTGTCGTCGCGCACTTCCAACGAAAACGACGCGCTGACGGCGCCGGATGCGATGACGACGTCGCCGGTGGTCGCGCCGACAAAGTCGTCGGTGCCGACTTCGCCACCCACCGACCAATTCCAAGTCGCGCTCACCCCCGCCGGCAAGGCCTCCGGCAAACTCACCTGGTAACTCGCCGTCTCGCCTTCCGACACCGTCGGGGACCCCGTGAGCGTCGGCGCAAGAATTACTTCCGGCTGCGCCTCCTGCTGCAACGTGCGACGCGCCGACTCCGTGTCGGTAGCACCGCCGAACACCAGCACCGGGTAATCAAACGCGGTGCCGAAATCCCACGGACCGTCGTCGTTGAAATCGCCGTCGCCTCCCTGATCGACGCGGTCCACGTTCAACTTGTCCCAACCCTCGTAGAGGGTGCCCACCGCGGTGGTCGGGGTGCGTAACTGGTGTGACGCCCTCGATCCGCAGCAGCCACCCTGGCGACTGCGCTCCCGGTCAAAATAACTGGACTCCACCACGGCGCCGGCCACCCGGTTCCCTATCAAACCGCCAATCGGGTAAATCCCCGTCACTCTCCCGACCGAGTAGCTGGCGCTCACCACCGACGCGCCACCGGCTTCGCCTATCAGACCGCCCACGTTAGCTCCATCTGCATGCACTTCCACGTCGGCGTAACTCGCCACCAGCCTGCCGGCGTAATGACCCCCTATCAAACCGCCCACCCCCGCATTGCCGGATACGCGACCGCCAATGACGTAACTCGCCAACACTTCGCCCTCGTTGTCTCCCACCAGCGCACCTATAAACAAGCTATCACCACCCATTTCCACCCGCGCGTTGTGCAAGCCCACGTTGCGGATCACGCCGCCGGCGCCCACCCTGCCGAACAAACCTATCTGCCACTCCCCGTCCCTGGCCACCCGCAAATTGCGGATGACGTGGCCGTTGCCTTCAAAAACGGCGGTGTAAGCATCCCCCGGCACGGCACGCGGAACCCCCCCGCCCAGCGGCGTCCAGCCTGGGCCCGGGGCCGGGTTCACGCTGGACAGATCCAGGTCGGCCGACAACTCGTAGCCGGCGCACGTGCCCGGACAGGTCTCCATCTCGTCGTAATGGGGAAACGCCGCCCGATAAGCCCGATAAGCGGCCTCGTTGGCACTGCTCACGCCCGCCAACCCGGCGCCGCCCAGGTCGTAGCGGATCGCCGCCAACTGCGACGTCGTCGCCACCTCTATCAAGTTGTCGTCGTCGGCGTCGTAGTCCATCTGGTCGCTCGCCTCGATGGTGGTCCTTACGGAAACCGGCACGCCTACACTCACGCGCGCGGGCGCCCCTGCGAGCCTCGCGCCCGTCAACGTTACCACCAGCACCTCGGACAACTCGGCCACGTCGTCATCGAACACCCGCACCGAAAACGACGCGCTGCTCGCGCCGGATGCGATGACTACGACGCCGGTCGTGCCGACAAAGTCGGCGACGCCGACTTCGCCGCCGCCCACCGTCCAATCCCAACGCGCGCTCACCCCCGCCGGCATGACCACCGGCAAACTCACCACGTAACTCGCGGCCTCACCTTCCGACACCGTCGCGCTGCCGGCGAGCGTCGGTGCAAGACTCACTTCCGGCTGCGCTTCCTGCTGCGACGTGCGACGCATCGCCACAGTCTCGGTAGCGCCGCCGAACACCAGCACCGGGTAATCCAGCGAGGTGCCGAAATCCCACGGACCGTCGTCGTTGTAGTCGCCGTCGCCTCTCTGATCGACGCCATCCACGTTCAACTTATCCCAACCCTCGTAGAGGGTGCCGGCCGCGGTAGTGGGACCGAACAAGTCGCTTGACGTCTTCGGGGCGTTGTCCGGACTCGGCGGATTCGTTCCGCAGCAACTGCTCTGACCGCTAAGCTCGCCGTCAAAATAACTTGACTCTATCGCGGCGGTGGCGGCCCTGGCCCCGATCAAGCCACCGATCTTAATCCCGGTCTTTTCCCCGATGGAGTAACTGGCGCTCACCACCGACCCGGCATTGCCCGCGCCTATCAGGCCGCCTCCCGTATTTATACCTGCAATCACTTCCACGTCGGCGTAACTCGCCACCACCTGACCGGAATTACTTCCCACCAGGCCGCCCACCGCCTGGTCGCCGGATACACTACCGCCACTGACGTAACTCGCCGCCACCTTGCCCTCGTTGCGTCCCACCAGCGCGCCTATATAAAGGCTATTATTACCCACGCTCACCCGCGCGTTGCGCAAACCCACGTTGCGGATCACGCCGACGTCGCTGACGACGCCGAACAAACCCATGCTGTACAACCGGCGATCATTCCTGGTTATCGTCAGATTGCTGATAACGTGGCCGTTGCCTTCAAAAACGGCGCTGTATGGATTCCTCAAACGCTCCCCGAGCGTGGTGGCCGCTCCGCCTATCGGCGTCCAATTCAAGCCGGACAGATTCAGGCCGGCCGACAACTCGTAGCCGGTGCACGTGCTGGGACAGGTCTGTATCTCACCGAAAAGGGGAAATGCCGCCAGATAAGCCCGATAAGCGGCCTCGTTGGCACTGCTCACGCCCGCCAGCCCGGCACCGCCCAGGTCGTGGCGGATCGCCGCCAACTGCGACGTCGTCGCCACCTCTATCAAGGTGTCGTCGTCGACGTCGTAGTCCATGCGATCACGCACCTCGACCGTCATCGTGTCCACGCCCGTCGCGCCGCGCGCGTCCGCAACCGTCAACTCGAACCCCAGCGTCTCCACCACCTGCGGCGCCAGGAACGTCGCCGTCTCCGAGGTGGCGCCCGTCACCACGACGACCGTGCCGCTGGTCTGACGCCACCGATACGTTACATCCTCGCCCTCCGGATCAACCGCGCCGCCGCGCAGCGTAACCACGCCGCCCTTGCCCGCAATCAAGTCGGAACCCGCGTCCGCCATCGGCGCGTCGTTCGCGCCCGCGCGCACCGTGATCACCACCGTGTTCGTCGTCTGACCACTCAGCTGCCGTTCCACGGGCGACGACAAACCCCGCACGTCGGTTACCACCAGCGCGAACTCAAGCGTCTCGTCGTTCACCAACTGCGTCGGTGCCAGGAACGTCGTGCTGCGCGCCGCGGCGTCGCGCAGCGCCACCGTGGCGCCGCCGGTCTGACGCCAGCCGTACCTCAGCAGCTCGTTCCGCGGACTGCTCGCGGCGCCGTCCAAAGTCACCACGGCGCCCTCGGACACGTCCTGATCGGGCCCGGCGTGCGCCGTCGGCGCGACCGCTTCCTCGGCGGACAACGTGTAGGTGCCCGTCGCGCCGGCCGCGGGCGCGGCCACCAGATGGTAGCCCCCGGCAACGGACGGCACGTGGAACAGGAGGGCATTGTTCCCCATCCCCCCATTGTCGTCCTGCGCCAGCAGGGTACTCCCGTCCGGGTCGCGTAGCCCGAGAACGGGATCGGGAAGCGTGCCCTTTCCGGTGTCGGTCCCCTGCAATTCAAACCAGTAGCGCACCCCGGCTTCAAGGGTTATATGAAACCAGTCCTCATCGTCCGAGGCGTCTATGCTACCGGTCGCGCTGCTTCCCACGGCGAGAGTCTCCGTCGGGATCAGCGCAGCCGACAAAGTGTAGGTTCCCGCCGCCCCTCCATTCCCGCTTGCCGAAGAGACGGCCACGTAATAAGTTTCGGTCCTAGTCGTCGAGCGGAACAAGCGGGCATTGTTCCCCACCCCGCCGCCCGTGTCTTCCGCCACGCGATTCCCATCCGAGTCGTAAAGCGCAACGGTAGGGGTGGAAAGCGTGCCTTTCCCGGTGTCGGCCCCCTCCAGATCGAACCGATACAGTCCGGCTCCGAGGGTCGTGGCAAACCAATCCTCGTCGCCCGCAACCTCTATCTCGCCGACAACGCTTTCCCCTGCGGCAATCATCGCAGTGGTGTCGCGATCGTCGGGGAAATCATCGCCTACCGCAGCCGACATGGTAAAGGTGCCAAGGTTCACGGAGCTTCCAGGCGCGGCCTCGGCAGTCAGGTAGTGGAGTCCGGCACTGGCGGGTCTGTAGAACAGACGGGCGTTTCTTGCCTCGCCGCCGTCGTTGTCCGACGTTATGCCGCTCCCAGCCGAGTTGCGCAGCCCGAGAAAAGGATCGGGAAGCGTGCCTTTCCCGGTGTCGGCCCCCTCCAGGTCGAACTGATAGGGTACTCCGGCCTCAAGGGTTATGCGAAACCAGAGCTGCTGGCCGCTGCTTGCTATAGTGCCGGTCGCGCTGCCCCCTACGGCAATTGGCCCAATAATCTGCTGGGCGTGCGCCGGCGCCACGGCAATGACAAGAGACAGCCCCAATGACGATAACAGGCTACGCATGCCCCTCACGTAACTGCCGGGCGTTCGGTATCTTTTCCGCACTCATTGATTCCAGTGATGGCCAGTGTCGCCTCGCTGCACGGGCGGCGTCCGACTGCGGAATATACCACGAAAACGCCAGTTTCCTTATGAAATGCGGGAACTGGCCCTGCTCCGAAGGGAAAATACTGTCATCGGACACTCTGCGCCACGTGCAACCCCAACGGGGCTTGTACAGGTGGACCGATGAAATGGGGTTTTTAGAGATTCCCTTATGACAGAGGAGGCAGCTCGACGTATAAAAAGAATCCCGAACTATCGGTATGTTCGCAAGCTTACACTTTCGAAGTCGAAGGGCATTTGTCCTTTTTGGTCACGTTTAGACTCCCTTAGAATCGGCACAAGCGTGACCGACTGCAACGGGCCTTTGTCGCAAACACGTTTCAGCGATTGGGTGATGGGCACTACTATGCGCTGGCGGGTCAGCGGATGCTGAGTCACCAGTGGCGCGCCAAGCATGGGTCGGGGCACGTCACAATGGCCGTCTCCGCCGAAGCAACCACCGTGGCCAAACACCGTGAATTTTCCCGCGTAGCCGGCGTCAGCGATGCATTTTGTATCGCAGTTCGCTTGCTTGTTGTTCAAGTAAATTCGCACTTCATAGGAAAGCGTGCCGTGGTCAACCCCCATGAAGATCAAATCAGCACGAGAAAACCTCATCTCCCCATTTTCCGGCGATTTGAAGTTCAGATCCGCGTGGCGAACCTCGTTATTCACACCTGTCTTTTTTTGTGGTTCCATATAACCCTTCCTCACTGAACGACTTGAATGGCGTACTCATAGCCGAGTCTAGCAATATCGAGTGTTTGGGCAACCGTCATGGGAAACGGCGACAATACAGTGTCCAACATATGGTCCGGGGGATTCTGGCCATGCTCACTGTTCTGCCACAGATACCAGAGGCGGTCTATCATAGAGTGATGAGACCAGAAAATCGGATCAAAGGTTATTCGCAAAAAACCGCCCGCAACTTTTCGCGCAACGTTGCGTGCACGCCGCCGAAGTCTCCGTTGGACATTACCACCACGTGATCTCCTTCGGCGGCCTCGGCGATCACCGCCGCGACCAGTTCCTCTATTTCCTCGTGCACCGACCAGTGCGGTTCGGTGCGTGCGAGCGTCTTCTCGGGCGACCATTCCAGGTCCTTCGGGCGGTAGAAGAACAGGCGGTCGGCGGCGGCGAATGACGCGCCCAGGTCGTCGTTGTGGCGACCGGCCCTCATCGTGTTCGAGCGCGGCTCGAAGACCGCGAGCACGCGGCCCGGCGCT
This sequence comes from Candidatus Oxydemutator sp., assembly GCA_965203445.1. Taxonomy (GTDB): domain Bacteria; phylum Pseudomonadota; class Gammaproteobacteria; order Poriferisulfidales; family Oxydemutatoraceae; genus Oxydemutator. Next base: position 729,140 of record OZ241883.1, read on the forward strand.
TCGGTGCGCTCGCGCACCGCGGCCAGGCTCGCGCGGATCTCGGTCGGGTGGTGGGCGAAGTCGTCGTACAGCGTGACGCCGCCGATCTCGGCTATGACCTCGAGACGCCGGCGCACGCCGCCGAACGATTCAAGCGCCTCCAGCGAGGCGGCGACCGGCACGCCGACGCGGTAGGCGGCGGCCACGGCGCCGACCGCGTTGACGACGTTGTGGACGCCGGGCAGCGACCAGTTGCAGACGCCGGCGTGTTGCCCCAGGTGGCGCACCGCAAAACCGCCGCCGTCGGTCGCGCGTCCCTGCCAGTCGGCGGCCTCGTCGTCGAGGCCGAAGGTCTGCAACTCCGACCACAGCCCGCGCGCCAGCACCGAGCGCAGACGTTCGTCGCCGGCGCGGGTCACCACCAGAGCGCTCGCGGGCAGCGTCCGCAGCAGGTGGTGAAATTGCGTCTTGATGTTTTCGAGGTTATCGAAGACGTCGGCGTGGTCGTATTCGAGGTTGTTCAGCACCAACACGCGCGGGCGGTAATGCAGGAACTTCGAGCGCTTGTCGAAAAACGCGGTATCGTATTCGTCGCCCTCGATCACGAACGAGTCGGACTGGCCGACGCGCGCCGAGACGTCGAAATCGGCCGGGGCGCCGCCAATCAAAAACCCCGGCGCCATGCCCGCAAACTCGAGGATCCAGGCGAGCATCGCGCTGACGGTGGTCTTGCCGTGGGTGCCGGCGACGCACAGCACGCGGCGCTCGCACAGCACCTCCTCGGACAGCCACTGCGGGCCGGATACCAGCGGCGCGCCGCGTTCGAGCAGCGCCTCGACCAGTTCGTCGCCGCGCGCCAGCGCGTTGCCGACGACGTAGCGGTCGTAACCGGCGGCGGCGGCGGCGCGACAGCCGGTGTCGAACGTGATCCCGAACCTCGCCAGCTGCTCGCTCATCGGCGGCCACGCGCCGCGGTCGCAACCGCCGACGTCGTGGCCGAGTTCGCGCGCGATGCACGCAAGCCCGGCCATGAAGGTGCCGCAGATGCCGAGCACGTAGACGCTGCGCTCAGGCATGAATCGCAAGCGACAGCACCAGGCTGCCCGCCATGTAGAGCAGCGCGAGACCGACGGCGAACGCGGTGCGCACCTCCAACGCGTGGCGCAGTATGTGGCCGATGACGCGCACGATCCAGATGAACACGGCCAGATAGACCAGCGCCAGCATCGCGCCCGGCGGCGCCCCGGCGCCCGCCTGCCCGCCGCTGCCGAAACCCAGCTGCACCGCGAAATAATTCAGCGGTATCAGAATCGCGTTGAACAACGCGGCGCTGCCGGTCATCGCAGTCGCCGACTGCACGAAGCGCTCCGGGAAACGAAACAACGCGAGCACGGTATAGAAAAACACCAGCAGAAACGCCAGTTCCGCGGCGACGTCCAACCACACGCGATCGGAGACGCCGGCCACTTGCGCGGACACCGCGCCGCTGACCGCAAGCAGCGCGCAAAAGGACGCGAGCAGGCGCGGCGATACCGGAAAATCCTGCGGCGCGGCGCGCAACAGCAGCAGCGACCACGCCAGGCGTATCTGCTCCGTCATCACCAGACGCCCGGCCGCGGTGCCGGAGCGGCGGCGTCGCGGCGCGTCGTCACGCGCGTTCAGCCGCGCGTGAACACCCAGTCCGTTTCATCGGAGAGGCGCGCGTCGAACGCATAGCCGCCCTCGCAAAAGCGCTTGATCGCGGCGACGTCGCGGACGCGGTTTTTGACGATCCACGAGGCCATCATGCCGCGCGAGCGTTTTGCGGTGAACGAGATGACCTTGTAGCGGCCGTTCTTTTTCTCCTTGAATACCGGCGTGACGACGCGCGCCTTGAGGCGTCGCGGCCGGATCGCGCGGAAATACTCGTTCGACGCGAGGTTCACCAGCACCGCTTCGCCGCGCCCGAAATCGCCGTTCAACTGCTCGGTAATTTTGTCGCCCCAGAAGTCGTAGAGGCTGACGCCCGGCTTTCCGGCGGCGCGCGCGCGACCAGCGGCGGCGCCGTCAGGTAGCTTCACGCCCATCTCCAGGCGGTACGGCTGAATCAGGTCGAGCGGTTTCAACACGCCGTAGAGACCGGACAGCACGCGCACGTGGCGCTGCGCGAAATCGAGGTCGGCGGCACCGAACGATTCGGCGGCCAACCCCAGATAAACGTCGCCGCGAAAAGCGAGCAGCGCCTGCTTGGCGTTGCCCGGCGTGAACGGTTTTTTCCACTCGCGGTAGCGCGCGACGTTCAAGTCCGCGACCTTCTGGCTGACGCCCATCATGCGTTGCAAGTCGGCCGCCGACAATTTTTTCATCCGCCCGACCAACTTCTGGGCGTCGTCCAAAAACGCCGGCTGCGTATGCTTGCGCACGCCGGCGGCCTCGAAGTCCAGGCGTTTCGACGGCGACAACACGATTATCAGAAAACTCATGCGACAATTATATAGGCAACCTGCCCCCGATCCCGATGGTGCATTTTTGTATAATTCCCCTATAAAAGCAACATATATCCGTGAACCTGTTGTTCTGATACATAGAAAAGGGAGTGTCCTAGAACACTCCCTTGATTAGGCTTTCTTTATGATAGTTAGTTACGTAGTTTTTCTATCTTACCTAACTTTTTGTTTATTTCTCTGAATTGGAGACTAGTATTATCTCTATCTGTGTCAACTGCCTTCCTCAAAGAAACCAGTTCCTCATTCGTTTCTCCTACTAAAGACACAAGACTATCATGGTCATCTTTTGTAGGGAGGTTTTGGACCGCCTCTGTGATAACGTCCCTGAAAGCTTGAGCAAGTACATCAACGCTTCCATTAAGCTTTTTCTTCCCGTCAGGTTTTCTCCTTACTGATTGTTTTTTCTTTGTTGCCATTTTCCTGTTAAAAAGTTTGTTGTTTTCCGCCTTTTAATAGGCGGAACCGGCATAATATACCAACTGGTGGTTTTAAGCAAAAAAGAATGGATTTTCTTTATAATTTCAACCCGCTCAATAAAAGCAGCCGGCTATTTGCCGGCCACCGTCATCTCGGAAAGCAGCAGCGAACCGCAGCGGATGCGGCCTCTTTCGTCCATATCGTCGCCGGTCTTTACGACGGCCGCGAACATGTCCTTCAGGTTGCCGGCCACGGTGATCTCCTCGACCGGGTGGGCGAACGCGCCGTTCTCGACCCAGAAGCCGGCGGCGCCCTGCGAGTAGTCGCCGGTCACCGGGTTGACGCCGGAACCGATCAGTTCGGTCACGACCAAGCCGGTTCCCATGTCCGCCGCAAGCTCGTCGAAATCGCCGCCGCTGCCGCGCACCGTCAGGTTTCTGACGCCGCCGGCGTTGCCCGTCGTGCGCAGACCGAGGCGCCGTGCCGAGTAACCGTCGAGCACGTAGCTTTCGAGCACGCCGCGCCGTACAAGCGCGTGCGCGCGGGTGGCGACGCCGTCGAGGTCGAACGGCGCGCTCGCAAGCCCGCCCTCGATGCGCGGCTCCTCGTCCACGTCCACCGATTGCGGAAAGATCGCCCGTCCCAGCGAGTCCGGCAAAAACGTAGTCTTGCGATAGAGCGCCGGGCCGCTGACCGCGCCGACGAAACACGCGAACAACGTGCGCGCCATTTCCGGCGTGAACAGCACCGGCGTCTTGCAGCTCTTGATCTTGCGTGCGCCGAGGCGCCGCGCCGCGCGCACGGCGGCGCGCCGGCCCACCTGCTGCGGCGTCTGTAGCCGCCGCGGACAGCGGTTGACGCTGAACCAGCCGTCGCGCTGCATCTGCCCGTCGCGTCCGGCGACGACTATGCAGCTCAGGTCGTGGCGGGTGCCGGCGTAGGCGCCGGCGAAGCCGTGGCTGTTGCCGTAACAGTAGAGCGAGCGCATCGTGCTGACGCCGGCGCCTTCCGAGTTGACTATCTCGGGCACCGCGCGCGCCGCGTCCTCGCATTCGACGGCGAGCGCAATCGCATCGCGCACGTCCACCGACCACGGGCGGTCGAGGTCGAGATCAACCGGCGCCGGCAGCATGTCGCCGGCGTCGGCGAGACCGGCGCAATCGTCCTCGCCGACCTCGCGCGCCGTGGCGCAAGCCGAGCGCACCATTTCAGAGACCGCGGCTTCGCGCAGATCGGACGACGAGGCCGCGCTCTTGCGGTTGCCGAAATACACCGTGCACGTGATGTCCCGGTCGTTCTCGTGCTCGAGCGTCTCGACCTCACCCATGCGCACGCTCACGGAAAACCCGCAGCCGCGCCCGACCGCCGCTTCGGCGGCGCTCGCGCCGGCGCGCCTGGCTTCATCCAGCACGCACTCGATCAGCGCCAGCGCGCTTTGCTCGGCCGCCGCGACGTCGAGGTCGCGCGCGCTCAAGCGGTGCCCCCGACCGTCAACTCGTCCACGCGCATCGTCGGCTGGCCGACGCCGACCGGCACCATCTGCCCGTGTTTGCCGCAGGTACCGATACCGTCGTCGAGCTTGAGGTCGTTGCCGACCATGGCGACGCGCGTCAACACGTCGGGGCCGTTGCCGATCAGCGACACGTTCTTTACCGGCGCGGTGACCTTGCCGTTCTCGATGCGGTACGCCTCGCTGGTCGAAAACACGAACTTGCCGGAGGTGATGTCCACCTGACCGCCGCCGAAGTTGACCGCGTAAATGCCATTGTCCACCGAGCGGATAATTTCCTCCGGGTCGTAGCCCCCGGCCAACATGTAGGTATTGGTCATGCGCGGCATCGGCAGATGCGCGTACGACTGGCGGCGCCCGTTGCCGGTGCGCGCCATGCCGAGCAGACGCGCGTTGAGCTTGTCCTGCATGTAGCCCTTGAGCACGCCGTTCTCGATCAGCGTCGTGTACTGCGTCGGTGCGCCCTCGTCGTCCACGCTGAGCGAACCGCGGCGGTTCGCCAGCGTGCCGTCGTCGACGACGGTTACTCCGTCGCTGGCGACGCGCTCGCCGATACGGTTGCTGAAGGCCGACGTGCCCTTGCGGCAGAAATCACCTTCGAGGCCGTGGCCGATGGCCTCGTGCAGCAGCACGCCGGGCCAGCCGGGGCCCAGCACGACCGTCATCTCGCCGGCGGGCGCGGGCACCGCCTCGAGGTTGAGCAGCGCCAGGCGCACGGCCTCGGCGCTCAGGGCCAGGGGGTCGTGGCGTTCGAGCAGCGCGCGATAATCGTAGCGTCCGCCGGCACCCGCCGCGCCGCGTTCCTTCAGCGCGCCGTCTTCGGCGACGACGGCGACGTTGAGGCGCACCAGCGGGCGCACGTCGGCGGCCAGAGTGCCGTCGGCGGCGGCCACCAATACCACTTCGTGCACCCCCACAAGCGACACCATGACCTGTTTTACGCGCGCGTCGGCGCGCCGCGCGGCCGCGTCCATCGAACGCAGCAACGCGGTCTTTTCCGAGGCTTCCATCAACGCCGCCGGGTCGTTCGCCGGGTAGAGATCGCGCCCGTCGGTCGCGCGCCACGCCCGCATACGCCCATGTGCGCCGGCGCGCACGATGCCGCGCGCGGCCTTGCCGGCGTCGGTCAACGCCGGCAGCATAATCTCGTCGGAATAGGCGAAGCCGGTCTTCTCGCCCGCCACCGCGCGCACGCCGACGCCGCGCTCGACGCCGCAACCGGCCTCCTTGACGATGCCGTCCTCGAGCGACCACGACTCGCCGCGGCTGTGCTGAAAATACAACTCGGCATCGTCCACGCCGGGCGCCATCAGCGACGCCAGCACGTCGCCGATATGGTTTTCGTCCAGCCCCGAGGATTCGAGCAGGTTTTGTCTTGCGAGATCGAGCGCTTGGGTCATCGCGGAATTATATCGGGATTCCGGCGGTTCACGCCATTGGTGCGCGGCCCCTTTGCCGGGCGCGTCGCCGCGCAGCCCGCGTCGTCAGCGGGTGCGCGCGCAGATTTCTTCCGGCTGGAAGAAGAACGCGATTTCCCGGGCCGCGGTTTGCGGCGAGTCCGACCCGTGCACCGCGTTTTCGTCTATGGTGGAGGCGAAGTCGGCGCGCAGCGTGCCGCGCGCGGCCTTGCGCGGGTCGGTATCGCCCATCAGTTCGCGGTTGCGGCGGATCGCGTCCCGGCCTTCCAGCACCTGGACGACGACCGGCCCGGACGTCATGAACGCGACGAGGTCGTCGAAGAACGGACGCTCGCGGTGCACGTCGTAGAATGCTTCGGCTTGGCGCCTCGTCAGGTGCAGCATCCTGGCGGCGACGATGCGCAGGCCGGCGGTCTCGAAACGCGCGTTGATCTCGCCGGTCACGTTTTTTGCGACCGCGTCGGGCTTGAGGATGGACAACGTGCGCTCGGTCATTCCCTTTCCTCCAACCAAGCCATCTGTATGGCCTCCAGGATCCTCTCGCCGGATCGTTGCGGATCGTCGTCGAATTCGTCGAGCGCGCACACCCACGCGTGGAGGTCGGTAAAGCGCACGTAGCGAGGATCCACGTCCGGGTGGGCCTCGTCGAGCGCAAGCGCGATTTCCGCGCTGTCGGTCCATCGCAAAGCCATCGTATTCCTCCCGTCAGCGGCCTTCGGAAACCAGGTTGATAGTATACTTCGGAATCTCGACGACGAGATCGGCGTCGGCCACCTTCGCCTGGCAGCTCAGGCGCGAATCGGGGTCCAGGCCCCATGCCTTGTCGAGATAATCCTCCTCGTTCTCCGACGGTTCCGCGAGCGAATCAAAGCCCTCGCGCACGTAGACGTGACAGGTCGTGCACGCGCACGACTTCTCGCAGGCGTGTTCGATCTCGATGCCGTTTGCGAGCGCCGCGTCGCAGATGCTGGTGCCGGGGCTGACCTCGACGGTCTTCGGCCGCGGGCAGATCTCGGGGTGCGCCAGGAAAGTGATTCTGGTCACTCGAACTCCTCGGCCGCGCGCCCGCGCAGCGCCTTGCGGATCGCGCGGTTCATGCGCCGCGCCACGTAGGCTTCGCTGCGCGCCTCAAGACGCTCGACGGCGCCGCGGATGGCGTCGGCATCGCCGTCCTCGATCTCACGTTCCAGGCGCCGCTTCGCGTCGAGTATCGGCGCGCGTTCGGATTCGTCGAGCAACTCGTCGCCGTCTTCGGCAAGCGCCGCGCTCAAGGCCTCGACCACCCTGAGGCCCTCGACCCGTCGCTGCCTGAGTTTGCGCCGTCGCAGGTCGTCTTCGGCGTGGGCCGCGGAATCGAGGATCATGCGCTCGACCTCGGTCTCGGACAGACCGTAGGAGGGCTTGACCTCGACCTCGGTGGTCGCACCAGACTCCGGCTCCTCGGCCTCGACCGCCAGCAGGCCGTCGGCGTCGACGCGGAACGTGACCCGCACCTTGACCGCGCCCGCCTTGCGCGGCGGCAGCCCCTTCAACTCGAAGCGCGCGAGCGAGCGGCAATCGTCGGCCAGTCCGCGCTCGCCCTGCACGACGTGCAGCGACAAGCCGGTCTGCCCGTCCTTGCAGGTCGTGAACTCCTGCGCCTTTGCGGTCGGTATCACGCTGTTGCGCGGGATGATCTTCTCGACCAGTCCGCCCATCATCTCGAGGCCGAGCGACAGCGGCACCACGTCGAGCAACAGCACGTCGGCGGCCGCGGCCGCGCGGTTGCCGGCGAGCACGTCGGCCTGGACGGCGGCGCCCAAAGCCACGACCTCGTCGGGATCAACGTCGGCCAGCGGTTCGCGCCCGAAAAACTCGCGCACGCGCGAGCGCACCAGCGGCACGCGCGTCGAACCGCCGACGAGAACGACGTTTTGCACCTGCTCCACGCGCACGCCGGCGTCGTGCAATACGCGGCGGCACACGGTCATCGCGCGCTCGACCAGCGGCGCCGCCAGTTGCTCGAAGGACGCGCGCGAAAGGCGCGCGCGAAAGGCGCCGCCGTCCGGCGGCGACAACGCGCACTCGACCGAGGCGCGCTCGCTGAGCGCCTCTTTCGCGCGCCGCGCCTCGCGCATAAGATAACGCAACGAACGCGGCGTGCGCGCGAACGACGCCGGCGCCCGCCGCGCCAAGTAGTCGGCCAGCGCGCGGTCGAAGTCGTCGCCGCCGAGAAAGCAGTCGCCGCCGGTCGCAAGCACGCGCAGCACGTCCTTATCCAACCGCAGAATCGAGACGTCAAAGGTGCCGCCGCCGAGATCAAAGACCGCGATCAGTTCGTCGTCGCCGCGGTCGAGACCGTAGGCGACCGCGGCCGCGGTCGGCTCGTTGATCAGGCGATAGACCTCGATGCCGGCGAGGCGCGCGGCGTCGCGCACGGCCTGGCGCCCGGCGTCGTCGAAATAGGCGGGCACCGTGACCACGGCGCCGTCGAGCGGCTGCTCCAGCACGCGCTCGGCGCGACGCCTGAGCGCGCGCAGAATATCGGCGGCCACCTCGATCGCGCTTTTGACGCCCGCGGCCGTTTGCAGTTTCGGCACCTTCGCATCATTGCGCTCGAAGCGATAGCCGAACCAGTCCGGCAGATCGGCCACGTCGGCGCCGCCGCGCCCCATCAGGCGTTTGATCGAGACTATCGTATCCGTCGGCCGCGACGAGGCGGCGGCGAGCGCCTCGTCGCCGACCAGCGGCGCGCCGGCGGCGCGGTAATGCACCAGCGACGGCACCATGCCGAACAATACCGCGGGCACGCCGTCGCGCGGCGCGGCGACCAGCGAGTTGGTCGTGCCGAAGTCTATGCCGACCGCGCAGCGCGGCCGGCGCGCCGACGGCGCGCCGCCCGGCTCGGTAATCTGCACCAGGGCCATGCTCAGCCTCCCGCCTCAAGGCGCCCGATCACGGCGTTGATCTCGCCGTCCAGCTTTGCGATGAATTTCATTTTCAGCAGCCACTCGCGCGCCGCCTCCACGTCGTCGTCGCGCCACGCGCGCTCGAAACCTTCGCGCGTCTCGGCGGCGCCCGTCGCCGCGTCCGCCGCCAAGCGCCGCGCGCCCGCGGCATCGGCGCGTTCGGCGGCGTCGTGCAGGCGTTCGCGCAATTCCATCTGTCCGGCGAGAAACGCGGCGTCCCGGGTGGTGTCGCGCTCCTCGTCCAACGCGACGCGGCGCAACCGCAGCAGATAAGCGGCGCGCGCGCAGTCGTCCATCAACGTGCCGTAGGCCTCGTTGACCAACGCCGAGTGGCGCAGCGCGACGCGCCGTTGCCCCTCGCCCGCGGCCGCGTGGCGGTCGGGGTGCAACAGCGCCTGCAACTTGCGGTATTTCTTCTCGAGCGCGGCCTTGTCCACCGGGAAGGCGGGCGCGAGATCGAACAACTCGAAGTAATCCGGTGCGTCTTGCGGCACGTTTTCGGCACCCGGCGCGGGAGCGGGACGCGAGACCGCGGAGGCGGGCGCGTCAGACGGAGAAGCTTTCGCCGCAACCGCAGCGGTCTTTCTCGTTGGGGTTGTTGAAGCGGAAACCTTCGTTCAGCCCTTCTTTGCCGAAGTCCAGCTCGGTGCCGTCGAGATAGACGAGGCTTGCGGCGTTCACCAGCACCTTGACGCCGCCGGCGTCAAACACGCTGTCGTCCACGCCGACCTCGTCGGCGTATTCGACGGTGTAGGCCAAGCCGGAGCAGCCCGTCGTCTTGACGCCGAGACGCACGCCGATACCCTTGCCGCGCCGCGCAAGATAGCGTTTGACGCGGCCCGCGGCCACGGGCGTCATCGTGATCGGCATCGGCTTCAGTCGCCCGCCGCCTGCTTGTCGTGGTAATCCTTGATCGCGGCCTTGATCGCGTCCTCGGCCAGCACCGAGCAGTGGATCTTGACCGGCGGCAGCGACAGCTCCTCGACGATCTCGACGTTCTTGATCCTGCTCGCCTCGGCCAGCGTCTTGCCGCGCACCCACTCGGTCAGCAGGCTCGACGAGGCGATGGCCGAACCGCAGCCGTAGGTCTTGAACTTGGCGTCCTCGATGACGCCGTCGCCGTCGACCTTGATCTGCAACTTCATCACGTCGCCGCAGGCCGGCGCACCGACCATGCCGGTGCCGACGTTGGGATCGTCCTTGTCGAGCGATCCGACGTTGCGCGGATTCTCATAGTGATCCAGCACTTTTTTTCCGTATGACATTGTTCAGTCCTCCATCGTTGTCGTAAGGGGCGCGTCAATGCGCGACCCATTCCACTTTTTCCAGATCCACCCCGTCCTGGTACATCTCCCACAAAGGCGACAGTTCGCGCAGCCTTGTGACCGACTTGCACACCAGGTCGGTCGTGTAATCCACCTCGGCCGCGGTCGTATAGCGGCCGATGGAGAAGCGGATCGAACTGTGCGCCAGCTCATCGTTGCGCCCGAGCGCGCGCAACACGTAGCTCGGCTCCAGCGAAGCCGAGGTGCAGGCCGAACCGCTCGAAACCGCGACGTTCTTGAGCGACATGATCAGCGACTCGCCCTCGACGAAGTTGAAACTGACGTTGAGGTTGCCCGCGACGCGCCGCTCGAGGTCGCCGTTGCAATAGACCTCGTCCAGGCCCTTGAGGCCGTTCCACAGGCGCTCCCTGAGCGACAAAATGCGCTCGTTCTCGCTCGCCATCTCGGCCGCGGCCACGGCGAACGCCTTGCCCATGCCGACGATCTGGTGCGTCGCCAGCGTGCCCGAACGCATGCCGCGCTCATGCCCGCCGCCGTGCATCTGGGCCTCGACGCGCACGCGCGGCTTGCGCCGCACGTAGAGCGCGCCGATGCCCTTCGGCCCGTAGATCTTGTGCGCCGAGAAACTCATCAGGTCCACCGGCAGTTCGCGCAGGTTGATCGGCACCTTGCCGGCGCTTTGCGCCGCGTCCACGTGGAACACGACGCCTTGCTCGCGCGCGATCGCGCCGATGGCCGCGATGTCCTGGATCACGCCGATCTCGTTGTTGACGTGCATCACCGACAACACCGAGGTGTCGTCGCGCAGAGCCGCGGCCAGCGCGTCCAGGTCGAGCAGGCCGTCGTCGCGCGGCTCTATGTACGTGACCTCGAAGCCCTCCTTCTCGAGCTGGCGGCAGGTGTCGAGCACCGCCTTGTGCTCGGTCTTGACGGTGACGACGTGCTTGCCGCGCTTTTTGTAGAAATGCGCCGCACCCTTGATCGCCAGATTGTCCGATTCGGTGGCGCCGCTGGTCCAGACGATCTCGCGTGGATCGGCGCCGACCAGCGCCGCCACCCGCGCGCGCGCCTCGTCCACCTTCTTCTCGCTTTCCCAACCGAAGGCGTGGCTGCGCGACGCCGGGTTGCCGAAGACGCCGTCTCGCTTCATGCAGCGCATCATCTCTTCGGTAACGCGCTCGTCCACCGGCGTGGTCGAGCTGTAATCAAGATAAATCGGCAGTTGCACTTTGCTGCTCATGGTTCCTCCCGCGCGCTGGTATGCACGGCGGGCGCGCGCCTCGTCACCGTCGCCACCGCGCCGCGACCCGGCGCGCTCTTGACGTCCCTGCCGCTCCTGGCCCGCGCGTCCTGGCGCTCGGCGACCGCGAGCACCTGCTCGTCGGACACAACGTCCAGCAGGCGCACGTCAGACAACACGTCCTGGATGCGGCGGCTCAGGTCGCTCCACAACACGTGCGTCAGGCACTTGTGGTTGTCCTGGCAGTTGACCCGCCCCCGACAACGGGTGTTGTCCACTTTCTCGTCCACGGCCTCGATCATGTCGGCGATGGAAATATCGCGCGCGCTGCGCGCCAAGCGGTAGCCGCCGCCCGGGCCGCGACTGCTCTCGACCAGCCCGTAACGACGCAGACCGACAAACAACCGCCCAAGATAGGCGACTGGTATGCTCTGCCGTTCGGCAATGTCGCCGAGCGCCACCGGACGCCCGCCGTTTTCATGCTCGTGCAGCGCCAAGTCGGTCATCGCCGTGACCGCGTAGCGTCCTTTGGTCGTCATGCGCATAATTTCTCTCCCGCGTCCACGCCATGCAACTTATTATACCTGACTATTTTAGTCAAGTATCAGGGGTGCCGAAGATCTCGAAGCAACACGGCACAACGGCGCGCCACGGAGCAGCGGCAAAATCAGTTATAATCGCCGCGTCTATTGCTTGCTGAGCTTGCCGGCATGGACGCCGACGGAAAAAACAACCGATGCCCCGATACCCCCTGCCCCATATCGGCGGTTGGCGAACGGCCAACCTGCTTGGCGCCACGCTGCTGTTCGCAGGTGCGCCGGCGGGCGCGCAGGACTTGTCGCGCAACGGCATCTACGCCGGATTCGAGCTCGGGACGGTGATTCCGGGAGAATGGGACACCGGCGGCATGGACAACGACGTCCGCACCGCATGCGACGATCATCTGTTCGGCGGCGCCCGGCTCAGGACCACGGGTTGCGGCAGCGGCGACTCGTGGACTAACGAAATCGAGTTCGACACCGGCGTCCTGGGCGGACTTCAGTTGGGATGGTTTCATGACCGCTTCCGGTTCGAGCTGGAGTACGCCTACTCGCACCTGGGCGGCGACCGCGGCGGCATCAATGAGGCGATTGCGGGCAAGGAAAACGAATTTCAATACATCAATGAAAAGTTTGAGAACGTCAGCAACCACGACCTGTTCCTGAACGCGTACGTGGACTTCCCGGCGCGCCCCGGAATAACGACGTACCTGGGCTTCGGCGTCGGCTGGCGCCAGATGGAGCTGGACTACACCGGCACCTATCTGAGAAACACCTACGACTTCTTCGTGGATCCGGCGAACAACTCGAATCCCGCGAACATGCTGGATGACAGGCGCGAGGCGGCCGGCACGATCACGCGCATCGAGAAAGAACTGGACGACGACCTGTTCGGATACCAGTTCATCGTCGGCGCCGACTACGCGCTTGACGAACGCCTGACGTTGGGGGCGAAACTGCGTTATACCCGCTTCGAGGACTTCGACGGCGGCGGCCACGAATACGACTACCTGAGAAGCCACGAATCGAACACCTCGCCGGGGGCCGGGCAGCCGGGCCGCGACCCGGGCTATCCGGCGGAGCTTGACCGCACGGTGCAGAACAAAATCAAAATTGACGACGTCGACAACTGGGCCGTCAGCCTGAACCTGAAGTACGCGTTCGGCGGCGCCGCCCATTCGCGGGCGGCACCGCGCGCCGCGAGCGCGGGCGACGAGCGCAGCGGCGTGTACGTGGGCTTGGACCTCGGCATGGTGTTCCCCGAAGACTTCGACACCGAGGAGAGCGACAACGACGTCGCGACGCGGTGCGACACCTACTTCACGTTCACGAACGGCGACCCACGCACCGACTGCGGCAGCGGCGACGACTGGAGCGTCGGTTTCGATCCCGACACCGGCATCCTCGGCGGCGTCCACGTAGGCTGGCTGCACGGCGACTGGCGCACCGAGATCGAATACTTCTATCAGGCCGTCGGCGGCGAGAACAATCCGATCCCCATCGACAGATTGCCGGCCGACAAAGACCAGGAAATTCTTCTGGCCAACGAGAGCGTGGACAACGTCACCGGCCACAACCTGTTTGCGAACGTGTACTACGACTTCGTCAACGCCTCGCGGTTCACCCCGTACATCGGCGCCGGCGTAGGTTGGCAGAGGATGGAGTTCGACCACGACGTCGCCTTCGTCAGAAACACCCGGGCGGTGCTCGAGGTGACCGCGCCGAGCCGAAAAGAAGCCGCCGGCACGATCACGCGCGTCGAGCAAACGCTGGACGACGACATGTTCGGTTATCAACTGATCGCCGGCGCGGATTACGCGCTGAGCGAGCGCTTCGCGGTAGGCGCGAAGCTGCGCTACACGCGCTTCGACGAATTCGACGGCGGCAGCTACGCGTACGATGAGCTGAGAAGCCACCCCTCCAGAACCGGCCCGCCGTCGGGCCCCAACGCCCGCCCGGTGCGCGTGACCTTCGAGACCGACGAAATCGAAACCTGGGGCGCGAGCCTGAACGTAAAATACCTGTTTTAGGCCGCGCCGCGGCCATCGTCATCGCGGCGATCCAACGATGACCAAAGCCGCCGTCGTCATCCCGGTCATGAACCGCGCCGCAATGATTTGCCGCGTGCTCGACTGCGTCGCCGCCCAGACCCTCGCGCCGCACCGCCTGATCGTGGTCGACGACGCCTCGGACGACGGCACGCCGGAACGGGTGCGCGGCTGGCGCGACGACAACAAACCCGCTTTCGAGACGCGGCTGCTGGTGCACGCAACCAACCGCGGCGCGCCGGCGGCGCGCAACCACGGCCTGGCCGAGGCGCGCGACTGCGAATTCATCCACTTTCTCGACTCCGACGACTTCCCGCCGCCGGACTTTCTCGAAAAAACCCGGGCCGCCCTCGAGGCGTCGCCGCACGCGGTCGCGGCGACGACCGACCGCCTGATGTGCTACGACCTGGCCACGCCGCAAGGCCCCAGGCGGGCGCGGGAATTCATAGACCAGCGCGCCCTCGCCGACGACCCGTGGCGGTGGTTTTTCGTCGAAGGCGCCGGCATCGCGTCGTGTACGCTGCTGCGCGCGCGCCGCGTGCGCGAACTCGGCGGCTTCAACGAGACGCTGCCGACCGGCCACGACAGCGAACTGTTCACGCGCCTGGCCGGCCTCGGCGCGTGGCTGCACGTAGCGGACTGCACCGTGACGTTCACCTCGGGCGACGCCGACCAGCGCCTCTACCGCGGCCACGACGATTACCTGCTCCAGTGGGCGCGCATCCGCGAGGACTGCCTCGAGCACTTCGGCGCGCGCGCGCACGTGCCGGAACGGCTGCGCCGCCGCGTGCTCGGGCGCTCGTGGTGCCTGGCCGGGATGCAGATGATCGCGCGCGAGCGCTTCGGCGACGCGCGCGACTGCCTCAAAAAATCGCTGGCGCGACACCCGTCGCCGCGCAACCACGCGTGGGCGCTGCTGACGCTGCTGCCCCTGCTGCGGCCGGCGATGCCGCTTTTGAGGGGCACCCGTCTGATGGAGAATTTTTCGGATCATTTCAGCCACAAAAAAAGACAACTGTTGCGACGACCATGAAAAACAAACCACGTGCAATCCCGGCGCGCCGCGTGATACAACGCACGGTGAACCACCACGTCGGCAACCAGATCAAACGCGTGCGACGGCACTACGGCAAACCGCTGGACGTCTTCGGCCACGTGCTGGGCGTCAGCGCGCAGCAGATCGCGCGCCTCGAGCACGGCAAAAACCGCATCAGCGCGGCGCAGCTCTACCTGATCGCGCGTTCGACGAACACGCCGATCCAATGGTTTTTCGCGGGCATGCAAAGACGCGAATTGCAGCGCCACGTCCCGGTCGTCGTCGCCACGGACAAGGTGAGCGAACCACGCGTCGCCTCCGATCTTTATCAGGAGAGCGTGCGCATGGAGGATCTGGCGTGGTCGTTCAGGAGCATCAAGTCCGCGGTCGTCAAAAACCTGTTCACGGAACTGGCGCACCAGATCGCCTGCGAGTACGACCGCGGCTGAGGCCGCCGACCCCGCGATGTCACCGTACCTGAACGTCGCCGAGCAAGCGGCATTGGCCGCGGGCCGGATCATCATGCGCCGCGCCACGCGCCCGCACGAGATCAAGGTTCGCGCCAAGGGCCGCAACGACCCGGTCAGCGACGTGGACCTCGCATGTGAACGCGAGATCGTCGGCCACGTGCGCCGCGCCTTCCCCGACCACGCCGTCGTCTGCGAGGAAGGCGGCACGCGGCGCGCCGACGGCGAATGGCAATGGCTGGTCGACCCCCTGGACGGCACCGCCAACTTCGTGCGCGGCTTCCCCCACTACGCCGTCTCCATCGCGCTACTGCGGCGCGGCACGCCGGTCGTCGGCGTGATTTTCGACCCGTTCAAAAACGAGCTGTTCCTGGCCGAGCGCGGCAAGGGCGCCACGCTGAACCAGCACAAGATACGCGCGTCGGAGACGACGCTCCTGCCGGGCGCGCTGATCGGCACCGGCATCCCGTACCGTCCCGACCAGGACCTGGAGGCCTATCTCGGGAGCCTGCGCACCATCGCGCGCGAGGCCAACGTCCGCCGCGCCGGAGCGGCCGCGCTGGACTTGGCCTACGTGGCCTGCGCGCGGCTCGACGGCTTTTGGGAATTCGGGCTGCGCCCGTGGGACATAGCCGCCGGCATCGTCATCGTACGCGAGGCGGGCGGCCTGATCGGCGAACCGACGGGCGACGGCGACTGTCTCGAATCCGGCGACGTCCTGGCCGCCAACCCGGCGCTTTTCAAGACGATGACGAACCTGTTCAAGCGCGGCGGCTGACGTATAAGGCCAGAAACATTCTGGACAATATCTTAGCCGCAGAAAGGTAGCCGACGTGCAAATAAAGCACGTCGGCTACCGCGTCCCAGGGTTGCGTAAAATAGCTTCCTATGCAAACCGTATGGAGGCTCATGGCATCTCCCGCCCGTAGGCTCCGTGAAAATGCCGCATTGTGTCCGATTAGGACATCTGTGCTTTGGAGAAATAGGACGTTACTGCTTTGGGCCAACACCCCGTTTTCCGGGCCGAGGGGCGCTTTTCGGCGGATCCGACGATTCGGGCGGCAGAGAGGATGGGCGGGGCTCAGGTCGGGGGAATGAACGTCAACATCAGGCCGACCCCGGCAAGAATAACGACAGTGGCGCTCAAAACGACGCGATATATCAATCCGGTCAGCTTGGTCTCAAGGCGGTGCAAATCGGTTTTGAGCGCAGCCTCCAATTTGACCAGATCGGCCTTGGTCGCTACTTCGTCTACTTGGGCAATCGAGTCCGCCGCGGCCCTCGCCTCGCCGTCGGTGACATCGGGAATGCGCCTGAGCAGTTGATAAAGGGCTATGATGCTCATGATCGGGGACGGATTATAACTTTCCTTCAACGGCGGCGCTCAGGCCCGCGCCAAGCGCTGGCGGCGCTGCTGCTGTCTACGGTTTGCCGAAGGCGGGCAACAAGGGGATACCGTGGGTCGGCGGCAAGCGGGCAGGGGGAGAGGCGTATGGCGCAAGGCACCGAGTCCAGTATAATTCCGCCTCCCGACCATGAATATCACGATGCGCCGGTGCATACAAAAAGTCGCCACCGGCCCCGAATACAGCAAGGACCTGACGTTCGACGAGGCGCGCGCGGCGATGCGGTGCATACTCGCGGACGACGCCGACCCGGTGGAGGCGGCGGTGTATCTGATCGCGCTACGGATGAAACGCGAGACGCAGGAGGAAAACCGGGGCACCTTGCAGGCGATCCGCGAAGCGCTCGAGACCGCGACCGCGCCGGTCGACCAGGTCGTGGCCATCGCCGACCCGTACGACGGTTTTTTGCGTTCCCTGCCGGTTTCGCCCTTTCTTCCGGCGGTGCTCGCGGCCTGCGACGTCGCCGCACTCAGCCACGGGGTGGAGAAAGTCGGCCCGAAGTACGGCGCCACCCACCATACGATTTTGCGCGCCGCCGGCGCCGACGTCGGCCTGTCGGTGCGACGGGCGGCGGCGCGCCTGCAAGACGTCGGCTGGGCCTACGTGGATCAAAGCCGTTTCTGCCCGCGGCTGCATAACTTGGCGCCGCTGCGCACCCGCATCGTCAAGCGCCCGCTGATTACGACCGTAGAGGTGCTCGCCCACCCGGTACGCGGGCGCCGCAGCACCCATCTCGTCACCGGTTACGTGCACAAGGCGTATCCGCCGATCTATCTCGACCTGGCAAAGTTCGCCGGCTTCGCCTCCGCGGCCGTCGTGCGCGGCAGCGAGGGCGGTGTGACGCCGTCCCTGAAACAACCGGCGCGGCTGCACGAATACCACGGCGACGCCCCGGCGCGGGCGCGCGAACTCGACCCGCGGGCCATCGGCATAGACAGCAAGACGCGCGGCGTGCCGCTGCCGGACGATTTGCCGACGGCCGAGGAGCAGGGCGATGCGATCGCCGCCGACGTGGACGTGGGCGCGCTGTCGCAACGCGCGGCCGCGGCCGGCGTGGCCGCGCTGCAAGGCGAGCCGGGCGCCGCGCGCGGCTGCCTGATATACTCCGGCGCGACGGTGCTCACCCACCTGCGGCGCTTCGATTCGATGGCGGACGCCGCGGCCGCCGTGGCCGAACGGCTCGACGACGGCAGCGCATACGAACGTTTCAACGCGGCGCGCGCTTCCGGCGTCCCCGCGTAAGTTTCCCGCACAATCCGCGCCCGGCAAAACGAGGAGAAACAGAATGGACCAACTGTACAGAGACGCGATTACGCGGATGGAGGCGGCGGGCGTGCACCCCGACTACGTTTTGGGCTGGCAGGGCGGCTATTTAGGCCACCCCGAGCGCGAACGGCAGCGCGCCAGCGACGCCTACGCCGCCGGGCGCAAAGACGGAGAGGAAAAGAACGCCGACAACTTCTCGGTCTGGGCCGGCAAGGCGGATTAGCACAAACCGCGTCCCCGCGACGCGTCGTCCCCGCTTTGTCGGCACCGACGGTTTCTTCAATCGGCGACCCCGTCCGACGCGGCCCCGATCATCGAGGCGGCGCGGCGCAACTCCTTGTAGAGTGCCGGCGCCTCGGCGTCGATCACGTAATCCGGTATCCACCGGCGGTGTTTTTCATCCATCGCGTCGCGCACGCGTTCGCCCAACAGGCGCCGCATCGTGAAGCTCGGGCCGGCGGCGGCGTCGTAGCCGCATTCGGCGTATTCCTCGGCGCGGCGGTTGACGAGACCGATAAAACGCCGCAGGTGATCGCCGTCGTCGCCGGCGTCCGCGCGGTTGTCGCGGATGATCTCGCCGAAGCGCCGCGCCGCCGCCTCGACCAGCGCCGCGCGGTCGGCGTCGGTAAGCCTGCCGTAGGCGTAACGGTCGAGCAGGTGCAGCGCGAACGCGGCGAATTCCGAGATCGCGTCCAGCCTTTGCGCGTCGTCGCGCGTCTCGAAACCTTCGTTCTCGAGGTTCAGCAGGCACTCGGTCGTGATGCGCCACAGGTTGACGCCGATGGCGCCGGCCACCGCGCGGTAATCGCGCGTGGCGGGCGCGCGGTTCCACCTGGTTTTCAGGCGCGGCGGCATAACCGAGCGGTGCGGCGGTGTAGTATCATGGCGCCATGCCATTGTGCCATGAAGCCTCGCCTAAGACACCGTCGCGGGCCGGGAATGGACGTGCGCCCGGCCACGCGCTGGAACGGGCGGCCCTGTGCGAGACGGTGCGCTACAACTGCGGCGTGGCCGACGCGCGCCACGCCGGCGACTACACGATGTGCGTCTATCTGCTGAAGATGCGCGAATACTACCGCTGGGAACGGGGCTACGCCTTCGACGAGGCGCTGCCGAAAGCCGATCTGGGCGCGTGGCTGAGCGAGCGCGAGGCGCTGTGGCGGCGTCTCGAAGACCGTCCCTTCCGCAAGCTGCGCGTCGCGGAACGCGCGTTCGATCCGTTCGACACGGCCGCGATCAACCGCCGGCTGAACCGGCGCGGTTACGTGTACTCGGGCGGCTTCGGCGGCAACGGCGTCCCTCACTTCTTTCTCGGGCGCCTCGAGTCAAGACAAACTCGCGACGGAGTCGAAGTGTTGGTGGCGGCCGCCGAATGCGCGCGCGACCTTGCGGCACCGCCGGCGATGTCGTTGGACGGCGTGATCTTCGTGCGCCGCGAGTCCATCCGCAGGATGATCTGGGAAAAACTCACCGAATGGCGCTGGCAGCGCACGCGCAACGCGATGGCGCAGGCGTTCTCCTACTACGATTTCGACGGCGACCTCGAACGGGCGCTGGACGACATGACGCAAAACGAGATCGAGACCGTCACCCTGCACGAGCTCGGCGAGATCGAGGCCGGACGGCTGCTCGGCAAAAGGTGGTACGAGATGCTCGCGCGCCTGCCGCGCTCGCGCGCCGCGCTCATGGCGCGCGCGGTCAAGGACAATCTCGCCGATTCGATCACGGTGCTGCCGACGCTGGTCGGCGAACGCAAAATCCCGTCGCTGCACTTCCACGTCGCCAGCCTGACGGCGACGCGCAAAAAATTGTTCCCGGCGCTGACCGACGCCTACCGCGACTGGCGGCGCGGCGGCAGCATGGACGCAATCGCAGAACTGGCGGCGCCGGCGCGGCGGCACTGGCGGCGCACAGCAAACCGCCTGCTCGAGGCCTTCGAGCGCGACGGCGAGGACGCCGCGCCGCGCATCGAGGCGCTGTGCGAGCGGGCGGCGCTGTAGCGACGCCGGGCATGAACGCGGAAAACCGGTTTCATTCGCCCCTGGCCACGATACGCGAGGCCAAGCCGAACACTTTCATCTTCGAGAAGACCGGCGCGCTGCCGGACGCGCTGTGCGACGACGTCGTGCGGCGCTTCGAGGCGGCACCCGACGAGCACTACCCCGGTCGCGTCGGCCAGACCGGCTACGAGGACTTCTCGATCAAACGCTCGACCGACCTCTACATCAGCGGCAAACCGCAGTGGCGGGACGTCGACAGCGGGCTGTTCGGCTCGCTGTCGTCGGCGCTCGCCGAGTTTCGCCGCGCGTTCCCGTACTTCCGCGGGCGCTTCAAGGACCTGGGTTACGGCATACAGCGCACGCGCACCGGCGAGTTCTACCATTGGCACGTGGACGGCGGCAGCCACGATTTCAGCGCGCGCCAGCTGGTCGCAATCTGGTACTTGAACGACGTCGAGGACGGCGGCGGCGGCGACACCGAATTCTTCGTGCAGCGGGTGCGCGTGCGCCCGCAGCGCGGCAAACTGCTGCTGTTCCCGCCGTTCTGGACGCACGAGCACCGGGGCGCGCGCCTGCAAAAAGGCGTCAAGTACATCGCCACGACCTGGGTGCTATTCGCGTGAGCAAGGCACCGCCGCCCGACGCATACGACGACGCCGGCTGCGCCGCGGGCGAAGCGTACGCGCTGCGCGTGCTGGGCGACAGCATGGAACCGGAGTTCGCCGACGGTTCGATCATCATCGTCGAACCCGGCGGCGTCGTCGAAAACGGATCGTACGTGATCGCCCGCACCGGCGGCGAGTACATCCTGCGGCAATTCGTCACCGAAGGCGAACACAGTTTTCTGAGGGCCTTGAACCCCGGCTACGCCGACGTCCCGGTACCCGGCGCCGAGGTCGTGCGCGGCGTCGTCGTCCAGCGCGCCGGCACGCGCCGCCGCGACCGCAAACGCTACGCCGGCTGAGGCGCGGCCCTCAGCGCCCCTTGCGAATCGCGTGCTTGACCGCGATCATCGCCGCCTCGGTGCGCGAGCGCACGCCCAGTTTCTTCAGCACCACGTTGACGTGCAGCTTGACGGTGCCGAAGGTGATGCCTAAGGCTTCCGCGATCAGTTTGTTGCTGCGCCCGTGGACGAGCAGATCCAGAACCTCGCGCTCGCGCGCCGTCAGCTTACCGATCAGTTCGCCGGGACACGGCGCCGGCGGTTCGCTCAGATCGAGTTTTTCATAGGCGCCGCGCAGCACCGGCGCGACCACGGTCTTGCCGCGAACCACGTCGTGCAGCGCGGCGACGAGATCGTCGGGGGCGCTGTCCTTCAGCAGGTAGCCTTTGGCGCCACGCTTGAGCGAGTCGCTCAGGTCGTCGCTTTCCCTGCTCGCGGTCAACATCACGACCGGCTTCGCAAAGCCGCGCCGCGACAGCTCCTCGAGCACCTGTATGCCGTCCACGGCGGACATGCGCACGGCCACCAGTACGGCGTCGGGCTGGGTCTTGTGCACCCGTTCGACGCCGCGCAGGGCGTCGCCCTCCGACGCCACCACCTCGACACCGCGCGCGGCCAGCAGCGCCTCGAGACCGTCCCTGAACAAACGGTGGCCGTCTATCAAGGCGACCGACAGAGGAACGGCCACGTCCACTAGGTCTCGTCCGGCGGAACGTAGGCCGGGTCGTTCGGGTTCAGGAAGATAAAGTGGAAGCGCCCACGTTCGAGTTCGACGTAATCTATCGTCGTGTCCTTCAGCAGGCTCAGGGCGCTCCCCGACACGACCACCGAAACGTCGCCGCTGGTGAAGGAAACGTCGTCCTCGCGCGTGGCGTCGTCGAAACCCATCGCGTAGTGAAAACTGTCGTCGGGCGCGCGTTTCACGGCGACGCGCAACGGCCAGTCGCGCGCGTTGCCGCGCGCCGCGGATTTTTTTATCTGCCGGGCGGCGGACGCCGTGACCCGGATCGGCGCGTCCCCACCCGGCATCGTCACGCGCCGTGCGCCAGCCCCAACGATAGTACGGCGCGCCGCACCCGCTCGCGCGCGCCCGCGGTGGGCGGCCGCCCCGTGACGATGCGCCGCAGGTCCTCGCGCGCACGCTCAAAATCGTCGTTGACGACGACCTGGTCAAACTCGTCAAAATGGCTCATCTCTTTCATCGCTTCGCTCATGCGCCGTTCGATCACTTCCCGCGAATCGCGTCCGCGACTTTGCAGACGCTCGCGCAGCGCCTCCTTCGACGGCGGCAGGATAAATATGGAAACCGCGTCCTTCATACAGGCCCTGACCTGCCTTGCTCCCTGCCAATCTATTTCCAGCAGAATATCACGCCCGGATTCGATTGTCATTTCAAGCCACCGCCGGGAAGTGCCGTAGCGATGGCCAAAAACCTCGGCCGATTCGAGAAAATCTCCTTTGCCCCGCAAGCGCGCAAACGTCGCCTCATCCACAAAATAATAATCGCGCCCCTCGACCTCGTCGCGCCGCCGCGGCCGGGTCGTGTGCGACACCGACATCCTGAGGCACTGCAACTCCTCCAGCAGTTTTCTGAGCAAGGTGGTCTTGCCGGCGCCCGACGGCGCGGCCACGATGAACAGACGGCCGCGACGCGCCGGACGCCGATTGACGACGGGACCCATGCGCTTAATCTACCATAGGCCGGGGCGCGCCGGCGCGGCGTAATATAATTCGCCGACAACCGCGGGGGGAAACTTGGCCATGACTTTTGTCGTCAACGAAAACTGCATCAAGTGCAAATATACCGACTGCGTCGAAGTCTGTCCGGTGGACTGCTTCCACGAAGGGCCGAACTTCCTGGTCATTGATCCGGAGGAGTGCATAGACTGCGCGTTGTGCGAACCCGAGTGCCCGATCGCCGCCATCGCGCCGGAGGACGCGCTCGAGCAGGAGCAGCGCCACCTGCTGCAACTCAACGCCGAACTGGCGCTGGAGTGGCCGCTCATCACCGTGAAGAAAGACCCGCCGCCGGACGCCGACGACTGGCGCGACAAACCGAACAAGCTCGACCTGCTCGAGCGCTGAGCGCCGTTGTCCGCCGTCGTCTCCCGCCGCCGCGACCCGGGCGCGGTCTGCGCCGAAGCCGTCGTCGCCGATTTCCAGGACGATCTGCCCGACCTCGGACGCGCGGTGATCCTCGTGCCCGAGGCGTTGCAGCGCCTCAGGCCGCAATTCGTCGAGCTGCGCGCGCGGCTGCTCGAGTGCGCGCGCGCGCGCGGCCACGACGCGCTGATCGCGCCGCTGATTTCGACGCCGTGGCAGTTGTTCCTGCAACGAAGCGCGCCGCCGGCGCGCGCAGCGAGCGGACACGAGCGCGAGTTGCTGCTGGCGGACGAACTCGAAAACAACCCCGGCTCGTTCCCGCGCGGCGGGCTGTGGCAGACGACGGACGAATTGCTGCGCTTCTTCGACGAAGTCAGCGAACTCGACGACGCGCGCGACGACGACGTTCCGCTCGAGCAGGGCCTGCGACGTCTCGCCGGACACTGGAGCACCGAGACCGAAATACTGTTGGGGGTGTGGCGGGCGTGGAACGAGACGGCGCCCGCGCTCGGCGAGCAGCGCGCGCGCTACCGGCGCGAACTGATGAGCGGCGGCCTGCTGGCCGAAGACGAGCACGCCTACCTGTGCGGCTTCGATCAACTGACGCCGTGCCAGGCCGCGTGGGCGCGCAAACTCGAAGGCGCAGGCCGCCTGACGCGATTGCCGCGCGCGCGCACGACGCCAAAGGCCGCGTCGCCCGCCGCGGGCGCGATCGCGGACGACGACGCCCGCGCATACGTGCTCGACCGGATATTCGAGCGCGACGGCGCGCCGCTTTGCGAACGCGCGCGCGCCACCGCGGCGCGCTTCCGCGCAAGCCCGCTCGCGCCGCGCCTGCGCGTCTTCAGGCCGCGGACGCTCGAGGAGCACGCCTGGGGCATCTGCCTGACGATACGGGAATGGCTGCGGGAGAACAAAAGCGTCGGCATCGTCAGCCTCGACCGGCGCTTGACGCGGCGCCTGCGCGCGGTGCTCGAGCGCCGCGGCCTGGCGCTCTACGACTATTCGGGATGGGAGTTGTCCACCACCAGCAGCGCCGGCGCGTTGCGCAACCTGTTGGCGCTTGCCGACGGCGAACGCGCCCTGGAGGCGCACGTCGCGTTGATGCGTTCGCCGTGGTGCGAGCATCCGGGCGCGCGCGCGCACCTCGCCGCGGCCCTGCACCACGTCGAGCAATGCGACGCGCGCGCGGACTACCCGCCGCGCACCACCCGCGAGTGGATCGCGCGGCTGCGCAAAGGCGGCGGCGACGGCGCGTTCGCGGCCGCCGTGGCCGGGCGCGTCGCCGACGCCGCCGCGCCCCTGCGCGGCTTCGCCGAAAGCGACCGGCGGCGTCTTTTCAGCGATTACTTCGATCACCTGCTGGCGGCCATGGAAGCGCTCGGCATGAAGCGCCGCTTCGAGACCGACGCCGCCGGCGACAGACTGCTCGTCGAATTGCGCGACATGCGCGAGGCCGCGGGCGCGCGACAAAAGCGCGGCACCTTCCGCGCGTGGCGCGGCTGGCTGGCGCACGGCCTGGAAAACGCGAACTTCTACCCACCGCCGCGGGCGCGCGAGGGCGTGCTGCTGATGAACCTGCGCCAAAGCCGGCTGGCGCGGTTCGACGCTCTGGCGGTCGCCGGGCTGGACCGGCGTCACCTGCCGGCGGCGGCGCAAACCGGGCTGGTCAACGAAAAAATCCGCCGCGAACTGAACCTGGAGACGCGCGAGCAGCGCGATGCGCTTCAGTTCGGCCTGTTCCGGCGCCTGCTGGAACGGGGCGCCGATACGATACTGCTGAGCTGCGAGCGGGCGGCCAACGGGCGCGCCCTCGAACCTGCGCCGTGGTTGCGCGCCATCGGGGAATTCCACCGTCTCGCGTACAACGACGATCTAGAAGACGTGCAACTGGCGCGCCGCGCCGGGCAAGCGCCGCAGCTGGAACCGCGCCGGCGCCAAGCGGGCGCGCCGGCGCAAGTGCAAAAACGCCCGGCGCCGGCGGCGCCGCGCGACCTGTGGCCCGAACCCTTGAGCGCGGCCGCGCACCAGACGTTGGTGGATTGCCCGTACCGCTTCTTTGCGCGCTACGCGCTGCGTCTCAGGAAACCGCGCGACGCCGTCGCCCACTGGAGCGCCGCCGACTACGGCAGCCACCTGCACCGGTGCCTGCAAGCGCTGCACCAGGACGTGGCCGGCCTGCCCGGGCCGATGAACAAGCCGTGGACCGAAGAACATCGCGCGTTCGCGCTGCACTTGGCGGGCGAGGTCGTCGGCGCCGAATTTTCGCGCGCCGTCGAGGCCAACCGCGCCAACCGCTACTGGCGCGACGAGGCGCTGGCCGCGACCACCTGGTACGTCGGCTGGATGATCGAGTACTTCGGGCGCGCGCCGGCGCCGTCGTTCAAAGCCGAACACGGACTGGAGGCGGTGCTGGACGACGGCGCCACCCGTGTCGTTTTAGGCGGGCGCCTCGATCTGGTCGCCGAAGACGAAGCGAGCACGCGGATCCTTGACTACAAGAGCGGGCGGCTGCCGACGAAAAAGGCCGTCGAGCAGGGAGAGGAGGTCCAGCTGCCGAGCTACGCGCTGCTCGCGCAACACGTGCGCGCCGTATCGTATCTCGGACTCAGGCGCGGCGACCGCAGACCGCTGCACTTCGACCAGGAGCAGCTCGAACCGGTGCGCGAGCGGATGCGCGCACGCCTGCTCGAGATGCGCGCGTGCTACGACGACGGCCAGCCGCTGCCGGCGTGGGGCGCGGAAACCGCGTGCAGGCACTGCGACTACTATGGGCTGTGCCGCCGCCCGGCGTGGCTGGCCTACTCGCGATGAACGCGCGCGCGCTGCACGGCGCCGCGCTCGGCGTCGCGCTGGCCGCGACCCCGGCGACGGCGGGCACCGCGGCGCTCACCGACGGCTTCGAGGCCGAGTACGCGCTCGGCATACCGGACAAAATCATAGGCGTCGTCTCGGTGGCGGTGTCGCACCGGCGCGGCGATCTGCTCTACCGCAGCGAGACGCGCCCGCGAGGAGCGCTCGGCATGCTGATGACGATGAACGCGACGCTGATAACGCGCTCGCGCGTGCGCCGCGTCGGCGACCGCCTGCTGCCCCTCGAATACGAGTACAGCGTCGAAGGCCGTCCCGAAAAAAAACGCCGTTTGTCGTTCGACTGGCGCGAGCGCCGCGTCGCGGGCGAAAACCAGGGCGAGCATTATGAATTGGCGCTGGAGGACGGCGCGTTGGACGAAAACACGTGGCAACTGCAACTGATCGCGGACGCCGCGGCCGCGGCCGCCAACGGCGAACCGCTCGACCGCAGCTACCGCATAGTGGCCAAAGGCAAGAGCAAGACGCGGCGTTTCGTCGAGATCGGAAACGAGGAGATCGAGACCGAATTCGGGCGCGTCGCCTGCCTGCGCGTCGACAGAATCCGACGCGGCAAGACCGACCGCGTGCTGTGGCTCAGCCCGCGCCACCATTATCTGCCGCTGGTGATCGAGAAAATCGACGACGGCAGAGTACGGCAGCGGCTGTCCATGCGCACGCTGCGCCTGCGCGGCGGCGCTCAAAAACCCGAATAGGCCTGCTCGAGCGGCGCCTGGAAGCGCGCGCTGATGCGGTGGCGTTTCAGCTTCAGGGTCGGGGTCAGCAGGCCGTTCTCCACGTTCCACGGATCGCGCAGCAGAATCACGCGGCGTACGCGCGCGTACGCCGCCGCGCCCGACAGGCACGCGCGCGCGCGCCGCAACGCCTCGGCCTCCAACGCCGCGTCCTCGACGACCGCGTCCGTGCCCCGGGCGCGCGCGAGCACCTCGTCGGCCAACACCAGCAACGCGACCAGAAACGGGCGGCCCTCGCCGTGCACCATCGCCTGCGCGAACCACGCGTCGGACAGCAACGCATGCTCCAGGTCCGCCGGCGGCACCTTCTCGCCGTTCGCCATGACGATGATCTCCTTGATGCGGCCGATGATGTAGAGGCGCCCGTGCTCGTCGAGACGCGCCTGATCGCCGGTGTGCAGCCAACCGGCGGCGTCCAGCGCCCGCGCCGTGGCCTCGGCGTTGCGCCAGTACTCGCGCAGCAGGTACGGGCTGCGCGTCAACAATTCACGGTTGTCGCCGATGCGCACTTCGACGCCCGCCAGCGGCAGGCCGATGCTGGCGGGGGGGCCTCCGGCCTCGTTGACCGACAACACCGGGGCCGTCTCGGTCAGGCCGTAACCCTGATACACCGGCACGCCGAGCGCGGTCAGCGTGCGGTTGATCGCGGGCGCCAGCGCGGCGCCGCCGGAAAGCGCGTAACGCAGGCGCCCGCCGAGACCGCGCCGAAACTTGCGCGCGATAAGCGCGTCGAACAGCGGCCACAGCAGGCGGCACGCGAGGGCCGCCGGCGAACGACCGCGGCGCCGCCAGCCGACCGCGACCGCGGCGTCGAACAGCCGCCGCGCCGCCGCCGGACGCTTGGCAAGCTCGGATTGCAGGCGCGCGTACACCTGCTCGTAAATGCGCGGCACCGAGACGAATACGGTCGGCCTCAGTTCCAGCAGGTCGTCTTTGAGCTGCTGCACCGAGCGCGCGAACGCGACCTCGGCGCCGATCATCATGCTCAGGTAATAGCCGACGGTGCGCTCGAACATGTGCGACAACGGCAGAAACGACAGAAACAGGTTGTCCGAGCGAATGTAATGGACGAAGTCGCTGGTGGCGGCGGCGTTGGCGAGGATCGCGCCGTGCGTCAGCACGACGCCCTTGGGCGGCCCGGTCGTGCCCGAGGTATAGACGATGGTCGCGACGTCGCGCGGCGCCGGCGCGTCGGTCGCGGCCGCGGGCTGCTCCTCGCGCGCGTCCGCGCCCCGCGCGTCGAAGACGATCACGTTGTCCGGCACCGTCGCCGGCGTCTCGCCCAGCAAAATAACCCGCCGCAACGATTCCGTGACCCGCGGCCTCGAGCGTAGCCCGTCGAAACGCACCGCGTCTATGACCAGCACCCGCGCGCCCGAATCATCGAGGATGTAGCCGGCGTTTTCGGCGCTGTCGTGGCTGTAGATCGGCACGCTGATCAGACCCAGCCCCAATATCGCCTGGTCAAAGGCGACCCAGTCCACGCCGTTCGGCAGCATGACCGCGACGCGGTCACCGGCTTTCAGCCCCTCGGCAAGCAACGCCCGGCGACAGCGCGCCACCGCCGCCGCCACGTCGCGCCACGTGTACGCCCGCCAGCGCGATTCGCGTGCATCGTACTGACGATACGCGACCGCGTCGCCCGACGAGCGGACGCGCTCGGTGAACAGACCGCACAGGCTGCCGGCCCGCGCCGAGGAAATTTTCGGTTCCAGGTGCCGCATTCGCGGGATTATAAAGGGAATTACATGGATAACTTGACAAATGAAAGCCCACCGAACAATTCGATACAGAGTTCACGCGGGGACTCAAACCAAGACCCGCAAGTTGGCGGGCACCGCCGGTGTGTGTCGTTACGTAAGGCACTATCGAGAAATGGATAGAGAACGTGACTTTGTCAAGTTGTCCATATAATTCCCCGACCGAAGTACAATCGCACGTGGCGATGGATACACGGCAAACAATGCTGCGCGCCTGGCTGCAACGAACGCTGGGCGCGGATTTCTCGATGGAGGCGCTGCAAAACGACGCCAGTTTCCGGCGCTATTTCCGGATCACGCTGGCCGGCGGCAGTCTGGTCGCGGTGGACGTGCCGCCCGCCAGGGAAGGCATCGGCAATTTCCTGGAGGTGACGCAAAGGTTGGAGCGCGCCGGCGTGCGCGCGCCGCGCGTGCACGCGCACGATGACGTCAACGGATGGATGCTGCTGGACGACCTCGGGCGGCGCACGCTCGCGCAGGCGCTGACGCCGGACAACGCCGACGCACTCTACCGCTTGGCGCTCGACGAACTGGCCAGAATACAGCGCGCCGATAAGCACGGCCTGCCGGACTACAGCCGCGCGCTGCTGGTGCAGGAGATGTGCCTGTTCACCGACTGGTATTGCGACACCCATCTGCGTTGCGCCATGACCGAGAGCCGCCACGACGAGTTCGCGCGCGCCTTCGAGCTGCTGGCGGATTCGGCGCGCGCGCAACCGCGGGTGTTCGTGCACCGCGACTACCATTCGCGCAACCTGACGGTGCCGCAGGACGGCGCCGTCGGCGTGCTCGACTATCAGGACGCGGTAGCCGGCCCGGTTACCTACGATCTGGTGTCGCTGCTGAAGGACTGCTACGTCGCGTGGCCCGAGGCGCGGCGGCGGCGTTGGCTGCGCTACTACCTGCAACACAACCCACTCGACGCCGCGTTCGACGTCGTCGAGCGCTGGTTCGACTGGATGGGCATACAACGCCACCTGAAAGCCATCGGCATTTTCGCGCGCCTGCACCACCGCGACGGCAGGAGCGGCTACCTGAAAGAGGTGCCGCGCATACTCGGCTACGTCGCCGAATGTATCGGGCGCTACCCGGAACTCGACGGCCTGCGCCGCGCTCTCGCCGAACTGCCGCGGCCGCGATGAAGGCGATGATACTCGCCGCCGGCCGTGGCAGGCGCATGAGACCGCTGACCGACCGCGTGCCGAAGGCGCTGCTCGAAGTCGCCGGCAAACCGTTGATCGAGCACCATCTGGAGCGGCTGCGGGCGGCGGGCATCGCCCAGGTGGTGGTCAACGTCGCGCACCTGGGCGGCGCGATCCGGGAACGCCTGGGCGACGGCGCGCGCCACGGCCTGCGCATCCGTTACTCCGAGGAAGGCGGCGACGCGCTCGAGACCGGCGGCGGCATCGTCAAGGCACTGCCGCTGTTGACGGACGACGACGGCGTTTTCTTCGTCGTCAACGCCGACGTCTTTACCGACTACGCTCCCAGCCGCCCGCGGCTCGGCGAGCTGCACGCGCGCCTGGTGCTGGTGGACAACCCGCCGCATCATCCGGGCGGCGACTTCCGGCTCGACGGCGCGCGTCTGTCACCCGACGGCGGCACGCCGCTGACCTTCGGCGGCATGGGCTACTACCGCGCCGAACTGTTCGCGGGCGCCGCCGCCGAACCGCGCCCGCTGGCGGCGTTTCTGCGCGAAGGCATTGCGCAGGGATGCATCGGCGGCGAACACTACCGCGGCGCGTGGGCCGACGTCGGCACGCCCGAACGGCTCGCGGCGATTCGCCGACGCCTCGAACAAGGTCCTCAAACGAGGCCGCGCGCGTGATCGAACTGCGCCCCGGCCACTGCCCCGAACCGCTGCGCCGCGCCGTGATCGAGAACGCGCGCGCCGCGCTGGCCGAGGATCTGGGCGGCGGCGACGTCACCACCGCGCTGATCGGCGGCGGCGACGGCGACGCGGTCATCGTCAGCCGCGACGACGCCGTTCTCGCGGGGCGTTTCTGGGTGGACGAGGTTTTCCGCCAGGTTGATCCGGCGGTCGCGATCGCCTGGCGCAAGAACGACGGCGATACGATTGCGCCGGGCGACGAAGTGTGCGCGCTCGGCGGGCCGCTCGCCGCCGTTCTCGGCGGCGAACGCAGCGCGCTGAACCTGTTGCAGACGCTGTCCGGCACCGCCACCGCGACCGCCGCGTACGTCGCGCGCGCCGCGCACACCAAAGCCGTGGTCCTCGACACGCGCAAGACGCTGCCGGGCCTGCGCCTGGCGCAAAAATACGCGGTCGTCTGCGGCGGCGGGCGCAACCATCGTGCCGACCTGGCCGACGGCGTCCTGATAAAGGACAACCACGTCCGCGCCTGCGGCTCTATCACCGAAGCCGTCAGGCGCGCACGCGCCGGCGGCGGCAGGCCGCTGGAAGTCGAGGTCGAGACGCCGGCGCAGGTTCACGAGGCGCTCGCCGCCGACGCCGAAGTCATCCTGCTCGACAACTTCGACGCGAGCGAGATTGCGGCCGTCGTACGGAGCGTGGGCGGACGCGCCAAAGTCGAGGTCTCCGGCGGCGTCAGGTTGGCCGACGTCGCCGCCATCGCCGCCTGCGGCGTGGATTACATCTCGATAGGCGCGCTGACGAAACACTTGCACGCGGTGGATTTCTCGCTGGAAGTGATGCCCCGGAAAGCGCGCTGATTATAGATAAACCCCACAACGTGCGTTGCGTCCGCCACCCGCAACCAGTCGGGACGCCGCGCCTGAAACCGGCGCTGCGCCAAGTCCGAAGGGTGCTACGCCAATGCGCGGGGTGCCTTATGAAGACTTGACTATAAGATAAATCATACTTATTATCATTTGCATTAACCCCATCAACAGCCTTTATTGCAAGGAGGGCTAATGCAATCCAAACCTGTAAAACGTCATAGCCGTGTCCTGTTCACGGCGACCTGCCTGCTGGCGCTGGCGATCGCGGCGCCATCCGTTGCGCTCGCCGCCAGCGACAAGGAGTTTCGGGAACTGCAACGAACGGTGCAGGAACTGAAACGGCAACTGGACAAGGCCGAGCACAAAATCGAGGAGATGAGCCGCGAGGTCAGCGGCAACGCGCAGGCGGTGGAGGCCGCGGCCATGGCCATCGAGGAGGCGGATTCAAAACCCTCGGTGTTCGACAACATGTCCATCGGCGGCTACGGCGAGTTGCACTATAACAATCTCGACGCCGACGACAGCGCGAACGACAAGGAGGAGATTGATTTCCATCGCTTCGTGCTGCATTTCAACTACGACTGGTCTGACAATCTGCGCGTCATCTCGGAACTGGAGGTGGAGCATGCGCTCGTGGGCGCGGACGAAGAGGAAGCACCCGGAGAGGTCGAACTGGAGCAGGCGTATATCGAATATGATTTTGATGCACGCAACACCGCGCGTGCCGGCGTCTTCCTGCTGCCCATCGGCCTCTTGAATGAGACGCACGAGCCGCCGACGTTTTACGGCGTCGAGCGCAACGTGGTGGAGAGCGTGATTATTCCGGTCGGCTGGTGGGCCGGCGGCGTCGGCTTCAGCCACCGTGCGGATAACGGCGTGAGTCTCGATCTGGCGCTGCACGAAGGTTTGAAAGTGACTCCCGGTGCGGAGGCCTCGATCCGCGGCGGGCGGCAGAAGACCGCAGAAGCGGCCGCCGACGATCTGGCCTTTACCGGGCGCCTCAAATACACCGGGATGCCGGGCCTCGAATTGGGTGCCTCGATACAGTACCAAAGCGACCTGGCGCAGGACGAACCGCCGGAGTTTGAAGTCGACGACGACGGCAACGTGATCCGCGATGCCGACGGCAACGCGAACGAGCTCAACGACGTTGAAGACGCCTGGTTATACGAAGCACACGTCGCGTTCAACCGCGGGCCCTTCGGGTTGCGCGCGCTCTACGCGCAGTGGGACCTCGACGCCGACGGTGCAGTCGAGGAGTATGACGATCAGAAAGGATGGTTTGTCGAGCCTTCCTTCCGGCTGAGCGAGTCCCTCGGCGTGTTCGCCCGCTATGCGGACGTCGAAGGCGGGCGCTCGCGCGACGAGTTCGATCAATGGACGCTCGGCTTCAGCTACTGGCTGAACGAGGACGCGGTGCTGAAGGCCGACTGGCAGGACCGCGACCACGACAACGACGGCGACGAGGGGCGCGACTTCGATGGCTTCAATCTCGGCGTCGGCTACCAGTTTTGAGCGTCGTCTCGCTGTAACCGCCGCGACCGCAAGCGCCCGGCGAGCAGTCCCGCTGTTGCTCCTGCTCTCGGCGTTGCCGGGCGCGGCGGGTGCGGTAACGCAGGTGTACGAAGCGCCCGATGCCTTCATCGAGCGCGTGTTCGGGAACAACGCGCCGCAAGCCGCGCTGCTCTACCCGGACAAGCCGCTGAAGGAGCGTATCCGCGCGATATTGGGGCGCCGCTACGCCAGGTTCCGCATCCGTTACTGGTTGCGCGACGGGCGCAGCGCCTGGGTGCTGGAGGAGATAGGCAAGGAGCGCCCGATCACCTGCGGCTTCGCCGTGTCCTCCTCCGGCATCGAGGAGTTGAAGGTGCTGATCTTCCGCGAGAGCCGCGGCTGGGAGATCCGCTATGAAGGGTTCACCCGCCAGTTCGCCGGCGCCAGGCTGACGTCGGCGGACAAACTCGACCGCGGCATAGACAACGTCACCGGCGCGACGCTGTCGGTGCGCGCGGCGACCAAGCTCGCGAGGCTTGCACTGCTGCTGCACGATAGCGTCCGCTGACACCGGGGGCGGACGCCGAGAGCGCGCGTGATGGTAGAGCAATGGCATCGCCGGCTCGGGGTCGGCATTTTTGTTTTCCTGTTGTCGTTCGTGGCCACGGGCGTGGCCTTGCAGCATACCGCGGACCTGGGACTGGATCATTCCTACGTGCCCGCGGCCGCGGCCGTCGCCTTCTACGGCGTCGTTCCCGACGTCACCGACTACGCGGTCGGGCGCCGCTGGGTCTCCCACGCCGGGCGCTTTCTCTACTTCGACGGCGCGCCGGTGTTGCGCTTGCGGGTATCCGAACTCCGGGGCGCGGTCGCGCTCGGCGGCGCGTTGTGGGTCGCGGGCGACGACAAACTGTGGCTGCTGTCGGCGCGCGGCAAGATGCTCGACGAGTTCTCGCACGGCTACGGCCTGCCCGACGTCGTTCGAGGCGTAGCCGTAGCCGCCGACGGCGACCTCGTGATCCGCGGCGCGCGCGGCGACTGGCGCGCGAGCGTATCGGCGGATACGCCCGCGCTCGAGTGGCGGGCGTTTGCATCGAGGCAGTCGTCGTGGTCGGCACCGGCGACCGCGCCGCCGGCACTGCGCGAACGGGTGCGCGCCCACGCGCGCGCCCACTTCATCAGTTGGGAGCGCCTGCTGATAGACCTGCACAGCGGGCGTCTGTTCGGTGTCGTCGGCGTCATCGTCGCCGACGTCGCAGCGCTGCTCCTGCTGCTGCTCGCGCTGCTGGGGCTATTCCTATGGTACCGGCGCAAGCCCTGTTGACGAGACTCTCACGCCCCCCTGCTCCCCGTCCGCGCGACGTTGTCGCCACGGCGCGCGAGGTCATCGCCATCATCCGCGACGCCGGCGCGCAACCCTCGGCACTGCTCATCTCCTGAGGCAATGCCGACCCGTTCCTACGGCGCCGAAAACGTCCTGCACCGGCCCTGGTTCCCCGGCGCGAGCACGAAACACCGATCGGCGGACAACACCTCGCCGTCGAAGTCCAAATCCGCGTCCACCGCGTAATTGCCGGCCGCGTCCGGGTCGCGGTACGCGCCCGCGCCCAACGACCTCAGGTTGTGCACGCGGATCAATACCTCGTCCCGCTCGTCTATCACGCCGTTGCGATCCACGTCGCCCGCGAACATCGCATACGTGCCTTGCCCGACTTCGGCCTGCCCGTCCCCGTGCGACTGCGCGAACCGGAAGTCCACGCAGTAGCCGGCGGTGCAGCCCTCGCCGCCGGGCGCCAATGCATTCGCGGATATTACCGACAGGTGGTTGCGGTGGTGCACCAACACGTACACCTGCCCGCCTTCGAGCAGCTCCGTCTCAAAACGCACGCCGTCCAGGAACAGCGCATCCGCCGCCGTCGCCGCCTCCTCGTTGATCCCTGCGATACGACCGTCGCGCAACAGCAAGCCCGCGGCGCGACCGCCCGTCGTCGGCGCCGATGCCAACGCCGCGTCCGCGGTCGCGCCGGTGCGCACCTCCACCAGCACCCAGTCCACTATCGTCGAGGTTACGCCGCTCAATCCAGACCCCTCCCCCACGTGCGGCACCGTCGTCGCCGCCGGGTAGTTCCACGGAGCCACGTTATAGGGTTGTCGCCTCGGCAAAACGTCTATCAATCCGGTGCTCATGCCACGCGAACCCCCATACGCACCCTGCAAATACACGCGCGCGTCCACCACCACCAACCTGTCGTCGTTGGCTATCGTTACGACCGTCGAAAACCGGGTCGTGGCAACCGCAACGCTATCGCCCCGAGTACGCAACAGCCGCAACACCAGCTCCTCCTCCGGTTCTATGACGTAGTCGTCCAACAGGCGCAACCGTATCACCGCCCTCGTCGTGCCCGCGGCCATCACCACCATACCGCCATCCTCGTCTCTATAATCGGCACCCGCCGTCGCCGTGCCGCTTACCTGATAATGGATGGTTACGTCCTCGCCGATAACCGTAGTAGCAGGCGACAAAGCCACCTCGAACCGAAGCTCCACGTCGCTCTCCGTCGTGCGTATATAGGCCGGCGTCGCCAGCATCACCACCGGTACCGACGGCTGCCTCTGGCGCTGCACGCGGATACTCGTGGTGTTGCCGCCGGGATAACGTATGCTTACACCGCGCAACGCCGGATAATCGAAACGACTCCCGAAATCCCATGGCGCGTCGTCGTTCAACGTCACGACACCCATGGCCGTGCTCGCCACGCCGTCCACGTCCAACTGATCCCAACCGGCGTAGATGCCCGCGGCCGCCGTCGGCGCGCGCAACTCGGTGGACGTCCTGGACGACCGATCCGGCGACGGCTCGTTCTCGCCACAGCACGAAGTCTGCCCGCTGCGCGCGTGGTCAAAGTAGCTCGCCTGAACGTCGTATTCGGCCGCGTCGGCTTCATCACGCCCCCCCACCAGGCCGCCCCGGTAGATGCTTGCGCCGTGCGCTCCCCCCGTCACCCTGCCTATCGAGTAACTGGCGCTCACCACCGAACCTATGGCGGCCCGGCCTATCAGACCACCCGAACGGAGCGCATCCGCATGCACTCGCACGGCCGCGTAACTCGCCAATACCGTGCCATGATTGGCACCCGCCAGACCGCCCGCCGCAAAAACACCCTTTACGCTGCCGCCTGTCACGTAACACGCCGCCACTTTGCCTTCGTTACGACCCACCAACGCCCCCGTGTGCATACTGCCGCCACCCACCTCCACGTTCACGTCCCACAAGCCCACGTTGCGGATCGTGCCGGCGCTGCTTACGGCACCGAACAAGCCCGCGTTATCCAACCGTAGCGACGACTGGATACGCAAATTGCTTACGACGTGGCCGTTGCCTTCAAAAACGGCGGTGTAATACTTTATCGGACGCCCGCCCCCCAACGGCGTCCAGTTCCGCACGCTCGACAAGTCCACGTCGTTCGACAACTCGTAGCCTTTGCAACCGCCCGCACAAGTCTCGGCCTCGTCAAAAAACGGAAAGGCCTCGTCGTAGGCAACCACGTCTCCATCAGCCACGCCACGCAAACCCGCGCCGCCCAAGTCATAGCGGATCGCCGCCAACTGCGACGTCGTCGCAACGTTTATCAGATTGTTGCCGTCGGGATCGTAATCCTTCCCGTTCGGGGCGATGACGCTGACGACCGCGGAACTGGCGACGTTCAAGCGCCGGCGCAACGCGCTCGACGTCAAAAATCCGCTCACTCTCACTCGAAACGTCTCTCTCCTCTCCGACGTCCCGTCATCCGCTATCCCTACCCGGAAAACCACGCTGTTGGTATTGGTGAGGAACAGCAACCCATCCCTGTCCCCGTCAAAATCCAACGCCTCGGCGTGGCCGTCGCCGGCACCGGTCAGCTCCACGGACCAACTCATCACCAACTGGCTGACGCTGGGAACATCCAATTCTACGATGTACTCAACGTCCTGCCCCTCCGTTACCAGGTCGGCGCCCCGCTGCGACAACGTCAGCAACACCGGCGGCTGTAGCCGCCGTTGCACGCCGATACCGGCGGTGTTGCCGGTGGGATAACGCGCGCTCACGCCGCGCAACATTGGATAATCCAAACCACTCCCGAAATCCCACGGCGCGTCGTCGTTCAAGTCGCCGTCATTGCTCTGATCCACGCCGTCCACGTCCAACTGGTCCCAACCGGCGTAGATGGTGCCCACGGCCGTCGTCGGCGCGCGCAACTGGACGACCGTCCTCGACGTATGCGCGTCATTCGACGGCATGTTCCGGCCACAGCACGAACTCTGCCCGCTGCGCTCGCGGTTATAGTAGCTCGCCTGAACGTCATATTCATCGGCGTCGGTCTGGTTACGCTGCCCCACCAGGCCACCTCTTCTGGCGCCTCCACTTTGCACCCTACCTATCGAGTAACTGGCACTCACCACCGAACCTGCAATGGCTTCGCCTATCAGACCACCCGAATTGTTCATGGCCGCGTGCACTTCCACGTCCGCGTAACTCCCTATTACCACGCCACGATTGACACCCGCCAGTGCGCCCGCCGACCAACCACCCGTCACGCCGCCGCCCGCCACCCAGCACGCCGCCACCCTGCCGTCGTTGCGGCCCACCAACGCACTCGTAAAAACACTGCCGTCCCCCACGCGCACGCGCGCGTTCCTTACACCCACGTTGCGGATCCTGCCGCCGACGCCCACGGCGCCGAACAAT
Source organism: Candidatus Oxydemutator sp. (assembly GCA_965203445.1). Lineage (GTDB taxonomy): Bacteria > Pseudomonadota > Gammaproteobacteria > Poriferisulfidales > Oxydemutatoraceae > Oxydemutator. Next base: position 766,517 of record OZ241883.1, read on the forward strand.
GCCGCGTAATCCAAGTCTGCCGACGTGTCAATACGCAAATTGCTTATGACGTGGCCGTTGCCCTCGAAAACAGCGGTGTAATACGCCAACGGACTCCCGCCCCCTATCGGGATCCAGTCATCGCCTGACAAATCCAGGTCGTTCACCAACTCGTAGCCTTTGCAGCCGCCCGGACACCCGCTTTCGTCGAAAAACGGAAACGCTTCTTCGTAAGCAACCATGTCTCCATCGGCCACGCCGCGCAAGCCCATACCGCCCAAGTCATAGCGGATCGCCTTCAACTGCGTCGTCGTCATAACGTCTATCAGATTGTTGTCGTCGGGGTCATAATCGTTCCCATGCGATCTGATAACGCTGACGACCGCGGAACTGGCGGCGCTCAAACGCACGTTGTCCGGGCCTTGCAAATTGCTTACCCTTACTCGATAACTCTCTCTCCGTTCCGACGCCCCGTCCTCCGTTACCCGTATGCTGAAAACCGCGCTGTCGGTGTTGACGAGAGTTATCGTCCCTCGCGTCGCACCGGAAAAATCGGCCGCCTCGGCGTGGCGGGCACCGACACCGACAAGCTCCACCGACCAACTCACCGTCACCGCGGCTCTGCTGCGAAAATCCAATTCCACCGCGTACGTTACCGTCGAGCCTTCCGCTATCGGATCGTCGCCTCGCTGCGACAGCGTCACCAATACCGGCGGCTGCAAGCGCCGCTGCACGCCGACATTCGTGCTGTTGCCGGTGGGATAACGCGCGCTCACGCCGCGCAACACCGGATAATCCGAACTACTCCCGAAATCCCACGGCGCGTCGTTGAAGTCGCCATCGCCGTCCACGTCCAACTGGTCCCAACCGGCGTAGATGGTGCCCACGGCCGTCGTCGGCGCGCGCAACTCGGTGGACGTCTTCGACGAACGATCCGGCGACGGCACGTTCGTGCCGCAGCACGCAATCTGCGCGGTGCGCCCGCGGTCAAAGTAGCTCGACTGAATCTTGACGGATGATCCGCGCGACCCTATCAGACCACCGTCCTGGTTCCCGGTCTCTTCCACTCGCCCGATGCTGTAACTGGCGCTCACTACGCTCATGTCGCCGGCACCGCCTATCAAGCCGCCTTTCGCTCGATTCGGGGGAACGGTCGCGGCGCTCACCGACACGTTGGTATAACTCGCCACCACCCTCCCCTTTGCCCCGGTCAACGCGCCTACCAGGCCGCCCACTCCCCAGCCGCCCGTCACCGACCCGCGCACCACGTAACTCGACGCTATCCTGCCATAGGCAACCCCCGCCAACGCGCCCGTCTGTATGCTGGTTTCATCCACCGTCACGTTCACGTCCACCAGACCCACGTTGCGGACGACACTGGCGGCGCCCAGGCCGCGGAACAAACCCACAAAGTCCCATCGGTTACTCCCGCCGACAATGCGCATGTTCTCGATAACGTGGCCGTTGCCTTCGAACGTCCCGTGGTAACGGTTCTCATCAGGCAGCAAATTGCCCGGCAACTGATTGCGACCCCCGCCCCCTATCGGGTCCCAGTTGCCGCCCGACAAGTCCAGGTCGTTCAGCAATTCGTAGCCCTTGCACCTGCCCGGACACGTCTCGAACTCGTCAAAAAGTGGAAATGCGGCTTCGTAGTCATCCACGTCTCCATCGGCCACGCCGCGCAAACCCATCCCGCCCAGATCATAGCCAATCGCCTCCAACTGCGACCTTGTCGTTACCTCTATCAGATTGTCGTTGTCGAGGTCGTAATCGGTTCCATGCGAGGCGATAGCACTGACGACCGCGGAATCGGCGGCACTCAAACGCACGCCGTCCGGGGCTTGCAAACTGCTTAACCGCACCCGAAACGCCTCTCTCGACTCCGACGTCCCGTCCTCCGCTATCCGGATCCCGAAAACCGCGCTGGCGGTGTCGACGAGAGTTACCGTCCCTCGCGTCGCCCCGACGAAATCGGCCGCCTCGGCGTGGCGGGCACCGACACCGACAAGCTCCACCGACCAACTCACCGTCACCGCGGCTCTGCTGCGAAAATCCAATTCCACCGCGTACGTTACCGTCGAGCCTTCCGCTATCGGATCGTCGCCTCGCTGCGACAACACTACCAATACCGGCGGCTGCAAGCGCCGCTGCACGCCGACATTCGTGCTGTTGCCGGTGGGATAACGCGCGCTCACGCCGCGCAACACCGGATAATCCGAACTACTCCCGAAATCCCACGGCGCGTCGTTGAAGTCGCCATCGCCGTCCAGATCCAACTGGTCCCAACCGGCGTAGATGGTGCCCACGGCCGTCGTCGGCGCGCGCAACTCGGTGGACGTCTTCGACGAACGATCCGGCGACGGCACGTTCGTGCCGCAGCACGCAATCTGCGCGGTGCGCCCGCGGTCAAAGTAGCTCGACTGAATCTTGACGGATGATCCGCGCGACCCTATCAGACCACCGTCCTGGTTCCCGGTCTCTTCCACTCGCCCGATGCTGTAACTGGCGCTCACTACGCTCATGTCGCCGGCACCGCCTATCAAGCCGCCTTTCGCTCGATTCGGGGGAACGGTCGCGGCGCTCACCGACACGTTGGTATAACTCGCCACCACCCTCCCCTTTGCCCCGGTCAACGCGCCTACCAGGCCGCCCACTCCCCAGCCGCCCGTCACCGACCCGCGCACCACGTAACTCGACGCTATCCTGCCATAGGCAACCCCCGCCAACGCACCCGTCTGTATGCTGGTTTCATCCACCGTCACGTTCACGTCCACCAGACCCACGTTGCGGACGACACTGGCGGCGCCCAGGCCGCGGAACAAACCCACAAAGTCCCATCGGTTACTCCCGCCGACAATGCGCATGTTCTCGATAACGTGGCCGTGACCCTCGAACGTCCCGTGGTAACGGTTCTCATCAGGCAGCAAATTGCCCGGCAACTGATTGCGACCCCCGCCCCCTATCGGGTCCCAGTTGCCGCCCGACAAGTCCAGGTCGTTCACCAACTCGTAGCCTTTGCAGCCGCCCGGACACCCGCTTTCGTCGAAAAACGGAAACGCTTCGTCGTAAGCAACCATGTCTCCATCGGCCACGCCGCGCAAGCCCATACCGCCCAAGTCATAGCCAATCGCCTCCAACTGCGACCTTGTCGTTACCTCTATCAGATTGTCGTTGTCGAGGTCGTAATCGGTTCCATGCGATCTGATAACGCTGACGACCGCGGAACTGGCGGCGCTCAAACGCACGTTGTCCGGCGCCTGCAATTCGCTCAACCGCACTCGAAACATCTCTCTCCGTTCCGGCGTCCCGTCCTCCGTTACCCGTATACTGAAAACCGCGCTGTCGGTGTTGACGAGGGTTATCGTCCCTCGCGTCGCACCGGAAAAATCGGCCGCCTCGGCGTGGCGGGCACCGACACCGACAAGCTCCACCGACCAACTCACCGTCACCGCGGCTCTGCTGCGAAAATCCAATTCCACCGCGTACGTTACCGTCGAGCCTTCCGCTATCGGATCGTCGCCTCGCTGCGACAGCGTCACCAATACCGGCGGCTGCAAGCGCCGCTGCACGCCGACATTCGTGCTGTTGCCGGTGGGATAACGCGCGCTCACGCCGCGCAGCACCGGATAATCCGAACTACTCCCGAAATCCCACGGCGCGTCGTTGAAGTCGCCATCGCCGTCCAGATCCAACTGGTCCCAACCGGCGTAGATGGTGCCCACGGCCGTCGTCGGCGCGCGCAACTCGGTGGACGTCTTCGACGAACGATCCGGCGACGGCACGTTCGTGCCGCAGCACGAACTCAGCCTGGCGCGCACGCGATCAAAGTAGCTTGCCTGAATCTCGGCCGACGTGGCGCGAGCACCCGCCAGACCGCCGACCTCGGAACCGCTCCTTCGCAGCATCGCCACCGTGTAACTGGCGCTCACTATGCTCATGTCGGAAAGCCTGCCTGCCAGACCGCCCAACGGCCGATTCAGGCTATCCACCAATACGTCGGCATAACTGGCAATGATGATTCCACTCCCGTCCAATGTGCCCACCAGACCGCCTATGCCCCAACCGCCGTGCACCTCGCCGCCCACCACGTAACTCGACGCTATCCTGCCGGAGGCAACCCCGGCCAACGCGCCCGTCTGTATGCTGGTTTCATCCACCGTCACGCTCACGTCCACCAGACCCACGTTGCGGACGACACTGGCGGCGCCCAGGCCGCGGAACAAACCCACAAAGTCCCATCGGTTACTCCCGCCGACAATGCGCATGTTCTCGATAACGTAGCCGTGACCCTCGAACGTCCCGTTGTAACGGTTCTCATCAGGCAGCAAATCGCCCGGCAACTGATTGCGACCCCCGCCCCCTATCGGGACCCAGTCCTCGCCCGACAAGTCCAAATCATTCGACAACTCATAGCCTTTGCAGCCGCCCGGACACCCGTTTTCCTCGAAGCCCGGAAAGGCTTCTTCGTAAGCAGCCGCGTCGTCCCCATCGGCCACGCCACGCAAACCCATCCCGCCCAGATCATAGCCAATCGCCTCCAACTGCGACCTTGTCGTTACCTCTATCAGATTGTCGTTGTCGAGGTCGTAATCGGTTCCATGCGAGGCGATAGCACTGACGACCGCGGAACTGGCGGCGCTCAAACGCACGTTGTCCGGGCCTTGCAAATTGCTTACCCTTACTCGATAACTCTCTCTCCGTTCCGACGCCCCGTCCTCCGTTACCCGTATGCTGAAAACCGCGCTGTCGGTGTTGACGAGAGTTATCGTCCCTCGCGTCGCACCGGAAAAATCGGCCGCCTCGGCGTGGCGGGCACCGACACCGACAAGCTCCACCGACCAACTCACCGTCACCGCGGCTCTGCTGCGAAAATCCAGTTCCACCGCGTACGTTACCGTCGAGCCTTCCGCTATCGGATCGTCGCCTCGCTGCGACAACACTACCAATACCGGCGGCTGCAAGCGCCGCTGCACGCCGACATTCGTGCTGTTGCCGGTGGGATAACGCGCGCTCACGCCGCGCAACACCGGATAATCCGAACTACTCCCGAAATCCCACGGCGCGTCGTTGAAGTCGCCATCGCCGTCCACGTCCAACTGGTCCCAACCAGCGTAGATGGTGCCCACGGCCGTCGTCGGCGCGCGCAACTCGGTGGACGTCTTCGACGAACGATCCGGCGACGGCACGTTCGTGCCGCAGCACGCAATCTGCGCGGTGCGCCCGCGGTCAAAGTAGCTCGACTGAATCTTGACGGATGATCCGCGCGACCCTATCAGACCACCGTCCTGGTTCCCGGTCTCTTCCACTCGCCCGATGCTGTAACTGGCGCTCACTACGCTCATGTCGCCGGCACCGCCTATCAAGCCGCCTTTCGCTCGATTCGGGGGAACGGTCGCGGCGCTCACCGACACGTTGGTATAACTCGCCACCACCCTCCCCTTTGCCCCGGTCAACGCGCCTACCAGGCCGCCCACTCCCCAGCCGCCCGTCACCGACCCGCGCACCACGTAACTCGACGCTATCCTGCCATAGGCAACCCCCGCCAACGCGCCCGTCTGTATGCTGGTTTCATCCACCGTCACGTTCACGTCCACCAGACCCACGTTGCGGACGACACTGGCGGCGCCCAGGCCGCGGAACAAACCCACAAAGTCCCATCGGTTACTCCCGCCGACAATGCGCATGTTCTCGATAACGTGGCCGTTGCCTTCGAACGTCCCGTGGTAACGGTTCTCATCAGGCAGCAAATCGCCCGGCAACCGATTGCGACCCCCGCCCCCTATCGGGTCCCAGTTGCCGCCCGACAAGTCCAGGTCGTTCACCAACTCGTAGCCTTTGCAGCCGCCCGGACACCCGCTTTCGTCGAAAAACGGAAACGCTTCGTCGTAAGCAACCATGTCTCCATCGGCCACGCCGCGCAAACCCATCCCGCCCAGATCATAGCCAATCGCCTCCAACTGCGACCTTGTCGTTACCTCTATCAGATTGTCGTTGTCGAGGTCGTAATCGGTTCCATGCGATCTGATAACGCTGACGACCGCGGAACTGGCGGCGCTCAAACGCACGTTGTCCGGCGCCTGCAATTCGCTCAACCGCACTCGAAACATCTCTCTCCGTTCCGACGCCCCGTCCTCCGTTACCCGTATACTGAAAACCGCGCTGTCGGTGTTGACGAGGGTTATCGTCCCTCGTGTCGCACCGGAAAAATCGGCCGCCTCGGCGTAGACGGGGCCGACGCCGACGGTTTCCACCAACCAACTCATCGTCGCGATGCCGACGACGCCGTCCAATTCCACCGCGTACGTTACCGTCGAGCCTTCCGCTATCGGATCGTCGCCTCGCTGCGACAGCGTCACCAATACCGGCGGCTGCAAGCGCCGCTGCACGCCGACATTCGTGCTGTTGCCGGTGGGATAACGCGCGCTCACGCCGCGCAACACCGGATAATCCAGACTACTCCCGAAATCCCACGGCGCGTCGTTGAAGTCGCCATCGCCGTCCACGTCCAACTGGTCCCAACCGGCGTAGATGGTGCCCACGGCCGTCGTCGGCGCGCGCAACTCGGTGGACGTCTTCGACGAACGATCCGGCGACGGCACGTTCGTGCCGCAGCACGCAATCTGCGCGGTGCGCCCGCGGTCAAAGTAGCTCGACTGAATCTTGACGGATGATCCGCGCGACCCTATCAGACCACCGTCCTGGTTCCCGGTCTCTTCCACTCGCCCGATGCTGTAACTGGCGCTCACTACGCTCATGTCGCCGGCACCGCCTATCAAGCCGCCTTTCGCTCGATTCGGGGGAACGGTCGCGGCGCTCACCGACACGTTGGTATAACTCGCCACCACCCTCCCCTTTGCCCCGGTCAACGCGCCTACCAGGCCGCCCACTCCCCAGCTGCCCGTCACCGACCCGCGCACCACGTAACTCGACGCTATCCTGCCATAGGCAACCCCCGCCAACGCGCCCGTCTGGACGCTGCTCGCAGGCACCTCCACGTTCACGTCCACCAGACCCACGTTGCGGACGACACTGGCGGCGCCCAGGCCGCGGAACAAACCCACAAAGTCCCATCGGTTACTCCCGCCGACAATGCGCATGTTCTCGATAACGTAGCCGTTGCCTTCGAACGTCCCGTTGTAACGGTTCTCATCAGGCAGCAAATTGCCCGGCAACTGATTGCGACCCCCGCCCCCTATCGGAACCCAGTCCTCGCCCGACAAGTCCAAATCATTCGACAACTCGTAGCCTTTGCACCTGCCCGGACACGTCTCGAACTCGTCAAAAAGTGGAAATGCGGCTTCGTAGTCATCCACGTCTCCATCGGCCACGCCGCGCAAGCCCATACCGCCCAAGTCATAGCCAATCGCCTCCAACTGCGACCTTGTCGTTACCTCTATCAGATTGTCGTTGTCGAGGTCGTAATCGGTTCCATGCGATCTGATAACGCTGACGACCGCGGAACTGGCGGCGCTCAAATGCACGTTGTCCGGGCCTTGCAAATTGCTTACCCTTACTCGAAACATCTCTCTCCGTTCCGGCGTCCCGTCCTCCGTTACCCGTATACTGAAAACCGCGCTGTCGGTGTTGACGAGGGTTATCGTCCCTCGCGTCGCACCGGAAAAATCGGCCGCCTCGGCGTGGCGGGCACCGACACCGACAAGCTCCACCGACCAACTCACCGTCACCGCGGCTCTGCTGCGAAAATCCAGTTCCACCGCGTACGTCACCGTCGAACCTTCCGCTATCGGATCGTCGCCTCGCTGCGACAGCGTCACCAATACCGGCGGCTGCAAGCGCCGCTGCACGCCGACATTCGTGCTGTTGCCGGTGGGATAACGCGCGCTCACGCCGCGCAACACCGGATAATCCAGACTACTCCCGAAATCCCACGGCGCGTCGTTGAAGTCGCCATCGCCGTCCACGTCCAACTGGTCCCAACCGGCGTAGATGGTGCCCACGGCCGTCGTCGGCGCGCGCAACTCGGTGGACGTCTTCGACGAACGATCCGGCGACGGCACGTTCGTGCCGCAGCACGCAATCTGCGCGGTGCGCCCGCGGTCAAAGTAGCTCGACTGAATCTTGACGGATGATCCGCGCGACCCTATCAGACCACCGTCCTGGTTCCCGGTCTCTTCCACTCGCCCGATGCTGTAACTGGCGCTCACTACGCTCATGTCGCCGGCACCGCCTATCAAGCCGCCTTTCGCTCGATTCGGGGGAACGGTCGCGGCGCTCACCGACACGTTGGTATAACTCGCCACCACCCTCCCCTTTGCCCCGGTCAACGCGCCTACCAGGCCGCCCACTCCCCAGCCGCCCGTCACCGACCCGCGCACCACGTAACTCGACGCTATCCTGCCATAGGCAACCCCCGCCAACGCGCCCGTCTGTATGCTGGTTTCATCCACCGTCACGTTCACGTCCACCAGACCCACGTTGCGGACGACACTGGCGGCGCCCAGGCCGCGGAACAAACCCACAAAGTCCCATCGGTTACTCCCGCCGACAATGCGCATGTTCTCGATAACGTGGCCGTGACCCTCGAACGTCCCGTGGTAACGGTTCTCATCAGGCAGCAAATTGCCCGGCAACTGATTGCGACCCCCGCCCCCTATCGGGTCCCAGTTGCCGCCCGACAAGTCCAGGTCGTTCACCAACTCGTAGCCCTCGCACCTGCCCGGACACGTCTCGAACTCGTCAAAAAGTGGAAATGCGGCTTCGTAGTCATCCACGTCTCCATCGGCCACGCCACGCAAACCCATCCCGCCCAGATCATAGCCAATCGCCTCCAACTGCGACCTTGTCGTTACCTCTATCAGATTGTCGTTGTCGAGGTCGTAATCGGTTCCATGCGAGGCGATAGCACTGACGACCGCGGAACTGGCGGCACTCAAACGCACGCCGTCCGGGGCTTGCAAACTGCTTAACCGCACCCGAAACGCCTCTCTCGACTCCGACGTCCCGTCCTCCGCTATCCGGATCCCGAAAACCGCGCTGGCGGTGTCGACGAGAGTTACCGTCCCTCGCGTCGCCCCGACGAAATCGGCCGCCTCGGCGTGGCGGGCGCCGACTCCGACAAGCTCCACCGACCAACTCACCGTCACCGCGGCCGTGCTGCGAACGCCAAGTTCCACCGCGTACGTTACCGTAGAACCTTCCGCTATCGGATCGCCGCTTCGCTGCGACAACGCCACCAACGATACCGACGGCCGCAAGCGCCGCTGCACGGCGACATTCGTGCTGTTGCCGGTGAGATAACGCGCGCTCACGCCGCGCAACACCGGATAATCCGAACTACTCCCGAAATCCCACGGCGCGTCGTTGAAGTCGCCGTCGTCGTCCACATCCAATTTGTCCCAACCGGCGTAGATGCCCACGGCCGCTGTCGGAGTGCGCAGCTCGAAGAACTTCCTGGGCGACCGATCCGGCGACGGCGGGTTCGCGCCGCAGCACGACGTCTGCCCGGTGCGATCGCGGTCAAAGTAGCTTGACTGGATCTCCACCATAGATCCACGATACCCCATCAAACCGCCTCTATGAGGCCCCCCGCCGGTCGGAACCCCTATCGTGTAGCTGGCGCTCACTATGGACACGCCCTGGGCGCTGCCTATCAAACCGCCCGCTCTTTGCCTCCTGCCATGCACCGCGGCGTCGCTATAACCGGCAATCACGCTTCCCCCGCGCGTCTCGCCTACCAGACCGCCTACGGCCCAGCTACCGGTCACCACCCCGCCAACCGCGTAACTCGCCGCTATCCTGCCGTAGGCGATCCCCACCAACGCGCCTACCCCCACGCTTTCAGGCGCATGCACACTCACGTTCTCCATACCCACCGAACGGATCTTGCCGCCGGCGCCCAAGGCGCCGAACAAGCCCACGCCGTCATAACGATCACTGCCGACGGCTTGTGTGAACTTCATGTTCCTGACGATGTGGCCGTTGCCTTCGAATACGGCGTCGTAGCGGTCCGATGTTCCCCCTCCGCCTATCGGCATCCAGTTGTCCACACTCGACAAGTCCACGTCGTTCACCAACTCGTAGCCCTTGCAACCGCCCGGACACCCGCTTTCGTCGAAACCCGGAAAGGCCCTGTCGTAGGCAGCCACGTCTCCATCGGCCACGCCGCGAAAACCCATACCGCCCAAGTCATGGCGGATCGCCGCCAACTGCGACGTCGTCGCAACGTCTATCAGATTGTTGTCGTCGTGGTCGTAATCGCTTCCATTCTGTACGATGGCACTGACGACCGCGGAACTGGCGACGCTCAGGGCTATCCTGTCCGAGGCCTGCAATGCGCTCAAACGCACCCGAAAACTCTCTCTCGGTTCCGTCGTTCCGTCCCTCGCTATCCCGACCCGGAAAACCGCGCTGTTGGTATTGACGAGAGTGATCACCCCTCGCGTCACCGCGACAAAATCGGCCGCCTCGGCGTAGCCGTCGCCGACGCCGACGGGTTCCACCGACCAGCTCATCGCCACCACGACGCCACTGCTGGCGACGCTGTCGCTGACGTCCAATCCCACCGCGTACGTCACCGTCGAACCTTCCGTCAGCAGACCGCCGTTTCGCTGCGACAACGCCACCAATACCGGCGGCTGCAAGCGCCGCTGCACGCCGACGTTCGTACTGTTGCCGGTGGGATAACGCGCGCTGACGCCGCGCAACAACGGATAATCCAGACCGCTCCCGAAATCCCACGGCGCGTCGTCGTTGAAGTCGTCGTCACCAAGCTGATCCACGCCGTCCACGTCCAATTTGTTCCAACCGGTGTAGATGCCCACGGCCGTCGTCGGAGCACGCAAATCCCGGCCCGCCCTGCGCGTTGTCGCGGGCACGCGGATACCGTTGCCCCAAGTACTACGGGTGCCGTCGAAGTAACTGTTTTCTATCTCCCCTGGATTAACCCTGTTTTGGATACCGACCAGACCGCCGGCATTGTCGCCTCCCGCGAACAAACCGGACGAATAACTCGCTATGACCTTTCCGCTATTAAAATACACCAGACCTCCGGCTAACGAACCATTCCCCACGACCCTTACCGCCACGTCGACATAACTGGCGACGATCAACCCACCATTCCCACCCACCAGACCGCCCGCAGCCCCACCGAACGAAGGGGCCACGAGAGTCACTGTGCCACCCACCACGTAACTCGCCGCCACCTTCCCGTAATTGTCGCCCACCAGCGCACCTCCAGTATTGCGCCCGGACACGTCCACGTCCACCAGACCCACGTTGCGGATGACGCCATCCACACCCACGACACGAAACAAGCCTGTACGATTCCCCGGATCGTTCACATGCAGATTTCTGATGATGTGGCCGTTGCCTTCGAATACGGCGTTGTAGCGAAGCGACAAAGGAGACTCCTCCCCTATCGGTACCCAGTCCACACCAGCAAGGTCCACGTCGTTCAGCAATTCATAGCCGGTGCAGGTGTCGGGACAAGAGTCGAGCACGTCAAAAAACGGAAATGCGTCTTCGTAATCAATCACGTCTCCATCGGCCACGCCGCGCAAACCCATACCGCCCAAGTCATAGCGGATCGCCGCCAACTGCGACGTCGTCGCAACGTCTATCAGATTGTTGTCGTCGCGGTCATAATCGGTTCCATGCGGCTCAATAAAACTGATGACCGAGGAACTGGCGGCACGCAAACGCACGTTGTCCGGGCCTCGCAAATTGCTTAATCTCACTCGAAATCTCTCTGCCCGTTCCGACGTCCCGTCCTCCTCTATCTTCACCCCGAAAACCGCGCTGTTGGTGTTGACGAGAGTTATCGTCTCTTGCGTCGTCCCGACAAAATCAGCCGCCTCGGCGTAGCCGGTGCCGACGCCGACGGTTTCTACCGACCAACTCACCGTCACCGCGGCCCTGCTGCGAAAATCCAGTTCCACCGCGTACGTCACCGTCGAGCCTTCCGCCGCCAGACCGCCGCTTCGTTGCGACAACGCCATCAGCACCGGCGGCTGCAAGCGCCGCTGGACGCCGATATTCGTGGTGTTGCCGGCGAGATAACGCGCGCTCACGCCGCGCAACAACGGATAATCAAAACCACTTCCGAAATCCCACGGCGCGTCGTTGCGCTCGCCGTCGCCGTCCAGATCCAACCTGTCCCAACCGGCGTAGATGGTGCCCACGGCCGTCGTCGGCGCGCGCAACTCGGCCGACGTCCTCGACGTATGCACGTCATTCGACGGCATGTTTCGGCCACAGCACGTAGTCTGACCGCTGCGCCCCCGATCATAGTAGCTTGCCTGAACGTCATATTCATCGGCGTCGAGTTCGTTACGCTGCCCCACCAGGCCACCCCTTCTGTCGCCTCCGCTTCGCACCTCACCTATCGAGTAACTGGCACTCACCACCGAACCTGCAATGGCTTCGCCTATCAGACCACCCGAATTGTTCATGGCCGCGTGCACTTCCACGTCCGCGTAACTCGCTATTATCACACCACGATTGACACCCGCCAGTGCGCCCGCCGACCAACCACCCGTCACGCCGCCGCCCGCCACCCAGCACGCCGCCACCCTGCCGTCGTTGCGGCCCACCAACGCACTCGTAAAAACACTGCCGTCCCCCACGCGCACGCGCGCGTTCCTTACACCCACGTTGCGGATCCTGCCGCCGACGCCCACGGCGCCGAACAATGCCGCGTAATCCATGTCTGCCGACGTGTCAATACGCAAATTGCTGATGACGTGGCCGTTGCCTTCAAAAACGGCGGTGTAATACGCCAACGGAGACCCGCCCCCTATCGGGTCCCAGTCCCTGCCCGACAAGTCCACGTCGTTCAGCAATTCATAACCGGTGCAGGTGGTGGGACAACCCATGCCCTGCACGGCGTCGGGGAATGCAGCGACATAAGCGGCCGTGGAGGCATTGGAGGCGTTGCCGTCACCGTTCAGATCGTGGGTGATGGCCTGCAACTGCGTCGAATTCCGGACATCTATCAGATTGTTGTTATTGAGGTCATAGTCGGTGGTGCCCGTCGGGGTTTGGGCCGCGGCGCCTGCGGCAAAAACCATCAGCGCCAGGCACGCGGCAATCCTCATTGCCCATACCTTGGTCATACCGGATGTAAGGGGGGGCAACACGCGCATCAGCAGCAACCACAACCGCTCGTCTGCGACTCTCGCATCGCTTTTGAGTGGGAAGATCATCTCGCGTTGCACCTGATGAAACTATGGCATATGTGGCCTTCCCGTAACATTACCACAAGTTGTCCAGCGGATGGCCAACGATAAAAACCCCTCACCCTCCTTCTTTCCCCCTCTCCCGGAGGGAGAGGGTTTGATCGGGGCCTGCGGCCATTCTTCCTTCATAGGAGAGAGTGGCCCTATATAATATGTGCTTCGATGCACACGCTACTATTGACCGATGCGCGTCCTGGGCCTTGAGACCTCGTGCGACGAGACCGGCGTCGGGCTGGTGGACTCCGACGCAGGCGTCGTCGCCGAGGCGCTCTTCAGTCAGATCGAGACGCACCGACCGCACGGCGGCGTCGTGCCGGAGTTGGCGGCGCGCGACCACGTGCATAAGCTGCTGCCGCTGGTGCGCGAGGTGCTCGGCGACGACCTGCTGCGGCGTGTGGACGCGGTGGCCTACACCGCCGGCCCCGGCCTTGCCGGCGCGCTGCTGACTGGCGCCGTATTCGGACACGGCCTGGCGTGGGCGCTGGGCAAGCCGGCGCTCGGCGTGCACCACATGGAGGCGCACATGCTCGCGTGCATGCTGCCGCAGGCGCCGCCGCTGCCGTACCTCGCGCTGCTGGTGTCGGGCGGTCACACCCAGCTGGTCGCGGCCCACGGGCTGGGCCGCTACGAACTGCTCGGAGACACCTTGGACGATGCGGTCGGCGAGGCCTTCGACAAGTCGCGCGCACCTTGGGCCTGGGTTATCCCGGCGGCCCGGAGATAGAGCGGCTGGCGCGGCGCGGGCGCGCCGGGCGTTTTGTGTTCCCGCGTCCGATGGCAAACCATCCGGGCCTCGATTTCAGTTTCAGCGGCCTGAAGACACACGCGCTGCACACCCTGCGCGGACTGCAACGCGACAACGACGACGGCGGCGACGGGCAAGACCGCGCCGACCTGGCGCGCGCCTTCGAGACCGCGGCCGTCGGCACGCTGGTGCAGCGCTGCCGGCGCGCGCTCGAACAAACCGGCTTCAGCCGCCTGGTCGCCGTCGGCGGCGTCGCCGCCAACGAACACCTACGCACCGAACTCGCCAAGTTCGACGCGCGCGGCACCGAAGTGATCTATCCAAAGACGAAGTGGTGCACCGACAACGGCGTCATGATCGCCAACGCCGGAATGCTGCGCCTGCAAGTCAAGGGGGGTTGATCAGGGAGGGGAGACGTGCTTCAGGGGCGCGGCGCGCAACCCTCGGCACTGCTCATCTCCTGCGGCCGCCGCGAAAAAGGCACCGGGGCAACCTCGGCAATGCCGACCCGTTGCCTACGGCGCCGAAAACGTCCTGCACCGACCCTGGGTCCCCGGCGCGAGCACGAAACACCGATCAGCGGACAACACCTCGCCGTCGAAGTCCAAATCCGCGTCCACCGCGTAATTGCCGGCCGCGTCCGGGTCGCGGTACGCGCCCGCGCCCAACGACGTCAACGACCTCAGGTTGTGCACGCGGATCAATACCTCGTCCCGCTCGTCTATCACGCCGTTGCGATCCACGTCGCCCGCGAACATCGCATACGTACCTTGCCCGACTTCGGCCTGCCCGTCCCCGTGCGACTGCGCGAACCGGAAGTCCACGCAGTAGCCGGCGTTACATCCCTCGCCGCCGGGCGCCAATGCATTCGCGGATATTACCGACAGGTGGTTGCGGTGGTGCACCGACACGTACACCTGCCCGCCTTCGAGCAGTTCCGTCTCAAAACGCACACCGTCCAGGAACAGCGCGTCCGCCGCCGTCGCCGCCTCCTCGTTGATCCCTGCGATACGACCGTCGCGCAACAGCAGGCCCGCGGCGCGCCCGCCCGGCGTCGGTGCCGATGCCAACGCCGCGTCCGCGGTCGCGCCGGTGCGCAGCTCCACCAACACCCAGTCCACTATCGTCGAAGTTACGCCGCTCAATCCAGACCCCTCCCCCACGTGCGGCACCGTCGTCGCCGCCGAGTAGTTCCACGGAGCCACGTTATAGGGCTGTCGCCTCGGCAAAACGTCTATCAATCCGGTGCTCATGCCACGCGAACCCCCATACGCACCCTGCAAATACACGCGCGCATTCACCACCACCACCAACCTGTCATCGTTGGCTATCGTTACGACCGTCGAAAACCGGGTCGTAGCAACCGCAACGTTGTCGCCCTGCACACGCAACAGTCGCAACACCAGCTCCTCCTCCGGTTCTATCGCATCGTCATCCAACAGGCGCAATCGTATCACCGCCCTCGTCGTGCCCGCGGCCATCACCACCATGCCACGCCCCTCGTCTCTATAATCGGCACCCGCCGTCGCCGTGCCGCTTACCTGATAATGGATGGTTACGCTCCCGCTGATAACCGTAGTGGCAGGCGACAAAGCCACCTCGAACCGAAGCTCCACGTCGCTCTCCGTCGTGCGTATATGGGCCGGCGTCGCCAGCATCACCACCGGTAGCAACGGCTGCCTCTGGCGCTGCACGCGGATACTCGTGGTGTTGCCGCCGGGATAACGCGCGCTTACGCCGCGCAGCACCGGATAATCCAGCCTGCTCCCGAAATCCCACGGCGCGTCGTCATTCAACGTCACGACACCCATGGCCGTGCTCGCCACGCCGTCCACGTCCAACTGGTTCCAACCGGCGTAGATGCCCACGGCCGCCGTCGGCGCGCGCAACTCGATGGACGTCCTGGACGACCGATCCGGCGACGGCTCGTTCTCGCCACAACACGAACTCTGCCCGCTGCGCGCGCGGTCAAAGTAACTCGCCTGAACGTCGTATTCGGCCGCGTCGGCTTCATCACGCCCCCCCACCAAGCCGCCCCGGTAGGTGCTTGCGCCGTGCGCTCCCCCCGTCACCCTGCCTATCGAGTAACTGGCGCTCACCACCGAACCTGCGGCGGCCCGGCCTATCAGACCACCCGAACGGAGCCCATCCGCGTGCACTCCCACGGCCGCGTAACTCGCCAATACCGCGCCATAATTGGCACCCGCCAGACCGCCCGCCGCAAAAACACCCTCTACGCTGCCGCCTGTCACGTAACACGCCGCCACCTTGCCTTCGTTACGACCCACCAACGCCCCCGTATGCATACTGCCGCCACCCACCTCCACGTTCACGTCCCGCAAGCCTACGTTGCGGATCGTGCCGACGCCGCTTACGGCCCCGAACAAGCCCGCGTTATCCAACCGCAGCGACGACTGGATACGCAAGTTGCTTACGACGTGGCCGTTGCCTTCAAAAACGGCGGTGTAATACTTTATCGGACGCCCACCCCCCAACGGCGTCCAGTTCCCCACGCTCGACAAGTCCACGTCGTTCGACAACTCGTAGCCTTTGCAACCGCCCGCACAAGTCTCGGCCTCGTCAAAAAACGGAAAGGCCTCGTCGTAGGCAACCACGTCTCCATCAGCCACGCCACGCAAACCCGCGCCGCCCAAGTCATAGCGGATCGCCGCCAACTGCGACGTCGTCGCAACGTTTATCAGATTGTTGCCGTCGGGATCGTAATCCTTCCCGTTCGGGGCGATGACGCTGACGACCGCGGAACTGGCGACGTTCAAGCGCCGGCGCAACGCGCTCGACGCCACAAATCCGCTCACTTTCACTCGGAACGTCTCTCTCCTCTCCGGCGTCCCGTCATCCGCTATACTCACCTGGAAAACCGCGCTCCTGGTATTGGTCAGGAACAGAAATCCATCCCTGTCCCCGTCAAAATCCAACGCCTCGGCGTGGCCTTCGCCGGCACCGGTGTACTCCACGGACCAATTCATCACCAACTGGATGACGCTGGGAACGTCCAACTCTACGATGTACTCCACGTCCTGCCCCTCCGTTACCAGGTCGGCGCCCCGCTGCGACAACGTCAGCGACACCGGCGGCTGCAAGCGCCGTTGCACGCCGACACTCGTGGTGTTGCCGGTGGGATAACGCGCGCTCACGCCGCGCAATACCGGATAATCCAAACCACTCCCGAAATCCCACGGCGCGTCGTCATTCAACGTCACGGCACCCATGGCCGTGCTCGCCACGCCGTCCACGTCCAACTGGTCCCAACCGGCGTAGATGCCCACGGCCGCCGTCGGCGCGCGCAACTCGATGGACGTCCTGGACGACCGATCCGGCGACGGCTCGTTCTCGCCACAACACGAACTCTGCCCGCTGCGCGCGCGGTCAAAGTAGCTCGCCTGAACGTCGTATTCGGCCGCGTCGGCTTCATCACGCCCCCCCACCAGACCGCCCCGGTAGGTGCTTCCTCCACGTGCTCCCCCTGTCACCCTGCCTATCGAGTAACTGGCGCTCACCACCGAACCTGCGGCGGCCCGGCCTATCAGACCACCCGAGCGGAGCCCATCCGCGTGCACTCCCACGGCCGCGTAACTCGCCAATACCGTGCCATGATTGGCACCCGCCAGACCGCCCGTCGCGGAAACACCCTTTACGCTGCCGCCTGTCACGTAGCACGCCGCCACTTTGCCTTCGTTACGACCCACCAACGCCCCCGTATGCATACTGCCGCCACCCACCTCCACGTTCACGTCCCGCAAGCCCATGTTGCGGATCGTGCCGACGCCGCTTACGGCCCCGAACAAGCCCGCGTTATCCAACCGTAGCGACGACTGGATACGCAAGTTGCTTACGACGTGGCCGTTGCCTTCAAAAACGGCGGTGTAATACCTTATCGGATTCCCGCCCCCTAACGGCGTCCAGTTCCCCACGCTCGACAAGTCCACGTCGTTCGACAACTCGTAGCCTTTGCAACCGCCCGCGCAAGTCTTGACCTTGTCAAAAAACGGAAAGGCCTCGTCGTAGGCAACCACGTCTCCATCAGCCACGCCGCGCAAACCCGCGCCGCCCAAGTCATAGCGGATCGCCGCCAACTGCGACGTCGTCGCAACGTTTATCAGATTGTTGCCGTCGGGATCGTAATCCCTCCCGTTCGGGGCGATGACGCTGACAACCGCGGAACCGGCGGGGTTCAAACGCACGTTGTCCGGGCCTTGCAAATCGCTTACCCTCACTCGAAACGTCTCTCTCCTCTCCGGCGTCTCGTCCTCCTTTATCCCCACCTGGAAAACCGCGCTGGCGGTGTCGACCAGAACCACCTGCCCGCTCGTCGCACCGTCAAAATCCAACGCCTCGGCGTGGCCTTCGCCTACGCCGGTCAACTCCACCGACCAATTCATCGTCACCGCGCCGGCGCCGCGAGTGCTCAAGGTCACCGCGTACTCCGCCTCCTCACCCTCCGATTTTCTTCCGGCGCCCTGCGACAACGTCACAAATACACCGGCCGCCAGCCGCTGCGCTCGGATGCCGGTGGTGTTGCCGTCGGGGTAACGCTCGCTTACGCCACGCAACACCGGATAATCCAGATTCGTACCGAAATCCCACGGGTTGTCGTCGTTCAACGTCAAAACCCCCATCACCGTGCCCGTCGTGTCGTCCACGTTCAGACCGCTCCAGGCGGCATAAATGCCCTCGGCCGCGACCGGCGAACGCAACTCCCGGCTCGTCCTGACCGCCGTCGCCGACACGTTCGTACCGCCCGATGATAAGCCGCCGCTATCTCTGTCATAGTAACTGGCCTCTATCGCGGTCGACGCGGCATCGTTTTGGCCCACCAAACCGCCATCGTTACGCGTCGCATGGGGCCAGACAACACGCGCCAGCCCTACGATTCCTAATGAATAACTCGCTATGATCTTCCCGCCGGGAGCGTTATAACCCACCAGACCACCGGTAGGGGATGCAGCCCCCCTGACGTACGCGTTGGCGTAACTGGCAATGATCGTCCCCTCATTGCCACCCACCAGACCACCCACGGTCCAACTGCCGATCACGTCTCCCTGATCATCTTCGCCCACCACGTAACACGCCGCCACTTTGCCGCCGTAGTTGACCCCCGCCAACCCGCCCGTTGATATGCTGTTCATGTGCACGGCCACTTTCGCGCCCATCAGGCCCACGTTGCGAATGACACCGCTTGCGCCCAAGCCCCGGAACAAGCCCACAAAGTGCCAGACAACGTTCGGCGCGTTCACTTCCATGTTGCTGATAACGTGGCCGTTGCCTTCGAACACCGCTTTGTAAAGGTACTTCTCAGGCAGCCGGCCATCCACCCGGGGATCGAGCCCCCCGCCCCCTATCGGTTGCCAGGCCAAGCCCGACAAGTCCACGTCGTTCAGCAACTCGTAGCCCTTGCAGCCGCCCGCACACGCCCCGATCTCGTCAAAAAACGGAAATGCGCCTTCGTAAGCGGCTACAGCGGCCACGTCTTCGCCATCCACGCCGCCCAGACCCATACCTCTCAAATCATAGCGGATCGCCGACAACTGCGACGTCGTCATAACGTCTATCAGACCGTTGTCGTCGGCGTCGTAATTTTTGCCATGCGAGGCGATGACGCTGACAACCGCGGAACTGGCGACGTTCAAGCGCTGGCGCAACGCGCCCGACGTCAAAAATCTGCTCACTCTCACTCGAAACGTCTCTCTCAACTCCGGCCTCACGTCATCCGCTATCCGTACCTGGAAAACCGCACTGCTGGTATTGGTGAGGACCAGCACCCCATCCCTGTCCCCGTCAAAATCCGACGCCTCGGCGTGGCCGTCGCCGGCACCGGTGTACTCCACGGACCAATTCATCACCAACTGGCTGACGCGACCATCCAATTCCACCGTGTATTCCACCACCTGCCCCTCCGTCAACAAGTCAGCGCCCCGCTGCGACAACGTCAGCAACACCTGCGGCTGCAAGCGCCGTTGCACGCCGATACCGGCGGCGTTGCCGCCGGGAAAACGCGCGCTCACGCCGCGCAGTACCGGATAATCAAAACCACTCCCAAAATCCCACGGCGCGTCGTCGTTCAAATCATCGTCATCAAGCTGATCCACGCCGTCCACGTCCAATTTGTCCCAACCGGCGTATATGCCCACCGCCGACGTCGGGGCGCGCAACTGTAAGGACGTCCTCGACGTCTGCGCGTCCGACGACGGCGGCGTCTGGCCGCCACAGCACGATGTCTGCCCGCTGCGCCCGCGGTCGTAGTAGCTTGCCTGAACGTCGTATTTGTCGGCATCGCTTTCATTGCGCCTTCCCAACAAGCCGCCCCTTACGGTGCTTCCGCCATAGCGACCCCCGGACACCATGCCGACGGAGTAACTGGCGCTCACCACCGAACCTGCAATGGCTTCGCCTATCAGACCACCCGCCGTGTGGGCGTCCGCATGTACCCCCACGTCCGCGTAACTCGCTATTACCGCGCCACCATTGGCGCCCGCCAAACCGCCCGCCCCCCAAACACCCTTTACCCTGCCGGCTTGACCATCTACGCTGCCACCCAGCACGTAACACGCCGCCACTCTGCCTTCGTTACGACCCACCAGCGCGCCCGTATGAACTCCTGCCCCCACGCTCACGAAAACGTCCCTCAGGCCCACGTTGCGGATCCTGCCGCCGACGCCCACGGCACTGAACAAACCCGCGTTATTCAACGACGGGCTCTCAATGCGCAAATTGCTTATGACGTGGCCGTTGCCTTCAAAAACCGCGGTGTAATACTCTAACGGAGACCCACCCCCTAACGGCGTCCAGTTCCCCACGCTCGACAAATCCAGGTCGTTCGACAACTCGTAGCCGGCGCACGTGCCGGGACAGGTGCTACTCTCGTTAAAAAATGGAAATGCCTCTTTGTAAGCATCCGCGTCGTCCCCATCAGCCACGCCGAGCAAACCCATACCGCCCAAGTCATAGCGGATCGCCGACAACTGCGACGTCGTCGCAACCTCTATTAAATTATCGCCGTCGGGGTCGTAATCCGTCCCGCCGCTCCTTGCGATGACGCTGACGACCGCGGAACTGGCGGCGCTCAGACGCAGCCCGTCCAAACCCCTCGGCTCGCTCAAGCGCACGCGGAACGTCTCTCTCCCCTCCGGCCCGTCGCCATCCTCGATAGTAATCGTGAAAACCGCGCTGTCGGTGCCCGCCAGAACCACCTGCCCGCTCGTCGCACCGTCAAAATCCGACGCCTCGGCGTGGCCTTCGCCGACGCCGGTCAACTCCACCGACCAAGTCATCGTCACCGCGGGACCGTAAGCGCCCAATGCCACCGTGTACTCCGCCGCATCGCCCTCGAATGTTCTTTCGGCGCCCTGCGACAACGTCACCAATACGTCGGCCACCGGGCGCTGCACTCGGATGCCGGTGGTGTTGCCCTTGGGGTAACGCGCGCTTACGCCGCGCAGCACCGGATAATCCAGATTGGTACCGAAATCCCACGGGTTGTCGTCGTTCAACGTCAAAACCCCCATCACCGTGCTCGACGTGTCGTCCACGTCCAGACCGCTCCAAGCGGCATAAATACCCTCGGCCGCGACCGGCGACCGCAACTCCCGGCTCGTCCTGACCGTCGTCGCCGACACGCTATCACCGCCCGACGATAAGCCGCTGCTATCCGTGTCAAAGTAACTGCTCTCTATCGCGGTTGACGCGGCCGCGTTGATGCCCACCAGACCGCCGTTGTTACGCGCCACGTGCGACCAGTAAACGGGCGGCTGCCCCACGCTATCCAATGAATAACTCGCTATGATCTTCCCGCCGGAAGCGTTATAACCCGCCAGACCGCCGGCAGGGCTTGCGGCCACCCTCACGTCCACGTCGGTGTAACTGGCAATGATCGTTCCCTCATTGTGGCTCACCAGACCACCCGCGCCCCAACCGCCGCTCACATCTCCGTCGCGGTGCCCTCTGCCCGTCACCCAACACGCCGCCATTTTGCCGCCGTAGTTGACCCCCGCCAACGCGCCCGTCTGTATGCTGCTCCTGTGCACGAACACGTACACGTTCGCCAAGCCCACGTTGCGGATGACACCGCCTGCGCCCAAGCCCCGGAACAAGCCCACAAAGTGCCAGGGCTTACTCGACAGCACCGCTTCCATATTGCTGATAACGTGGCCGTTGCCTTCGAACACCGCGTTGTAAAGGTGCTCCTCGGGCAGCCTGCCGCCGACGCGGGGATCAAGCCCTCCGCCCCCTATCGGTTGCCAGGCCAAGCCCGACAAGTCCAGGTCGTTCAGCAATTCGTAGCCCTTGCAGCCGCTCGCACACGTCTCTTCCACGTCAAAATACGGAAATACGGCTTCGTACGCGGCCACGCCTCCATAATCCACGCCGGCCAGGCCTCTGCCTCTCAAGTCATGGGTTATCGCCGCCAACTGCGACGTCGTCGCGACCTCTATCAGACCGTCGTCGTTGTCGTCATAGTCCCGCCCCTGCGGTGCGATGAAGCTGACGACCGCGGAAGCGGCGACGCTCAAACGAAAGTTGTCCGGACCCCGCAAATCAGAAAGCCGCACCCGAAAACGCTCCAGCCGTTCCAACCCGTCGTCCCGCGCTATCCCTATCCTGAAAACCACGCCGTCGGTGTCGACCAGAACCACCTCCCCGCTCGTCGCACCGGAAAAATCGGCCGCGGCGGCGTGGCCGGTGCCGGCACCGGTCAGCTCCACCGACCAATTCATCGTAACCGCGCCGACACTGGGAACGTCAAGTTCCACCGCATACGTCGCCGTCGAATCTTCCGTTGCCAGAACGTCGCCTCGCTGCGATAGCGTCGCCAATACCGGCGGCTGCAAGCGCCGCTGCACGCCGGTACTCGTGGTGTTGCCGGTGGGATAACGCGCGCTCATGCCGCGCAGCACCGGATATTCCGAACTACTCCCGAAATCCCACGGCGCGTCGTCGTTCAAGTCGTCGTCATCAAGCTGATCCACGCCGTCCACGTTCAACTGGCCCCAACCGGCGTAGATGCCCATAGCCGACGTCGGGCCGCGCAACTCGGCGGACATCCTGGCGGGCGCACTGTTCGACGACGGCATGCTCGTACCGCAGCACGCACTCAACCCGGCGCGCCGGCGGTCAAAGTAGCTTGACTGAAGCTCCAAAAAGGAAGAATCATTAAACCCTGTCAAACCGCCTCTATGACCTCCCCCGCCGGTCGGAACCCCTATCGTGTAGCTGGCGCTCACTACGGACTGGCCCACGCCCACGCCGCCGCTCACGCTGCCTATCAAACCGCCCGCTCTTTGTCCCCGGCCATGCACCGCCACGTCGCTGTAACTGGCAATCACGGTTCCCCCGAAGATCTCGCCCACCAGACCGCCTACCGCCCAGGAACCGGTCACCACCCCGCCGACCGCGTAACTCGCCGCTATCCTGCCGTAGGCAGTCCCCGCCAACGCGCCTACCCCCACGCTTTCAGGCGCATTCACGCTCACGTTCTCGATGCCTACCGAACGGATTTTGCCGCCGGCGCCCAAGATGCCGAACAAGCCCACGTCGTCATAACGATCACTGCCGACGGCTCGTGTGAACTTCATGTTCCTGACGACGTGGCCGTTGCCTTCGAATACGGCGTTGTAGCGGGACGACCCCCTGCCTATCGGCGTCCAGTCCTCACCCGACAAGTCCATATCGTTCGACAACTCGTAGCCTTTGCAATCGCCCGGACACGTCCCGAACTCGTCAGAAAACGGAAATGCCGCGCTATAGGTGGTCGCATATGCTTCCCTGTCGGGCACGCCGTCGCCGTCCAAGTCATAGCGGATCGCCGACAACTGCGACGTCGTCATAACGTCTATCAGATTGTTGTCGTCGAGGTCATAATCGTTCCCGTTCCTGGCGATAACACTGTCGACCGCGGAACTGGCGGCATCCAGACGCACGCCGTCCGGGGCTTGCAAACTGCTCAACCGCACCCGAAACGCCTCCCGTAACTCCAGCGTCTCGTCCTCTGCTATCCCCACCCCGAAAACCGCGCTGTCGGTGCCCGCCAGAACCACCCGCCCTCGCGTCGCCCCGACAAAATCGGCCGCCTCGGCGTGCCCGGCGCCGACAAGCTCCACCGACCAACTCATCGTCACCACGGCCGCGCCGATGACCTCGTCGTCGGCATTCCATTCCACCGCGTACGTCACCGTCGAACCTTCCGCTATCGGACTGCCGCCTCGCTGCGACAACGCCACCGCTACCGGCGGCTGCACGCGCCGCTGCACGCCGATACTCGTGGTGTTGCCGGCGGGATAACGCGCGCTCACGCCGCGCAACACCGGATATTGGAAACGATTACCAAAATCCCACGGCGCGTCGTCGTTCAAGTCGCCGTCGTCGCGCTGATCCACGCGATCCACGTTCAACTGGTCCCAACCGGCGTAGATAGTGCCCGCCGTCGTCGTCGGGGCGTACAAATCACTGGAAGTCCTGGGCGTATCGTCCGGCGACAGCGGGTTCGTGCCGCAGCACGAACTCTGTTCGCTGCGCACGCGATCAAAGTAGCTCGACTGAATCTCGGCCGATGTAGCACGCTTCCCGATCAGACCGCCGATCTCGGAACCGCTCCTTTTCAGCGTCGCCAACGTGTAACTGGCGCTCACTATGCTCATGCCGCTGGCCTCGCCTACCAGACCACCCAACGGCCGATTCTGGGTATCCACCAACACGTCATCAACATAACTGGCAATTATGATTCCGCTCCCGCCCAATTCGCCCACCAGACCGCCTATGCCCCAACCGCCGTGCACCGCACCGCCCGCCACGTAACTCGACACTATCCTGCCGTAGGCAACCCCCGCCAACGCGCCCGTCTGTACGCTGCCTGGATGCACACTCACGTTCACGTTCACCAAACCCACGTTGCGGACGACACCGGCGACGCCCAGGCCACGGAACAGACCCACAAAGTCCCAACGGGTACTCACGCCGTTAACGCGGTCGTCAATGCGCATGTTCTCGATGACGTGGCCGTTGCCTTCGAACGTCCCGTGGTAACGGTTCTCATCAGTCAAACCGCCTGGCAACCGATTGCGCACCCCGCCCCCTATCGGGTTCCAGTCCTCATCCGACAAGTCTATATCGTTCGACAACTCGTAGCCTTTGCAACTGCCCGGACACGTCCCGAACTCGTCAGAAAACGGAAATGCCGCACTATAGGTGGTCGCATATGCTTCCCCGTCGGGCACGCCGTCGCCGTCCAGATCATAGCGGATCGCCGACAACTGCGACGTCGTCGCTACCTCTATCAGATTGTTGTCGTCGAGGTCATAATCCTTCCCGTTCGATGCGATGACGCTGACAACCGCGGAACTGGCGGCATTCAAACGCACGTTGTCCGGGCCTTGCAAACTGCTCAACCGCACCCGATACGTTTCCCTCTCTTCCGACGTCTCGTCCTCTTTTATCCCTACCCTGAAAACCGCGCTGTCGGTATTGACCAGAACCACCCGCCCTCGCGTCGCCCCGACAAAATCGGCCGCCTCGGCGTGGCCGGCGCCGACAAGCTCCACCGACCAACTCATTGTCACCTCATACCTGATGGGAAAATCCAATTCCACCGCGTACGTTACCGTCGAGCCTTCCGCCACCAGATCGCCGCCTCGCTGCGACAACGCCACCAATATCGGCGGCTGCAAACGCCGCTGCACGCCGGTACTCGTGGTGTTGCCAGTGGGATAACGCGCGCTCATGCCGCGCAGCACCGGATGATCCAAATCACTCCCGAAATCCCACGGCGCGTCGTTGAAGTCGCCGTCGCCGTCCAGATCCAACCGGTCCCAACCGGCGTAGATGGTGCCCGTCGCCGTCGTCGGGATGCGCAACTGGCTGGAAGTCCTGAGCGTATTGTCCGCCGTCGGCGCGTTCGTGCCGCAGCACGAACTCTGTTCGCTGCGCACGCGATCAAAGTAGCTCGACTGAATCTCGGCCGATGTATCACGGGCACCCACCAGACCGCCGACCTCGACACCACTCCTTTTCAGCGTCGCCAACGTGTAACTGGCGCTCACTATGCTCATGCCGGAAGCCTTGCCTACCAGACCACCCAACGGCCGCTGCGGGCTATCCACCAACACGTTGGCATAACTCGCCACCACCGTTCCCGTGGCCAACTCGCCCGCCAGGGCGCCTATGACCCAACCGCCGTGCACCTCGCCGCCCGCCACGTAACTCGACGCTATCCTGCCGTAGACTATCCCCGCCAACGCGCCCGTCAGTACGCTGTTCGAAGGCACCCTCACGTCCACGTTCACCAAGCCCACGTTGCGGATGACACCGGCCTCGCCCAGGCCTCGGAACAAACCCACAAGGTCCCAACGGGTACTCACGCCGTTAACGCGGTCGTCAATGCGCATGTTCTCGATAACGTGGCCGTTGCCCTCGAATACCGCGTTGTAACGGTCCGCAGGCAGCAATCCGTCCGGCAACTGATTGCGCCCCCCGCCCCCTATCGGGTTCCAGTCCCTGCCCGACAGGTCCACGTCGTTCAGCAATTCATAACCGTTGCAGGTGCCGGGACAACCCATGCCCGGCACGGCGTCGGGAAACGCGGTGCTATAAGCGGCGGGGGCGGCGTTGCCGGCACCCGTCAGATCGTGGGTGATGGCCTGCAACTGCGTCGAAGTCCTGACGTCTATCAGATTGTTGTCATTGACGTCGTAGTCGACGCTGCCCGTCGGGGTTTGGGCCGCGACGCCGGCGGCAAAAGTCATCAGCAGCAAGCACGCGGCAATTCTCATTGTCCACACCCTGCTATGCGGGATCAGGGGGGGGGGGGGGGGGGGGGTAGGCGGATGTCGCGCACCATGCGCTGATTATAATCCTGTATGTTCCCTAAAACCGTCCCCCTGAGAAGTCTCCGAAAAACACGGGCGGTTCAAGGTAAGTTGGCGTCGGGCATCAGCGGATAGGCGAGGCGGTCGCTTCTCTCACTATAATATAGACACGGGGCTTACCACCTTGCGTCAGCGGGCGACATCGCGCGCGCGGCCATCGCCATCATCCGCGACGCCGGCGCGCAACCCTCGGCACTGCTCATCTCCTGCGGCCGCCGCGAAAAAGGCACCGGGGCAACCTCGGCAATGCCGACCCGTTGCCTACGGCGCCGAAAACGTCCTGCACCGGCCCTGGGTCCCCGGCGCGAGCACGAAACACCGATCAGCGGACAACACCTCGCCGTCGAAGTCCAAATCCGCGTCCACCGCGTAATTGCCGGCCGCGTCCGGGTCGCGGTACGCGCCCGCGCCCAACGACGTCAACGACCTCAGGTTGTGCACGCGGATCAATACCTCGTCCCGCTCGTCTACCACGCCGTTGCGATCCACGTCGCCCGCGACCATCGCATACGTGCCTTGCCCGACTTCGGCCTGCCGACCCCCGTGCGACTGCGCGAACCGGAAGTCCACGCAGTAGCCGGCGTTACATCCCTCGCCGCCGGGCGCCGATGCATTCGCGGATATTACCGACAGGTGGTTGCGGTGGTGCACCAACACGTACACTTCCTGACCTTCGGGCAGCTCCGTCTCAAAATGCACGCCGTTCAAGAACAGCGTATCCGCCGCCGTCGCCGCCTCCTCGTTGATCCCTGCGATACGACCGTCGCGCAACAGCAAACCCGCGGCGCGACCGCCCGTCGTCGGCGCCGATGCCAACGCCGCGTCCGCGGTCGCGCCGGTGCGCACCTCCACCAGCACCCAGTCCACTATCGTCGAGGTTACGCCGCTCAATCCAGACCCCTCCCCCACGTGCGGCACCGTCGTCGCCGCCGGGTAGTTCCACGGAGCCACGTTATAGGGTTGTCGCCTCGGCAAAACGTCTATCAATCCGGTGCTCATGCCACGCGAACCCCCATACGCACCCTGCAAATACACGTGCGCGTCCACCACCAACCTGTCGTCGTTGGCTATCGTTACGACCGTCGAAAACCGGGTCGTGGCAACCGCAACGCTATCGCCCCGAGTACGCAACAGCCGCAACACCAGCTCCTCCTCCGGTTCTATGACGTAGTCGTCCAACAGGCGCAACCGTATCACCGCCCTCGTCGTGCCCACGGCCATCACCACCATACCGCCATCCTCGTCTCTATAATCGGCACCCGCCGTCGCCGTGCCGCTTACCTGATAATGGATGGTTACGTCCTCGCCGATAACCGCAGTAGCAGGCGACAAAGCCACCTCGAACCGAAGCTCCACGTCGCTCTCCGTCGTGCGTATATAGGCCGGCGTCGCCAGCATCACCACCGGTACCGACGGCTGCCTCTGGCGCTGCACGCGGATACTCGTGGTGTTGCCGCCGGGATAACGTATGCTTACACCGCGCAACGCCGGATAATCGAAACGACTCCCGAAATCCCACGGCGCGTCGTCATTCAACGTCACGACACCCATGGCCGTGCTCGCCACGCCGTCCACGTCCAACTGGTTCCAACCGGCGTAGATGCCCACGGCCGCCGTCGGCGCGCGCAACTCGATGGACGTCCTGGACGACCGATCCGGCGACGGCTCGTTCTCGCCACAACACGAACTCTGCCCGCTGCGCTCGTGGTCAAAGTAGCTCGCCTGAACGTCGTATTCGGCCGCGTCGGCTTCATCACGCCCCCCCACCAGGCCGCCCCGGTAGGTGCTTGCGCCGTGCGCTCCCCCCGTCACCCTGCCTATCGAGTAACTGGCGCTCACCACCGAACCTATGGCGGCCCGGCCTATCAGACCACCCGAGCGGAGCCCATCCGCGTGCACTCCCACGGCCGCGTAACTCGCCAATACCGTGCCATGATTGGCACCCGCCAGACCGCCCGTCGCAGAAACACCCTTTACGCTGCCGCCTGTCACGTAACACGCCGCCACCTTGCCTTCGTTACGACCCACCAACGCCCCCGTATGCATACTGCCGCCACCCACCTCCACGCTCACGTCCCGCAAGCCCACGTTGCGGATCGTGCCGACGCCGCTTACGGCGCCGAACAAGCCCGCGTTATCCAACCGTAGCGACGACTGGATACGCAAGTTGCTTACGACGTGGCCGTTGCCTTCAAAAACGGCGGTGTAATACTTTATCGGATTCCCGCCCCCCAACGGCGTCCAGTTCCGCACGCTCGACAAGTCCACGTCGTTCGACAACTCGTAGCCTTTGCAACCGCCCGCGCAAGTCTCGGCCTCGTCAAAAAACGGAAAGGCCTCGTCGTAGGCAACCACGTCTCCATCAGCCACGCCACGCAAACCCGCGCCGCCCAAGTCATAGCGGATCGCCGCCAACTGCGACGTCGTCGCAACGTTTATCAGATTGTTGCCGTCGGGATCGTAATCCTTCCCGTTCGGGGCGATGACGCTGACGACCGCGGAACTGGCGACGTTCAAGCGCTGGCGCAACGCGCTCGACGTCAAAAATCCGCTCACTCTCACTCGAAACGTCTCTCTCCTCTCCGACGTCCCGTCATCCGCTATCCCTACCCGGAAAACCACGCTGTTGGTATTGGTGAGGAACAGCAACCCATCCCTGTCCCCGTCAAAATCCAACGCCTCGGCGTGGCCGTCGCCGGCACCGGTGTACTCCACGGACCAACTCATCGCCAACTGGCTGACGCTGGGAACATCCAATTCTACGATGTACTCAACGTCCTGCCCCTCCGTTACCAGGTCGGCGCCCCGCTGCGACAACGTCAGCGACACCGGCGGCTGCAAGCGCCGTTGCACGCCGGCACTCGTGGTGTTGCCGGTGGGATAACGCGCGCTCACGCCGCGCAACATCGGATAATCCAAACCACTCCCGAAATCCCACGGCGCGTCGTCGTTCAACGTCCGCACGCCCATGACCGTGCCCGTCGTGTCGTCCACGTTCAGCTTGTCCCAACCGGCGTATATGCCCATCGCCGCCGTCGGGGCGCGCAACTGGACCGAGGTCCTCGACGTCTGCGCGTCCGACGACGGCATGCGCTGGCCACAGCACGATGTCTGCCCGCTGCGCCCGCGGTCATAGTAGCTTGCCTGAACGTCGTATACGGCGTCGTCGGTTTCGTTACGCTGCCCCACCAGGCCGCCCCTTCTGGGACCTCCATCTTGTGAACCCCCGGTCACCTTGCCTATCGAGTAACTGGCACTCACCACCGAACCTGCAACGGCTTCGCCTATCAGACCACCCGAGTTGTTCCTGGCCGCGTGCACTGCCACGTTCGCGTAACTCGCTATTACCACGCCATGATTGACACCCACCAGACCACCCGCCGACCAACCACCCGTTACGCCGCCGCCCGCCACCCAACACGCCGCCACCCTGCCGTCGTTGCGACCCACCAACGCACTCGTAAAAACACTGTCGTCCCCCACGTTCACGCGCGCGTTCCTTACGCCCACGTTGCGGATCGTGCCGCCGACGCCCACGGCGCTGAACAATGCCGCGTAATTCAAGTTCGACATCGAAACGATACTCATGCTGCTTATCACAAAGCCGTTGCCTTCAAAAACCGCGGTGTAATACGCCAACGGACTCCCGCCCCCTATCGGGATCCAGTCATCGCCTGACAAATCCAGGTCGTTCACCAACTCGTAGCCTTTGCAGCCGCCCGGACACCCGCTTTCGTCGAAAAACGGAAACGCTTCTTCGTAAGCAACCACGTCGTCTCCATCAGCCACGCCGCGCAAGCCCATACCGCCCAAGTCATAGCGGATCGCCTTCAACTGCGTCGTCGTCATAACGTCTATCAGATTGTTG
Source organism: Candidatus Oxydemutator sp. (assembly GCA_965203445.1). GTDB lineage: Bacteria > Pseudomonadota > Gammaproteobacteria > Poriferisulfidales > Oxydemutatoraceae > Oxydemutator. The sequence goes on from OZ241883.1 coordinate 797,180, forward strand.
TCGTCGGGGTCATAATCGTTCCCATTCGAGGCGATGACGCTGACGACCGCGGAACTGGCGGCGCTCAGACGCAGCCCGTCCAAACCCCTCGGCTCGCTCAAGCGCACGCGGAACGTCTCTCTCCCTTCCGATCCGTCGCCATCCTCGATAGCTATCCTGAAAACCGCGCTGTCGGTGCCCGCCAGAACCACCTGCCCGCGCGTCGCCGCGGAAAAGTCGTCCGCATCGGCGTGGCCCATGCCGACGCCGGTGAACTCCACCGACCAGGTCATCGTCACCGCGGGACCGTAAGCGCCCAATGTCACCGCGTACTCCGCCTCCGCGCCCTCCAATTTGTTTCCGGCGCCCTGCGACAACGTCACCAATACATTGGCCACCGGGCGCTGCGCCCGGACGCCGGTGGTGTTGCCCTTGGGATAACGCGCGCTTACGCCGCGCAACGCCGGATAATCCACATTCGTGCCGAAATCCCACGGGTTGTCGTCGTCCAGCGTCGAAACGCCCATCACCGTGCTCGACGTATCGTCCACGTTCAGACCGCTCCAGGCCGCATAAATGCCCTCGGCCGCGATCGGCGAACGCAACGCCCGGCTCGTCTGTACCGCCGACGACGACACGTCCACACCGCCCGACGATAAGCCGCTGCGTTGTCTGTCAAAGTAACTGCTCTCTATCGCGCCATCGTTGTGGCCCACCAGACCGCCCATGTCCCTGTCTCGCACGCCGCGAACTCGAACATTCTCCAGTTTCACATTTCTCAATGAATAACTCGCTATGATCTTCGCGCCGGGGGCGTTATAACCCACCAGACCACCGGCACCGGCCGCACCCGTCCCCACCGTCACGTCGGTGTAGCTGGCAATGATCGTTCCCCCATTGAAGGCCACCAGACCACCCACACCCCAACCGCCGATCATATCTCCATCGGGGTGCCCTCTGCCCGTCACCCAACACGCCGCCACCTTGCCGCCGTAGTTGACCCCCACCAATCCGGCCGTCTGTATACTGCTTGGATGCAAGGCCACGCGCACGTCCGCCAGGCCCACGTTGCGGATGACACCGCCTACGCCCAAGCCCTGGAACAAGGCCACAAATTGCCAAGGCCTCCCCCCACTGACTACTCTCATATTGCTGATAACGTGGCCGTTGCCTTCGAATACTCCTTTGTAAAGGTATTCCTCGGGCAGCCGTTGACCGGGGCCGCGGGCATCGCGTAGCCCGCTCCCTATCGGTTGCCAAGTCAGGCCCGACAAGTCCAGGTCGTTCAACAATTCGTAGCCGGTGCAGCCGCGCGTACACGTCTCCCCCACGTCAAAAAACGGATACGCGGCTTCGTACGCGACTACGTCTCCATAATCCACGCCGGCCAGACCTCTGCCTCTCAAATCATGGGTTATCGCCGCCAACTGCGACGTCGTCGCGACCTCTATCAGACCATCGTCATTTTCGTCGTAGTCCCTACCCTGCGGTGCGATGAAGCTGACGACCGCGGAAGCGGCGACGCTCAAACGAAAGTTGTCCGCGCCCTGCAAATCAGAAAGCCGCACCCGAAAACGCTCCAGCCGTTCCAACCCGTCGTCCTCTTCGATGGTTATCCTGAAAACCGCGCTGTCGGTATTGACCAGAACCACCTCCCCGCTCGTCGCACCGGAAAAATCGGCCGCGGCGGCGTGGCCGGTGCCGGCACCGGTCAGCTCCACCGACCAATTCATCGTAACCGCGCCGACACTGGGAACGTCAAGTTCCACCGCATACGTCGCCGTCGAACCTTCCGTTGCCAGAACGTCGCCTCGCTGCGATAGCGTCGCCAATACCGGCGGCTGCAAGCGCCGCTGCACGCCGGCACTCGTGCTGTTGCCGGTGGGATAACGCGCGCTCATGCCGCGCAGCAACGGATATTCCGAACTATTCCCGAAATCCCACGGCGCGTCGTTGAAGTCGCCGTCGGCGTCCACATCCAACTTGTCCCAACCGGCGTAGATGCCCATAGCCGACGTCGGGCCGCGCAACTCGGCGGACGTCCTGGCGGGCGCACTGTTCGACGACGGCATGCTCGTACCGCAGCACGCACTCAACCCGGCGCGCCGGCGGTCAAAGTAGCTTGACTGAAGCTCCAAAAAGGAAGAATCATTAAACCCTGTCAAACCGCCTCTATGACCTCCCCCGCCGGTCGGAACCCCTATCGTGTAGCTGGCGCTCACTACGGACTGGCCCACGCCCACGCCGCCGCTCACGCTGCCTATCAAACCGCCCGCTCTTTGTCCCCGGCCATGCACCGCCACGTCGCTGTAACTGGCAATCACGGTTCCCCCGAAGATCTCGCCCACCAGACCGCCTACCGCCCAGGAACCGGTCACCACCCCGCCGACCGCGTAACTCGCCGCTATCCTGCCGTAGGCAGTCCCCGCCAACGCGCCTACCCCCACGCTTTCAGGCGCATTCACGCTCACGTTCTCCAGACCTACCGAACGGATTTTGCCGCCGGCGCCCAAGATGCCGAACAAGCCCACGTCGTCATAACGATCACTGCCGACGGCTCGTGTGAACTTCATGTTCCTGACGACGTGGCCGTTGCCTTCGAATACGGCGTTGTAGCGGGACGACCCCCTGCCTATCGGGATCCAGTCATCGCCTGACAAATCCAGGTCGTTCACCAACTCGTAGCCTTTGCAGCCGCCCGGACACCCACTTTCGTCAAAAGACGGAAATGCCTCGTCGTAAGCGACCATGTCTCCATCAGCCACGCCGCGCAAACCCATACCGCCCAAGTCATAGCGGATCGCCGACAACTGCGACGTCGTCATAACGTCTATCAGATTGTTGTCGTCGGCGTCGTAATCTACTTCGTCCCTTGCGATGACGCTGACGACCGCGGAACTGGCTGCATCCAGACGCAACCGCTCCAAACCCCTCGGCTCGCTCAAGCGCACGCGGAACGTCTCTTCGCTTTCTTCCAACACGTTGTCATCCTTGATAGTGATCGTGAAAACCGCGCTGTCGGTGCCCACCAGAACCACCTGCCCGCGCGTCGCCGCGGAAAAGTCGTCCGCATCGGCGTGGCCCATGCCGACGCCGGTGAACTCCACCGACCAGGTCATCGTCACCGCGGGACCGTAAGCGCTCAATGTCACCGCGTACTCCGCCTCCGCGCCCTCCAATTTGTTTCCGGCGCCCTGCGACAACGTCACCAATACGTCGGCCACCGGGCGCTGCACTCGGATGCCGGTGGTGTTGCCGTTCGGGTAACGCGCGCTTACGCCGCGCAACGCCGGATAATCCAGATTCGTGCCGAAATCCCACGGGTTGTCGTCGTCCAGCGTCGAAACGCCCATCACCGTGCTCGACGTATCGTCCACGTTCAGACCGCTCCAGGCGGCATAAATGCCCTCGGCCGCGATCGGCGAACGCAACGCCTGGCTCGTCTGTGCCGCCGACGACGACACTCTCAGACCGCCCGACGATAAGCTGCTGCGTTGTCTGTCAAAGTAACTGCTCTCTATCGCGGTTGACGCAGCATTGTTGACGCCCACCAGACCGCCGATGTTCCTATCTGGCATTGATATGCCGCCAATTCGAACCGACTGCAGTTCCACCTCTCTCAATGAATAACTCGCTATGATCTTCGCGCCGGGGGCGTTATAACCCACCAGACCGCCGGCATTCATCGCACCCAGCCCCACGTACACGTCGGTGTAGCTGGCAATGATCGTCCCCTCATTGACGGCCACCAGACCACCCACGCCCCAACCGCCGATCACCCCGACGTCCCTACCACCAATCTCCCCCATAGGCCCCCTCACGTAACTCGCCACCACCTTGCCGCCGTAATTGACCCCCGCCAATCCGCCCGTCTGTATACTGTTCGGATGCACGAACACGTCCACGTCCGCCAGGCCCACGTTGCGGATGACACCGCCTGCGCCCAAGCCCTGGAACAAGGCCGCAAAGTGCCAGATAATATCCCGGCTGCCGCCCACTATCATATTGCTGATAACGTGGCCGTTGCCTTCGAACACCCCTTTGTAAAGGTGCTCCTCGGGCAGCCGTTGACCGTCGCCGCGGTTATCGCGTCCCCCGCCCCCTATCGGGTTCCAGTCCTCGCCCGCCAGGTCCAGGTCGTTCACCAACTCGTAGCCGGTGCAGCCGCGCGTACACGTCTCCCCCACGTCAAAAAACGGAAACGCGGCTTCGTACGCGACCACGTCTTCATAATCCACGCCAGCCAGACCTCCGCCTCTCAAGTCATGGGTTATCGCCGCCAACTGCGACGTCGTCGCGACCTCTATCAGACCATCGTCATTTTCGTCGTAGTCCCGCCCCTGCGGTGCGATGATGCTGACGACCGCGGAAGCGGCGACGCTCAAACGAAAGTTGTCCGGCCCCCGCAAATCAGAAAGCCGCACCCGAAAACGCTCCAGCCGTTCCAGCACCTCGTCCCTCGCTATCTCCACCGTGAAAACCGCGCTGTCGGTATTGATCAGAACCACCTCCCCGCTCGTCACACCGTCAAAATCGGCCGCGGCGGCGTGGCCGGTGCTGGCGCCGGTCAACTCCACCGACCAATTCATCGTAACCGCGCCGACGCTCGGAACGTCAAGCTCCACCGCATACGTCGCCGTCGAGCCTTCCATTGCCAGAAAACCGCCTCGCTGCGACAGCGTCGCCAATATCGGCGGCTGCAAGCGCCGCTGCACCGCGGCACTCGCGGTGTTGCCGGTGGGATAACGCGCGCTCATACCGCGCAGCAACGGATAATCCAGACTACTCCCGAAATCCCACGGCGCGTCGTTGAAGTCGCCGTCGCCGGCCACGTCCAACCTGTCCCAACCGGCGTAGATGCCGGTAGCCTCGGTCGGGATGCGCAACTCGGCGGACGTCTTCGGCGTATTGTCCGGCGACGGCGGGTTCGTGCCGCAGCACCGCGTCTGTCCGGTGCGCTCGCGATCAAAGTAGCTTGACTGGATCTCCACCGTAGAGAGACGAAACCCCATCAAACCGCCTCTATGGCCTCCCCCGCCGGTCGGAACCCCTATCGTGTAGCTGGCGCTTACGATGGACACGCCCTGGGCGCTGCCTATCAAACCGCCCGCTCTTTCCCCCCTGCCATGCACCGCGGCGTCGCTATAACCGGCAATCACGCTTCCCCCGCGCATCTCGCCTACCAGACCGCCTACGGCCCAGCTACCGGTCACCACCCCGCCAACCGCGTAACTCGCCGCTATCCTGCCGTAAGCGATCCCCACCAACGCGCCTACCCCCACGCTTTCAGGCGCATGCACGCTCACGTTCTCGATGCCTGCCGAACGGATCTTGCCGCCGGCGCCCAAGGCGCCGAACAAGCCCACGCCGTCATAACGAGGACTGCCGACGGTTCGTGTGAACTTCATGTTCCTGACGATGTGGCCGTTGCCTTCGAATACCGCGTTGTAGCGGTCCGATGTCCCTCCCCCGCCTATCGGCGTCCAGTCCTCACCCGACAAGTCTATATCGTTCGACAACTCGTAGCCTTTGCAACCACCCGGACAAGTCTCGAACTCGTCAAAAAACGGAAATGCCGCGCTATAGGTGGTCGCATATGCTGCCCTGTCGGGCACGCCGTCGCCGTCCAGGTCATAGCGGATCGCCGCCAACTGCGACGTCGTCATAACGTCTATCAGATCGTTGTCGTCGGGGTCATAATCGTTCCCATTCCTGGCGATAACACTGACGACCGCGGAACTGGCGACACGCAAACTCACGTTGTCCGGGCCTTGCAAATTGCTTAGCCGCACCCGAAACGTCTCCCGCAACTCCGGCACCTCGTCCTCTACTATCTCGACCTGGAAAACCGCGCTGTCGGTGTTGACGATGGTTATCGTCCCCGTCGTCACCACGGGAGGATTGGCACGACTGGTACTGGTATCGGGAAAATCGGCCACGGCCGCGTGGCCGGCGCCGGCACCGGCATCGGTCAATTCCACGGACCAAGTCATCGTAATCGCGGCGCTGATGGGAAAATCCAATTCCACCGCGTACGTTACCGTCGAGCCTTCCGCCACCAGATCGCCGCCTCGCTGCGACAACGCCACCAATATCGGCGGCTGCAAACGCCGCTGCACGTCGGCATTCGTAGTGTTGCCGGCGACGGGATAACGCGCGCCCACGCCGCGCAGCACCGGATAATCCAAATCACTCCCGAAATCCCACGGCGCGTCGTTGCGCTCGCCGTCGCCGTCCAGATCCAACTGGTCCCAACCGGCGTAGATGGTGTCCGCCGTCGTCGTCGGGTTGCGCAAATCGAACGATGTCTTCGGCGTATTGTCCGGCGACAGCGGACCCTCCCGGCCGCAGCACGAACTCTGCCCGCTGCGCCAGCGATCAAAGTAGCTCGACTGAATCCCGGCCGATGGACTGCGCCCCCCCGTCACACCGCCGATCCGGAAACCGCTCCTTCGCATCGTCGACAACGTGTAACTGGCGCTCACTATGCTCCTGCCGACGACGGTGCCTGCCAGAGCGCCCAACAGCCGAGACATGCTATCCACCAACACGTTGGCATAACTGGCAATGATGATTCCACTCCCGCCCACGGAGCCCACCAGACTGCCCGTTTGAAAACCGCCGACCACCGTGCCACCCACCACGTAACTCGACGCTATCCTGCCGTGGGCATCCCCCGCCAACGCGCCCGTCCGGAAGCTTTCTACATCCACGCGCACGTACACGTCCACCAGACCCACGTTGCGGACGATACTGTCGGCGCCCAGGAAGCGGAACAAACCCACGTACTCCCAAGCGCGATTCCCGCCGTCAATGCGCATGTTCCTGATGACGTGGCCGTTGCCTTCGAACACCCCGTTGTAACGGTTCTCATCGGGAAAAGGGGCATTATTAAAAGTGCGCGGCCCACCCCCTATCGGGTCCCAGTTCTCGCCCGACAGGTCCACGTCGTTCAGCAATTCATAACCGGTGCAGGTGGTAGGACAACCCATGCCCTGCATGGCGCCGGGAAACGCGGTGTCATAATCGGCCGCGGCGGCGTTGCCGGCACCCGTCAGATCGTGGGTGATGGCCTCCAACTGCGCCCGATTCCGGACGTCTATCAGATTGTTGTCGTCGGTGTCATAATCAAATCCATTCGCTTCAATAACGCTGATGACCGCGGAGCTGGCGGCACGCAAACGCACGTTGTCCGGGCCTTGCAAATTGCTTAGCCGCACCCGAAACGTCTCCCGCAACTCCGGCATCCCGTCCTCTACTATCCCGACCTGGAAAACCGCGCTGGCGGTGTTGACGATGGTGATCGTCCCCGTCGTCACCACGGGAGGATTGGCACGACTGGTACTGGTATCGGGAAAATCGGCCACGGCCGCGTGGCCGGCACCGGCACCGGTCAATTCCACGGACCAAGTCATCGAAATCGGGTCGGCGCTGCGAGCATCAAGTTCCACCGCGTACGTTACCGTCGAACCTTCCGCCACTACGTCGCCGCCTCGCTGCGACAACGCCACCAATATCGGCGGCTGCAAACGCCGCTGCACGCCGACATTCGTGGTGTTGCCGGCGACGGGATAACGCGCGCTCACGCCGCGCAGCACCGGATATTCCGACTCACTCCCGAAATCCCACGGCGCGTCGTTGCGCTCGCCGTCGCCGTCCAGATCCAACTGGTCCCAACCGGCGTAGATGGTGTCCGCCGTCGTCGTCGGGGTGCGCAAATCGAGGGATGTCTGCGGCGTATTGTCCGGCGACAGCGGGCCCACCCCGCCGCAGCATGAACTCTGCCCGCTGCGCCAGCGATCAAAGTAGCTCGACTGAATCTCGGCCGTTCCAAAAAAACGCGATGCACTACGCCCTCCCGCCAGACCGCCGATCTGGGAACCGCTCCTTTGCATCGTCGACAACGTGTAACTGGCGCTCACTATACTCATGTCGGCGGCGGAGCCTACCAGACCGCCCAAAAACGCCCCCGAGCTATCCACCGACACGTTGGCATAACTGGCAATGATGATTCCACTCCCGGCCACGGAGCCCACCAGACTGCCCGTGAGAAGATCGCCGACCACCGTGCCACTCACCACGTAACTCGACGCTATCCTGCCGTAGGCATCCCCCGCCAACGCGCCCGCGAAGCGGCCTTCATCCACGCGCACGTACACGTCCACCAGACCCACGTTGCGCACGACACTGTCGGCGCCCAGGCCGCGGAACAAACCCACGTACTCCCAAATGCCACTCCCGCCGTCAATGCGCATGTTCCTGATGACGTGGCCGTTGCCTTCGAACACCCCGTTGTAACGGTTCTCATCAGGCATATTATCATCAGGCGAATTATCCAGCCAATCGCGCGGCCCACCCCCTATCGGGTCCCAGTTCTCGCCCGACAGGTCGACGTCGTTCAGCAATTCATAACCGGTGCAGGTGCCGGGACAACCCATGCCCTGCATGGCGCCGGGAAACGCGGTGCCATAGGCGGCGGGGGCGGCGTTGCCGGCGCCCGTCAGATCGTGGGTGATGGCCTCCAACTGCGCCCGATTCCGGACGTCTATCAGATTGTTGTCGTCGGTGTCATAATCAAATCCATGCGCTTCAATAACGCTGATGACCGAGGAGCTGGCGGCACTCAAACGCACGTTGTCCGGGCCTTGCAAATTGCGTAGCCGCACCCGAAACGTCTCCCGCAACTCCGGCATCTCGTCCTCTACTATCCCGACCTGGAAAACCGCGCTGTCGGTGCCCGCCAGAACCACCTGCCCTCGCGTCGAACCGTCAAAATCGGCCGCCTCGGCGTGACCGGTGCTGGCGCCGGTCAACTCCACGGACCAATTCATCGTAACCGCGCCGACACTGGGAACGTCCAATTCCACCGCGTACGTCGCCGTCGAACCTTCCGTTGCCAAAACGCCGCCTCGCTGCGACAGCGTCGCCAATACCGGAGGCTGCAAGCGCCGCTGCACAACGATATTCGTGGTGTTGCCGGTGGGATAACGCGCGCTCATGCCGCGCAGCAACGGATATTCCGAACTATTCCCGAAGTCCCACGGCGCGTCGTTGAAGTCGCCGTCGCCGTCCAGATCCAATCTGTCCCAACCGGCGTAGATGGTGTCCGCCGTCGTCGTCGGGTTGCGCAAATCGAACGATGTCTTCGGCGTATTGTCCGGCGACAGCGGGCCCACCTGGCCGCAGCACGAACTCTGCCCACTGCGCTCGCGATCAAAGTAGCTCGACCGAATCTGGGCCGATAGACTGCGGCCCCCCGCCACACCGCCGATCTGGAAACCGCTCCTTCGCATCGTCGCCAACGTGTAACTGGCGCTCACTATGCTCATGTCGGCGACGCCGCCTGCCAGACCGCCCAAAAACGCCCCCGGGCTATCCACCGACACGTTGGCATAACTGGCAATGATGATTCCACTCCCGGCCACGGAGCCCACCAGACTGCCCGTGAGAAGATCGCCGACCACCGTGCCACTCACCACGTAACTCGACGCTATCCTGCCGTAGGCATCCCCCGCCAACGCACCCGTCAGGCGGCTGCCTCCACCCACGCTCACGTACACGTCCACCAGACCCACGTTGCGCACGACACTGTCAACGCCCAGGCCGCGGAACAAACCCACGTACTCCAAGCGCCATTCCCGCCGTCAATGCGCATGTTCCTGATGACGTGGCCGTTGCCTTCGAACACCGTGTTGTAACGGTTCTCATCGGGCAAATTATCATCCCAAACGGGCGGCCCACCCCCTATCGGGTTCCAGGCCCTGCCCGACAGGTCCACGTCGTTCAGCAATTCATAACCGGTGCAGGTGCCGGGACAACCCATGCCCGGCACGGCGTCGGGAAACGCAGTGCTATAAGCGGCGGGGGCGGCGTTGCCGGCACCCGTCAGATCGTGGGTGATGGCCTGCAACTGCGTCGAAGTCCTGACGTCTATCAGATTGTTGTCATTGACGTCATAGTCGACGCTGCCCGTCGGGGTTTGGGCCGCGACGCCGGCGGCAAAAGCCATCAACAGCAAGCACGCGGCAATTCTCATCGTCCACACCCTGCTATGCGGGATCAGGGGGGGGATAGGCGGATGTCGCGCATCATGCGCTGATTATAATCCTGTATGTTCACTAAAACCGTCCCCCTGAGAAGTCTCCGAAAAACACGGGCGGTTCAAGGTAAGTTGGCGTCGGGCATCGGCGAATAGATGAGGCGGTCACTTCTCTTATTATAATATACACGGGGCTTTACCATCTCGCGTCAGCGCGCGGCGTTCTCGCCGCCGCACGCATGGCCGCCGGTTCGTCGGCTACAATCCGCTCATGGACGACAATGCCGAGCAATTCCTGCGCTTTGCGCTGAAATACAAGGCCCTGCAATTCGGTTCCTTTGAACTGAAGTCCGGCAGAATCAGCCCCTACTTCTTCAACACGGGCGTCTTCGACGACGCCGGCGCGCTCGCGCAATTAGGGCACTTCTACGCGAACGCCATCGTGCGCGATGCAGCCCCATTCGAGGTCCTCTTCGGAACCGCCTACAAAGGCATCCCGCTGGTGTGCGCAACCGCGCTGGCCCTGCACCGGGAATTCGGCGTCACCAAGCCTTTCGCCTACAACCGCAAAGAGGCCAAGACGCACGGCGAGGGCGGGCGCCTCGTCGGCGCGCCGCTGCGCGGGCGGGTGCTGATCATAGACGACGTCATCAGCGCGGGCACCGCCGCGCGCGAGGCCATCGCCATCATCCGCGACGCCGGCGCGCGGCCCTCGGCACTGCTCATCTCCTTCGACCGCCGCGAAAAAGGCACCGGGGCAACCTCGGCGGCGCAAGAACTACAGCGACGGTTCGGCGTCCGCGTGACCAGCATCGCCGACGCGACCCAGCTGGCGGCGATGCTCGAGGCAGACCCCGCGCATGCCTCCTCGCTCGAGGGCTTCCGCGCCTACCGCAAACGCTACGCGGCCGCCTCCTGAAGCCACTCCCGAAGCCATGCCGACCCGTTCCTACGGCGCCGAAAACGTCCTGCACCGACCCTGGTTCCCCGGCGCGAGCACGAAACACCGATCAGCGGACAACACCTCGCCGTCGAAGTCCAAATCCGCGTCCACCGCGTAATTGCCGGCCGCGTCCGGGTCGCGGTACGCGCCCGCGCCCAACGACCTCAGGTTGTGCACGCGGATCAATGTCTCGTCCCGCTCGTCTATCACGCCGTTGCGATCCACGTCGCCCGCGAACATCGCATACGTGCCTTGCCCGACTTCGGCCTGCCGACCCCCGTGCGACTGCGCGAACCGGAAGTCCACGCAGTAGCCCGCGGTGCAGCCCTCGCTGCCGGGCGCCAATGCATTCGCGGATATTACCGACAGGTGGTTGCGGTGGTGCACCAACACGTACACTTGCCCGCCTTCGGGCAGCTCCGTCTCAAAACGCACGCCGTCCAGGAACAGCGCATCCGCCGCCGTCGCCGCATCCTCGTTGATCCCTGCGATACGACCGTCGCGCAACAGCAGGCCCGTCGCGCGACCGCCCGGCGTCGGCGCCGATTCCAGTATCGCGCCCACGTTCGCGCCGGTGCGCAGCTCCACCAGCACCCAATCCACTATCGTCGAGGTTACGCCGCTCAATCCAGACCCCTCCCCGACGTGCGGCACCGTCGTTGTCGCCGGGTAGTTCCACGGAGCCACGTTATAGGGTTGTCGCCTCGGCAAAACGTCTATCAATCCGGTGCTCATGCCACCGGAGCCCGCATACGCACCCTGCAAATACACGCGCGCGCCCACTATCGGATCCACTATCGGAAGCGCCGGAAGTATGGTCACAGCGGCCGAAGACGCGGCCGCGGATACCTGGTTGGCGTGCGCGCCACCGCCGCCGGTCGCGCGTTCCAGCAGGACGCGAAACTCCTCCGGCTCCTCGACCTCGCCGTCCACGCGCAGGCGCAGCGTCAACGCGCCGGCGGTGTGGCTCGCTGCGATCAGCGCCGTGGTCGGCAACGCCGACAGCGGGTTGCCCGCCTCGTCCGCAAAGTCCGCCGGCGTTACGCCGGTGCCGCTTATCACAAAGTGCACCGTCATCTCCTCTGACACCGGCACCGATTCGCTGCTCACCGCGAAGACGAAGGACAGACTCTGGCCCTCGTGCGCGTCCGCCGCGCGCGCTCCTTCCACGCCGACCTCACGGTCGCTCGGGAGAATGTGACCGAGCGCGGAATTGCGCGCACCGATGCGGTGGTAGCCGCGACCGCCCTGAACACCCGTCAGGACAACGCGGAAACTCTCGCGCGGTTCGACGTCGTCGTCCTGGAAAGTGGCCACCGTCACGACGCCGGCGCTGGTGCCGGCGTTGATCACCGCGCTGCCGGTAACCGGAAAACCGCGGTGGCGCGACGCGCTATCGGTCGCGTCTGCGAAATCGCGGGCCGCGGCGGCGGCCGCGCCGTCCACGGCGACCGCGGCCGTGATCGCCCACGTCACCGTCAAGGTCGAGGCGGCCACCGCGGACGCGGTGATCGGAAAAAAGAAAACGTCGCCCTCGCGGCCGGCGATCTCGGCGTCCAACGCGATCTCGACCGGATCGCTGGCGCCGATTGTGACGCTGGCCGAGGACTCGCTCAGGAACACGATGAAAGATTCCTCGCGTTCGGAAACGGCGTCGTCAACGGCGCGGAAGCGAATGGCGCCGCGGCCTTCGTTCGTCGCGGTCCGGTACGTCAAAGGCAGGCGGTCGAAAAATCCGGGAGGAAGAGGAAACTCCTTTCCGACGATCTGAAAGTCTTGCCGCCGGACGCCGCCCACGGCCGCAGCGGCGACTTTGTACCGGATTTCGGTACGCGCGGTGGTGGCCGCGGCCACGCTCAACGCCGCGCTCTCTCCTTCGGCGACCGCGATCACCGGCGGCGTTATCGTCGCCGGCTGCGGCTGGATGACGGCGACGCGCGAGGAATCACCGGGCAGCGTCTCGCCGGGCAGCGGAAGGCTGCCGTCGGTAATCGCGGTGGCGATGAACCGAAAGGTCTCGGCGCCTTCGCGCTCGCCGTCAATATTCGTCCATAGATCGAAACGACCCGTTACCCTGCTTACCCGCAAGCTGCCGCGCAACGACGTCAGCGGCTCGCCCGCTTCGTTGCGCGCGAAATCCGCGGCCGTGATGCCCGTGCCGGTTATCTGATAGTGCAAAAACTCGTCGACGTATCGCGGAATGAACGTGGGGTATTGCGGAGTGTACCCGAGTATGTCCGGGACGCGCACAAGTGTAAAGGGCACCGAAATCTGATTCTGGAATCCGAAGGAGAAGCGTATGCTTTCGCCCTCGAGGACCCTCGCGCGATCCACGGACACGCTGCGGATGCGGCTGCCGTCGTCGTTGATGATAACGCCCACCCCCGAAGACGGAACGCCGATCGCGTGGGACCTGCCGTCGCCGTCCACGACTGCGGTCAGGGCGACCTGAAAAACCTCCCGCGAGCGCGGCTCGAACTCGTCGTCGTCGGTGATGGGAACGTGGATGGCGCCGCTGGCGGCCGCGTCCGCGTCCACCGTGATCATGCCGCTGAAAGGCAGGTTTCCGGTGCGCGCCACGGCCGCGCTCGTCGTGCTCGCAAAGTCTTCTATCGAGATACCCGTCGCCGCGGAGGGGCCGCGCCTGCGGCGGTTGATACGACAGCCTTCGGGGCACGCTGGGGAGACTCTGAATTCATCGTAGAACTGCGAAAGCGAAACACCCGCGGCGCCCGGAGCCGCGGAGACGGCATAAGAAATATCGAAGGTCCCGGTGGCGGCGTCCGGCAGCAGCACGGTGAACACCGCGCTGCTGCCCTCGGCCACCGCCACCGGTTGCGGCGCCATCCGCATTCGCCGGTCGCCGGCGCCTATGACCGCACTCGCGGGCACGGCCGAGGGGTTGTTCGCATAGGGGCCGCCGCCGCCCGCGACGTTGCGCAAAACGACCTGAAACCTCTCCGCCTCCTCGGCGTCGTCGTCGTCGCGCACGCGCAGCGTGAACGCGCCGGTGGTGCGCCCGGCACTGATCGTCGCGGTCGCGTGCAACGCCGCGAGCGGGTTGCCGAAGGCGTCCTCGAAATCACCCGCGGTGATACCCGCGCCGGTGATCGCAACGCGCGCCGTCAGCGCCTGCGTCAATGCCGCCGAACCGTCGCTCAGCGCGAGCACGAACGCCAGGCTCCCGCCTTCGGCGACGGCCGCGGGGCGCACCGCGCGCAGCGTGATCTCGCGGTCGCCGGAAACGATATAGCCGAACGCGGCGCTTTGGGTGCCGACGCCGTAGTGGGCGGGGTCGTCGCCGCCTCCGGTAACCCCGGTCAAGACGATCCGCAACGCCTCCCTGGGTTCAAACTCGGTGTCGTCGAAGACGCGCACCGCCACCGCGCCAGTGGCGGTGCGCGGCGCGACGACGGCCTGGCCGATGATCGGGAAATCACCGCCGCGCGCCACGGCGGCATCGTCCGGGTCGGCGAGGTCGCCGATTGCGGCGGCGTTCGCACCCGCCGCTCCGGCCGCGGCGGTAATTTTCCAATGCACCGTCAACGTCGAAGCGACCGCGGTGGCGCCGTCGCCTACCCGGATACGCCAGGACAAGGCCTCGCCGCTCTCTTCGGCGACCGTGCCCGCCTCGACCGAAACTCCTATCGGATCATTGGCGGCTATCGTCGCGCTCGCCGAAACGCCGTTGCCCAAGGTCACGACGAACGCCTCGGTGTTCTCGGAGACGTCGTCGTCGTATATCGGCAGCGCGATCACGGCGTTGCGGGTCGCCGCGGTGTCCACCGTCACCATGCCGGTGAAGGGCAGGGCGCCCGGGCGCGGTGCACCGGGATTGGCGGGGTCTGCAAAATCTATAGCCTGCACGCCGCGCGCGCCGGTCGCGGCCACGGTGTAGATTACCGCGACCACGCCGGTGGCGGCGTCCGCTGCGGTGACGGTGAACGTTGCGGTCGCGCCTTCGTCCACCCGCTGCGACGCGGGCGCCAGCGCCAGCGGCACAGAGGCGTTGATCGTCGCACTCGCCGAAGACGCGGCGGCGGCGATGCGATTCACGTGGGTGCCGCCGCCGCCGGTCGCGGCACGCAACGTGACCCGAAAGCGCGCCGCCTCGCGCCGTACGGCGCGCACGCGCAGCACGAGCGCGCCGTCGGTGCGTCCGGCGGCGATGATCGCGGTCGTCGGCAACGCCGCAAGCGGTGCGCCGGCCTCATCCGTGAAGTCTTGGGCGGCGACGGTGCCGCTGAGCGTGAAGTGGATCGTCATATCCTCGGACAGCGCAGCCGAACCGCTGCTCAACGCAAACGGAAAGACAAGACGCCCGCCGGCGGCCGCGGCCGCGGGTCGCGGCGTTCGTATCCGAACCTCGCGCTCGCTTCGTTCGATGCGGCCAAACGCCGATTGCGTGCCGACCACGTAGTAGGCGTCGTCGGCAGGCGCCGCCTCGACGCCGGTCAGGACGATCCGAAAGGTTTCGCGCGGCTCGAACTCGTCGTCGTCAAACGTCGGAATCGAGATGCCGCCGGTGGTCGCCCGCGCCGCGACGACGGCGACGCCGCGCAGCGGAAAGCCGCTGAGGCGAAGCCCGGCGGGACACGAGTCGCGGTCAAGCAGGCAACCGCCGCGCCGGGCGACCGCGGCGCTCGTCGCATCCGGGAAGTCGCCGATCTCGACCGCGTTCGTATCTTGTGTCGCCGGCACGTCGGCGGTGACCTCCCAACGCACCGACAGGTCGGAAGCGGCGGGCCTCGAGGACGATAAGACAAAAGACAGTGTGGTGCCTTCCTCCTGCGATACATCCCGCGTTATCGAGAGCGTCACCGGATCATTGGCGTTGATCACAGCCGTAGCGCGCGCGCCGTTCTGCAACGTCACGGTGAACGATTCCGGACGCTCGGAAACGTCGTCGTCGTATATCGGCAGCGTGATCACGGCGCTGCGGGTCACTGCGGTGTCCACCGTCACCATGCCGCTGAAGGGCAGGACGCCCGGGCGCGGCGCGCCGGGATCAGCGGGGTCTGCAAAATCCTCAGCCTGCGCGCCGCGCGCGCCGGCCGCGGCCACGGTCCAGGTGACCGCGACCACGCCGACGGCGGCGTCCGGCGCGGTGACGATGAACGTCGCGGCGGCGCCCTCGTCCACCCGCTGCGACGCGGGCGTCAGCGCCCACGGCGCTTCGGCGTTGATCATGGCGCTCGCCGAAGACGCGGCGGCGGCGACGTGATTGGTCTCGCTGCCGCCGCCGCCGGTAGCGCGCCGCAGGCGCACGCGGAACTCTTCCGCGCCCTCGATCTCGCCGTCCGCGCGCGGGCGCAACCGCAACGTCGCGGCGCGCGCCCCGGCGCGGATAACCGCCGTCGTCGGCAGCACCGCAAGCGGGTCGCCGAAATCATCCGCAAAGTCGCCCGCGGTGATACCGGTGCCGCTTATCTCTATATGCAAC
Organism: Candidatus Oxydemutator sp.; assembly: GCA_965203445.1. Lineage (GTDB taxonomy): Bacteria > Pseudomonadota > Gammaproteobacteria > Poriferisulfidales > Oxydemutatoraceae > Oxydemutator. The sequence goes on from OZ241883.1 coordinate 813,584, forward strand.
GTCAGATCCGCGAACAGACCGGCCGACGCCTCACTCAACGCGAACGTGAAGTCGAGATAGCCCCCCTCGTCCGCGCCCGCGATGCGCGGCGCGCGTACCGAAATCTCGCGGTCGCTTTCAAAAATGTAGGCGGCGGCGCTCGTCAGGCTGGTTTCGTAGTACGCGATGTCGTCGTCTCCGGCCACGGCGACGCGCAGAGATTCCAAAGGCTCGACCTGCTCGTCGTCGAACGTTGCGACGACGAAATCCACCAGGGAACGCCCCGCCGGGATGACCAGCGTGCCGGTCACCGGAAAACCGCCGGCACGCGCCGTGGCACCGTCCCCCGGAGCGGCGAGATCGCCGACCTCGATGCCGCGCGCGCCCTGCGCGTCGTCCTCGCCGCCGGTGATTTCCCAGACCAGCGTCAGCGTCGAGGCGGCGACGACGCCGCCGAGATAGACGACAAAAGTGAATTCGCCCCCTTCCGCGACGTGTTCATCCTCGCCGATCACGAGCGCGATCGGATCGCTGGCGCGGATCGTGGCGGTGGCCGAGGCGCCGTTGTGCAGAGTCACGGTGAACGCCTCGGCAAGTTCGGAGACGGCGTCGTCGTATAGCGGAATAGTGACGACCCCGGTGCGCGTAGCCGCGGCGTCCACCATCAGCACGCCTTCGAAGGGCAGCGCGCCCGCGCGCGCGACGCCGGGGTCGGCGGCGTCGGCAAAGTCCTCTATCTGAACGCCGCCGGCGGCGGCCGCGGCCACGGTATAGGTGACCGCCACCACGCCGACGGCGCCGTCGGGCAACGCGACAACGAACACCGCGTCCTGCCCCTCGTTTGCGTCCACCGGAGTCGGCGGCGTTATCCTCAGCGGGCGGTTGCGGTCGTTGATCGTGGCGCTGGTCGCCGCGGCCGCGGCCAAAACGTTGTTGGTGTGCGCGCCGCCGCCGGTCACCCGCTCTATGCGAACGGCAAATTGCTCGTCGCCTTCGGGCGCGCCGTCGCGTCGCGCGCGCAAGCGCAAGCCGGCGACGCGGCTGCCTGCAATGATGACCGCGCTCGTCGGCAGCGACGCCAGCGGGTTGCCGGCTTGGTCCTCGAAATCGTCGGCGGCAACGCCGCTGCCGGTGATCACAAAGTGCACCGTCACGTCATGGCCGAGGTCCGCGGTCGCCTCGCTTACGAAGAACGCAAAGTCGAAACTTCCGCCCTCGTCCGCGGCCGCGGGCGTCCGTCTTTCTACGCCGATCTCGCGGTCGCTTGGAAGAATATAGCCGGGCGCCGAAGCGAGCGCGTCGGAGATCCGATAGCGGGCGGTGTCGCCCCTGCCCTGCGCGACGCCGGTCAGCCTGAGCGCCAGCACTTCCCACGGTTCGACGAGCGCGTCGTCGAAAACGGGCACGACGATGACGCCGACGGCGCTTCCCGAAGCGATGACCGAGGTGCCGCGCACCGGAAAGGCGCCGCCGCGGGGAGCGCCCGCGTCGCCGGCAAGCGCAAGGTCGTCGCCGTGCGCCCCGGCCACGTTGATTCTGAGCGCGTCCGAGGCCGTGGCGATCTCCCACGTCAGCGTCAGCGTCGAAGCGGCGGCGGTGGCGCCCGAATCGAGTCGAACCGGGAACACGAGGGCGCCGCCCTCGCTTGCGACTAGTGCGCCGGCCACGCCGAGCGCGACCACGTCGGCGATGGCGACGACCCTGCTGGCCGAAGACGCGGCGGATACGTGGTTGGTGTGCAGGCCGCCGCCGCTCACGCGCCTCACGCGGACGCGGAAGCGTTCCGTCCCCTCCGCTCTGCCGTCAGCGCGCAAACGCAGCGTCAGCGTGGTCGAAGTCTCGTTCACCGCGATGGCCGCCGTCGTCGGCAACGTCGCGAGCGGGTTGCCGCGGGCATCCTCGAAGTCGTCCGCGCTAACGCCGGTGCCGGTAATCACAAAGTGCACCGTAAGAGCATCAAAGACGGCGGCCGACGCCTCGCTCAGCGCGAACGTGAAGTCAAGATGCTCGCCCTCGACGGCGACGCCCGTGCCCGGGCCCTCGACGCCGACTTCGCGGTCGCTCGCGGCGACGTAGGCGAGCGCGGTGCCGGGCGCGCCGATTTTGTAGTAAGCGCCGTCGTCGTCTCCCGCGATGACGCCGACTAAGGCGACCCGGAAAAACTCCAGAGGTTCGACCTCGTCGTCGTCGAAGATGGGCACGTAAAATGCGCCGTTCGCGCCGCCCGCCGGAATGACTATCGTGCCGGTTATCGGAAAGGCGCCGACGCGCGCGGCGCCAATGTTCTCCGAAGCGGCGAAATCAGCGACTTCGACGCCGCGCGCGCCTTGCGGCCCGGGCGACCCGGGCGGCCCGGGCGGGTCGGCGGTGATCTCCCAGGCCAGCGTCAACGTCGAAGCGGCCGTGGTCTGCCCCGAGTCCAGCTCCACAAAAAAACTGAATTCGCTTATTTCTTCCAAGGCATTCGCAAGATCTCCGTCCAGTATGAAGCCGCTGATTTCTATCGGATCGCTGGCGGCTATCGTCGCGGTCGCGGAAACGCCGCCGCCCAGGTCCACTATGAAAGACTCGGCCCTTTCGCTGTCATCGTCGTCGTAAATAGAAACGACGATGAATCCGGTGCGAGTGACCGCGGTGTCCACCTCCAGCCTGCCACTGAAGGGCAGCGCCCCCGCGCGCGCCACGGCCGTGCTCGTCGGACTGGCAAAGTCCGCTATCGAAACGCCGCCCGACGGCGTCGCGCGCACCGTGTAGGTGACGCTGACCACGCCCGCGGCGTCGCCGGGCAGTGTGACCACGAACACCGCGGCGGCGCCTTCGGACGTCGCCGCCGGCGGCGGGCGGATGCCGATGCCTTCGGACTGTGCAAGCGCCGCCCCCGACGCGCCGCCTGCGACGACAAACAGCGTCGCCCAGAGCAGCGAGAGCAGCGACCGCCAAGCGCTTTCCTTATCCTGCAAAAGCGACATGGCGGCATTGTAACGAACCGCGCAGGCTGTTATCCGCCTGTGGCCAACCTTATCCGCCGGCGCGGTGGCGGGCTTCTACGGGAATGACGGACTCGGGGGCGGGGCGGCGCCACGGCCTACCGTATCATCGTGCCGACGCCTTCGTCGGTCAGCAGTTCGAGCAGCAGCGCGTGCTCGACGCGCCCGTCTATGATGTGCGCCGAGTGCACGCCGTCGCGCACGCCGTTGAACGCGCATGCGACCTTCGGCAACATGCCGCCGTGAATGACGCCGCGCGCAACCAGCGCCTCGACCTCGCCCCACGCGATTTCGGTAATCAACCCGCCGTTCTCGTCGAGCAGGCCGGGCGTGTTGGTCAGCAGGATGAGTTTCTCGGCCTGCAAGTGCGTCGAGATGGCGCCGGCCGCGGCGTCGGCGTTGACGTTGTATGACAGGCCGTCCTCGCCAACGCCGATGGGCGCTATGACCGGCACCGCCGAACGGCGGTGGGCGAAATCGGCAAGCGCCGGCGACACGCGCGCGACTTCGCCGACCCGCCCCAGGTCCCGTCCGTGTTCGTCCGGCGGCAATTTGCGCGCGCTCAGTATGCCGCCGGCGGCGCCGACGAAGCCCTGGGCTGTGCCGCCGTGCGCCGTGATCGAGGCGACGATGCCGCGGTTGACCTCGGCCAGCGTCTCCTCGACGACGCGCATGGCGTCGGCGCAAGTTGCGCGCAGACCGTTGACGAAGCGCGTTGCTATGCCGGCTTTTTTCAGGTTGCGCGAAATGTCGGGGCCGCCGCCGTGCACGATAATCGGCTCCATGCCGACCGCCTTCAGCAGCACGACGTCGCGCGCGAAACCGTGCCGCAGGCGCGCGTCGGTCATCGCGCTGCCGCCGTACTTGACGACGATCACGTGGTCGCGGAAGCGCTGTATGTACGGCAGCGCCTCGCTGAGAATCTTTACCCTGCGCTTCGCGTCCTGCATCGCTCAAAAGGGCACGTCGAGCGTCGGTTCCGTCTGCAACAGCGCGTCGCGGAACAGGCCTTGGATGCGGCGCAGGCCGGGTTCGGTGTCGGCCTCGAAGCGCGCCACCAGGCACGGCGTCGTGTTCGACGCGCGCACCAGGCCCCAGCCGTCGTCGAACTCGGCGCGCACGCCGTCGAGCTCGTTGACGCGCCCGCCGGCGTCGCTAAAGCGCGTGCGCGCGTGCGCGGCGAAACGCCGCATGAACCGATGTTGGCGGCCTTCGCGCCCGAAGTGGACGTTGATCTCCGGCGTCGCGTACGCCTGCGGCAGTTCGCCGAAGACGTCGCTGCAACGGCGTCCGTCGGCGGCCACGATCTCGAGCAGGCGCGCGCCCGCGTAGAGGGCGTCGTCGAAGCCGTACCAGCGGTCGCGGAAGAAAATATGCCCGCTCATCTCGCCCGCCAGCAGCGCGTTTTTGTCCTGCAACGCGGCCTTGATAAACGAGTGGCCGGTGCGGCTCATGTGCGCGACGCCGCCACATTGCTCGACCAGCGCGGCCAGATGGCGCGACGACTTGACGTCGTAGATGACCGCGGCGCCGGGGCGGCGGCGCAGCAGGTCCTTGGCATAGACCATCAACTGGCGGTCGGCCCAGATCACCTGGCCGCGATCATCCACGACGCCCAGACGGTCGCCGTCGCCGTCGAAGGCGAGGCCGACGTCGAGGCCGTCGCCGCGCACGGTCTCGATCAACGCGGCCAGGTTGCCCACGTCGCTCGGGTTCGGGTGGTGGTTCGGGAAACGCCCGTCGACGTCGCAGTAGAGGCAGGTCAGCTCGCAGTCCAGGCGCGCGAACAGCGCCTGGGCCGCGGGCCCGGCGGCGCCGTTGCCGCAATCCACCGCGACGCGCAGGCGCCGCGCCAGACGCACGTCGGCGGCGACGCGCGCGACGTAATCGTTAAGCGGTTCGCATTGGCGACGGGCGCCGCGCCCTTCGTCGAAGTCGCCGGCGACGACCGCGGCGTGCAGCCTTTGGACATCGTCGCCGGCGAGGGTGTGGCCGCGTATCATCATCTTGACGCCGTTGTATTCGGGCGGGTTGTGGCTGCCGGTAACCATCAGGCCGGAACCGGCGCACAGTTCGTGCGCGGCGAAATACAACAGCGGCGTAGGCGCAAGACCGACGTCCACGACGTCGGCGCCCGACGCGCGCAGGCCGTCGCCCAACGCGCGCGCAAGGCGCGCGCTCGACAGCCGCCCGTCGCGTCCGAGTGCTACGGCGCCGAGGCCCGGATGACACGTCGCGACGGCGCGCCCGATGGCATACATCGTCGCCTCGTCCAGCTGCTCGTCGACGACGCCGCGAACGTCGTAGGCGCGAAAAATATCACCCGCGACGGGCATCGCCGCCTCCGCGCGCGTCCGTGGCGCCGCGCCGCGCCCGCTGCGTCCCAAAACCGCTCTCCACGATGCGCGTCTTCGCTAATACCGACCCGAATGTCCGAAGCCGCCAGCACCGCGCGCGCTTTGCTCGAAGTCCGCGACCACCTCGAAACGTACGCGCGCGACCGGCACGAACACCATCTGCGCGATACGCTCTCCCGGTTCGACGCGGTAGCTGCGCGTGCCGCGGTTCCAGCACGACACGAACACCTGCCCCTGGTAGTCCGAATCGATCAGGCCGAGGCCGTTGCCGAGCACGATGCCGTGTTTGTGCCCCAGCCCCGAACGCGGCAGGATGACCGCGGCGTAGCCGGGATCGCCGACGTGCACCGCAAAACCGGTCGGAATCAGCGCCGCGTCGCCGGCGTCCAAGGTTACGGCCTGCTCCACGCAGGCGCGCACGTCCACGCCGGCGGAACCCGCGGTCGCGTAGTCCGGTAGCGGAAAATCGTCGCCTAAGCGCGAATCCAGTATCTTAAGCCGTATCGCTTTGCTCACGCGCGTGCGAAGTTTCGCGGTAGCGCGCGACGATGCACCGCATCAGCCGCGCCGCCAGTTCGGTCTTCGGCGCCGGGCCGAGGCGCGTGCTTGGGCGCGCGCCGCCGCCGCGCCAGTACACGTCCACCAAGTTGTCGTCGCCGCCGTAGCCGTAGCCGTCGCCGGCGCCGACGCGGTTGGCCACGACCACGTCGAGATTTTTTTTCAGCAGTTTCGCCTTGGCGTTGGCCTCGACGGCCTCGGTCTCGGCGGCGAAGCCGACGCGGAACAAATGCGGATACCGCCGGCCCGCGCTCTCGAGGACGTCCTCGGTCTCCACCAGCTCGAGCGCGAAGCCGCCGGACGAGTGCGCGGACTTCTTGATCTTGCGCCGCGCCGCCGTCGCCGGACGGTAATCGCTGACCGCGGCGCAGGCGATGAAGACGTCGGCGTCGGCGAGTTGCGCACGGGCCGCGGCCGCCACGTCCGCGGCCGAGGTCACGTCTATGCGCCGCAGCGTGCCGGCGACCGCGGCCGGCGTCGCCAGCGCCACCGGCCCGGCTATCAACGTGACGTCGGCGCCGAGGTCGCACGCCGCCTGCGCCATCGCAAAACCCATGCGCCCCGAACTGTGGTTCGTAAGGCAACGTACCGGGTCCAGCGCCTCGCGCGTCGGCCCGGCCGTGACCACGACCTTGCGCCCCCGCAACGGGCGGTCGCCGAACAGCCGCCGCAGGCGCGCGACAATTTCATCCGCCTCGATCATGCGCCCGGCGCCGGAATCGCCGCACGCCTGGGCACCCGCCGCCGGCCCCCAGATCAGCACGTCGCGCTCGCGCAGGCACGCGACGTTGGCGCGCGTCGCCGGGTTTTCCCACATGCGGCGGTTCATCGCCGGCGCGACCGCCACCGGGCCTTCCGCCGCCAGGCAGGTCATCGAGAGCAGATCGTCCGCCAGACCGTGCGCCAGTTTCGCAAGCAGGTTCGCGCTGGCCGGCGCGACCAGCACCAGGTCGGCCCACTGTGCGAGATCAATATGCTTCATGCCGCTGCCGCCGTCGCCGCCAGCGTCGTCATTGTCGCCGCCGGCGTCGAAAGCGTCGCTCTCGACCGGCCTTCCGGCGAGGCCGTGCAGCGTCAGTTCGGTGATAAAAGCGCGCGCGGCGGCGCTCATCACGACGCGCACTTCGCACTCGGCGCGGCGCAATTCGCGCACCAGCACGGCACTTTTATACGCGGCGATGCTGCCGCAGACGCCGAGCAGCACGTTGGGGCGGGCGGCGGACATGGCCGACAGTGTATCGAGAGGCCGGCGAACAGTAAAGAAGGCGCGACGACGGATTCAATGACAATGACGGATTACACCCGGTTCATCCGGCTTGCGAAATCGAATCTCGTTTCCCCGAAATTGCCGGCCCTCGCCATTCTTACTCAACGGCGAAAATCCGGCAAACGGCGGCGCGCGCGGCCGCGCACCATGCCGGATTGTCGGTTATCCGAAAATCCCGCCTGAACCAGATAAGAGATTGTCGCATCGGCATCCCCCATCCGCGGACCACCGAGGCGAAGGGCGCGTGCCCGATACGCTTTATTCCTCTTCCCGGCGCCAGTGACCGGAACGACCGCCCGCTTTTTCCATCAGGCGAACGTCGCTGATGATCATGGCGCGGTCGGCCGACTTGCACATGTCGTAAATCGTCAACAACGCGATCTGCACCGCGGTCAGCGCCTCCATCTCGACGCCGGTGCTGGCGCGCGTCTCGACGCGCGCGCGACATACGACCGACGGCGGCTCGGCGACGGTCTCGAAGTCCACGGCGATCGCGGTCAGCGGCAGCGGGTGGCACAACGGCACCAGGTCGGCGGTCTTCTTGGCGGCCATGATCGCGGCCAGGCGGGCCGCGCCCAGGACGTCGCCCTTGCGGTGGGCGGCGGAGGCGACGCCCTCCAGCGTCTCGCGCGACATCAGAATGCGGCCTTCGGCGACGGCGCGACGCCGCGTCGCGTCCTTGTCGCCGACGTCCACCATGCGCGCCTCGCCGCGTTTGTCGAAATGTGTGAACCCGGCCACCAGAATACCCGCGCCCGCAAACTCGCGGACGACACGTCTGATAATAGCAGACTCCGCCGTCCCCGTAAGGACGGCCCTGAACCCCTCTCTGAGGAGAAGGGTAGGAGGCAGGGTGCGGAAGTTCAATGTTTCAAAGGAGGACGTGCTCTATTTACTTTTGACGGTTAACAAGGCTATTATGCATAGGTACTTGGTGGGCGATCTGAAAAATCTTGAAGACCAACTGAAACAAAATGAAACATGACAAGCGCATGCAGACGGACGCAGTACCCGCCACGCGTGCACTGCGCCGCTGATGCAATGCCTCGGAAAATCAGAGAACTTATTGCTGAATTAGAAAGAGCCGGGTTTGCTAATCGTGGTGGTAAAGGAGGACACAAAAATTTCACACATCCAAATGTTTCTAAACCAATAACTATTTCTGGCAATAGTGGACAAGATGCCAAACGGTATTAAGAAATAGCGGTTAACAAGGCTATTAAGGAGGCAAAAAAATGAAAGAAAGTGCAAAATATGCAAAAATTGTAGAATGGTCGGATGAAGACCAATGCTATGTTGGCAGTTGCCCAGGATTATTCTATGGAGGCTGTCATGGCGATAACGAAGAAAGTGTATTTTCTGAACTTTGTGTTATCGTTGAAGAAAATATTTCCTTACTGAAAAAGCAGGGAAAGACTTTGCCATTATCAACTTCGGGCAAAGACTATGCAAACAAAATGCTTGATCTTGCCTGACAAATCGCCCCAGCGGACGACTACGCCGCCGCCGAGTTTCATCGTTAAGCACCGGCGCTTGTGCGCCAGTTTCACTCAGGTCGCGGATTGCCATGCGCTTGTTACCGCGCAAGCGTGGATGGGCAAAGATGGCAGCGGCGTCATCAGGCCCCCACCCCAGCCCTCTCCCAGAGGGAGAGGTGAACTGGCGCGCCAGTGTATATAGTCCTCTTAGTTCCCGATACCAAACGATGATAACCGTCAAATATTTTGCGTATCTGCGCGAGCGCGTCGGGCGCGGCGAGGACGCGGTCGCAGCCGAAGGCATCGCCACCGTCGGCGAGTTGCGGCGTCTTCTCGCGGGCGGTGGCGGCGCGGCGGAGGAAATCGGCGGCGCGCTGTGCGCGGTCAACTACGAATACGCCGACGACGACGCGCCGGTCGCGGACGGCGACGAGGTCGCGTTCTTCCCGCCGGTCACCGGCGGCTGAGCACGGGCGCCGTCGGCGCGACGCGGCGTTACTGCGGGCGCAACGCGAGAAACATCGCGCGCTTGCCGCGCAGCAGATTCAACAGGATCGGCTGGCTTTTTTTGACGAGACGGCGAAAACTCTCTAGGTCGGACACCGGGCGGCGACTGACCGACAGGATCAGGTCGCCGCTGCGCAGGCCGTTGCGGCGCGCCGGGCTGCCGGGCGCGACTTCCTTGATCAGGATGCCGGCGCGCTTCGGCCCTTCTTGCTCCTGCACGACCAGCTGGGCGCCGGCCAGCCTGCGGTCTATGCGCCCGCCTTCGGTCGCCTCGACCTTGCGCGCGACGATGACCGCGCTGATGTCCAACCTTTCGCCGTCGCGCAGCACCCCAAGCTCGACCTCGGAACCGACGCGCAACAGACCGATGTAGTTGCGCATGTCGGCGCTGTTCTCAATCGGATCGCCGTCCACCGAGAGCACGACGTCGCCCGATTTCAAGCCGGCTTTGTCGGCCGCGGAGTCCGGTTCCACCTCGACGATGACCGCGCCTTTCTGGCGCTCAAGACCGAAGGCCTCGGCCAGATCCGGCGTCAGCGGCTGGACGACCACGCCCAGGCGCCCGCGCCGGACTTCGCCGTGATCGATCAGCTGCCTCGTGATGTTCATCGCCATGTTGACTGGAATCGCAAAACCGATGCCGATGTTGGCGTTGGGTCCCAGGATCGCGGTGTTGACGCCGATCAACTCGCCCTTCAGGTTGATCAGCGCGCCGCCCGAATTGCCCGGGTTGATCGAGGCGTCGGTCTGGATGAAATCCTCGTAGGATTCGATGCCCAGCCCGCTGCGACCGAGCGCGCTGATGATGCCGAGGGTCACCGTCTGCCCAAGACGAAACGGGTTGCCGATCGCGACCGCGAAATCGCCGACTTGCAGTTGTTCCGAATCGCCGACCGGGATCTCGACGAGATCGTCGGCTTCGATCCGGATGACCGCGACGTCGGCCTCGGGGTCGGCGCCGACTACCTCGGCGCTGAAACGCCTGCCGTCGCCCAGCGTGACGTAGACGTCGTCGGCACCGTCTATCACGTGGTGGTTGGTGATCACGTAGCCTTCGTCGGCGTCTATGATGACGCCCGAACCGATGCCGCTGCGGCGGCGCTCGCGCGTATCGTCGCGCGAGCGCGGCGGCTGCTCGAAGAAGCGCCGGAAAAACGGATCGTTGGAAAAGGGAAAGTTGCGCGAACGCCTGACCATCACGGTCTTCTCGGTCGAGATGTTGACGACCGCCGGCAGCGCCTTTTCCAGGATCGGCGCGAGCGTCGGGACGCCGCCGACTTCCGGCAACGCCGCGCGCCCGGGCGGCGCGCTCAGCGACAACGCAAAAACCACAGCCGGCAGCCAGCCGGCGACAACGGATTGCAGTCTGTTCATCAGTGCATTTTACTATGAACGTCGCGCGGTGCTTGTGGCTTAGCCGCTCGGGCGCGGCGCCGAGGACGGCCGGCGCGCGCGATTCACCGCGTCGCCGGTTGCCGACAAAAACGGGCGCCGCGCCCGCCGCGTGAGGCGGGCGCGGCGCCGCAACACGTCACCGCTACGGCGAAGACTCAGGACACTTCGACCGTGATTTTTTTCGGCAACACTTCCTCTTTCTTGCCGATGGTGATGGTCAACACGCCGTCTTTGCTGTTGGCGGAGATGCTCTCGGTGTCGGCCACCGCGGGCAGCGTGAAACGCCGCTGGTAGCTGCCGCTTATGCGCTCGACGTGGATGTACTCGCCGTCTTCTCCGCCGTTGTCACGACGGCGTTCCTCGGCGTGCTTCGCGTTGACGACGAGTTCGTCGTCTTCTACGTGCACGTCTATGCCGTCAGGCGTAACCCCCGGCAGGTCGAGCAGGAAAGTCCAGCCCTTGTCGTTTTCCCTGACGTCTACCGCCGGCGTCGCCGGACGGGACACGTCGGCGGCGGCGTGCGAAGTCGCGCCCAGCCACCTTCTCATGCCGTCAAAAAACGGATCGTAGTTTGTCAGATACATGTTTCACCTCCTCGCGTTTCGGTTCGCGGTTACTCCCAAATCTGGGGGCGGAGAAAAAAAATTCAAGGGCGCATCCGTGCCGCCGCGGTTATTTGCGCGGGTTACTTGCGCGCGCCGCGACGCTCCTCGAAACGCCCGGCGTCGCGGTTCTTGACGACGCGGTCGCCGTCGAACACGGTGCCGTTCATTGCGACGTATACGCCCGGCGCCAGCAGTTGCACCGCGGCCAGCGCAAAACCGGCGTTGAACGCGGCGTCACTGTCTCGAAAGCGCGCCGGGGTCGCGGCCCCGGTCAGCACCACGGTCTTGCCGGCGACGGCGTCGCCGGCGAGCAGCGCGCGCGCGGTGTCGGCCATCGTGTCGGTGCCGTGGGTTACGACGAAGCGCCGGTTCGGGTCGCCGGCTATGCGCTCGCGCAACAGGCGGCGGTCGTCGTCGGTCACGTCGAGACTGTCCTTGCCGATGAGCGCCTCGACGCGGTAATCGAAGACGACGTGCGCACCCTCTAGCAGCGCGCCGATCTGCGGCTCGCCGATACGGTAATCGCTGAGCGCGTCGTAGTAATTTTTGTCGAAAGTGCCGCCGGTGGCGAGTATGATGATCATATGGGAATTATATGCAACGTTTGACAAAGCCAAACCTTGTATCCATTTGACGCTTCACGGGCCGAGTAACCTCGCCGCCTCCACGTCCAGCAGCCCTATTCCCGAGGGCCAGTACGTTCAACGCGGCATTCACATCCGCATTATCCCTATGCCCACAAACAGTACAGATAAATACTGCCTGGGTCTTTCTGTTTTCTTTATCAACGCTCCCGCACTTGTTGCACGTCTGGCTTGTATATGCGGGATTGATGTAATTCGTATTCGTCTTGTAGTCCAGACACTGGTGGAACTTGCCCCAACAAGACGCCAGGATTGCGCGGTTCAATCCGGCCTTTGCGCGGACATTCGTTGCGGGGTTATCCTTCGTTCCCTTGGCCCTTCTTGTCATCCCCCGATTGTTCAACTTCTCCAGATGGACAAGAGTGTATCCGTCGGCCACCCGCCTGGATACATCGTGGCACCAGTTTTGTCTGACGTGTCGCAACGTGGCTTGTGCTCTTCGGTGCAGCAACTGTGCGCGCATCCATCTGTTCGACGCCTTGATCCCCTTCTTGTGGTTCGGCCCCTGGCGCCTGGCCATCATTCTCTGATAATGCCTGACGCGCCGCTCATGCCTTGTCGTATCCGGCATACAATACATCGTCCCGTCGGACAATGTTACTTGGCCGACGTTGCGGTCTATGCCGACTTCCCATACAGGCTTCCATGCTTCGACCTGCTCGACCTCGTATGTGATATACGCATACCACTTGCCGTATTCCCTCTTGACCGTACCGGACTTGGGCACACCGCCCGGGTATGGGTTATGGCCAAGCAACAACACCTCGCCTATCCTCTGGATGTGCAAATAACAACCCGTCAGACGGAACGTTCCCGCCACCAACGGGAAACTATCGGGACGGATATGCTTGGCATGGAAACGCGGCAGGCCGCCTTCCTCTTTGCAGAATTGTTTGTATGCGATTTCTATCGGTCTCAAAGAGTTCTTTACTATGTTCGCCGAATATTCCCGTAGCCATGTATCGTCATCCCTGCGCAACTCCGTGAAACGTTTACCAAGCGAATAAAATCGGTAATCGCACTCGCCATCTGTGGCATACTCGTTACGCAACTTGCCCACAAAGTGATTCCACACGTACCGGCACGCGCCGGCCGTACCCGACAACTTGCGGGCCTTGGCTTGCGTCTGCGGATGCAAACGGTATCTGATTGTCCGGTGTGCTTTCATCTTGTCAAACAAAGTATATAGTTCCCAATCATATTTTCAGGCGCTCGACGATGTGGCCGCCGACGAGATGCCGCTCGACGATCTCGTCCACGTCTTCCTTCGATTCGTAGCGGTACCAGGTGGCGTCGGGGTAGAGTACCGCGACCGGCCCCTCGGCACAACGGTCGAGGCAGCCGGCGCGGTTGACGCGGAAAGCGCCCTGCCCCGAAAGGCCGAGCGCCTTGAGCTTGCGCTTGGCGTGGTCGCGCATCGCCTCGGCGTCGTGGTCGGCGCAACAGGCGCCGTCGTCGCGCTGATTCACGCAAAAGAACAAATGACGTTGGTAGAAAGACATGTGGAAAAGCCGTAGCCGGACGGACAATGATACAACACGTCCGTATGGGAGGGCGCAGCAGGAGCTGCGCGAACGGCTGCGCGCGGGCGCCGACCGCTGCGTGATGTGCGGCCTGTGCCTGCCGCATTGTCCGACCTACGGCGCGACGCGCAACGAGGCCGATTCGCCGCGCGGGCGGGTCGCGCTGATCGCGGCCCTCGCACGCGACCAACTGCGCACCGACGCGGCGCTTGCGACGCACCTCGACCAGTGCCTGCATTGCCTGCGCTGCCAGCGGGCGTGCCCGGCGAACGTCGCCTACGCCGGGCTGATAGACGGCGCCAAGGAACTGCTGCACGGCAAGGAAGCGCTGGCGGGGCCGCCGTTGTGGTTGCGTTGGGTGGTGGATTACGCGGCGGTGCGGCGGACGTTGGCCTTGGCGACAAGGGTCTGGCAGCGAAGCGGATTACAGGCGATGACGCGGCGGAGCAAATGGTGGCGGAAGACGAAAATCGGGCGGCTGGAGGCGATGCTGCCGCGCGCGCCCGCGCGAACACGCACACCGTGGTCAACGCAAGAGCAAGCGCCTCGCGACCGCGAGGCGCGAAGTGCCGATGCCGACCTGTTCACCGGGTGCGTCGCCGAGATCGGCGATCAGGAAACGTTGAAAGCGGCGCGGCTGCTGCTGCACGCGGCCGGGTTCACGGTGCGGGTGCCGAAGGGGCAGGGGTGTTGCGGCGCGCTCGATCAGCATTCGGGAAATCCGCATAACGCGCGGCGCTGCATCGAGCGCAACCGCGCGGCGTTCGCCGGAACGGCGCCGATTATTTCGTGCGCGACCGGCTGCGGCGCACAATGGCGGCAACACGGCGGCGAGACGGCGGCGCGGCATTGCGACGTTCTCGACTTTCTGGCGGAGCACGGGTCGGCGCTCGCGTTCAGGCCACTGCCGGGAAAAGCGGCGTTACACGTCCCGTGTACGCAGCGCGATGCCGGCGGGTCGGCGGCGGCGCAACGCTTGCTGGCGCGTGTTCCGGCCCTGGCGCTGACCGATCTTCCCGACCGCAGCGGCTGTTGCGGCGCGGCCGGCCTGCACCTGTTGCGCCAGCCTGAGATGGGCGCGCGCCTGATTGCGGATAAAATAGACGCACTCGAGGCGATGAACGTGAAGACACTGCTTACCACCAACGTCGGGTGCGCGATGCACTTTCGGCGCGCGCTGTCCGAGCGCGGGCTCGACGTCGCCGTGCTGCATCCGGTTTCGCTGCTGTGCCGGCAGCTTGCGGGAAGGACGCCGTGAGCGGCGACGGGAAGGGCGGCGTGAACAACGATGCCGACGGGCGCGGGCTGCTCGACCGCCTGATAGAGCGCGCGGACGACGCGCTGCGCACGTTGTGCGCGCCGACGGCGCGGGGCGCGCGTCCGCACCCGGCGGAAGGAATCGGCGAGGCCGACCTGAGCGACGAGGAAAGAGCGTTGTCGGCGCGCCTGATGCGCGTCAACCACGCCGGCGAAATCGCAGCCCAAGGGCTGTACCACGGCCAGGCCCTGGTCGCGCGCGGTGCGCACACGCGCGCGCGCATGTTGCAGAACGCGCACGAGGAGGCCGACCATCTCCACTGGTGCAAAAAGCGCATCGAGGAGTTGGGCGGGCGCACCAGTTTTCTCGCGCCAATGTGGTACGCCGGCTCGTTCGCAATCGGCGCCGCCGCCGGCCTGTTCGGCGACCGCTGGAACCTCGGCTTCGTCAAGGAGACCGAGGAGCAGGTCGTTGCGCACTTGCAGTCGCACCTTGCGCGCGCGCCGAGCCGCGACCGGGCGACGCTTGCGATTATCGAGCAGATCAAACGCGACGAGGCCGAACACGCGCGCGCCGCCGAACGCGAGGGCGCGGGCGAACTGCCGAAGTGCGCAAAGCAGGGTATGCGCATAGGCGCCAAGGTGATGACGACCGGCGCCTGGTGGGTGTAGGAGCTGCAAAGGTTCCCTATTCGCGCGCGCTCTTTTGCTTTATCGCGTTTATAATGGGCAAACGGCCGGTGTAGCTCAGCTGGTAGAGCAGCTGTTTCGTAAACAGCAGGTCGGAGGTTCGAGTCCTCTCGCCGGCACCACGGCGCGCGCCGCACCCGACGCGCCCCCGATGCGCCCGTAGCTCAGTGGATAGAGCGCTGCCCTCCGGAGGCAGAAGTCGCAGGTTCGAATCCTGCCGGGCGCGCTTCCCGCGCTTCCCTTGCGTCAGCGCGCGCGCGCAAACTCGGCCAGCCTGACCCGCAGCGCCAACAGCACCAACCAGTAGACCGCGGCGCCGAGCGCGACCAGCCCGGTCAGCGTAAGCACGCGCCTGGCAACCGCCCAGTCGCTCCAGCCGGCGAACGGCGGGATCAGTGCGACCAGCAGCGCGGTCATCGCCAGCGTCGCGACGAGTATCCTGGCGAGCAGGCGCCACGTTTGCGGCGGCACGCGGTACACGCCGTCGCGCGCAAGTGCGCGGTAGAGCAGCGCGACGTTGACGTAGGCGGCGACGCTGGTCGCGATTGCAAGCGCGGTGTGCGCGGCCGGCGTGCCGGAATACTCCCACGCGACGACGAAGATCACGTTCAGCGCCATGTTGGTGATCATCGCGACGACCGCGATGCGCATCGCCCGCCCCGGCTGCTGGCGCGCGTAAAAACCGCCGGCGAGTATCTTGACCAACATGAACGCCGGCAGGCCCGAGGCGTAGGCGATCATGCTGAAGCGCGCCATCTGCGTGTCGTGCAACGTGAACTCGCGGTACTGGATCAGCGAGATCAAGATCGGCCCGGCCAGCAGCATCAGTCCGGCGAGGCACGGCAGCGCCAGCAACAGCACGCCGCGCACGCCCCAGTCGAGCGCGGCGCGGAAACTCTCCGAATCGGCCGCGGCGTGGTGCTTGGACAGGCCGGGCAGCAGCACCGTGCCGATGGCGATGCCGAACAACGCCAGCGGCAGCTCGACGAAGCGGTCGGACAAATACAGCCAGCTGATGCTGCCGGTGACCAGAAACGACGCGATCAGCGTATCGAACAAAAGATTGATCTGCATGACGCCGGAACTCAAGACCGCGGGCGTCATCAGCCGCGCGATGCGCCGCACGCCGGCATGGTCGAAACCCAGGCGCGGACGCACGACGAAACCGATGCGCTTGAGCCACGCTATCTGAAACAAAAGTTGCGCGACGCCGCCGACTAGCACGCCCCACGCGAGCGCCGTGATCGGCTGCTCCATCAGCGGCGCCAGCCACAACGCCGCCGCGATCAGCGACACGTTCAGCAACACCGGCGTGAACGCGGGCGCGCCGAAGCGCCCGTAACTGTTGAGGATGCCCGCGGCCAGCGCCGTCAGCGAGATGAACAGCAAATACGGAAACGTGATGCGCAACAGTTGCGCCGCCAGATCAAAGCGCTCGTGCTCGCCCACGAAACCGGGGGCGAACAGGAATATCAACACCGGTGCCAGCAACACGCCGGCGGCGGTTACGCCGAGCAGCACGGCAGCGAGCGTGCCGGCGGCGCGGTCGGCGAGTTCGCGCGCCTCGGCCACGGTGCGCCTGGTCTTGTATTCCTGAAACACCGGAACGAACGCCTGCGACAACGCGCCCTCGCCGAACAGCCGGCGTAAAAAGTTCGGCAGACGAAACGCGACGAGAAAGGCATCGGTCGCACCCGACGCGCCAAAGGCGATGAAGATCGCGGCGTCGCGCACGTAGCCGAGCACACGCGAGAGCATGGTTATAGCGCTGAAGGTCGCGCTGGAGCGAAACAGAGTGGGAGTGGACATAGAGATCAGGCCGGCGTTCTATCGGACGGGACAGGCGGCACGCACGCCATGATAATGGAATCCACACCCAGAAACAAAAGACGGGCGGTAGGGGGCGATGGTGGTGGCCCCATACAAATCGTACGTCAGTGCAATTCAGTGCCTCAGTGCGGGACGCTCACGCCATCTTGAATTGTCAGCAAGTTGCTGCGCATGCCGTATTTGTTCGTCTCTGATCTTCGCGCGCAAGGTCCGGCAAAACAATGTTTGCATGGGACGCGACGTTATCGGGGAGTTTCATGCGCCCATTTGTCCCGCCTATCCAACTCCATCAGGGCTTCACGCACAAACCCGTCCGGCAGCATGCGTGTATCTTCATAACGCGCGCGACGGTGTGCGCCATCCACGTTGACCGAGCACAAGGCGCCACCGCCAGAATCGCACAAAAGTATGACCGAACGTCCGAATCCACCCGGAACGTCAATGGCGATTTCACCGTCCAGCGTAGCATAGACCTCAAAGCGCCAAGGCAAAACCTTGTACATGGCCCGCAATAGCCTGCGTGCATTCTTCAGCGCTTTATCTGATGGTACCGGGAAACCTTCTTCACGCACTTCCTCCTTCGCCTGATCCAGATCACACAGGGCATCACGCAAGCCGGGATTCGGATATATCATCTCTCCACTCGGAAAAGATAGAAGTGTCAAACCAGAGCAGAAATGTCCTATTGTCGGCGCAATATCAAACCGGTCGACTGAAATTTCAATTCCGTCGCAATTTCCCGATAACGCGCAGGAATTGTTGAACCAGTCGGGTTGGTGACTCTGTAAGCATGGGCGGGCTCAGGTCGAGGGGATGAACGTCAACATCAGGCCGACCCCGGCAAGAATAACGACAGTGGCGCTCAAAACGACGCGATATATCAATCCGGTCAACTTGGTCTCAAGGCGGTGCAAATCCGCTTTGGTGGCCACTTCCTCGACATGGGCAATCGAGTCCGCCGCCACCCTCGCCTCCTCTTCGGTGACGTCGGGAATGCGCCTGAGCAGTTGATAAAGGGCTATGGTGCTCATGATCAGAGCCAGATTATAACATGCCCCGGCATATCCGGCACCGGTGTGTATGGGGCTGTCAAGCCAAAGCACGGACTATACCCCCGTAGCAAACGCCGCAAGTGGCGCTCGCATACTCCCATCTCTACAGCCGCTTGAGACTGCGTAATGCGCCTCGATGCGACCTTCTCAAGCACCGACAAACGCTCTATTTCTTTGTGCGACATAGTCCACTTCTCCTCGTTCATGGCGTCTCCCGCCCGCAGGCTCTGTGAAAATGCCGTATTGTGTCCGATTAGGACATCTGTGCTTTGAAGAATAGGACATTACTGCTTTGGACTAACAGGCTGGTGACGGCGCATTGACGATAGAGACTTTTTACTCAACAATACCCGCAACCCATTCCCCGACTGGTTCGCGCCATGCCCACAACAAGGCCTGCAAAGAATATGCCTCTCCCAGATCCTGACAGAGCAGGGCGATACCGCTGCATCGTGGTCGATCCGCCTTGGGACCAAGGCAAAACCGGTCTGCGCGCCGTGCGCCCCAATCAGGGGATCGCGCTGGATTATCCGACCCTCACGCAACGAGAGATCTTTGAGATCGCGCCGTTGCAGAAGTGGGCCTCGACAAACGCCTTTCTATGGCTCTGGGCGACCAACAGCCGCTCGCGCTCCAGCGGCAAACCTGTTCTCCAGCAGGCATTTGCACTGATGGAGGCATGGGGGTTTCGCTACTACACCATGCTGACGTGGGACAAAAAAACCGGCCCGTGCCCGTTCGGCCCCTACCAGATCACCACCGAACACTGCCTGTTCGGCTATCGCGGAAAATGCGCGTTTGCCAAAGAATCCCTCGGCAAGATGAAGACGTGCTTTGAGGCCCGCGCAACCCGACACAGCGAAAAACCATCGGACTTTTACCGCGGGCTCAGACAAAACTTTCCCGCCCCCCGGCTCGACGTTTTTGCGCGCGGGCCTCACTCCGGTTTTGACGGTTGGGGACTGGAAGCAAAAAGACGGGCGGCGTAGCTTCTCGCGCCAATCGCTTGAACGGCGCCGAGTGGCTGAAGAATTCCTTCAGCATCTGGCGCGACCTGCCAAGAGACGGCGATAGAAAATCGCACCCCGCGGCTTTTCCCGTTTCCTTGGTTAAAAAAACCCTGGATTGTTATGCAAACGGGTCCAGTAGTCTGGTTCTCGACCCCTTTGCAGGTTCTGGTTCCACCCTGCTTGCCGCAAGCGCACAGGGCATACGCTCCGTCGGGCTGGACGTGAACAAGAAGTTCAAGGAGGTTTTTCTTAACCGTCTTGATCTATTCGACACCCAGGAACAAGGTGAGAACGGCAGCCTCTGGCGCTATGAGATTTGCGACGCGAGAAACCGTTCTGCTTTTTTTGAGATCGTACAGGAGAATTCCGTTGATTTGTGCATCACCTCACCACCTTACTGGAATATTCTGAATCGGCGGCGCTCCAGCGACGGCAAGACCGCCATTGCTTACTCCGATTCCGATTCCGACATCGCCAATATCCCGTCCTACAAGGGGTTTTTACGCGCCTTCGGCGACGTGGCGCAAAATATCGGGAAAGCGCTGAAACATCGGGGGTATCTCATCCTGAACGTGATGGATCTCCGCAAGGGGAGCAAATTTTACCCGCTGCATCAGGATGCGTCCCTGGTAGTACAGGAACGTGGCGGGCTCGTGTTGAACGATATTATCGTGTGGGATCGCCAAAAGGATTACAATTCTATGCGTCCCCTGGGTTATCCGCACAAGTTTATCGTCAATAAAGTCCACGAATACCTCCTCGTGTTTAGAAAAGAAAAATAACCGATGCCGCAGAGTTTGTTTTCAGGCGACGAGATCTACAAGATCTTAGGGTACTTGGCGCATCCGCACGTGGCGATGCGCTACGACGTGCAGGTGCCGCCTCAAAAGCAGGAGGAATTTGAGTCGGAGTACCAGGAGTTGACCGGCGAACGGTGCCGTGCCCCAGGGCCGGGTTCCCGGGGATACTCCGTTTTAGGAGAGCACGTTGACAAGTACGCGGTTCAATATCGCTTTTCCTATGTCCCTGTGGGGATGGTTCCATTGTCACTGCAGAAAATTTCCAGGGATGCGGCTTCTGGCAGAAAACGCATAAGCAACAAAGAATTGGTCCTCGCAATGTTTAAGAATGGTCTCGTTTTGGGGGCGAATCCCTCACGCAAAATGATCATCTCCAAGATGGATCCCGCCCGCCACGTTCGTTTTGAGCTCGGTTATGCCACCGCATCTATTGAGGGAGAAACTCTGAACTTCGCGGACTTTGAAGACAACTTTTCCGCTATAAAAACCAAACTGGAGGAGGCGTTTTCCTTGTTCGACGAAAAGCCTCATAAGATGGTTGCCTCCGTCAGAATAGGCCGTGCAGTGGCCTTTCGTCACCACGTTTTGAAGGCTTACGGCAATCAATGTTGCCTGTGTTCCGATTCTTTGATGGATTTATTTGGAACACACGAGACTGAAGCGGCGCATATCGTCCCCAAAAGATTGCACGGTTCAGATGACGTCAGGAACGGACTTGCATTGTGCCGCAAACACCACTGGGCTTATGATCGCGGCTTGTTTGGCATAGAGAAAAATTACTCGGTGGTGATTCCCGACAAGGTTGCCGCTATTCCCGAAAATGCATCTCTTGCGCGCTACCAGGGTGCGCCTGTCAGGGTTCCGCAGGCGAACATGGCCGCGGATCACGCTGCCCTTCAATGGCACCGGGAAAATATTTTGTCGGACTGAATCAACTGTGACGTCGGGTCTTTATGTACCGTTCCCGTCCTCTATTTTGTCGCCAAGAAGGCAATATCTGCCATACATAACGGGGTATATCAGTGGACTGTTATAAATAACTGCGCTTGCCAGATTACTGCTCATTCCCCCCCTGACCAGGTTGTTGCGAAGATCAATAAATCGCATGGGGGTACCGATCCCTCTCGTCGCCTCAAGCAGTTTTTTATCAAGATCACTGAGATCAGCAAAAGTGACATTGTCTTTTCGTATAATCTCTTCGCCATGGATATCGAACCACCCAGTCTGCCGCAGCATTTCCAACAAGGTAGTTTTTGAAGGTGCTTCCTGGATGGTTTTGGCCCTCTCAAGCGCTCTTATCACCTCGTCGGCATAGAGACGCCCGACAAGAGAAAATATCTTTTTGCAGACAAAGACCACTTTGTTATGTCGCCAGTTGACGCGCCAGAATACTCCGGCGGGTCTATCCAACCACGCATAATCGGGACTCGCCTCGACGAACCGGGCAGCCGAGTCGGAAAGACCCGTTTCGTCCACGTTTGCGAACGGTTTATTTCTGAGCGAGACAAGCGCCTTTTTTGCTTTTTCAACGCGTTGTCGGTCACGAACCGAAATTAAAATCCCGTCGAATTCCATTATCTCCCATGGAGTTTCAGACAATTCCGCCGCCTTGCGCAATGCCTCGTATGACAATCCTGTTTCAGAAACACCCTCCTTTTGCAGTAGTTCGGGAACGCCTCGTTTGTCCATAGGGAGAGTACTCTCCACCAACCGCAAGGCCTTCAAAAGCATGGGAGGACAACGACCGGCAAGAAAATCATTAATGTCTTTTTCAACTTCTTTTACGATTTGTCTAATACGCTCTCGCGTCACACCGATGTCTGTCCCCAGAACCTCCAATGTAGGAATACGGTTTCCGTGCCATCCGAATCTGGTCATGGCTACTTGCCGCCGACGCGGTCTGGCAATTCTATGAACGATAAAGTGAAGTTCTTGATCAACGGTGTTGAGTGGATGCTCCCAAAGTGGCATGCAAGGATCGGCGTTTCGGCTGATCCCTCGTTCCTGCAAAGACTGCGCGTCAAAAATCAGGTGGCGTCCCAATCCCTTTGCTTTCAGTAGCGCTTTGAGAAAATCATCGAAATTGACATTGAGCCGCAGTCCGTGCGCTTCAAGAGCATTGATGATTTCTCTAAGTGTTTTTTGCCCCAAATTCGGGATATCGGATAGCGAAGCCTCATCCTGCCGTGCAAGCCTCCTCACGGTATCAATGCCCTGGCCACGCAAACAATTCAGCGCACGGACACTTAGCACGAGTGCCTCAACTTTTACTTCAATATCTATGTTCTGTGGAACACACATGATGGTGGTTTTTTGCCTTTGCCCCGTACCGCCTTATTCCCAAACAAGCGTGGCTGCTTCGAGGTTGTTCCTCGGAACGATCAACGACGTGTCGCCGCCGCGATATTCGACGAACTCATAAAGAGACGTGATCTTCTGCATTTTGCCGGATTTCATTCGGGCGGCAATTTTGCCGTAATTCATCCAGTAGTCATCAAACCACCCTTCCCCGAGTTTCGCAAACGTCCCGTTCCCCGAAGTACCGTCCTGCATGCGAGCGCAAAATTTCCCGTCACCGGAAGGCGGCTTCCAGTTCTGCGGCCAGTTCCGCCAATCCAATCGCCTCTATCCCTTGCCCTTTCGGGTAGCGGTCGTCGCCGGCGTGGACGAGGAAGGCCTTGTCGGGCTTCACGTCGGCGAGGGCGGTGCGCAATCCCTTGTCGGCAACGGGCGCCAGTGCGCGCTTTATTTCGACGGCCCAAACCCGGGCGCCCGGCAGTTCCAGGACAAGGTCAATCTCGACGCCGGTCGCAGTGCGGTAGAAGCTGGCCTGCGTGCGTTGCGGCGCCGCCCGCAGCAGCGTCTCGATGACGAAACCCTCCCAGCTGGCGCCCGCTATCGGATGGCCGAGCACGGCGGCGGCATCGTCGAGCCGCAGCAGCGCGTGGACGATGCCGCTGTCGCGCACGTACACCTTGGGCGCCTTCACCAATCGTTTGCGCACGTTGGCGTGCAACGGCTGCAAACGGCGGACGAGCAGAAGGTCGTCCAGCAGGTCCACGTAGCGGGCTACGGTCTTGCCGTCCACGGCCAGGCTTCTCGCCAGCGTAGCGGCGTTCCAGAGGCCGCCCTGGGCGTGCGCGAGCATGGTCCAGAAGCGGCGCAACGTCTGCGCCGGAACGCGC
Organism: Candidatus Oxydemutator sp.; assembly: GCA_965203445.1. Lineage (GTDB taxonomy): Bacteria > Pseudomonadota > Gammaproteobacteria > Poriferisulfidales > Oxydemutatoraceae > Oxydemutator. Next base: position 836,708 of record OZ241883.1, read on the forward strand.
GGGCCGAACGCGGGCACGTCCCGTTCCAGGTACGTGCGGATGAAGTTCTCTCGCCACAGCGCGCCGGCGGCGTCGCTTGCAGCGAGAAAACTGCGCGGAAATCCGCCTCGAATCCACAGACGCCGGCGTTGCCGCTCGCCCACCTCGCGGATATCGAAGGGGGCAAGTTCCAGATACGCGATACGGCCCGCCAGACTCTCGCCGGACTGCCGCAACAAATCCATCGAGGCGGAACCGAGCAGTAGAAACTGCCCCGCCGACTCGCCCTGGCGGATTCGCTCGTCAATGATCCCGCGCAATACCTGCATCAGCTGCGGCGCGCGATGAATCTCATCGAGCACCACGAGACGGCCGCGTTGCGCGTCGAGATAACCGCGCGCGTCGGCGAGTTTTTCCTGGTCGACGGGGTTCTCCAGGTCGAGATACAGGCCCGGCTTTCGCGCCCGTCGCCGGTGTCGCGCGGCGCCCGCCCGCCCAACGTCCCGCGCAACGGCTTGCGCGAGCGTCGTTTTGCCAACCTGGCGCGGCCCTATAAGAGCGACGGCGGGGAACAGCCGCAGGTGTTCTTCCAGGCGTGCGGCGAGAAGCCGCGGTATCATCCTTCCCATCCTTGCAATTATGGAATACAAGTCCCGAATTGCAAGTTTTCATTTTCTGCGGGGGCTTATATACAATGCCGCCCGCAATGGCGGAACTTGCGACGCTGACTGGTGTCGTCACTGCGACCACGTACGGCGACCGAGCACGCTCTTGGCGCTGCGGCTGACCACGAAGGCGGCCAGGTTGCTTCCAGGCCAAATCTCTCCCAAAATATCAGGGCGTTCCATTTGCGTTCGGCGCTGGTCGTCATGCGCCTCCATACGGTTTGCACAACACACCGGCATGAATGAAAAACACAACGTCGAACAATGGCTGACGCTGAATCGCGCGCCGGGCGTAGGCCCCAGACGGTTTCTCGAGCTGCTGGAGCATTGCGGCGGCATCGGCGGCGTGTTCGAGGACGGCGCGCGCGCCGGGCTTTCGGACGAGACGATCCGCTTTCTGCGCGCGCCCGAGCGGGCGCCGATAGAAGCCGACCTCGAGTGGTTGCGCGAACCTGGGCACAGCCTCGTGACGTTCGCCGACCAAGACTATCCGAAACAGCTGCGGCAGCTGAAGGACGCGCCGCCGCTGTTGTTCGTAAAAGGCGACGCGGCGCTGCTGGGCGACCCGCAGATCGCCGTCGTCGGCGCGCGCGGGCCGACGCCCGCCGGGCGCGACTTGGCGCGCTGCCTGGCCCGCGACCTCGCGCAGAGCGGCATGCTCGTGACCAGTGGTCTCGCGCGTGGCATAGACACCGCCTCCCACCAGGGCGCGCTCGACGCCGGGCATCCCACCGTCGCGGTGATTGCGACCGGGCCGGACTTGATCTATCCGGCGGAGAACAAATCGCTGGCGCAGGCGATCGCCGAACGCGGCGCGCTGGTATCCGAGTTCGCGTGCGGCACGCCGCCGCTCGCGGCGCATTTCCCGCGCCGCAACCGGATCATCAGCGGTCTGGCGCTCGGCGTGCTCGTGATCGAGGCCGGCGAGCGTAGCGGTTCGCTGATCACCGCACGCCTTGCCGGCGAGCAGGGACGCGAGGTGTTCGCGGTGCCCGGTTCGCCGCGCAACCCCATGGCCAGGGGCTGCCACCGCCTGATCCGGCAGGGCGCGACCCTGGTCGAGAACGCGCGCGACGTGCTGGCCGAGTTGCAGCCGCAAATCCGCGGCTTGTTGAAGCGCGATCAACCGGCGGACGCGGCAGCGACGGGGGGACGCGCGCCGGCGACGGACACCGGGGACAACGTGCTCGACGCCGAACACCTGGCGCTGCTCGAGCAGGTCGGCTTCGAACAAGTGACGGTGGACGCGCTGGTCGAGCGCAGCGGCCTGCCGGTACAGCAGGTGTCGGCGATGCTGTTGATGCTGGAGCTGGAAGGCTACGTCGCCTCCGGCGGCGGCTTTTATCAGCGCCTCAGATAGCGCCCCACCTTAGGCGACGCCTCGGGAGGCCACCGAGGACGACGCGGGCGCCGGCTTCCAGGCAGCCCGCGCACAACGCTCAGGGGGCCGGGAAGCAGAGCGCGCAGTCGGGAATGGAGAGGGCGCCGTTCTGTATGATACGGAATTGATCCGCCGAGAGAACGTCGCCGTCAAAGTCCACGTCGGCATCAATGACGTAGGAACCCGCGGCATCGGGAACGGCGTAATGGACGCCGCCGATAGCCGTCAGGTTGTGGACGCGAATAAACGCCTCGTCGGCAGCGTTGATCCTGCCGTCTCGGTTGACGTCGCCGGCATACATCACGAACTCACCATTCGGCAAGGCCCGCTGACGATCCAGGTACGCCTGCTCGGTCCTGAAGTCCGCGCAATAGGCCGCCGCGTCGTCGGCACAACGCGCCAGCGCGGCCGCGGACATCACCGACAGATGGTTGCGGTGGTGTATCAGCACGTATAAATCCGGCGCCCGGTCGTCTATCACCACGCCAAAACGCACGTCCCCGCCGCGTATGACCCGATCCACGCCGACGACGTCGCCGTTGCTCAAAAGCAACGCCGCCTGCTTGCCCAGCGAGGTCGAAGTGGTGGCCGCAGAAGCACCGGCACCGCCGGCCGTCGCCCGCAGCTCGACCAACACCCAATCCACTATCGGCGCGGACACCGTCGACGGCACGCTCGCCGCAGCCGCGCTCCACGGCGACGACCGATACGGCTGGCTCGCCGGCAGGTAGCTCCTATACGTGGTCTTCATCGGACGCCCGATGCCGTACGCACCCTGCAAATATGCGCCGACGCGTATCGTCGCCCCCACCACGTCTTCGTCACGCACGATCAACGTTACCGAGTCCGCGCTTACAATCGAATAGTAGCCGCTTACCTCGTGGCTCAACGTGACCACCTCGTCGTCCACCGTTGCGTCGCCCGCCACGGACACCGTGACCGATTGCGACGTACGCCAGTTCGACGTCGTGAAGGTCAGCGTAGAGGCCGACACGCTCACGTCCTCGTTGTCGCTCCTTACGGTAATCGTCACGTCGCCTTGCGGCGCCTCGGTCAGCACCATCCTGTAGGTCGCCGTGGCGCCCTCCGACAATTCCAGCCTGGTCGGGTTCACGAACACGTGGGCATAGCGCACCGCAACAACCACCGTGTCGGTGTCCGAATACTCCCCGCGCGCGTCCTGCACGCGCAACGAGAACACCAGGTCCGCATCGACGTTCCCCGGCAGTTGCAGCGGCGTCGTGAAGGTCGGCGCCACCGCGGACGCGTCGCTCAACGTGACTCCCGGGCCGCTGGTCTGGCTCCAGCTATACGTCAGATCCTCGTCCTCGGGGTCGGAACTGCGGCTGCCGTCCAGGAACACCAACACACCTTTGTCCACCACCTGATCGTCCCCGGCATCCGCCGTCGGCGCGTCGTTCGCACCCGGACGCACCGTGACCACCACCGTGTTCGTCGTCTGACCGCTCAACTGCCGTTCCACGGGCGACGACAGTCCGCGCGTGTCCGACACCACCAGCACGAACGTCAGGGTCTCGCTACTCGCCAACTGCACTGGTGCCGTGAACGTCGCGCTGCGCATCCCGGCGCCGTGCAGTGTCACCATACTGCCGCTGACCTGACGCCAGCCGTACGTCAGAACCTCTCTCTCCGGATCGCTGCTGCCGACGCCGTCCAACGTTACCACGTCGCCCTCGTCCACTACCTGATCGGCGCCCGCGTCCGCCGTCGGCGCGTCGTTTTCGCCCGGACGCACCGTGATCACCACCAGGTTCCTCGTCATGCCGTCAAACTGCGCTTCCACGGGCGACGACAGACCGCGCACGTCCGACACCACCAGCACGAACGCAAGGGTCTCGCTACTCGCCAACTGTAGCGGCGCCGTGAACGTCGCGCTGCGCATCCCGGCACCGCGCAACGTCACCTGGCTGCCGCTGATCTGACGCCAGCCATACGTCAGATCCTCTCTCTCCGGATCGCTGCTGCCGACACCGTCCAGCGTTACCACGTCGCCCTCGTCCACCACCTGATCGGCGCCCGCGTCCGCCGTCGGCGCGTCGTTCTCGCCCGGACGCACCGTGACCACCACCGTGTTCGTCGTCCTGTCGGCAAACCGCGCTTCCCGTGGCGATGACAAACCGCGCGTGTCCGACACCACCAGCACGAACGAAAGGGTCTCACTGCTCGCCAACTGTAGCGGCGCCGTGAACGTCGCACTGCGCATCCCGGCACCGCGCAACGTCACCTGGCTGCCGCTGACCTGACGCCAACCATACGTCAGATCCTCTCTCTCCGGATCGCTGCTGCCTACGCCGTCCAGCGTTACCACGTCGCCCTCGTCCACCACCTGATCGGCGCCCGCGTCCGCCGTCGGCGCGTCGTTCTCGCCCGGCAACACCTCGACCGACACCTCGGCAGACGAACTCGCATTGCGCCGATCCGTCGCCGTCAGCCGGAATACCAGCGTCGCCGTCTCCGCCAACTGCACCGGCGCCGTGAACGTCGCCACCGACGACGTCGGCTCGCCCAGCCCCACGTCAATACCGCCAATCTGTTCCCATCTATACGACAGACGGCCACCATCGGTGTCCGTCGCACTGCCGCGCAACGTGACCTCGGCACCTTCGGCAACCACTTGATCGGAACCGGCATCCACCATCGGCGGCGTGTTGACGCCCAACTCCACATAGACCACCAAGTCATCGGTCGTCGCGGCACCGCGCTCGTCCGTAACACGCAACGCAAACGCTATCTCCGTCGCCGCACTCAAACCCGTCGGCACCACAAAGCTCACAGTCCTCGACGACGCATCGCTCAACGTAACGCCCAGCACCTCCGCACCGCTGGTCTGACTCCACCGATACCTCAACTCCTCGCCCTCAGGATCATAGGCGCTGCCGCGCAATACCACCACGTCGCCCTCGCCCGCAAGCAGATCATCGCCCGCGTCCACCACCGGCGCGTCGTTCGCTCCCGGTCGCACCGTGATCACCACCGTGTTCGTTGTCCGATCGCTCAACTGCCGTTCCACGGGCGACGACAAACCGCGCGTGTCCGTCGCCACCAGCACGAACGTCAGGGTCTCGCTGCTCGCCAACTGCACCGGCGCCAGGAACGTCGTGCTGCGCGCCCCGGCGTCGCGCAACGACACCTGACTGCCGCTGATCTGACGCCAGCCATACACCAGCATCTCGTTCTCCGGATCGCTGCCATCGCCGGCCAGCGTCACCACGTCGCCCTCGTCCACCACCTGATCGGCACCCGCGTCCGCCGTCGGCGCGTCGTTCTCGCCCGGTCGCACCGTGACCACCACCGTGTTTGTCGTCATACCGGCATACTGCGCTTCCCTAGGCGACGCCAAGCCGCGCGTGTCCGACACCACCAGCACGAACGTCAGGGTCTCGCTACTCACCAACTGCACCGGCGCCGCGAACGTCGTGCGACGCGCTCCGGCCCCGTGCAACGTCACCGTACTGCCGCTGACCTGACGCCAGCCATACACCAGCGACTCTCCCTCCGGATCCCTGCTGCCAACGCCGTCCAGCGCTACCACGTCGCCCTCGGACACTATCTGGTCAGCGCCCGCGTTCGCCGTCGGCGCGTCGTTCACGCCGGCCTGCACCGTGATCACCACGACCACGGGGGCTGCATTACCGCCCCGATCATCGTTCACATACAACGTGAACTCCAAATCCTCGTCGTTGACCAACTGCGTCGGCGCCGTGAACGTCGTACGCCTGCTTTCGCCAAACCCCTCCAGATTCACAAAGTAAGACCTGAGCGGATTGCTGCCGGCTCCGGTTTGACTCCAGAAATACCTCAGCGCATCGCCTTCCGGATCGCGCGCGCTGCCGATCAGAACCACCACGGCGCCCTCGGACACCACCTGATCAAGCCCGGCGTCCACCTCCGGCGCGTCGTTCGGGCCGGCGCGCACCGTGATCTCCACCGTGTTCGTCGTGTCATCACCCGACTGCGCTTCCCTAGGCGACGACAAGCCGCGCACGTCCGACACCACCAGCACGAACGCAAGGGTCTCGTCACTCCTCAACTGCACCGGCGCCGCGAACGTCGTCGTTACCGACAGCGCGTTCGTCAGCGTGACGCTCCTGCCGCCGATCTGACGCCAGCCATACCTCAGCATCTCTCTCTCCGGATCGCTGCTGCCGGTGCCGTCCAGCGTTACCACGTCGCCCTCGTCCACCACCTGATCGGCGCCCGCGTCCGCCATCGGCGCGTCGTTCTCGCCCGGTCGCACCGTGACCACCACCGTGTTCGTCGTCCTGTCAGCATACTGCGCTTCCACGGGCGACGACAAACCGCGCGTGTCCGACACCACCAGCACGAACGTCAGGGTCTCGCTACTCGCCAACTGTACCGGCGCCGTGAACGTCGCGCTGCGCATCCCGGCGCCGCGCAACACCACCTGGCTGCCGCTGACCTGACGCCAGCCATACGTCAGATCCTCTCTCTCCGGATCGCTGCTGCCGACACCGTCCAGCGTTACCACGTCGCCCTCGTCCACCACCTGATCGGCGCCCGCGTCCGCCGTCGGCGCGTCGTTCTCGCCCGGTCGCACCGTGACCGCCACCAGGTTCCCCGTCATGCCGTCATACTGCGCTTCCACGGGCGACGACAGGCCGCGCGTATCCGACACCACCAGCACGAACGCAAGGGTCTCGCTACTCGCCAACTGCACCGGCGCCGTGAACGTCGCGCTGCGCATCCCGGCGCCGCGCAACGTCACCTGGCTGCCGCTGACCTGACGCCAGCCATACGTCAGATCCTCTCTCTCCGGATCGCTGCTGCCGACACCATCCAGCGTTACCACGTCGCCCTCGTCCACCACCTGATCGGCGCCCGCGTCCGCCGTCGGCGCGTCGTTCTCGCCCGGGCGCACCGTGACCACCACCAAGTTCGACGTCCTGTCGGCATACTGCGCTTCCACGGGCGACGACAGACCGCGCGTGTCCGACACCACCAGCACGAACGCAAGAGTCTCGCTACTCACCAACTGTACCGGCGCCGTGAACGTCGCGCTGCGCATCCCGGCGCCGCGCAACGTCACCTGGCTGCCGCTGACCTGACGCCAGCCATACGTCAGATCCTCTCTCTCCGGATCGCTGCTGCCTACGCCGTCCAGCGTTACCACCTCGCCCTCGTCCACCACCTGATCGGCGCCCGCGTCCGCCACCGGCGCGTCGTTCTCGCCCGGTCGCACCGTGACCACCACCGTGTTCGTCGTCTGACCGCTCAACTGCCGTTCCACGGGCGACGACAGACCGCGCGTGTCCGACACCACCAGCACGAACGCAAGAGTCTCGCTACTCGCCAACTGTAGCGGCGCCGTGAACGTCGCGCTGCGCATCCCGGCGCCGTGCAACACCACCTGGCTGCCGCTGATCTGACGCCAGCCATACGTCAGATCCTCTCTCTCCGGATCGCTGCTGCCTACGCCGTCCAGCGTGACCACGTCGCCCTCGTCCACCACCTGATCGGCGCCCGCGTCCGCCACCGGCGCGTCGTTCTCGCCCGCTCGCACCGTGACTACCGCCAGGTTCGTCGTCCTGCCGTCAAACTGCGCTTCCGCGGGCGACGACAGACCGCGCACGTCCGACACCACCAGCACGAACGCAAGGGTCTCGCTACTTACCAACTGCACCGGCGCCGTGAACGTCGCGCTGCGCATCCCGGCACCGCGCAACGTCACCCGGCTGCCGCTGATCTGACGCCAGCCATACGTCAGATCCTCTCTCTCCGGATCACTGCTACCAACGCCGTCCAGCGTCACCACGTCGCCCTCGTCCACCACCTGATCGGCGCCCGCGTCCGCCGTCGGCGCGTCGTTCTCGCCCGGCAACACCTCGACCGACACCTCGGCAGACGAACTCGCATTGCGCCGGTCCGTCGCCGTCAGACGGAATACCAGCGTCGCCGTCTCCGCCAACTGCACCGGCGCCCTGAAACTCGCCCTATCCGTCGTCGGCTCGCCCAACCCTACGTCAATACCGCCCGTCTGTTCCCATCTATACGACAGACGGCCGCCATCGGTGTCCGTCGCACTGCCGCGCAACGTGACCTCCGCACCTTCATCCACCACTTGATCCGAACCGGCATCCACCATCGGCGGCGTGTTGACCCCCAACTCCACATAGACCACCAAATCATCGGTCGTCGCCGCATCGCGCTCGTCCGTAACACGCAACGCAAACGCTATCTCCGTCGCCGAACTCAAACCCGTCGGTATCACAAAGCTCGTAATCCTCGACGACGCATCGCTCAACGCAACTCCCAGCACCTCCGCACCGCTGGTCTGACTCCACCGATACCTCAACTCCTCGCCCTCAGGATCATAGGCGCTGCCGCGCAATACCACCACGTCGCCCTCGCCCGCAAGCAGATCATCGCCCGCGTCCACCACCGGCGCGTCGTTCGCGCCCGCGCGCACCGTGACCACCACCGTGTTCGTCGTCTGACCAGCATACTGCGCCTCCACGGGCGACGACAAACCGCGCACGTCCGACACCACCAGCACGAACGTCAGGGTCTCGTCGCTCACCAACTGCTCCGGCGCCACAAACGTCGTGCTGCGCGCTCCGGCGTCGTGCAACGACACCTGACTGCCGCTGACCTGACGCCAGCCATACACCAGCATCTCGTTCTCCGGATCGCTGCTGCCTGCGCCGTCCAGCGTCACCACCGCGCCCTCGTCCACCATCTGATCGGCGCCCGCGTTCGCCGTCGGCGCGTCGTTCTCGCCCGGGCGCACCGCGACCGACACCGTGGCCGTGCCCACCGCGTCGCGCTCGTCCGTTACCGTCAACTCGAACACCAGCGTCGCCGTCTCCGCCAACTGCACCGGCGCCGTGAACGTCGCGGTGGCCGTGGCGGTGGTCATGGCGCCTATCGTCGCTCCCGTCAGCGCAACTCGACCGCCGCCGACCTGACGCCAGCCATAGCTCAACTCCTCTCTCTCCGGATCGTCGCTGCCGTCGCCGTCCAGCGTTACCATCTCGCCCTCGCCCACCACCTGATCATCGCCCGCGTCCGCCAACGGCGCGTCGTTCTCGCCCGCGCGCACCGTGATCACCACCGTGTTCGTCGTCTGACCGCTCAACTGCCGCTCCCTCGGCGACGACAGTCCCCGCGTGTCCGTCACCACCAGCACGAACGTCAGGGTCTCGCTATTCACCAGCTGCTCCGGCGCCACAAACGTCGTGCTGCGCGCCCCGGCGTCGTGCAACGACACCTGGCTGCCGTCGACCTGACGCCAGCCATACGTCAGATCCTCTCTCTCTGGATCACTGCTGCCTGCGCCGTCCAGCGTTACCACCTCGCCCTCGTCCACCATCTGATCATCGCCCGCATCCGCCGTCGGCGCATCGTTCTCGCCCGGTCGCACCGCGACCGACACCTCGGCAGACGAACTCGCATTGCGCCGGTCCGTCGCCGTCAGACGGAACACCAGCGTCGCCGTCTCCGCCAACTGCACCGGCGCCCTGAAACTCGCCCTATTCGTCGTCGGTTCGCCCAGCCCCACGTCAATACCGCCAATCTGTTCCCATCTATACGACAGACGGCCACCCTCGGTGTCCGTCGCACTGCCGCGCAACGTGACCTCCGCACCTTCGTCCACCACTTGATCCGAACCGGCATCCACCACCGGCGGCGTGTTGACCCCCAACTCCACATAGACCACCAAATCATCGGTCGTCGCGGCACCGCGCTCGTCCGTAACACGCAACGCAAACGCTATCTCCGTCGCCGAACTCAAACCCGTCGGTATCACAAAGCTCGTAATCCTCGACGACGCATCGCTCAACGCAACTCCCAGCACCTCCGCACCGCTGGTCTGACTCCACCGATACCTCAACTCCTCGTCCTCAGGATCATAGGCGCTGCCGCGCAGCACCACCACGTCGCCCTCGCCAGCAAGCAGATTATCGCCCGCGTCCACCACCGGCGCGTCGTTCGCTCCCGCTCGCACTTCGACCACTACCGTGTCCGTGTCCGTCGCCCCGCGCGCGTCCGCCACCGTCAACTCGAACACCAGCGTCGCCGTCTCCACCAACTGCTCCGGCGCCGTGAACGTCGTGGTGGTCACGGCGCCTATCGTCGCTCCCGTCAGCGTCACTCGACCGCCGCCGATCTGACGCCAGCCATACGTCAGATCCTCTCTCTCTGGATCACTGCTGCCATCGCCGTCCAGCGTTACCAGTCCGCCCTCGTCCACCACCTGATCATCACCCGCGTCCGCCACCGGCGCGTCGTTCTCGCCCGCGCGCACCGTCACCACCACCGTCGCCGTCGTCGAAACCGCACCACGCGTGTCCGTTACACGCAGCGCAAACTCCAATTCCTCATCCGACACCAACTGCACCGGCGCCGTGAAACTCGCGGTTACCGACATCGCGTTCGTCAGCGTAACGCGCACGCCCCGGGTCTGACTCCAGACATACACCAGCGCTTCTTTCTCCGGATCGTTACTGGCGTCGCCGTCCAGTATCACCACCGCGCCCTCGTCCACCACCTGATCATCGCCCGCGTCCGCCACCGGCGCGTCGTTCGCGCCCGGGCGCACCGTGATCACCACCGTGTTCGTCGTCCGATCGCTCAACTGCCGCTCCGCAGGCGACGACAGTCCGCGCGTGTCCGTCGCCACCAGCACGAACGTCAGGGTCTCGCTGCTCACCAACTGCACCGGCGCCACAAACGTCGTGCTGCGCGCCCCGGCGTCGTACAACGACACCTGACTGCCGCTGATCTGACGCCAGCCATACACCAGCATCTCGTCCTCCGGATCGCTGCCCGCGCCGGCCAGCGTCACCACGTCGCCCTCGTCCACCACCTGATCGGCGCCCGCGTCCGCCACCGGCGCGTCATTCTCGCCCGGAACCACCTCGACCACCACCGTGGCCGTGCCCGTCGCGTCGCGCGCGTCCGTTACCGTCAACTCGAACACCAGCGTCGCCGTCTCCGCCAACTGCGTCGGCGCCATGAACGTCGCAGTGGTCCTGGAGCCTATCGTCGCTCCCGTCAGCGTCACTCGATCGCCGCCGATTTGACGCCAGCCATACCTCAACTCCTCTCTCTCCGGATCCCTGCTGGCTACGCCGTCCAGCGCCACCATCTCGCCCTCGTCCACCACCTGATTGGCACCCGCATCCGCCGTCGGCGCATCGTTCGCGCCCGGGCGCACCGTGATCACCACCGTGTTCGTCGTCTGATCACTCAACTGACGATCCCTCGGCGACGACAGTCCGCGCGTGTCCGTCGCCACCAGCACGAACGTCAGGGTCTCGCTGCTCACCAACTGCACCGGCGCTTTGAACGTCGTGCTGCGCGCCCCGGCGTCGTGCAACGACACCTGACTGCCGCTGATCTGACGCCAGCCATACACCAGCATCTCGTCCTCCGGATCGCTGCCCGCGCCGGCCAGCGTCACCACGTCGCCCTCGTCCACCACCTGATCATCGCCCGCGTCCGCCGTCGGCGCGTCGTTCTCGCCCGGAACCACCTCGACCGACACCGTGTCCGTGCCCGTCGCGTCGCGCGCGTCCGTTACCGTCAACTCGAACACCAGCGTCGCCGTCTCCGCCAACTGCGTCGGCGCCGTGAACGTCGCGGTTACCGACATCGCGTTCGTCAGCGTGACTCCCCTGCCGCCGACCTGACGCCAGTCATACCTCAACTCCTCTCTCTCCGGATCCCTGCTGGCTACGCCGTCCAGCGTCACCATCCCGCCCTCGTCCACCACCTGATCATCACCCGCGTCCGCTATCGGCGCATCGTTCGCGCCCGGACGCACCGTGATCACCACCGTGTTCGTCGTATCATCGCTCAACTGCCGCTCCGCAGGCGACGACAGACCGCGCGTGTCCGTCGCCACCAGCACGAACGTCAGGGTCTCGCTGCTCACCAACTGCACCGGCGCTTGGAACGTCGTGCTGCGCGCCCCGGCGTCGTGCAACGACACCTGACTGCCGCTGATCTGACGCCAGCCATACACCAGCACCTCGTCCTCCGGATCGCTGCCAACCCCGTCCAGCGTCACCACCTCGCCCTCGTCCACCACCTGGTCGGCGCCCGCGTCCGCCGTCGGCGCGTCGTTCTCGCCCGCGCGCACCGTCACCACCACCGTCGCCGTCGTCGAACCCGCACCACGCGTGTCCGTTACACGCAGCGCAAACTCCAACTCCTCATCCGACACCAACTGCGACGGCGCCGTGAAACTCGCGGTTACCGACTGCGCGTTCGTCAGCGCAACGCGCACACCCCGGGTCTGACTCCAGACATACGCAAGCGCTTCTTTCTCCGGATCGCTGCTGGCGCCGCCGTCCAGTATCACCACCGCGCCCTCGGACACCACCTGCGCAACACCGGCGTCCGCCGTCGGCGCGTCGTTCGCCCCCGCTCGCACCGTGATCATCACCGTGTTCGTCGCGTTCACCCCGCTCACGCTCCGACCCCGTATCCGAGAACGCGTCGAAGACTCGCCGCGCTCGTCCGTCGCCACCAGCAGAAACTCCAATACCTCGTCTTCCACCAGCTGCGACGGCGCCGTGAACGTCGCCACCGCCGACTGCGCGCTCGTCAGTGTGACCCTCCTGCCCACGGTCTGGCTCCAGCGATACCTCAACGTCTCCCTCTCCAGATCGCTGCCGACGCCGCTCAAAACCACCACCGCGCTCTCCGATACGACCTGATCCTCCCCGACCCGCACCGTCGGCGCATCGTTCTCGCCCGGCACCACCTCGACCACCACCGTGGCCGTGCCCACCGCGTCGCGCGCGTCCGTTACCGTCAACTCGAACACCAGCGTCGCCGTCTCCGCCAACTGCTCCGGCGCCGTGAACGTCGTGGTTACCGACATCGCGTTCGTCAGCGTGACCCCCCTGCCGCCGACCTGACGCCAGCCATACCTCAACTCCTCTCTCTCCGGATCCCTGCTGGCTACGCCGTCCAGCGTCACCATCTCGCCCTCGTCCACCACCTGATTGGCGCCCGCGTCCGCCAACGGTGCGTCGTTCTCGCCCGGGCGCACCGTGATCACCACCGTATTCGTCGTATCATCGCTCAACTGCCGCTCCGCAGGCGACGACAACCCCCGCGTGTCCGTCGCCACCAGCACGAACGTCAGGGTCTCGCTGCTCGCCAACTGCACCGGCGCCAGGAACGTCGTGCTGCGCGCCCCGGCGTCGTGCAACGACACCTGACTGCCGCTGATCTGGCGCCAGCCATACACCAGCATCTCGTTCTCCGGATCGCTGCCCGCGCCGGCCAGCGTCACCACCTCGCCCTCGTCCACCACTTGGTCGGCGCCCGCGTCCGCCACCGGCGCGTCGTTCTCGCCCGGGCGCACCGTGATCACCACCGTGTTCGTCGTCCGATCGCTCAACTGCCGTCCCACGGGCGACGACAAACCCCGCGTGTCCGTCGCCACCAGCACGAACGTCAGGGTCTCGCTGCTCACCAACTGCACCGGCGCCACAAACGTCGTGCTGCGCGCCCCGGCGTCGTGCAACGACACCTGACTGCCGCTGATCTGACGCCAGCCATACACCAGCATCTCGTCCTCCGGATCGCTGCCCGCGCCGGCCAGCGTCACCACGTCGCCCTCGTCCACCACCTGATCGGCGCCCGCGTCCGCCGTCGGCGCGTCGTTCGGCCCCGGCAACACCTCGACCGTCACCTCGTCCGACGAACTCGCATTGCGTACGTCCGTCACCGTAAGCCTGAACACCAGCGTCGCCGTCTCCGCCAACTGCACCGGCGCCGTGAAACTCGTGTTATCCGTCGTCGGCTCGCCCAACCCCACGTCGCGACCGCCGGTCTGTTCCCACCTATACGCCAAAACACCGCCCTCGGTGTCTCTCGCTCCGCCGCTCAATCGTACCGTTTCCCCTTCGCCAACCACTTGGTCAAGGCCCGCCTCCGCCACCGGCGGCGTGTTGGCTCCCAACTCCACCGTAATGAGCACGGTGGCGGTCGCCGCCAGATCGCGCGCGTCCGTCGCCCTCAATGCAAATCCCAGCACCGCCGCCTCCGCCAGACCCGACGGCGCCACGAAGCTCGCGTTGATAGACGTTGCGTCTCTCAACGTAACCAACGGTTGACCGCTGGTCTGGCTCCATTGATACCTCAGACTCTCCAACTCCGGATCAAACGCGCTGCCACGCAGGGTTACCGTCTGGCCTTCGCTGACGAGCCGGTCGTCACCCGCACCCACCACCGGCGCGTCGTTCGGCCCGGCCTGCACCGTGATTACCACGACCACGGGGGCCGCATGACCGCTCCGATCATCGGACACATACAACGTGAACTCCAAATCCTCGTCATTGGCCAACTGCGTCGGCGCCGTGAACGTCGTACGCCTGCTTTCGCCAAACCCCTCCAGATTCACAAAGTAAGACCTGAGCGGATTGCTGCCGGCTCCGGTTTGACCCCAGCGATACGTCAGCGCATCGCCTTCCGGATCGCGCGCGCTGCCGATCAGAACCACCACGGCGCCCTCGGACACGATCTGAGCAGGCCCGGCGTCCGCCACCGGCGCATCATTCGGGCCGGCGCGCACCGTGACCTCCACCGTGTTCGGCGTGTCATCACCCGACTGCGCTTCCCTAGGCGACGACAAACCGCGCGTATCCGTCACCACCAGCACGAACGCAAGGGTCTCGCTACTTATCAACTGCACCGGCGCCGCGAACGTCGTGGTTACCGACAGCGCGTTCGTCAGCGTGACGCTCCTGCCGCCGATCTGACGCCAGCCATACACCAGCATCTCGTCCTCCGGATCGCTGCTGCCGACACCGTCCAGCGTTACCACGTCGCCCTCGGACACGACCTGATCAAGCCCGGCGGCCGCCATCGGCGCGTCGTTCTCGCCCGGGCGCACCGTGATCACCACCAAGTTCCCCGTCATGCCGTCAAACTGCGCTTCCACGGGAGACGACAAACCGCGCGTGTCCGACACCACCAGCACGAACGTCAGGGTCTCGCTACTTACCAACTGTAGCGGCGCCGTGAACGTCGCGCTGCGCATCCCGGCACCGCGCAACACCACCTGGCTGCCGCTGACCTGACGCCAGCCATACGTCAGATCCTCTCTCTCCGGATCGCTGCTGCCGACACCGTCCAGCGTGACCACGTCGCCCTCGTCCACCACCTGATCGGCGCCCGCGTCCGCCACCGGCGCGTCGTTCTCGCCCGCTCGCACCGTGACCGCCACCAAGTTCCCCGTCATGCCGTCATACTGCGCTTCCACGGGCGACGACAAACCGCGCGTGTCCGACACCACCAGCACGAACGCAAGGGTCTCGCTACTCGCCAACTGTACCGGCGCCGTGAACGTCGCGCTGCGCATCCCGGCCCCGTGCAACGTCACCTGGCTGCCGCTGACCTGACGCCAGCCATACGTCAGATCCTCTCTCTCCGGATCGCTGCTGCCGATGCCGTCCAGCGTTACCACGTCACCCTCGTCCACCACCTGATCGGCGCCCGCGTCCGCCGTCGGCGCGTCGTTCTCGCCCGGTCGCACCGTGACCACCACCGTGTTTGTCGTCCTGTCAGCAAACCGCGCTTCCCGTGGCGACGACAAACCGCGCGTGTCCGACACCACCAGCACGAATGAAAAGGTCTCGCTACTCACCAACTGTACCGGCGCCGTGAACGTCACGATGCGCATCCCGGCGCCGTGCAACACCACCTGGCTGCCGCTGACCTGACGCCAGCCATACACCAGCATCTCGTCCTCCGGATCGCTGCTGCCTACGCCGTCCAGCGTTACCACCTCGCCCTCGTCCACTATCTGATCGGCGCCCGCGTCCACCATCGGCGCGTCGTTCTCGCCCGGTCGCACCGTGACCACCACCGTGTTCGTCGTCTGACCGCTCAACTGCCGTTCCACGGGCGACGACAGTCCGCGCGTGTCCGACACCACCAGCACGAACGCAAGAGTCTCGCTACTCGCCAACTGTAGCGGCGCCGTGAACGTCGCGCTGCGCATCCCGGCGCCGCGCAACACCACCTGGCTGCCGCTGATCTGACGCCAGCCATACGTCAGATCCTCTCTCTCCGGATCGCTGCTGCCTACGCCGTCCAGCGTGACCACGTCGCCCTCGTCCACCACCTGATCGGCGCCCGCGTCCGCCACCGGCGCGTCGTTCTCGCCCGCTCGCACCGTGACTACCGCCAGGTTCGTCGTCCTGCCGTCAAACTGCGCTTCCGCGGGCGACGACAGACCGCGCACGTCCGACACCACCAGCATGAACGCAAGGGTCTCGCTATTCACCAACTGCACCGGCGCCGTGAACGTCGCACTGCGCATCCCGGCACCGCGCAACGACACCCGGCTGCCGCTGATCTGACGCCAGGCATACGTCAGATCCTCTCTCTCCGGATCACTGCTACCGACGCCGTCCAGCGTCACCACGTCGCCCTCGTCCACCATCTGATCGGCGCCCGCGTCCGCCGTCGGCGCGTCGTTCTCGCCCGGCAACACCTCGACCGACACCTCGGCAGACGAACTCGCATTGCGCCGATCCGTCGCCGTCAGCCGGAACACCAGCGTCGCCGTCTCCGCCAACTGCACCGGCGCCCTGAAACTCGCCCTGTCCGTCGTCGGCTCGCCCAGCCCCACGTCAATACCATCCGTCTGTTCCCACCTATACAACAGACGGCCGCCCTCGGTGTCCGTCGCACTGCCGCGCAACGTGACCTCCGCACCTTCGTCCACCACTTGATCCGAACCGGCATCCACCATCGGCGGCGTGTTGACCCCCAACTCCACATAGACCACCAAGTCATCGGTCGTCGCCGCATCGCGCTCGTCCGTAACACGCAACGCAAACGCTATCTCCGTCGCCGAACTCAAACCCGTCGGTATCACAAAGCTCGTAATCCTCGACGACGCATCGCTCAACGCAACGCCCAGCACCTCCGCACCGCTGGTCTGACTCCACCGATACCTCAACTCCTCGCCCTCAGGATCATAGGCGCTGCCGCGCAATACCACCACGTCGCCCTCGCCCGCAAGCAGATCATCGCCCGCGTCCACCACCGGCGCGTCGTTCGCGCCCGCACGCACCGTGACCACCACCGTGTTCGTCGTCTGACCAGCATACTGCGCCTCCACGGGCGACGACAAACCGCGCACGTCCGACACCACCAGCACGAACGTCAGGGTCTCGTTGCTCACCAACTGCTGCGGCGCCACGAACGTCGTGCTGCGCGCTCCGGCATCGTGCAACGACACCTGACTGCCGCTGATCTGACGCCAGCCATACACCAGCATCTCGTTCTCTGGATCGCTGCTGCCTGCGCCGTCCAGCGTCACCACCGCGCCCTCGTCCACCATCTGATCGGCGCCCGCGTTCGCCGTCGGCGCGTCGTTCTCGCCCGGGCGCACCGCGACCGACACCGTGTCCGTGCCCACCGCGTCGCGCGCGTCCGTTACCGTCAACTCGAACACCAGCGTCGCCGTCTCCGCCAACTGCGTCGGCGCCGTGAACGTCGCGGTGGCCGTGGCGGTGGTCGTGGCGCCTACCGTCTCTCCCGTCAGCGCAACTCGACCGCCGCCGACCTGACGCCAGCCATAGCTCAACTCCTCTCTCTCCGGATCGTCGCTGCCGTCGCCGTCCAGCGTTACCATCTCGCCCTCGTCCACCACCTGATCATCGCCCGCGTCCGCCACCGGCGCGTCGTTCTCGCCCGCGCGCACCGTGACCACCACCGTGTTCGTCGTCTGACCGCTCAACTGCCGTTCCACCGGCGACGACAGACCCCGCGTGTCCGTCACCACCAGCACGAACGTCAGGGTCTCGCTATTCACCAGCTGCTCCGGCGCCACAAACGTCGTGCTGCGCGCCCCGGCGTCGTGCAACGGCACCTGGCTGCCGTCGACCTGACGCCAGCCATACGTCAGATCCTCTCTCTCTGGATCACTGCTGCCTGCACCGTCCAGCGTTACCACCTCGCCCTCGTCCACCATCTGATCATCGCCCGCATCCGCCGTCGGCGCATCGTTCTCGCCCGGTCGCACCGCGACCGACACCTCGGCAGACGAACTCGCATTGCGCCGGTCCGTCGCCGTCAGACGGAACACCAGCGTCGCCGTCTCCGCCAACTGCACCGGCGCCCTGAAACTCGCCCTATTCGTCGTCGGTTCGCCCAGCCCCACGTCAATACCGCCAATCTGTTCCCATCTATACGACAGACGGCCACCCTCGGTGTCCGTCGCACTGCCGCGCAACGTGACCTCGGCGCCTTCGCCTACCACTTGATCCGAACCGGCATCCACCATCGGCGGCGTGTTGACCCCCAACTCCACATAGACCACCAAATCATCGGTCGTCGCGGCACCGCGCTCGTCCGTAACACGCAACGCAAACGCTATCTCCGTCGCCGAACTCAAACCCGTCGGTATCACAAAGCTCGTAATCCTAGACGACGCATCGCTCAACGTAACTCCCAGCACCTCCGCACCGCTGGTCTGACTCCACCGATACCTCAACTCCTCGTCCTCAGGATCATAGGCGCTGCCGCGCAGCACCACCACGTCGCCCTCGCCCGCAAGCAGATTATCGCCCGCGTCCACCACCGGCGCGTCGTTCGCTCCCGCTCGCACTTCGACCACTACCGTGTCCGTGTCCGTCGCCCCGCGCGCGTCCGCCACCGTCAACTCGAACACCAGCGTCGCCGTCTCCACCAACTGCATCGGCGCCGTGAACGTCACGGTGGTCGTCGTGGTGGTCGTGGCGCCTATCGTCGCTCCCGTCAGCGTCACTCGACCGCCGCCGATCTGACGCCAGCCATACGTCAGATCCTCTCTCTCTGGATCACTGCTGCCATCGCCGTCCAGCGTTACCAGTCCGCCCTCGTCCACCACCTGATCATCGCCCGCGTCCGCCACCGGCGCGTCGTTCTCGCCCGCGCGCACCGTCACCACCACCGTCGCCGTCGTCGAAACCGCACCACGCGTGTCCGTTACACGCAGCGCAAACTCCAACTCCTCATCCGACACCAACTGCATCGGCGCCGTGAAACTCGCGGTTACCGACATCGCGTTCGTCAGCGTAACGCGCACGCCCCGGGTCTGACTCCAGACATACACCAGCGCTTCTTTCTCCGGATCGTTACTGGCGTCGCCGTCCAGTATCACCACCGCGCCCTCGTCCACCACCTGATCATCGCCCGCGTCCGCCACCGGCGCATCGTTCGCGCCCGGACGCACCGTGATCACCACCGTGTTCGTCGTCTGATCACTCAACTGACGATCCCTCGGCGACGACAACCCGCGCGTGTCCGTCGCCACCAGCACGAACGTCAGGGTCTCGCTGCTCACCAGCTGCACCGGCGCCACAAACGTCGTGCTGCGCGCCCCGGCGTCGTGCAACGACACCTGACTGCCGCTGATCTGACGCCAGCCATACACCAACATCTCGTCCTCCGGATCGCTGCCCGCGCCGGCCAGCGTCACCACGTCGCCCTCGTCCACCACCTGATCGGCGCCCGCGTCCGCCGTCGGTGCGTCGTTCTCGCCCGGAACCACCTCGACCACCACCGTGGCCGTGCCCGTCGCGTCGCGCGCGTCCGTTACCGTCAACTCGAACACCAGCGTCGCCGTCTCCGCCAACTGCACCAGCGCCGTGAACGTCGCGGTTACCGACATCGCGTTCGTCAGCGTGACTCCCCTGCCGCCGACCTGACGCCAGCCATACCTCAACTCCTCTCTCTCCGGATCCCCGCTGGCTACGCCGTCCAGCGTCACCATCTCGCCCTCGTCCACCACCTGATTGGCGCCCGCGTCCGCTATCGGCGCATCGTTCGCGCCCGGACGCACCGTGATCACCACCGTGTTCGTCGTCTGATCACTCAACTGACGATCCGCAGGCGACGACAGACCGCGCGTGTCCGTCGCCACCAGCACGAACGTCAGGGTCTCGCTGCTCACCAACTGCACCGGCGCTTTGAACGTCGTGCTGCGCGCCCCGCCGTCGTGCAACGACACCTGACTGCCGCTGATCTGACGCCAGCCATACACCAGCACCTCGTCCTCCGGATCGCTGCCAACCCCGTCCAGCGTCACCACGTCGCCCTCGTCCACCACCTGATCGGCGCCCGCGTCCGCCGTCGGCGCGTCGTTCTCGCCCGCGCGCACCGTCACCACCACCGTCGCCGTCGTCGAACCCGCACCACGCGTGTCCGTTACACGCAGCGCAAACTCCAACTCCTCATCCGACACCAACTGCACCGGCGCCGTGAAACTCGCGGTTACCGACTGCGCGTTCGTCAGCGTGACGCGCACACCCCGGGTCTGACTCCAGACATACGCAAGCGCTTCTTTCTCCGGATCGCTGCTGGCGCCGCCGTCCAGTACCACCACCGCGCCCTCGGACACCACCTGCGCAATACCGGCGTCCGCCGTCGGCACGTCGTTCGCCCCCGCTCGCACCGTGATCATCACCGTGTTCGTCGCGTTCACCCCGCTCACGCTCCGACCCCGTATCCGAGAACGCGTCGAAGACTCGCCGCGCTCGTCCGTCGCCACCAGCAGAAACTCCAATACCTCGTCTTCCACCAGCTGCGACGGCGCCGTGAACGTCGCCACCGCCGACGACAGCGCGCTCGTCAGTGTGACCTTCCTGCCCACGGTCTGGCTCCAGCGATACCTCAACGTCTCCCTCTCCAGATCGCTGCCGACGCCGCTCAAAACCACCACCGCGCTCTCCGATACGACCTGATCCTCCCCGACCCGCACCGTCGGCGCATCGTTCTCGCCCGGCACCACCTCGACCGACACCGTGGCCGTGCCCACCGCGTCGCGCGCGTCCGTTACCGTCAACTCGAACACCAGCGTCGCCGTCTCCGCCAACTGCACCGGCGCCGTGAACGTCGCGGTTACCGACATCGCGTTCGTCAGCGTGACTCCCCTGCCGCCAACCTGACGCCAGCCATACCTCAACTCCTCTCTCTCCGGATCCCTGCTGGCTACGCCGTCCAGCGTCACCATCTCGCCCTCGTCCACCACCTGATTGGCGCCCGCGTCCGCTACCGGCGCATCGTTCTCGCCCGGGCGCACCGTGATCACCACCGTGTTCGTCGTCTGATCACTCAACTGCCGCTCCACGGGCGACGACAACCCGCGCGTGTCCGTCGCCACCAGCACGAACGTCAGGGTCTCGCTGCTCACCAACTGCACCGGCGCCTTGAACGTCGTGCTGCGCGCCCCGGCGTCGTGCAACGACACCTGACTGCCGCTGATCTGACGCCAGCCATACACCAGCATCTCGTCCTCCGGATCACTGCCCGCGCCGGCCAGCGTCACCACGTCGCCCTCGTCCACCACCTGATCGGCGCCCGCGTCTGCCACCGGCGCATCGTTCGCGCCCGGGCGCACCGTGATCACTACCAAGTTCGTCGTCATGCCGGCAAACTGCGCCTCCACGGGCGACGACAAACCGCGCGTGTCCGACACTACCAGCACGAACGAAAGGGTCTCGCTGCTCACCAACTGCACCGGTGCCAGGAACGTCGTGCTGCGCGCCACGGCGTCGTGCAACGACACCTGACTGCCGCTGATCTGACGCCAGCCATACACCAGCATCTCGTTCTCCGGATCCCTACCTACGCCGGCCAGCGTTACCACGTCGCCCTCGTCCACCACCTGATCGGCGCCCGCGTCCGCCGTCGGCGCGTCGTTCGGCCCCGGCAACACCTCGACCGTCACCTCGTCCGACGAACTCGCATTGCGTACGTCCGTCACCGTAAGCCTGAACACCAGCGTCGCCGTCTCCGCCAACTGCACCGGCGCCGTGAAACTCGTGTTATCCGTCGTCGGCTCGCCCAACCCCACGTCGCGACCGCCGGTCTGTTCCCACCTATACGCCAAAACACCGCCCTCGGTGTCTCTCGCTCCGCCGCTCAATCGTACCGTTTCCCCTTCGCCAACCACTTGGTCAAGGCCCGCCTCCGCCACCGGCGGCGTGTTGGCTCCCAACTCCACCGTAATGAGCACGGTGGCGGTCGCCGCCAGATCGCGCGCGTCCGTCGCCCTCAACGCAAATCCCAGCACCGCCGCCTCCGCCAGACCCGACGGCGCCACGAAGCTCGCGTTGATAGACGTTGCGTCTCTCAACGTAACCAACGGTTGACCGCTGGTCTGGCTCCATTGATACCTCAGACTCTCCAACTCCGGATCAAACGCGCTGCCACGCAGGGTTACCGTCTGGCCTTCGCTGACGAGCCGGTCGTCACCCGCACCCACCACCGGCGCGTCGTTCGGGCCGGCCTGCACCGTGATTACCACGACCACGGGGGCCGCATGACCGCTCCGATCATCGGACACATACAACGTGAACTCCAAATCCTCGTCATTGGCCAACTGCGTCGGCGCCGTGAACGTCGTACGCCTGCCTTCGCCAAAATTCTCCAGACTCACGTAGTAAGGCCTGATGAACGGACTGCTGCCGATTCCGGTTTGACGCCAGCGATACCTCAGCGCATCGCCTTCCGGATCGCGCGCGCTGCCGATCAGAACCACCACGGCGCCCTCGGACACGATCTGAGCAGGCCCGGCGTCCGCCACCGGCGCGTCGTTCGGGCCGGCGCGCACCGTGATCTCCACCGTGTTCGGCGTGTCATCACCCGACTGCGCTTCCCTAGGCGACGACAAACCGCGCGTATCCGTCACCACCAGCACGAACGCAAGGGTCTCGTCACTTCTCAACTGCACCGGCGCCGCGAACGTCGTCGTTACCGACAGCGCGTTCGTCAGCGTGACGCTCCTGCCGCCGATCTGACGCCAGCCATACACCAGCATCTCGTCCTCCGGATCGCTGCTGCCGACACCGTCCAGCGTTACCACGTCGCCCTCGGTCACGACCTGATCAAGCCCGGCGTCCGCCATCGGCGCGTCGTTCTCGCCCGCTCGCACCGTGATCACCACCGTGTTCGTCGTCTGATCGCTCAACTGCCGCTCCGCAGGCGACGACAGACCCCGCGTGTCCGTCGCCACCAGCACGAACGTCAGGGTCTCGCTGCTCACCAACTGCACCGGTGCCAGGAACGTCGTGCTGCGCGCCCCGGCGTCGTGCAACGACACCTGACTGCCGCTGATCTGACGCCAGCCATACACCAGCATCTCGTTCTCCGGATCGCTGCCCGCGCCGGCCAGCGTTACCACGTCGCCTTCGTCCACCACCTGATCGGCGCCCGCGTCCGCCACCGGCGCGTCGTTCTCGCCCGGGCGCACCGTGATCACCACCGTGTTCGTCGTCTGATCGCTCAACTGCCTCTCCCTCGGCGACGACAGACCCCGCGTGTCCGTCGCCACCAGCACGAACGTCAGGGTCTCGCTGCTCACCAGCTGCACCGGCGCCAGGAACGTCGTGCTGCGCGCTGCGGCGTCGTGCAACGACACCTGACTGCCGCTGATCTGACGCCAGCCATACACCAGCATCTCGTTCTCCGGATCCCTACCTACGCCGGCCAGCGTTACCATCTCGCCCTCGTCCACCACCTGATCATCGCCCGCGTCCGCCGTCGGCGCGTCGTTCTCGCCCGGCACCACCTCGACCACCACCACGTCCGTGCCCGTCGCGTCGCGCGCGTCCGTTACCGTCAACTCGAACACCAGCGTCGCCGTCTCCGCCAACTGCATCGGCGCCGTGAACGTCGCGGTGGTCGCGGTGGTCATGGTGCCTATCGTCGCTCCCGTCAGCGCCACTTGACCGCCGCCGATCTGACGCCAGCCATACCGCAACTCCTCTCTCTCCGGATCGTTGCTGCCGTCGCCGTCCAGCGTTACCATCTCGCCCTCGTCCACCACCTGATCATCACCCGCGTCCGCCACCGGCGCGTCGTTCTCGCCGGCGCGCACCGTGATCACCACCGTCGCGATCGTCGAACCCGCACCCCGCGTGTCCGTTACCCGCAGCGCAAACTCCAATTCCTCATCCGACACCAACTGCATCGGCGCCGTGAAACTCGCGGTTACCGACTGCGCGTTCGTCAGCGTAACGCGCACACCCCGGGCCTGACTCCAGCCATACTCCAGCACCTCCTCCTCCGGATCGCTGCTGCCTACGCCGTCCAGTATCACCACCGCGCCCTCGGACACCACCTGCGCAAGACCCGCGTCCGCCGTCGGCGCGTCGTTCTCGCCCGCGCGCACCGTCACCACCACCGTGTTCGTCGTGATCTCTCCGCCCACGCTCTGGTTCCGTATCCGCGACCGCGTCGAAGACTCGCCGCGCTCGTCCGTCGCCACCAACAGAAACTCCAATACCTCGTCGTCCACCAACTGCGACGGCGCCACAAACGTCGTGGTCAACGACTGCGCGTCCGTCAGCGTGACCTTCCTGCCCACGGTCTGGCTCCAGCTATACCGCAACGTCTCTTTCTCCGGATCGCTGCCGCTGCCGCTCAACACCACCACCGCGCTCTCCGACACGATCTGATCCTCCCCGACCTGCACCGTCGGCGCGTCGTTCTCGCCGGCGCGCACCGCGACCGACACCGTGGCCGTGCCCGCTGCACCGCGTTCGTCCGTTACCGTCAACTCGAACACCAGCACCGCCGTCGTCGCCAGCTGCTCCGGCGCCGTGAACGTCGCGGTTACCGACTGCGCGTTCGTCAGCGTGACCTTCCTGCCCACGGTCTGGCTCCAGCGATACCTCAACATCTCTCTCTCCGGATCGCTGCCGGCGCCGCTCAAAACCACCACGGCATTCTCGTCCACCACCTGATCATCGCCCGCGTCCGCTTCCGGCGCGTCGTTCTCGCCCGGTCGCACCGTGATCACCACCGTGTTCGTCGTCTGATCGCTCAACTGCCGCTCCGCAGGCGACGACAACCCTCGCGTGTCCGTCGCCACCAGCACGAACGTCAGGGTCTCGCTGCTCGCCAACTGCACCGGCGCCAGGAACGTCGTGCTGCGCGCTGCGGCGTCGTGCAACGACACCTGACTGCCGCTGATCTGACGCCAGCCATACACCAGCATCTCGTCCTCCGGATCGCTGCCAACTCCGACCAACGTAACCACCTCGCCCTCGTCCACCACCTGGTCGGCGCCTGCGTCCGCTACCGGCGCGTCGTTCGGCCCCGGGCGCACCGCGACCGACACCGTGGCCGTGCCCGCCGCGTCGCGTTCGTCCGTTACCGTCAACTCGAACACCAGCACCGCCGTCGTCGCCAACTGCTCCGGCGCCGTGAACGTCGCGGTTACCGACTGCGCGTTCGTCAGCGTGACCTTCCTGCCCACGGTCTGGCTCCAGATATACCTCAACATCTCCTTCTCCGGATCGCTGCTGCCAGTGCCGTCCAGCGTTACCACGTCGCCCTCGTCCACCATCTGATCGGCGCCCGCGTCCGCCAACGGCGCGTCGTTCTCGCCCGCTCGCACCGTGATCACCACCGTGTCCGTGCCCGTCGCGTCGCGCGCGTCCGTCACCGTCAACTCGAACACCAGTGTCGCCGTCTCCGCCAACTGCATCGGCGCCGTGAACGTCGCGGTGGTCCTGGCGCCTATCATCGCTCCCGTCAGCGTAACTTGCCCGCTGCCGATCTGACGCCAGCTATACCGCAATTCCTCTCTCTCCAGATCGCTGCTGCCGTCACCGTCCAGCGTTACCATCTCGCCCTCGTCCACCACCTGATCATCACCCGCGTCCGCCACCGGCGCGTCGTTCGCGCCCGGGGGCACCGTGACCACCACCAAGTTCGTCGTCATGCCAACAAACTGCGCTTCCACCGGCGACGACAAACCGCGCGTGTCCGACACCACCAGCACGAACGAAAGGGTCTCGCTACTCACCAACTGCGACGGCGCCACAAACGTCGTGCTGCGTGCTGCGGCGTCGTGCAACGACACCTGACTGCCGCTGACCTGACGCCAGCCATACGTCAGATCCTCATTCTCCGGATCCCTGCTGCCAACCCCGTCCAGCGTTACCACCTCGCCCTCGTCCACCACCTGATCGGCGCCCGCGTCCGCCACCGGCGCGTCGTTCTCGCCCGGTCGCACCGTGATCACCACCGTGTTCGTCGTCCGATCGCTCAACTGCCGTTCCACGGGCGACGACAGACCCCGCGTGTCCGTCGCCACCAGCACGAACGTCAGGGTCTCGCTGCTCACCAACTGCGACGGCGCCACAAACGTCGTGCTGCGCGCTGCGGCGTCGTGCAACGACACCTGACTTCCGCTGACCTGACGCCAGCCATACACCAGCATCTCGTTCTCCGGATCCCTGCCTACGCCGGCAAGCATTACCACCTCGCCCTCGTCCACCACCTGATCGGCGCCCGCGTCCGCCACCGGCGCGTCGTTCTCGCCCGAACGCACCGTGATCTCCACCGTGTTCGGCGTCCGCTCACCAAACCGCGCTTCCGCAGGCGACGACAACCCCCGCGTGTCCGTCGCCACCAGCACGAACGAAAGGGTCTCGCTACTCACCAACTGCGACGGCGCCACAAACGTCGTGCTGCGCGCTCCGGCGTCGTGCAACGACACCTGACTTCCGCTGACCTGACGCCAGCCATACACCAACATCTCGTCCTCCGGATCCCTGCCTACGCCGGCCAGCGTCACCACCTCGCCCTCGTCCACCACCTGATCGGCGCCCGCGTCCACCGTCGGCGCGTCGTTCTCGCCGGCGCGCACCGTGATCACCACCGTCGCGATCGTCGAACCCGCACCCCGCGTGTCCGTTACCCGCAGCGCAAACTCCAATTCCTCGTCCGACACCAACTGCATCGGCGCCGTGAAACTCGCGGTTACCGACTGCGCGTTCGTCAGCGTAACGCGCACACCCCGGGCCTGACTCCAGCCATACTCCAGCACCTCCTCCTCCGGATCGCTGCTGCCTACGCCGTCCAGTATCACCACCGCGCCCTCGGACACCACCTGCGCAAGACCCGCGTCCGCCGTCGGCGCGTCGTTCTCGCCCGCGCGCACCGTCACCACCACCGTGTTCGTCGTGATCTCTCCGCCCACGCTCTGGTTCCGTATCCGCGACCGCGTCGAAGACTCGCCGCGCTCGTCCGTCGCCACCAACAGAAACTCCAATACCTCGTCGTCCACCAACTGCGACGGCGCCACAAACGTCGTGGTCAACGACTGCGCGTCCGTCAGCGTGACCTTCCTGCCCACGGTCTGGCTCCAGCTATACCGCAACGTCTCTTTCTCCGGATCGCTGCCGCTGCCGCTCAACACCACCACCGCGCTCTCCGACACGATCTGATCCTCCCCGACCTGCACCGTCGGCGCGTCGTTCTCGCCGGCGCGCACCGCGACCGACACCGTGGCCGTGCCCGCCGCACCGCGTTCGTCCGTTACCGTCAACTCGAACACCAGCACCGCCGTCGTCGCCAACTGCTCCGGCGCCGTGAACGTCGCGGTTACCGACTGCGCGTTCGTCAGCGTGACCCTCCTGCCGCCGACCTGACGCCAGTCATACACCAGCATCTCCTCTTCCGCGTCCCTGCCGGCGCCGCTCAAAACCACTATGGCATTCTCGTCCACCACCTGATCATCGCCCGCGTCCGCCACCGGCGCGTCGTTCTCGCCCGGGCGCACCGTGATCACCACCGTGTTCGTCGTCTGATCGCTCAACTGCCGTTCTCTCGGCGACGACAGACCCCGCGTGTCCGTCGCCACCAGCACGAACGTCAGGGTCTCGCTGCTCACCAACTGCACCGGCGCCAGGAACGTCGTGCTGCGCGCTGCGGCGTCGTGCAACGACACCTGACTGCCGCTGATCTGACGCCAGCCATACACCAGCATCTCGTCCTCCGGATCCCTACCTACGCCGGCCAGCGTTACCACCTCGCCCTCGTCCACCACCTGATCGGCGCCCGCGTCCGCCGTCGGCGCGTCGTTCTCGCCCGCTTGCACCGTGATCACCACCGTCGCCGTCGTCGAACCCGCACCACGCGTGTCCGTTACACGCAGCGCAAACTCCAACTCCTCATCCGACACCAACTGCATCGGCGCCGTGAAACTCGCGGTTACCAACGTCGCGTTCCTCAACGTAACGCGCACCCCCCGGGTCTGACTCCAGCCATACGCAAGCGCTTCTTTCTCCGGATCGCCACTGGCGCCGCCGTCCAGTATCACCACCGCGCCCTCGGACACCACCTGGGCAAGACCGGCGTCCGCCGTCGGCGCGTCGTTCTCGCCCGGTCGCACCGTGATCACTACCGTGTTCGTCGTCTGACCGCTCAACTGCCGTTCCGCAGGCGACGACAAACCCCGCGTGTCCGTCGCCACCAGCACGAACGTCAGGGTCTCGCTGCTCGCCAACTGCACCGGCGCCACAAACGTCGTGCTGCGCGCCCCGGCGTCGTGCAACGACACCTGACTGCCGCTGATCTGACGCCAGCCATACACCAGCATCTCGTTCTCCGGATCGCTGCCATCGCCGGCCAGCGTTACCAACTGGCCCTCGTCCACCACTTGGTCGGCGCCCGCGTCCGCCGTCGGCGCGTCGTTCTCGCCCGGCAACACCTCGACCGACACCTCGGCAGACGAACTCGCATCGCGCCTGTCCGTCACCATCAGACGGAACACCAGCGTCGCCGTCTCCGCCAACTGCACCGGCGCCGTGAACGTCGCCACCGACGACGTCGGATTGCCCAAAACCACGTCGCCACCACCGATCTGTTCCCATCTGTACGACAATACGCCACCCTCGGCGTCCGTCGCACTGCCGCGCAGCGTGACCTCCGCCCCTTCGTCCACCACTTGATCGGAACCGGCATCCACCACCGGCGGCGTGTTCGTCTCCAACTCCACCCGAACCACCACCAGCGCGGTCGTCGCCAGACCGCGCTCGTCCGTCGCCCTCAACGCAAATATCAGCACCGTCGCCTCCGCCAGACCCGACGGCGACGTGAACGTCGCCACCGACGACGTCGCACCCGACAACATCACCGTCGGCTGACCGCTGGTCTGACTCCACTGATACCTCAACGTCTCGTTCTCCGGATCAAACGCCACCCCGCGCAGCACCACTTCCTCGCCCTCGCCCACTATCCGGCTCCGCCTCGCGCTCACCACCGGCGCGTCGTTCGGCCCCGGCAACACCTCGACCGACACCTCGGCCGACGAACTCGCATTGCGCCCGTCCGTCACCGTCAACCGGAACACCAGCGTCGCCGTCTCCGCCAACTGCATCGGCGCCGTGAACGTCGCGGTTACCGACTGCGCGTTCGTCAGCGTGACTCCCCTGCCGCTGACCTGGCGCCAGTCATACCTCAACTCTTCTCTCTCCAGATCGCTGCTGCCAGTGCCGTCCAGCGTTACCATCTCGCCCTCGTCCACCACCTGATCATCACCCGCGTCCGCCACCGGCGCGTCGTTCTCGCCCGCGCGCACCGTGATCACCACCGTGTCCGTGCCCGTCGCGTCGCGCGCGTCCGTTACCGTCAACTCGAACACCAGCGTCGCCGTCGCCGCCAACTGCACCGGCGCCGTGAACATCGCGGTGGTCGCGGTGGTCGTGGCGCCTACCGTCGCTCCCGTCAGCGCAACTCGACCGCCGCCGATCTGACGCCAGCCATACCGCAACTCCTCTCTCTCCAGGTCGCTGCTGCCATCGCCGTCCAGCGTTACCATCTCGCCCTCGTCCACCACCTGATCATCGCCCGCGTCCGCCAACGGCGCGTCGTTCTCGCCCGCGCGCACCGTGATCACCACCGTGTTCGTCGTCTGACCGCTCAACTGCCGTTCCACGGGCGACGACAACCCGCGCGTGTCCGTCACCACCAGCACGAACGTCAGGGTCTCGTTGCTCACCAACTGCTCCGGCGCCACAAACGTCGTGCTGCGCGCCCCGGCGTCGTGCAACGACACCTGACTGCCGCTGATCTGACGCCAGCCATACACCAGCATCTCGTTCTCCGGATCCCTGCCAACCCCGTCCAGCGTTACCACGTCGCCCTCGTCCACCATCTGGTCGGCGCCCGCGTCCGCCGTCGGCGCGTCGTTCTCGCCCGCGCGCACCGTGACCGACACCGTGGCCGTGCCCGACGCACCGCGCGCGTCCGTTACCGTCAACTCGAACACCAGCACCGCCGTCGTCGCCAGCTGCTCCGGCGCCGTGAACGTCGCGGTTACCGACTGCGCGTTCGTCAGCGTGACCTTCCTGCCCACGGTCTGGCTCCAGCTATACCTCAACATCTCTCTCTCCGGATCGCTGCCGGCGCCGCTCAAAACCACCACGGCATTCTCGTCCACCACCTGATCATCGCCCGCGTCCGCCGTCGGCGCGTCGTTCTCGCCCGGAACCACCTCGACCACCACCGTGTCCGTGCCCGTCGCGTCGCGCGCGTCCGTTACCGTCAACTCGAACACCAGCGTCGCCGTCTCCGCCAACTGCACCAGCGCCGTGAACGTCGCGGTTACCGACTGCGCGTTCGTCAGCGTGACTCCCCTGCCGCCGACCTGACGCCAGCCATACGTCAAATCCTCTCTCTCCAGGTCGCTGCTGCCATCGCCGTCCAGCGTTACCATCTCGCCTTCGTCCACCACCTGATCATCGCCCGCGTCCGCCGTCGGCGCATCGTTCGCGCCCGGGCGCACCGTGATCACCACCGTGTTCGTCGTCTGACCGCTCAACTGCCGCTCCGCAGGCGACGACAGTCCCCGCGTGTCCGTCGCCACCAGCACGAACGTCAGGGTCTCGCTGCTCGCCAACTGCACCGGCGCCAGGAACGTCGTGCTGCGCGCTGCGACGTCGTGCAACGACACCTGACTTCCGCTGATCTGACGCCAGCCATACACCAGCATCTCGTTCTCCGGATCGCTGCCCGCGCCGGCCAGCGTTACCACGTCGCCTTCGTCCACCACCTGATCGGCGCCCGCGTCCGCCGTCGGCGCGTCGTTCGGCCCCGGCAACACCTCGACCGACACCTCGGCCGACGAACTCGCATTGCGCCCGTCCGTCACCGTCAGACGGAACACCAGCGTCGCCGTCTCCGCCAACTGCATCGGCGCCGTGAACGTCGCGGTTACCGACTGCGCGTTCGTCAGCGTGACTCCCCTGCCGCTGACCTGACGCCAGTCATATCCCAACTCCTCTCTCTCCGGATCGCTGCTGCCGGTGCCGTCCAGCGTTACCACCTCGCCCTCGCCCACCACCTGATCGGCGCCCGCGTCCGCCGTCGGCGCGTCGTTCTCGCCCGGCACCACCTCGACCACCACCGTGTCCGTGCCCACCGCGTCGCGCGCGTCCGTTACCGTCAACTCGAACACCAGCGTCGCCGTCTCCGCCAACTGCATCGGCGCCGTGAACGTCGCGGTGGTCCTGGAACCTATCGTCGCTCCCGTCAGCGTTACTCGACCGCCGCCGATCTGACGCCAGCCATACCGCAACTCCTCTCTCTCCGGATCCCTGCTGCCGTCCCCGTCCAGCGTTACCATCTCGCCCTCGTCCACCACCTGATCATCGCCCGCGTCCGCCAACGGCGCGTCGTTCTCGCCCGCGCGCACCGTGATCACCACCGTGTTCGTCGTCTGACCGCTCAACTGCCGCTCCCTCGGCGACGACAGTCCCCGCGTGTCCGTCGCCACCAGCACGAACGTCAGGGTCTCGTCGCTCACCAACTGCTCCGGCGCCACAAACGTCGTGCTGCGCGCTGCGGCGTCGTGCAACGACACCATGCTGCCGCTGATCTGACGCCAGCCATACACCAGCATCTCGTTCTCCGGATCGCTGCCAACCCCGTCCAGCGTTACCACGTCGCCCTCGTCCACCATCTGGTCGGCGCCCGCGTCCGCCACCGGCGCATCGTTCGCGCCCGGGCGCACCGTGATCACCACCGTGTTCGTCGTATCATCGCTCAACTGCCGTCCCACGGGCGACGATAGACCGCGCGTGTCCGTCGCCACCAGCACGAACGTCAAGGTCTCGCTGCTCACCAACTGCACCGGCGCCACAAACGTCGTGCTGCGCGCTGCGGCGTCGTGCAACGACACCTGACTGCCGCTGATCTGACGCCAGCCATACACCAGCATCTCGTTCTCCGGATCCCTGCCTACGCCGTCCAGCGTCACCACGTCGCCCTCGTCCACCACCTGGTCGGCGCCCGCGTCCGCCACCGGTGCGTCGTTCTCGCCCGGCAACACCTCGACCGACACCTCGGCAGACGAACTCGCATCGCGCCCGTCCGTCACCGTCAGACGGAACACCAGCGTCGCCGTCTCCGCCAACTGCATCGGCGCCGTGAACGTCGCCACCGCCACCATCGGATTCCCCAAACCCACGTCGCCACCACCGATCTGTTCCCATCTGTACGACAATACGCCGCCCTCGGTGTCCGTCGCACTGCCGCGCAGCGTGACCTCCGCCCCTTCGTCCACCACTTGATCGGAACCGGCATCCACCACCGGCGGCGTGTTCGTCCCCAACTCCACCCGAACCACCACCCGCGCGGTCGTCGCCAGACCGCGCTCGTCCGTCGCTCTCAACGCAAATCCCAGCACCGCCGCCTCCGCCAGACCCGACGGCGACGTGAACGTCGCCACCGACGACGTCGCACCGGACAACACCACCGTCGGCTGACCGCTGGTCTGGCTCCATTGATACCTCAACATCTCGTTCTCCGGATCAAACGCCACCCCGCGCAGCACCACTTCCTCGCCCTCGCCCACTATCTGCTCCCGCCCCGCGCTCACCACCGGCGCGTCGTTCGGCCCCGGCAACACCTCGACCGACACCTCGGCCGACGAACTCGCATTGCGCCCGTCCGTCACCGTCAGACGGAACACCAGCGTCGCCGTCTCCGCCAACTGCATCGGCGCCGTGAACGTCGCGGTTACCGACTGCGCGTTCGTCAGCGTGACTCCCCTGCCGCTGACCTGACGCCAGTCATATCCCAACTCCTCTCTCTCCGGATCCCTGCTGCCGGTGCCGTCCAGCGTTACCATCTCGCCCTCGCCCACCACCTGATCGGCGCCCGCGTCCGCCGTCGGCGCGTCGTTCTCGCCCGGCACCACCTCGACCACCACCGTGTCCGTGCCCACCGCGTCGCGCGCGTCCGTTACCGTCAACTCGAACACCAGCGTCGCCGTCTCCGCCAACTGCATCGGCGCCGTGAACGTCACGGTGGTCCTGGAACCTATCGTCGCTCCCGTCAGCGTTACTCGACCGCCGCCGATCTGACGCCAGCCATACCGCAACTCCTCTCTCTCCGGATCCCTGCTGCCGTCCCCGTCCAGCGTTACCATCTCGCCCTCGTCCACCACCTGATCATCGCCCGCGTCCGCTATCGGCGCGTCGTTCGCGCCCGCGCGCACCGTGATCACCACCGTGTTCGTCGTCTGACCGCTCAACTGCCGTTCCACGGGCGACGACAGTCCCCGCGTGTCCGTCGCCACCAGCACGAACGTCAGGGTCTCGTCGCTCACCAACTGCTCCGGCGCCACAAACGTCGTGCTGCGCGCCCCGGCATCGTGCAACGACACCTGACTGCCGCTGATCTGACGCCAGCCATACACCAGCATCTCGTTCTCCGGATCGCTGCCATCGCCGGCCAGCGTTACCACGTCGCCCTCGTCCACCATCTGGTCGGCGCCCGCGTCCGCCGTCGGCGCGTCGTTCTCGCCCGGGCGCACCGTGATCACTACCGTGTTCGTCGTCTGACCGCTCAACTGCCGTTCCGCAGGCGACGACAGACCGCGCGTGTCCGTCGCCACCAGCACGAACGTCAGGGTCTCGCTGCTCGCCAACTGCACTGGCGCCACAAACGTCGTGCGACGCGCCCCGGCGTCGTGCAACGACACCTGACTTCCGCTGATCTGACGCCAGCCATACACCAGCATCTCGTTCTCCGGATCCCTGCCTACGCCGTCCAGCGTCACCACGTCGCCCTCGTCCACTACCTGGTCGGCGCCCGCGTCCGCTACCGGCGCGTCGTTCTCGCCCGGCAACACCTCGACCGACACCTCGGCAGACGAACTCGCATCGCGCCTGTCCGTCACCGTCAGACGGAACACCAGCGTCGCCGTCTCCGCCAACTGCTCCGGCGCCGTGAACGTCGCCACCGACGACGTCGGACTGCCCAAAACCACGTCGCCACCACCGATCTGTTCCCATCTGTACGACAATACGCCGCCCTCGGCGTCCGTCGCACTGCCGCGCAACGTGACCTCCGCCCCTTCGTCCACCACTTGATCGGAACCGGCATCCACCACCGGCGGCGTGTTCGTCCCCAACTCCACCCGAACCGCCACCCGCGCGGTCGTCGCCAGACCGCGCTCGTCCGTCGCTCTCAACGCAAACATCAGCACCGCCGCCTCCGCCAGACCCGACGGCGACGTGAACGTCGCCACCGACGACGTCGCACCCGACAACACCACCGTCGGCTGACCGCTGGTCTGACTCCACTGATACCTCAACATCTCGTTCTCCGGATCGAACGCCACCCCGCGCAGCACCACTTCCTCGCCTTCGCCCACTATCTGGTTCCGCCCCGCGCTCACCACCGGCGCGTCGTTCGGCCCTGGCAACACCTCGACCAACACCTCGGCCGATGAACTCGCATTGCGCCCGTCCGTCACCGTCAACCGGAACACCAGCGTCGCCGTCTCCGCCAACTGCATCGGCGCCGTGAACGTCGCGGTTACCGACTGCGCGTTCGTCAGCGTGACTCCCCTGCCGCTGACCTGACGCCAGTCATATCCCAACTCCTCTCTCTCCGGATCGCTGCTGCCGGTGCCGTCCAGCGTTACCACCTCGCCCTCGCCCACCACCTGATCGGCGCCCGCGTCCGCCGTCGGCGCGTCGTTCTCGCCCGGCACCACCTCGACCACCACCGTGTCCGTGCCCACCGCGTCGCGCGCGTCCGTTACCGTCAACTCGAACACCAGCGTCGCCGTCTCCGCCAACTGCATCGGCGCCGTGAACGTCGCGGTGGTCCTGGAACCTATCGTCGCTCCCGTCAGCGTTACTCGACCGCCGCCGATCTGACGCCAGCCATACCGCAACTCCTCTCTCTCCGGATCCCTGCTGCCATCCCCGTCCAGCGTTACCATCTCGCCCTCGTCCACCACCTGATCATCGCCCGCGTCCGCCAACGGCGCGTCGTTCTCGCCCGCGCGCACCGTGATCACCACCGTGTTCGTCGTCTGACCGCTCAACTGCCGCTCCCTCGGCGACGACAGTCCCCGCGTGTCCGTCGCCACCAGCACGAACGTCAGGGTCTCGTCGCTCACCAACTGCTCCGGCGCCACAAACGTCGTGCTGCGCGCCCCGGCGTCGTGCAACGACACCTGACTGCCGCTGATCTGACGCCAGCCATACACCAGCATCTCGTTCTCCGGATCGCTGCCATCGCCGGCCAGCGTTACCACCTCGCCCTCGTCCACCATCTGGTCGGCGCCCGCGTCCGCCGTCGGCGCGTCGTTCTCGCCCGGGCGCACCGTGATCACTACCGTGTTCGTCGTCTGACCGCTCAACTGCCGTTCCGCAGGCGACGACAGACCGCGCGTGTCCGTCGCCACCAGCACGAACGTCAGGGTCTCGCTGCTCGCCAACTGCACTGGCGCCACAAACGTCGTGCTGCGCGCTGCGGCGTCGTGCAACGACACCTGACTGCCGCTGATCTGACGCCAGCCATACACCAGCATCTCGTTCTCCGGATCCCTGCCTACGCCGTCCAGCGTCACCACGTCGCCCTCGTCCACCACCTGGTCGGCGCCCGCGTCCGCCACCGGTGCGTCGTTCTCGCCCGGCAACACCTCGACCGATACCTCGGCAGACGAACTCGCATCGCGCCTGTCCGTCACCGTCAGACGGAACACCAGCGTCGCCGTCTCCGCCAACTGCTCCGGCGCCGTGAACGTCGCCACCGACGACGTCGGATTGCCCAAAACCACGTCGCCACCGCTGATCTGTTCCCATCTGTACGACAATACGCCGCCCTCGGCGTCCGTCGCACTGCCGCGCAGCGTGACCTCCGCCCCTTCGTCCACCACTTGATCGGAACCGGCATCCACCACCGGCGGCGTGTTCGTCCCCAACTCCACCCGAACCACCACCTGCGCGGTCGTCGCCAGACCGCGCTCGTCCGTCGCTCTCAACGCAAATCCCAGCACCGCCGCCTCCGCCAGACCCGACGGCGACGTGAACGTCGCCACCGACGACGTCGCACCCGACAACACCACCGTCGGCTGACCGCTGGTCTGGCTCCATTGATACCTCAACATCTCGTTCTCCGGATCAAACGCCACCCCGCGCAGCACCACTTCCTCGCCTTCGCCCACTATCTGGTTCCGCCCCGCGCTCACCACCGGCGCGTCGTTCGGCCCCGGCAACACCTCGACCGACACCTCGGCCGACGAACTCGCATTGCGCCCGTCCGCCACCGTCAACCGGAACACCAGCGTCGCCGTCTCCGCCAACTGCATCGGCGCCGTGAACGTCGCGGTTACCGACTGCGCGTTCGTCAGCGTGACCCCTCTGCCACTGACCTGACGCCAGTCATACCTCAACTCCTCTCTCTCCAGATCGCTGCTGCCGGTGCCGTCCAGCGTTACCACCTCGCCCTCGTCCACCACCTGATCGGCGCCCGCGTCCGCCACCGGCGCGTCGTTCTCGCCCGCGCGCACCGTGATCACCACCGTGTCCGTGCCCACCGCGTCGCGCGCGTCCGTTACCGTCAACTCGAACACCAGCGTCGCCGTCGCCGCCAACTGCACCGGCGCCGTGAACATCGCGGTGGTCGCGGTGGTCGTGGCGCCTACCGTCGCTCCCGTCAGCGCAACTCGACCGCCGCCGATCTGACGCCAGCCATACCGCAACTCCTCTCTCTCCAGGTCGCTGCTGCCATCGCCGTCCAGCGTTACCATCTCGCCCTCGTCCACCACCTGATCATCGCCCGCGTCCGCCAACGGCGCGTCGTTCTCGCCCGCGCGCACCGTGATCACCACCGTGTTCGTCGTCTGACCGCTCAGCTGCCGTTCCACGGGCGACGACAGACCACGCGTGTCCGTCACCACCAGCACGAACGTCAGGGTCTCGTTGCTCACCAACTGCTCCGGCGCCACAAACGTCGTGCTGCGCGCCCCGGCGTCGTGCAACGACACCTGACTTCCGCTGATCTGACGCCAGCCATACACCAGATCCTCTTCCTCCGGATCCCTGCCAACCCCGTCCAGCGTTACCACGTCGCCCTCGTCCACCATCTGGTCGGCGCCCGCGTCCGCCGTCGGCGCGTCGTTCTCGCCCGGTCGCACCGTGATCACTACCGTGTTCGTCGTCTGACCGCTCAACTGCCGTTCCGCAGGCGACGACAGACCGCGCGTGTCCGTCGCCACCAGCACGAACGTCAGGGTCTCGCTGCTCGCCAACTGCACTGGCGCCACAAACGTCGTGCTGCGCGCTGCGGCGTCGTGCAACGACACCTGACTTCCGCTGATCTGACGCCAGCCATACACCAGCATCTCGTTCTCCGGATCCCTACCTACGCCGGCCAGCGTCACCACGTCGCCCTCGTCCACTACCTGGTCGGCGCCCGCGTCCGCTACCGGCGCGTCGTTCTCGCCCGGCAACACCTCGACCGATACCTCGGCAGACGAACTCGCATCGCGCCTGTCCGTCACCGTCAGACGGAACACCAGCGTCGCCGTCTCCGCCAACTGCTCCGGCGCCGTGAACGTCGCCACCGACGACGTCGGATTGCCCAAAACCACGTCGCCACCGCCGATCTGTTCCCATCTGTACGACAATACGCCGCCCTCGGCGTCCGTCGCACTGCCGCGCAACGTGACCTCCGCCCCTTCGTCCACCACTTGATCGGAACCGGCATCCACCACCGGCGGCGTGTTCGTCCCCAACTCCACCCGAACCGCCACCCGCGCGGTCGTCGCCAGACCGCGCTCGTCCGTCGCTCTCAACGCAAACATCAGCACCGCCGCCTCCGCCAGACCCGACGGCGACGTGAACGTCGCCACCGACGACGTCGCACCCGACAACACCACCGTCGGCTGACCGCTGGTCTGACTCCACTGATACCTCAACATCTCGTTCTCCGGATCGAACGCCACCCCGCGCAGCACTACTTCCTCGCCTTCGCCCACTATCTGGTTCCGCCCCGCGCTCACCACCGGCGCGTCGTTCGGCCCCGGCAACACCTCGACCGACACCTCGGCCGATGAACTCGCATTGCGCCCGTCCGTCACCGTCAACCGGAACACCAGCGTCGCCGTCTCCGCCAACTGCATCGGCGCCGTGAACGTCGCGGTTACCGACTGCGCGTTCGTCAGCGTGACTCCCCTGCCACTGACCTGACGCCAGTCATACCCCAACTCTTCTCTTTCCAGATCGCTGCTGCCGGTGCCGTCCAGCGTCACCATCTCGCCCTCGTCCACCACCTGATCAAGTCCGGCGTCCGCCGTCGGCGCGTCGTTCTCGCCCGGCACCACCTCGACCACCACCGTGTCCGTGCCCGTCGCGTCGCGCGCGTCCGTTACCGTCAACTCGAACACCAGCGTCGCCGTCTCCGCCAACTGCATCGGCGCCGTGAACGTCGCGGTGGTCGTGGCGCCTATCGTCGCTCCCGTCAGCGTCACTCGACCGCCGCCGATCTGACGCCAACCATACCGCAACTCCTCTCTCTCCAGGTCGCTGCTGCCATCGCCGTCCAGCGTTACCATCTCGCCCTCGCCCACCACCTGATCATCGCCCGCGTCCGCTATCGGCGCGTCGTTCTCGCCCGCGCGCACCGTGATCACCACCGTGTTCGTCGTCTGACCGCTCAACTGCCGCTCCGCAGGCGACGACAGTCCCCGCGTGTCCGTCGCCACCAGCACGAACGTCAGGGTCTCGTCGCTCACCAACTGCTCCGGCGCCACAAACGTCGTGCTGCGCGCTCCGGCGTCGTGCAACGACACCTGACTGCCGCTGATCTGACGCCAGCCATACACCAGATCCTCTTCCTCCGGATCCCTGCCAACGCCGTCCAGCGTTACCACGTCGCCCTCGTCCACCATCCGGTCGGCGCCCGCGTCCGCTACTGGCGCGTCGTTCGGCCCCGGTCGCACCTCGACCGACACCGTGGCCGTGCCTATCGCGTCGCGCGCGTCCGTTACCGTCAACTCGAACACCAGCGTCGCCGTCTCCGCCAACTGCTCCAGCGCCGTGAACGTCGCGGTGGTCCTGGAACCTATCGTCGCTCCCGTCAGTGTCACTCGACCGCCGCCGATCTGACGCCAGCCATACCTCAACTCCTCTCTCTCCGGATCGTTGCTGCCATCGCCGTCCAGCGTCACCATCTCGCCCTCGTCCACTACCTGGTCGGCGCCCGCGTCCGCTACCGGCGCGTCGTTCGGCCCCGGCAACACCTCGACCGATACCTCGGCAGACGAACTCGCATCGCGCCTGTCCGTCACCGTCAGACGGAACACCAGCGTCGCCGTCTCCGCCAACTGCACCGGCGCCGTGAACGTCGCCACCGACGACGTCGGATTGCCCAAAACCACGTCGCCACCGCCGATCTGTTCCCATCTGTACGACAATACGCCGCCCTCGGCGTCCGTCGCACTGCCGCGCAACGTGACCTCCGCCCCTTCGTCCACCACTTGATCGGAACCGGCATCCACCATCGGCGGCGTGTTCGTCCCCAACTCCACCCGAACCGCCACCCGCGCGGTCGTCGCCAGACCGCGCTCGTCCGTCGCTCTCAACGCAAATCCCAGCACCGCCGCCTCCGCCAGACCCGACGGCGACGTGAACGTCGCCACCGACGACGTCGCACCCGACAACACCACCGTCGGCTGACCGCTGGTCTGGCTCCATTGATACCTCAACGTCTCGTTCTCCGGATCGAACGCCACCCCGCGCAGCACCACTTCCTCGCCTTCGCCCACTATCTGGTTCCGCCCCGCGCTCACCACCGGCGCGTCGTTCGGCCCCGGCAACACCTCGACCAACACCTCGGCCGATGAACTCGCATTGCGCCCGTCCGTCACCGTCAACCGGAACACCAGCGTCGCCGTCTCCGCCAACTGCATCGGCGCCGTGAACGTCGCGGTTACCGACTGCGCGTTCGTCAGCGTGACTCCCCTGCCGCTGACCTGACGCCAGTCATATCCCAACTCCTCTCTCTCCGGATCGCTGCTGCCGGTGCCGTCCAGCGTTACCACCTCGCCCTCGCCCACCACCTGATCGGCGCCCGCGTCCGCCGTCGGCGCGTCGTTCTCGCCCGGTCGCACCGTGATCACCACCGTGT
The DNA here is from genome assembly GCA_965203445.1 of Candidatus Oxydemutator sp. Lineage (GTDB taxonomy): Bacteria > Pseudomonadota > Gammaproteobacteria > Poriferisulfidales > Oxydemutatoraceae > Oxydemutator. The sequence continues at coordinate 876,959 of OZ241883.1, forward strand.
CCGTGCCCACCGCGTCGCGCGCGTCCGTTACCGTCAACTCGAACACCAGCGTCGCCGTCTCCGCCAACTGCTCCGGCGCCGTGAACGTCGCGGTGGTCGTGGCGCCTACCGTCGCTCCCGTCAGCGCAACTCGACCGCCGCCGATCTGACGCCAGCCATACCGCAACTCCTCTCTCTCCGGATCGTCGCTGCCGTCGCCGTCCAGCGTTACCATCTCGCCCTCGCCCACCACCTGATCATCGCCCGCGTCCGCCACCGGCGCGTCGTTCTCGCCCGCGCGCACCGTGATCACCACCGTGTTCGTCGTCTGACCGCTCAACTGCCGTTCCCTCGGCGACGACAGTCCCCGCGTGTCCGTCGCCACCAGCACGAACGTCAGGGTCTCGTCGCTCACCAACTGCTCCGGCGCCACAAACGTCGTGCTGCGCGCCCCGGCGTCGTGCAACGACACCTGACTTCCGCTGATCTGACGCCAGCCATACACCAGCATCTCGTCCTCCGGATCGTTGCCGGTGCCGGCCAGCGTTACCACGTCGCCCTCGTCCACCATCTGGTCGGCGCCCGCGTCCGCTACTGGCGCGTCGTTCGGCCCCGGTCGCACCGCGACCGACACCGTGGCCGTGCCCATCGCGTCGCGCGCGTCCGTTACCGTCAACTCGAACACCAGCGTCGCCGTCGTCGCCAACTGTTCCGGCGCCGTGAACGTCGCGGTTACCGACTGCGCGTTCGTCAGCGCGACCCTCCTGCCGCCGATCTGACGCCAGTCATACCCCAGCATCTCGGCTTCCTCGTCCCTGCCGGCGCCGCTCAAAACCACCACGGCATTCTCGTCCACCACCTGATCATCGCCCGCGTCCGCTACCGGCGCGTCGTTCTCGCCCGGACGCACCGTGATCACCACCGTGTTCGTCGTCTGATCGCTCAACTGACGTTCCACGGGAGACGACAGGCCGCGCGTGTCCGTCGCCACCAGCACGAACGTCAGGGTCTCGCTGCTCGCCAACTGCACCGGCGCCAGGAACGTCGTGCTGCGCGCCGTGGCGTCGTGCAACGACACCTGACTTCCGCTGATCTGACGCCAGCCATACACCAACATCTCGTTCTCCGGATCGCTGCCGGTGCCGGCCAGCGTCACCACGTCGCCCTCGTCCACTACCTGATCGGCGCCCGCGTCCGCTACCGGCGCGTCGTTCTCGCCCGGGCGTACCGTGATCACCACCGTGTTCGTCGTCCGATCGCTCAACTGCCGCTCTCTCGGCGACGACAACCCGCGCGTGTCCGTCGCCACCAGCACGAACGTCAGGGTCTCGCTGCTCACCAACTGCACCGGCGCCAGGAACGTCGTGCTGCGCGCCGTGGCGTCGTGCAACGACACCTGACTGCCGCTGATCTGACGCCAGCCATACACTAGATCCTCTTCCTCCGGATCGCTGCCGGTGCCGGCCAGCGTCACCAACTGGCCCTCGTCCACCACCTGATCGGCGCCCGCGTCCGCCGTCGGCGCGTCGTTCGCGCCCGCGCGCACCGTAATCAGCACCGTGTTCGTCGAATCCTCGCTCCGACTCGAGGACAGGCCGCGCGTGTCGCTCACCACCAGGAAAAACTCCAGCTCCTCGTCGCTCGCCAACTGCACCGGCGCCGTGAACATCGGATTCGCCACGGAAGCGTCCGTCAGCTCCACCATACTGCCGCTGACCTGACGCCAGCCATACACTAGATTCTCTCTCTCAGGATCCCTGCCAAAACCGCGCAGCGTTACCACGTCGCCCTCGTCCACCACCTGATCGGCGCCCGCGTCCGCTACCGGCGCGTCGTTCGGGCCGGCCTGCACCGTGACCACCACCGACGCGGGGGCTGCATTAGCGCCCCGCTCATCGTTCACATACAACGTGAACTCCAAATCCTCATCATTGATCAACTGCGACGGCGCCGTGAACGTCGTACGCCTGCTTTCGCCAAATCCCTCCAGATCCACAGGGTAGACCCTGACGGACGGATTGCTGCCGCCTCCGGTTTGAATCCAGCGATACCTCAGCGCATCGCCTTCCGGATCGCGCGCGCTGCCGATCAGAACCACCACGGCGCCCTCGGACACCACCTGGTCAAGACCGACGTACGCCGTCGGCGCGTCGTTCGGGCCGGCGCGCACCGTGATCACCACCGTCGCCGTCGGCGAGCGTTCGCCTTGTGCGTCCCGCACCCGCAATGAAAACTCCAATGTTTCGTCCGACACCAACTGCAACGGCGCCGTGAAACTCGCGGTTACCGACAGCACGCCCGTCAGCGTAACGCTCCTGCCGGCGGTCTGGCTCCACTGATACGTCAGCAACTCTTCCTCCGGATCGCGGCTGGCGCCGCCGTCCAGAATCACCACCGCACCCTCGGACACCACCTGCGCAAGACCCGCGTCCGCCTCCGGCGCGTCGTTCTCGCCCGCGCGCACCGTCACCACCACCGACGCGGTCGAAACCGCACCCCGCGTGTCCGTTACCCGCAGCACAAACCCCAGTTCCTCGTCCGACAACAACTGCATCGGCGCCGTGAAACTCGCGGTTACCGACACCGCGTTCGTCAGCGTAACGCGCACGCCCCGGGTCTGACTCCAGCCATACAACAGCACCTCCTCCTCCGGGTCGCTGCTGCCGGTGCCATCCAGTATCACCACCGCACCCTCGGACACCACCTGCGCAAGACCCGCGTCCGCCGTCGGCGCGTCGTTCGGGCCGGCGCGCACCGTCACCACCACCGTGTTCGTCGTGATCTCTCCACCCACGCTCTGGTTCCGTATCCGCGAGCGCGTCGAAGACTCGCCACGCTCGTCCGTCGCCACCAACAGAAACTCCAATACCTCGTCGTCCACCAACTGCGACGGCGCCGCGAACGTCGTAGTCAACGACTGCGCATCCGTCAGCGTGACCCTCCTGCCCACGGTCTGGCTCCAGCGATACCGCAACGTCTCGTTCTCGGCGTCGCTGCCGCTGCCGGTCAACACCACCACCGCGCTCTCCGACACGCTCTGATCCTCCCCGACTTGCACCGTCGGCGCGTCGTTCTCGCCGGCGCGCACCTCGACCACCACCACGTCCGCGTCCGTCGCGTCGCGCGCGTCCGTTACCGTCAACTCGAACACCAGCGTCGCCGTCGCCACCAACTGCATCGGCGCCGTGAACGTCGCGGTGCTCGCGACGCCTATCGTCGCTCCCGTCAGCGTCACCCGACCGCCGCTGATCTGACGCCAGGCGTACCGCAACTCCTCTCTCTCCGGATCGGTGCTGCCGTCGCCGTTCAGCGTCACCAACTCTCCCTCCTGCACGACCTGGTTTCCGCCCGCGTCCGCCTCCGGCGCGTCGTTCGCGCCGGCCTGCACCGTAATCACCACGGTATTGGTCGTGTTACCGGTCCGTTCGGGGGTCGGATCCGAACCCAATCCGTGCACGTCGGCAACCACCAGCGTGAACTCCAACTGCGCGTCGGCCTGCAACTGCGTCGGCGCACGGAAACTCGGCGTCGCCGACGACGCATCACTCAAACTCACGCGCGCCACGTCCACGCCGCCCGTCTGACGCCACTGATACGTCAGCCGATGATCCTGCGGATCGCTGCTCCCCGTGCCGTCCAGGATGACCACCGCACCCTCGGACACCACCTGGTCAGGGCCGGCGTTCGCCGTCGGCGTCGTGTTGGCGCCCGCCTCCACCGTAATGACCACGGTGGCCGTCGTCGCCAGATCGCGCGCGTCCGTCGCCCTCAATGCAAATCCCAGCACCGCCGCCTCCGACAAACCCGACGGCGCCACGAAGCTTGCGTTGATAGACGTTGCGCCCGTCAACGTAACCAACGGCTGCCCGCTGGTCTGGCTCCATTGAAGACTCAACCTCTCCCCCTCCAGATCAAACGCGCTGCCGCGCAGGGTTACCGTCTGGCCTTCGCTGACGAACCGGTCGTCGCCCGCGTCCACCACCGGCGCGTCGTTCGGGCCGGCCTGCACCGTGATCACCACCGACACGGGGGCCGCACGACCGCCCCGATCGTCTTCCACATACAACGCGAATTCCAAATCCTCGTCATTGACCAACTGCGGCGGCGCCGTGAACGTCGTACGCCTGCTTTCGCCAAATCCCTCCAGATTCACAAAGTAAGACCTGAGCGGATTGCTGCCGGCTCCGGTTTGAAACCAGCGATACCTCAGCGCATCGCCTTCCAGATCGCGCGCGCTGCCGATCAGAACCACCACGGCGCCCTCGGACACGACCTGAGCAGGCACGGCGTCCACCTCCGGCGCGTCGTTCGGACCGGCGCGCACCGTGATCACCACCGTGTTCGTCGTGTCATCACCCGACTGCGCTTCCCTAGGCGACGACAACCCCCGCGTATCCGTCACCACCAGCACGAACGAAAGGGTCTCATTACTTCTCAACTGCACTGGTGCCGCGAACGTCGTCGTTACCGACAGCGCGTTCGTCAGCGTGACGCTCCTGCCGCCGATCTGACGCCAGCCATACACCAGCACCTCGTCCTCCGGATCGCTGCTGCCGGTGCCGTCCAGCGTTACCACGTCGCCCTCGTCCACCACCTGATCGGCGCCCGCGTCCGCTACCGGCGCGTCGTTCGCACCGGCACGCACCTCGACCGACACCGTATCCGTGCCCGCCGCGTCGCGCACGTCCGTCACCGTCAGCCGGAACACCAGCGTCGCCGTCTCCACCAACTGCAACGGTGCCGTGAACGTCGCCGCCGCCGTCATCGGAGTGCCCAACCCCGCGTCGCGCCCGCCGATCTGTTCCCACCTGTACGCCAACGCGCCGCCCTCGGTGTCGCTCGCACTGCCGCGCAACGCGACCTCGGCCCCTTCGTCGACCACTTGATTGGGGCCCGCCTCCACCACCGGCGGCGTGTTCGCGCCCAACTCCACCGTGACCGCAACCGTGGCGGTCGCCGCCAGATCGCGCTCGTCCACAACCCTTAACGCAAACCCCAGCACCGTCGCCTCCGCCAGACCCGTCGGCGCCGTGAACGTCGCCACCGACGACGTCGCACCGGACAACGCCACCGTCGGTTGCCCGCTGATCTGGCTCCATTGGTACGTCAGCATCTCCCTCTCCGGATCGTTGCTGGCGCTGCCGTCCAACGTCACCATCGCGCGCTCGGTTACCGTCTGGTCGGACCCGGCGTCCGCCGTCGGCGCGTCGTTCGGACCCGGCCTTACCCGAACCAGCACCCGGTCCGACGAACTCGCGTTGCGCACGTCGGTTACCGTCAGCGTGAATTCCAACGTCGCCGTCGTCGCCAGCTGTGGCGGCGCCGTGAAGGTCGCGGTCGCCGTCGTCGCACCGCCCAACGCCACCCGCGCCACGTCGAGACCGCCGGTTTGTCGCCAGCTGTACATCAGGCGTCCACCTTCCGAATCGTCGGCGACGCCGCGCAGCGTCACCGTCTCTCCTTCGGTCGTCACTTGATCCAGTCCGGCGTCCACCGTCGGCGGCGTGTTGGCGCCCAATTCCACCGTGACGATCACCGTGTCGGTCGTCGCCATATTGCGCTCATCCGTCGCTCTCAATGCAAACCCCAACGTCGTTGCCGCCGCCAGACCCCTCGGCGCCGTGAAGGTCGCGGTCGCCGACGTCGCATCGCGCAACGTCACCAACGGCTGGCCGCTGGTCTGGCTCCACTGGTACCTGAGATTCTCTCCTTCGGGATCGTTGGCGGCGCCGCGCAGCGTCACCAACTCGCCCTCGCCTACGGTCAGGTCCATACCCGCGTTCACCTCCGGCGCGTCGTTCGGGCCGGCGCGCACCGTGATCACCACCGTGTTCGTCGAAGCCTCGTCGCGTTGGGGGCTTGCCACGGACGGCAAGCCGCGCGTATCGCTCACTATCAGGAAAAACTCCAACTCCTGATCCTGCACCAGCTGCGTCGGCGCCGCAAACGTCGTGACCGCCGCGCTATCGTCCGCCAGCACCACGTCCCTGCCGGCGATCCGCGTCCAGTGATACGTCAACGACTCGTTTTCCGGATCGCTGCTTCCGGTGCCGTCCAACGTCACCACTTCGCCCTCGGCCACCGTCTGGTCGGGGCCCGCGTTGGCCGTCGGCGCATCGTTCTGGCCGGGTGTCACCGTGATCATCAGCGCGTCGGAGGGGCTCAGCAGGCCCCCCGAATCACGCACATTCAGCCAGAACACGAGAAGGACGGTCTCCGCCAGTTGGGTCGGCGCACGAAAAGTCGGACGCGCCGTCGCTGCACCCGTCAGGGTAACGTTCGGTCCTCGGACTTGTCGCCACTGATAGGATACCGGCTGCCGCGTATCGCTATCTCTGCTGGCGCTGCCGTCGAGCGTCACTACGGCGCCCTCGGTCACGGTCTGGTCCAGTCCGGCATCTGCTATCGGGCTCTGGTTCGGGCGTTGCAGCCCGACGTCGAAATTGGCGTAGCGCAAAGCCGGATATTGCAAATCACTGCCGAAATCCCAGGGGGTGTCCACGGCGCCGTCGTTGTCCACGTCCACGTTCCAGGTGGTGTAGATACCGGTGTAGGTAGTGGGCGACTGCAACTCGCGGGTCGTTCCCGGCGTGCCACCGGCGCTGCTTTGTTGGCGGCTTCGATCTGTATCCCAGTAACTGTTGGCCACGCGGGCGGTACTCAAACCCTCACCCACCAAGCCGCCGCTCTGGCCAGTACTCAACGTGTAACTAGCGGTCACTACTCCATGGTTAAGGCCCACCAGGCCGCCACTGAGGCCGTAATATGAGCCAACGCCGGAGGCAACTCTCCCTATGTTGATCGCTGCGTAACTGGCGACTATCGTTCCGGCGTTATAACCCACCAGGCCGCCAATTTGGGATCTGCCAAAAATGGAAGCTCGAATCGAACCGATTTGAGGTAACTGTTGGGTTGTCAGTTCCCTCATCGCATAACAGGCTGCTATCGTTCCGAAGTTCCGGCCCGCCAGCGCACCGATGCTATTTCTTCCAGCTACTCTGACGTCAGGCAGCCCCACCCCCACTATCATGCCGCCGCTGCCTACTTGGCCGAACAAGCCAGCGTCGTCGCCCGCATTCCCCAAGGTATAGTCTGGCCTGCCCTGGTCGTTGCTGTCGGCCAAAAGGTTGATCGCAAGGCTCCTGATAGCGTAACCATTGCCCTGGAACGTCGCGTTGAACGAATCGTTGCGGTTGCCGATGGGGTTCCAGCCAGAACGCGGACTCACGTCGGAAGACAGTTCATAGCCGAGGCAACGGCCATCGCGACACCCCATATCCGCTCGTCCGTCGGGGAAAGCCTCGTGATAACTCACGACAGCGGAACCGACCGGAACGCCGTCGCCGTCCAGATCCCAGCGAATAGCGTTCAGCTGACTCTCGTTTCCGACTTCGATGAGATGATCGCCGTCCAGGTCGTAGCTCCTGTTGCGCTCCGATACCGCGATAGTGATCGTCAGAACGGCCGTATTGCCGTCCTCGTCGGTGACGCTGATGCGATAAGTGTCGGGACCGGATTTTGTCGTCGGCGTGCCTATGATGGTGCCGATTTGCGCCGTGGTGGGCTGGTCGTGGCGCAGTCCCTGCGACAGCGAGGGCAGATTCGAGTACGTCACCCGGCCGAAACCACCCGACGCCTGCGGCAGATTAAAGGAGACCGGTTCACCCACCGTGAAAAGCCTCTGGATAGACGCGGGCGTGAAAAACGGCGGCTGGGGTCGCCGGATTACAAAGGGAACGAGCAGCGTCGCGCTGTCCGTCTCCGATCTGTCGGCGTCCTCATCGTGTGCGATAAACTCCAATACGTAGGTGCCCGGATTGTTTCCTATCTGAAAAGTTACACTCCGTAACCGAGGACTGGCAGGATCAGGTATTTGCAGTTGCAAGGTTTGCAGGAAAGAAGCCGTTTCTTCGGAAACCCCGTAGCTAAGGTTGCCGTCACCGCCCGACGCCCGCGGCAGCTCAATATAAAGGCCGAACACGAGATCGGGCCTCTGGCCTACTAAGATGGTCCGCGTAGTCTGTCTCGCATCGGCGGCAAACGTCGGATGCACGTTGCCGAGCACGTTCGTGCGCGGCCCCCTGGTGACGGTATGCGCGCCAAGATCGAGATTGGCGTCGGCGCCGCCCGTCGCGGAGCGAATGGCGGCTGCGGCGGGCGTCGTCAGCGCCCGCGCCGATATATCAATGCCGTCATCGTCCCGATCCGGCGTGCGCACGCGGTATTCAAACCGCAGCGAACCATCCGCCTCCAGCCCGGCAAAGCTCGCGCGCGCGTCGGTGGTGCCGATGGTCAGCGCCAGTTGCGGCGTGCCCGTCACCGCCACCGGCCTGTCGAAGCCGACGTACGCGGTGATGACGTCGCGCCAGCGAAAAGCACCGCCGGCGCGCGTGGTGCCGTCAAGCCTGACGCTGTTCACCACCGGGGGCAAGGCGATACGGCCATCCACTCTGTGGCGCGTGCTGTTGACCACGGCGTGGACGCCGAGATCGAGATTCACCGGATTGCCGCTCTCCGACACGACGCTCTCCCCGGCACCCAACTTGATCGCGTCCGCGGCAATGGAGAGACCGCCGACGTCGCTCCAGGTGGTCTGTACGACGGCGCGGAAAATCAACAGGGTATTGGTGTCGGTAGTGACCTGAGGGAAGCGCACGCTGGCGGGGTTCTCCAACCCGACTTCCAGCTCGGGCGAACCGTTGACGGAGATCGGATTGTCAAAGCGCACCTGCGCCTCTATCGTGTCGCCGGCGGTGTAGGTGTCGGTGCGCCCCTGGCGCCCGCCGAGGGACACGTCAACCACGACCGGCACGACTGTCACCGCCAATTCGAAAGTCAGCGTGTCGGTGTCCCCGTCTTCGTCGCTTACGGTCAGCACGTAGGTCGTCGTGGAATGCCCCGCGATCGGCGTGCCGCCGATGGCGGTCGGCGCGGTGTGGGTCACTCCCGCCGGCAGCGGCGGGGATATGCGATAGCTCAGCGCACCGTCGCCGCCCGACGCCTGCGGCAAAAACGTCGGAGGGTTGAACACGTTCAGCGAGAGAGTGAGCGATGGCGCCTCGGCACCGCCGAACGACGGAAACAAGTCCCGCACCACCGTGACCGCATAGGTCGTCACATACGCCGGGTCCTGCGCCGTCACCTCTGCGGTAATGACGGTTTCGCCGGCGCCGAGATCAACCTGATGGCCGAGCATCGTCGAATCCGCGTCCGCCGGCTCGATGCGCACGGTGGCGGCGGCGTTCGCTTTCGTTGCCGTCACCGTCAGGCGCATCAAGCCGCTGGCAACGTTGGCACGGTACCTGGTGACGCCGGAATCAAACGCCGGGGTCAGCGTGCCGTCCGAGACGACCAGCGCCCCCAGGGTCGCGTCGTCGGACAGTACCGGCGGCGGGGCCGGAGAAAGTGCGTGCGCGCGCAACGTCGGATATTGGCTCGACGTGCCGAAATTCCACGGATCGTCGGCAACGTCGTCTCCATCCAGGTCCACGTTCCAGTTGGCGTAGATGCCGGTGTAGGTAGTGGGGCCCTGCAACCCGGCGGGGCTTTGGCCCGTTCCCGCGCAGAAGCTGCCTACCGTGTTTGCGTTGCTCCAGTAGCTGTCGGTTACCGTTCCACCCCACCTCAAAGCCGGATGCGCAACCGTCAAACCACAACTGAAAGAAGCAAATCCCCCTTCGGGATTACCCGTCGCATAGCTCGCGATTATCGTTCCTCTGTCATTCACGTTGGTGCCGACCAGGCCGCCGACCGATCGGCGGGCTTCTACCGATGCCGTCGCATAGCTCGCGATTATCGTCCCCTCATTGCGGCCCACCAGGCCACCCACTTCCGTAAAGGCGTTTGCTATATGGCTATAAACCGCTTGGGTCTCCACTGTGCCTCTGTTTCCGCTTCTGAACCACGTGCCGCCCGTTGCATAACAAGCTGCAATTGTCCCGTCGTTTCGGCCCGCCAGACCACCGACGTAGTTTCTCCCCACTACCAGAACGTTACGCAAACCGAGTCCGACAATCGTGCCGCTGCTGCCGACGTAACCAAACAGACCGACGTAATCGTTATCGAATCGGTAAATAGACAGCCTGTTATTTGCCGTGCCACCACCCAGGTTGGTACCGCTGATTTCATAGCTGTTGCCGTCGAAGGTGGCGTTGAACGGAGTGTTGGCATCGCCGATCGGGTCCCACTGAGAACTACCAACGTTCAAGTTGGATCCCAGCTCATACCCGCGACAACCGCTGGAAGGACACCCCATGCCCTGCCGCCTCGTGGGAAAAGCCGAATCGTAGGAAGCGGCGTTCGTCGGCATGCCGTCGCCGTCCAGATCATGGCGAATGGCGTTCATCTGCGCCACGTTGCGCACCTCTATCAGACCATCGTTATCGAGGTCGTAATCGGTACCGCTGGGGCCGGTGCCGGGATCAACGGGCGGCGCCTCGCGCGGCTGCTCGGCGGGGCGGAAATTGCGATACTGCAACACCGGATAAAAGCCGTTCGCAATGCTCCACGGGGAGTCGGCGGCGTTGTCGCCGTCCACGTCCGCGCTCTGCCAGGAAGAATACAGAGAGAGCGCGGAAGACAGCAGATCGGCAGTCGAGGCGGCCAGACCGCCGCCGCCACTGACCGACCAGCCGCTGGTTTGCCGATCCCATCCGCTGTCTATCACGCGGGAGCCTCTGAAACTATGACCTACCAGGCCACCGAAGCTACCCGTACCCCCGGGTATGACGGCCCCTCTCGCGTAACTGTAGCGGATCGTGCCGGCGCTGCGCCCCACCAAGCCGCCGACCCGTCCGACGCCGGTGACCGAAGCGGCCGCGTAACTCGCCACCACGGTGCCGCCGCCGGCCAGCTCACCGACCAGACCGCCGGCGTCGCGCCCCGAGACCGCGCCGGTCACGTAGCAGGCGCCGATCCGGCCCGCGCTTCGGCCCGCAATACCGCCGACCCGGTGGCCGCGCGACGTCACGTCGGCGTTCGCCAGACCGACTCCCAGCACCTCGCCGCCGCCACCGATGCTGCCGAACAGACCGGCGTAGTTATCGGCGCTGTTGATGTACAGGTTGGATATGACGCGGCCATTGCCGTGGAAAGTGGCGGTGAAGTCGTTATTGAGGCCGCCGATGGGTCGCCAACTGACGCGCCCGGTCGTCGGGAACGACAAATCCCGGGCCAGTTCGTAGCCGCTGCAACGGCCGCCGCAATCCACCTGCGGATCCAATAACGGGAAACCGGCGCCGTAGGCGGCGGCGTCAGCCCCGGCGTCGACCCGCCCATTGCCGTTCAAATCCCAGCGGATTGCGTCCAGTTGCCGAACGTCGTTGATCTCGATGAGGCCGTTGCCGTTGGCATCGTAGTCGAGCATTCTGACGTCCAAATAAAAAGTCGCCGTCGCGGTGCGGTTCGCGCGGTCCGTCGCCGTGTAGGTATAGGGGCCGTAGATTCCGGCCGCGACGGCGTTGCCCGGCGCGTCGGCCCGCCCGGAAAGGACACGCGTCGCCGGGTCGAGCGAGAAGTTGCCCGGCAACGACGGCGACACCGTGTAACGCAGCGGCGCGAATCCGCCCGCGGCCGGCGGCAGCGTCATCTGGAAAGCCACCCGCCGTCGCAGGAAAATATAGCCGGGGGTCGTCGAATGGGCGTTGGAAATCGTCGCCTGCGGGAACGCCAGCGGCGCCGATGCCCGCGCGAACTGCGCCGAAATCTGCGCGCCCGCGCGCTCGTGCTTCGACGCCGGAAACTGGCTCGCGGTGCCGAAATCCCACGGATCGTCGGCGACGCCGTCTCCATCCACGTCCACGTTCCAGGCGGCGTAAATCGCAACGCCGGCGTTGCCGGCGGTGTCGTCGTAACTGGTGGGCGTCTGCAAGTTGCCGATGGTCCTGGAGGTGCCGCCGTTGCTGTGGGAAAAACCGCTCAATACGGCGTTGTAGTAACTGGCGGCGACCGTGCACCCGCCGGAGCAGTCTGCATTACGGCCTATCAAGGCGCCGTGCTGCTGAACGTCGCCGGCCGGCCGAGTCGAGCGCACGCGGCCAATCGCGTAGCTGGCGATTACGGCCGCCGGTGCTCCCTGCGCGCCGACCAGGCCGCCAACCACGCTGCCCGTTACCGAGACCGAGGCATAAGAGGCTACGACGTCTCCTTGCTGCCAGCCCACCAGACCACCCGTGCCCCATGCGCCAACCACCTGACCATCCGCAACGTAGCTGGCGGTGATCGTCGAACCCGTATGCATACTGCCCGCCAGGGCGCCGGCGTTACTGCCGCCCGACCTTATATTCACGTCGAGCAGGCCGAGCGCCCTGATCACGCCGCCGCTTCTCAACACGCCGAACAAACCGCGATCACTACGCGCGGCGTCGCCGCTGTCAATGAACAAATGGGAGATGGTGTGCCCGTTGCCGTCGAAGACCGCGGCGAAATTGATGGGTTGCCAACCCGCGCCTCCGTTCCAATAGGCGCCGTTGGAATCGGCCGCCGTTATCTCGCCGTCGCCATCGGTGTCGAAGTCCAGGTCGGCCAGCAATTCGTAGCCCTCGCAGACGGGCCAGCAGTCGGTGCTCGGAAAAGCGAGGACGTAGGCGGAGGTGTTGGCCTCGGGCACGCCGTCGCCGTTCTCGTCCCAGCGCATCGCGTGCAACTGCTCGAGCGTTCGCACTTCTATCAATCGCGAGTGCGAACCTTCGAGTATTGTCACCGTAAGCCGGTCCGGGTTTATCGTCACCCTCTCGGGAGCAGGCGCCCCCGCAACAAAACCCAAGCGCACGGTGAACGTCTCCGAACTCTCGACGACGTCATCGGCGATCAAAGCGACGTCGTGGCACAGCCTGCGGTTGCCGCCGTCCAGGGGACCTACCACCGTGGCGGAAGACACGTAGTCGTCGCCCGCTACGGCGCTGCCGTCCGCCGTGGTCACACTCAGAAACAGACTGCTCCTCTCTATCGCGTCGCCGGCGCTCGGATCCGTGATTGCGACGCACACCGAGGCCGGCGCTCCAGCGCCCTCATTCACGACTATCGCAGTGTCCTCGAAACCGACGGTAATTTCGTCGTCCTCGGCTATCGTGACCTCCGTTACCGCGGGATTGACGGTGACTCTTGGCAACGTCTGGCCCTGGGGCGCGGTCAAGTCCAGGAAAAAGCTCTCGTTGTCTTCGGGTATCGCATCGTCGGTGATCGCAATGGCGAAGCACTGACGCCGAGTCCTATTCGAGAACGGCCCGACGTCCTGCCGATTGATCGAAGTAAAGTCGTTGGTGCCGGCGGTGCCCGGCCTGGTCGAGACGTTCAGACTGAACGGCGACCTCTCTATAGGCTGCGCATTCGACGGCGTGGCCACGGCCACGCATACGGTAATCCCGCCACCGCCCTCAGCCGCGCTATAGGAGGTTCTTGCAAAACCGACTACAACCGGGTCGTCGTCCTCTATCGTCACCGTCGCCGTGCGCGTGGATTCCGAATAACCGGCGCTCACCAGCCGCAACGGGATGGTCTCCGCTTCCTCCGGTATCGCGTCGTCAATGATGCTGATCGTTACATCGGTGCGCGTGGTGCCCGACGCATTCAACGAAAACGCGACCGACGACGTCGACACGTCGTAATGAAAGAACGCAGCACCTCCCGACAGCGTCAGCAGCGTGCCGTCGTCCAACGCCGTCACCGTGCCGGTGACCGAAAAATCGCTTATCCTCAGCGCCTCGTCCGAAAGCCGCACCGTCGTCGTAACGACACTGCCGGAGCTTTCAACCGCCGAATACGTCGAACTGGTGAAAACCACCGGCGGCCCCGTCAATTCGGGCGGCGACCCACGCTGCCGTTGGACGTCGAAGCCGCCATATTGCAGTGCCGGATACTGAGTCGACGTGCCAAAATCCCACGGATCGTCGTTGCCGTCGTAGTCCCTGTTGCGCGCCGATACCGCGATGGTGATTTGAAAAGTGGCGGTATCGCCGTCCTCGTCGGTGGCGATCAGCCGATGGGTGGCGGTGCTGGTGCTCGCCGCCGGCGTGCCCCGGATGGTTCCGCTCCGGGTCGTGGCGGACTGGTCGTGGATCAGCCCCTGCGGCAGCGAGGACAGACTCGAGTAGGTCAGCGTGCCGTCGCCGCCCGACGCCTGCGGCAGAGGCAGGGAAACCGGCCGACCGACGACGAAGAGCCAGGTGACGGACGAAGGCGTGAACGACGGTGTTCTGTCGTCGGGCTGCGCGTACGCGTGCGCGCCGACGAGAATATTGCAGGCGAGGGCGAAAGCGACGAACGACACCACGCCGCCGATGCCCGGGCGCCGCGTCATGCGACGCTCATTCCTGACTACGCAAGTGAACAGTTTCCGCACAAAAAATTATTCTTATTTTATGTATCAAAACCCGCACGTGGTCACGGCACCAAGCGGCTTTCTACCACGGTGGTCTTAGCGGACGAGGTTTGCGGATTTTGGGACAGAACATTATACCCCAGCAGGCCGGTTTCGGAAAACCGCCAATAGTCTCGTAAAATCATACGATTAGGTTCCCTTATATCCCCTCGGCCACCCTCGCCGGCCATTCCCCTCGCCTGCGCGCCGATTGTATAAGGCCAGAAACACGCCGGACGGATCGTGGTGGCCGCATACAGATTGTTGATAAAACGGCGACTATTCTTTATAGTAATTGCCCGGTTCGGCCGAAGAGTCTTTTCACTCACTTTATACGGAAATTCGCGCCATGGAATTGTACCGCTCCGTCGTTATCGTCCTCGGCGTCGTCATCATGACGGCCGCTTTTCTGCTGGCCCGGTAATCCGTCATCCGGGCCGTCATCCAAAAAATCCATTCCGAAGGCTTATTCCGAAGGGACGTGATCCCAGGCCGGCGGCGGCCGCGCCACCAGGCGCGGGTGGCGCGGCGGGCGCGCCTTGTATTCGCGGCGGCGTGCGCCACGTGCGCGTTAGGCGCGGCGCAAAACGCCGGCGCGCTGTCCATCGTCGAACAAAAAAAGGTCGAGAACGACATCGCCGAGATGCTGTTCGTCGCCGAGGCGCAAAGCGTCGGGCGGCTGGGCGCGGCGGCGGACGCCGACGCCGCGATAGACTGGGCGTTGTCGCACAGCGCGGCCTACCCGAACGTGCGCATGGCCGCGTCGAACGTGCACGCGGTGCAACGCTACGACAGCCGCAGCGGGCGGCGCACGTGGCTCGCGCGGCGCGAGCTGCGCCTGGAGAGCAAAAACACCGAACGCCTGGCGCTGCTCGCCGGCGCGTTGCTCGCGCGCCTCAAGATCAGCCGCGCGCGCTTCAAGCTGTCCGAGCGCCTGCGCCGCATGACCGAGGTGCAGTTGATGAGCAGCGCGATGAAGCGCTTCGAGCGCGAGAAGCCGGCGACGGTCGAGCGCCCGAACTCCATCGAGGTCACCGTGGACAATCTGGGGCGCGCCGAAATGCCGCGGCTGGAGAGCCTGCTTGGCGGCGCCAAGCCGGGCGACGAACAAATCCGGCCGGGATACAGCGTCATACGAATCACGTTGCGCACGCGCGATGCCCCGCGCTGACGACGGCCACACGCTCCTCGGCAAGGCAAAACTGTACGCGGAGCTGGCGCGCCTGCACCGCCCGATAGGCATTTATCTGCTGTTGTGGCCGACGCTGTGGGCGTTGTGGTTTGCGGCGGGCGGCGTCCCCGACGCCAAAATCCTGCTGATATTCATAGCCGGCGTCGTGCTGATGCGCTCGGCGGGTTGCGTCATCAACGACTACGCCGACCGCGAATTGGACGCGCTGGTCGAGCGCACGAGAGGGCGCCCGCTTGCGGACGGGCGCGTGCGTCCCGGCGAGGCGCTGGCGTTGTTCGGGGCCCTGGCGGCGCTCGCGTTCGCGCTGGTGCTGCTGACCAACCGCGAGACCGTGCTGATGTCGTTCGTGGCACTGGCGCTGGCGGCTTCCTACCCGTTCATGAAGCGCATCCATCCGCTGCCGCAGGCGCATCTGGGGCTGGCGTTCGGGTGGGCGATACCGATGGCCTGGGTGGCGCAGACGCAAAGTTTTCCGCCGCTCTCGATCTGGACGCTCTACGCCGCCAACACGACGTGGGTCGTCGCATACGACACGATGTACGCGATGGCCGACCGCGACGACGACGTGGCCGCCGGCATCCACTCGAGCGCGATCCTGTTCGGCGCGTGGGACAGGCGCTGGATAGGCGCGTTGCAGGCCGTAACACTCGCGCTGCTGTTCGCGGCCGGGCGTCTCGAGGGGTTCGGGCTTTTGTTCAACGCCGGGCTGGCCGCCGCCGCGGGCCTGGCCCTCTACCAACAGCGTCTGCTGGGCCAATGCAAACGCGAGCGGCGCGCCGCCGCCTGCCTCGCCGCGTTCGCCAACAACGGATACTTCGGCTTGGTCGTGTTCGCGGGGTTGTTGGCGGAGACGGCGGCGCGCCCCCCTATCTGATACCGGTCTGATGCCAGTCTGATGCCGGAAGACGTCCCGTCCACTCGACCCGCGTCCCCGAGACTTTCGGCCACGTTCGCCGCGACGATGCTGGCCGTCGCCCTGCCCACGTTCATGGTCATGGTCACGGCCACGACGCAGGCGGCGGCGCAGGCGGCGGAGACGTCGGGAACCACGATACGGGCGCGCGTGTTTTTGCAGGGCGCGTACGACGGGGCCGGGCGCCCGATGAAGACCACGTACCTGAAATACCTGCCGGCTGAACAGCCGTACGGCGGCGTGCCGTGGCGCGCGCCGGCAACCACCGTGCCGCGCGTTGCGACGAACGCGGACGGTTTCGGTCTGGCGGCGGTCACCGCGACGATAGTGGACTGGGTGCTGGTCGAGTTGCGCACCACGGCGCGCGGCGCCAGTGCCGACGCGGGTGCGGGCGCGGCACCGCTGGCCAGCCGCGCCGCCTTGCTGCTCAGCAACGGCGACGTCGTCGGCGTCGACACGAGCGCCTCGGCGCCCGCGGCGGTGGCGCGAACCGACGGCGTGCATTTCGCCGCGGCGATAGACGACGCGCAAGACCTGTACGTGCTGATTCATCACCGCAACCACATGTCCATCATGTCGCCCGCTCCGGTGGCCGCCTGCGCCGACGACGGCGGCTATTGTATTGACTTCACGCGCGCGCAGTCTTACCGCAACGGGCAGTATGCGCTCCGCGGCGGGCGCGGTGAGCGCGGTGAGCGCGGCGGCCCATTCGCAATGTACGCGGGCGACACCAACCGCGACGGCGTGATTGACGACGCCGACCGGCGATCCATCCGCGCGCACAACCTGACGACCATCGGCGCCGACCACTACGACGAACCCGACGCCGCCGGGCGCTACGTCATAGACTCCGACCTCGACTTCGACGGCGACGTCCTTTCGGCGGACGGATTCTTCATCGTCGGTCGAGACGCCGTAAGAGGCGGGCTGTCGAGGCCTTCCAGCGACGTCGCAGGCTTGGCCGCCGAAGTCGAAATCTGCCGCAATCCGGCGGCCGCCTTCGCCACGACGCGCTCGGCGACGAACGAACACGGCGATTACTGGGTGGCCTACCGGTGCCGGGAAGTTTGCGACGACTGGCGCCAATGCCTGCAACGCAGCGGCTCCCGACAGGATCTGGCCTTTGTGGTGGATAACATGGGCGGGCGCCTCAGATTCTCGGTGGATCGCGGCGGCGACGAAGTGCTGTATTTGCAACGCGGCGTCGGCGGCATCTCATTCATGCCGTTTCTGCCCGACCAGATCGAGCGCGCATCGAGCGCGGGCGTCGTGATGGTGGCCTGGGAGTCGGGTTTCCACAGTTGGGGGTGGTTCACGCGCACGGCGCAGGCGGCGACGCGGGTGCCGCGCGTGACCAGGCGCATCGCCGCCATCATCGCCTGGGTGCACGAAAACCTGGCGGGCGACGCGCGGCTCGGCACGGTCGGTTGCAGCATGGGCGCGCAGGCGACCTTCGGCGCGGTCTATTGGCACGGGATAGACGAAGCGGTGGACTACCAGCTGTTCATCGGCGGCCCGGCGCTCTGGGACATCAACGCCGGATGCGGGCGGCGCACCTACGCCTCGGGCCATTGCGACCGCGACCCCGGCATCGCCTGCACCAGCGACGCGGATTGCCGCGCCCTCGGCGCGAACAGCCGCTGCGACAGGCTCGGCCCGATATACCGCCGCAACGTCTGGCTGTACGAACAAGTCGTCAACCACGTCCACGCCACCACCGCCTGCGACGTCTCGCAAGCGCAAAGCCGCGCGCCGCTTGCGTCTTTTGACGAAAGCGGTTTCGCGTTCACCGACGGCGACTGGGATTTCGACCATCCGGTGGACTTTGCGATAGACCTGCAACACCGGCGCGGCGCCGACGGCGACGAGGATTGGGCGCTCAGCGACATGATGCGATCATTCAACGGCGTTACGTCGCAAGCCGGCCACGCCAAACGCTGGCTCACCAAAAGCAATGCCCGGCATTGCAACGCGGCCCACGACGGCCGCGCGCTCGACCTCATCCGGGCATGGATGGGGCCGTAAATTCGGCCCACCCTCACCCAGAGGGAGAAGTTGTCCGCGGGCCCGTAATGTAACCCTCTCCCCAATTCTTGAAACAGGTGGGCTGATAAAACGGGTTTTAGAAATTCCCTGAACTCCAGTATGGGCGCCTGCCTCCGCTGCGATCGAACCACCTCGAAGTTATTGCAGTACAATAATGGGAACTATATACGATTGTATGCAATCGTATCCATTTGACGTTTCACAGACCGTGCCCTGTCGGATAAAAGTTCCTTCAGGGTCTTACCGCCATCTCCACGTCCGGCAGCCCCGTTCCCGGAGGCCTTCAAACTCATTACGACCTCACCCCGCTTCTTGATGTTCAGAGCAGCGTTCCAGTCCGCATTATCCCGATGACCGCAATCAACACAAACAAATAACGATTGCGATACTCTGTTCTTCTTGTTTTTGCACTTGCACTTGTTGCACGTTATACTCGTGTACTGAGCAGGCACATAATTAACTTGGGTCTTGTAACCCAAATACTGTTCCATCTTATACCAGTCAGTCTTCAGTATCCCTTTGTTCAGGCCCGACTTGGCCTTCACATTCCTGCCGGGGACGACAGCCGTGCCCTTGGCACTTCTTGTCATCCCCTTCGTATTTAAATCCTCCAGATGCACTACAGAGTATCTCTCCGATACTTCTTTGGATACATGATGGCACCAGTTAACTCTCTTCTGTCTTATCTTCCTGCACGTTATCGCATGGGAATGCTTGGCCCTCAAGTATCTGTTGGATGGCTTCACCTTGTGCTTTCTGCTGCCACACTTCCGCCTCGCCATCATCCTCTGATAACGGCGACGACGCGCCTCTAATAAAGTAGTATCAGGCCCTCGATATACAATCCCATCCGAACAAGTAATCTGACCCACATTCCTATCTATGCCCACTGAATAGTACTCCCGTTTAATCTCTTTCTGTTCCACGGCATAAACTACATACGCATACCAATTCCCGCATTCCCTTTTAACCGTGCCCGACACGGGCTTTGCATCCGGATATGGATTATGACCAAGCAACAGAAACTCGCCTATCTTGGCGATGTGCAAATGGCGTCCCCTTATTCGGAACAAGCCAGATACAAGAGGGAAACTCTCATGATGTACATACCTTGCATGAAACCTCGGCAGCCCGCCCTTCTTGTCATAGAACTTCTTGTATGCAATCTCTATGGGCTTCAAAGATGATTTCACTATGTTGGCCGAGTATTCCTGCAACCAAGGTTCGCAGTGGCGACGTAGCAAAGTGAATTGCTTGCCCAGCGTGTAATACCATGGCTTGCACCTTCCATACGCCAGATACTCGTCCCGTAACTTCCCCACAAAGTGGTTCCATACAAACCGACAAGCACCCGCCAATCCCGCCAACTTGCGGGCTTTGGCCTGCGTACCGGGATGCACTCTGTAGCGGATTGTTCTATGAACCTTCATTGATATTTCTATTTTAATTTGCTTGTCAAGAAATTATCATAAATTATTGGATTATCTGCATTTTATTTGCTTCTTTGCATACAATGGTATATAATTCCCACAATAATTCTACACGCTATCAGGCGACCAGAACTTGTACGGGGCCACCACATTCTGGACAAATGGGGTAGTTGTTTTTGGATGGCTTGGCACGGGGTGATATTCCCCAGGCTCCGGTGCGGGCGCTCGCCGTTGTAGCGTTCCAGATACGTGAACAACGCATCGTTGAAGGCATACAAATCATCAAACAATCTGTCTTCCCGGTAGTCCACGAACTCCTCCTGCACGGTTCTGTTGAAGCGCTCGCATAATGCGTTCATCTTCGGACAACGCGGGTAAGTGTAACAGTGTTCTATACCCGCACGCTTCAGGTATTCGTCGAACTCTCCCTGATACTCGCTGCCGTTGTCCGTCAGTACTTTCTCGATGCGCCCCGGAAACACTTCGCACACCAAGCGCATGAAACACGCCGCGTCGCGACTGCTGGCGCGACGACTGGCCAACGCCAACGCAAAGCGACTGCTGTGATCCGTCGCCGTGAAGATATGGCGGCGACTGTTGTTCACGAAGCGCACTATCGTATCAACCGCCACGCAATGGCCTGCATGCCCGGCATGGAAGTCTTTGCCCAAGCGCGGGCGCGGTCGGCGCTTGAACTCCTTGCGCCGACCGCGACTGTCCAGGCGAACCGCCACCTTGCGCATCTTGTCCGGGGCATCCGCTATCAGGCGGCCTATCGTGCGCTCCCCGGGACATCTCACCCCGCGCTCGGCGCACCACGCAACCAGCAGCACGTGAACCTTCTCCTTGCCTAAATTCGGGTGGCGCTCGCGCAAGCGTCTGATCTCTTGGACCACCGCCACCGGCCACCGCCGCACCCGCCTGTTCTTGGGCGCCTTGCTGACGTCGTGCAACCCACTGAGACCGCCTTCGCGGTGGCGCTTGCGCCACGCATACAGGGTGCTGCGCGAAACCCCGAAGGCGTCTTGGGTTGCAGGCAAGCCATGATTATCCCAGAATATCAGGGCGTCGTATTTGCGTTCGGCACTCGTTGCCATGATAGCCTCCATTCGGTTTGCATAGGAAGCTATTTTACGCAACCCTGGGACGCGGTAGCCGACGTGCTTTATTTGCATGTCGGCTACCTTTCTGCGGCTAAGATATTGTCCAGAATGTTTCTGGCCCTATACAGAACTGACTGGCAGAAAAATAATGGCAAAATCAAAGCTTACCGTTGACGCACTCAAAACCGAAGCCGGGACATTTGCCGTGGCCGAGTCAACGCACCATGAACCCAGCCTTTTCGGTGTAACCGACGGCAAGGCCATCGGCACGTATTTTGAGCACAAATTCCGCGGCCGTCTCCGCAAAAGATTTGACTTTGCAGAGGGGTCATCGGCCAAAGGAATTGACTTTCCAGGCCTTGGCGTGGACGTGAAAGTCACAAGCGTCAAACAACCTCAGTCCTCCTGCCCGTACGAGTCCGCCAGACAGAAAATATTCGGACTCGGCTACTCCATTCTGGTTTTTGCGTACGACAAGACGGAGGATCCGGCGACCCGGACCGGGCAACTGAACGTCCGACACGCCATCTTCATCGAAAAAGAGCAGACGGCCGATTTTCAGACGACGACGGGCATTCGCAAGATACTCGAAAATCAAGGGAACAAGGATGACTTGCTCTCCTTTCTTCAGGAGCGCATGCTACCCGTCGACGAGATCGAGGCGCTCAGGATTGCCGACGACTTGCTGAAAACTCCTCCAAAAATCGGCTACCTGACCATATCCAATGCGTTGCAGTGGAGATTGCAGTATCGCCGCGTCATAGACGCCGCAGATGCCGCGCCCGGCGTAACCAGGCTCAAGTAAAAATGTCTCGGAAACAGCCGGCCGCGGTCGAGTTCGGCGACTTTCAGACGCCGCCGGATCTTGCGCGGCGCGTTTGTGCGGTCGTAGCACGTTCCGGTTTCCGCCCGGCCTCTATCGTCGAACCAAGCTGCGGGCGCGGCGCCTTCCTGCAGGCGGCCCTTAAGGCGTTTCCCGACGCCCGCCGTTTTCTCGGCGCGGATCGAAATCCGGGACACGTGCAAGCAGCCAGGACGCTCCTCGCCCATGCCGACGGCAACGGGCGGATACAGATAATACAGAGCGACTTTTTCGACGCCGACTGGACGACCCTCACGGCCGGCCTGCCGAAACCGCTCCTGATCGTGGGCAATCCGCCTTGGGTAACCAATGCCGCCCTGGGGGCCTTGGGGAGTACGAATCTTCCGAAAAAAGCCAATCAGGACGGACTTCGAGGTATAGCCGCGCTGACCGGGAAATCAAACTTCGACATATCGGAGTGGATGTTGCGGGAGAATCTTGCGTGGCTCGCCGCGGCCTCGGGAACATTGGCCGTTCTCTGCAAAACGACGGTGGCGAGAAGGGTGCTCAGCCACGCATGGTCGAACAAACTGCCAATCGCGTCCGCCGCAATGTATCGCATTGACGCGAAACTCCACTTTGGCGCCGCGGTCGACGCGTGCCTGCTGATCGTGCGCTGCGGCCCGGGCGCGGCATCAATGGACTGCCGCGATTACCCTACTCTCGAAGCCGCAACGCCCGGCACCTCCTTCGGGCTTCGGGACGGCACCTTGATCGCCGATATTCGTCGCTACGAGCAGTGGCACGACCTGCTCGGGCGCGGCCTCAGCGGATGGCGCTCGGGAATCAAACACGATTGCAGCAAGGTCTTTGAGCTCGACCAGCATAAGACCGGATACGAAAACGGCTTGGGGACAAAAGTGCAAATCGAAGCCGACGTGGTCTTCCCTCTGCTCAAAAGTTCGGACATAGCCGCGAGAAAACGCCCTCGCAAATGGATGCTCGTACCGCACAAGACGATGATCGCATCGCCCGAGAAACTCCGGCGCCAGGCTCCCAAGGCGTGGCGGTATCTCGTTGCGAACGCGCCCCTCGTGGAAAAGCGCCGCAGCACGATCTATCGCAACCGGCCGCGCTTCTCGATCTTCGGAGTGGGGGAGTATTCCTTTTCGCGCTGGAAAGTCGCGATCTCAGGTTTGTACAAAAAACTCGACTTCGTCGAGGTCCCTCCCTTTCAGAATCGGCCGGTTGTATTCGACGACACGTGTTATTTTTTCGCCTGCAATTCGGCGCAGGAGTGCCGGACGTTGCAGCGGCTGGTCGCGTCCCGGCCGGCCCAGGAATTCTGGTCGGCCTTCGTGTTCTGGGACGCCAAGCGCCCGATCACGGCACAAATACTCAACCTTCTCGATTTTGCGGCCGTGGCGCGCGTGCTGGGCGTACGATCCGACGTCGCGCGCGCCCTTGCCGACCGGCAATTGGTGCAATACACCGAAAAACCCTGCCAACAAATGCTCATCAGAGAGCACCGCCGAAAGAACCCCGTCCATCCAAACGTCACCGACTACGACTAAACGGCAAATACCAGGACTATGCAAATTGCATAGCCGAATCATTCAAGGGAGCCCCTGATAATTACGTTTTCAAGAAGACATGCTTGAAAACTGTCGCTGGCATCGAGACCACGCCCGCACCAGTGAACGCGACCGCGCCCATGCGATCTTTGCCTTCTCGAATCCAGGGCCGTTCCGGCCTTATAAACCAGTAAGGGTTTCAGTGGGCAACCTGTGCTATTATTGTTGAATATCTTACCTATGAAGCACGATATACAACAATCTTTTGCCCGCTCCGGCTTGGTGAAAACGACTACCGCCATGCTTTCCGAAGCGCCGGTCGTGGCGCTGTTGGGCGCGCGGCAGGTCGGCAAGACGACGCTGGCCGGGAAGGTGGCGTCGGCATGGCCCGGCGGACTTGCGACGTTCTTCGATCTGGAGACGGCCGCCGGCAAGCAGGCGTTGTCGGAGACTCCCGAGAAACTGTTGCGCGACAGCGAGGGCCTGGTCGTCCTCGACGAAGTACAGCGTATGCCGGAACTGTTCGAGGTGCTGCGCCCGATCTGCGACGACCCCGACCGCAAGGCGGCGTTTCTGCTGTTGGGCAGCGCCTCCTGGGACTTGATCCGGGGAGTATCCGAGACCTTGGCGGGAAGGATACTGTTCATCAACATGGGCGGCTTTTCGCTGGCCGAGGTAGAACCGCAAAACCAGGATCGGCTTTGGATGCGCGGCGGTTTCCCGCGCGCCTGGCTGGCGCGGTCGGCGGCGGCATGGACGCGCTGGATGGATGCGTTCACGCGTACGTTCATCGAGCGCGACGTGCCAGGATTGGGCTCGAAGGTGTCGCCCGAGGCGCTGGGGCGCTTTTGGAGAATGCTGGCGCATTATCACGGACAGAACTGGAACGCCGCGGAGTTGGCGCGCTCGATGGACGTGAGCGTCAAGGCCGTGAACCATTACCGCGATCTGCTGGCGGGCGCCTTCATGATTCGGATCCTGCCGCCGTGGTTCGAGAACCTCGGCAAGCGCATCGTCAAGTCGCCCAAGGTGTTCCTGCGCGACAGCGGCGTCCTGCATTTCCTGCTGGGGCTTGAGGACGACAAGGAATTGCCGCTGCATCCGCGCTACGGCGCGAGCTGGGAGGGATTCGCGCTGGAGCAGACGCTGCTCGCCCACGGCGCGCACGAGGCGTACTTCTACGCCACCCAGCGCGGCGCCGAACTCGACCTGCTGCTGCTGCGACGGGGGCTGCGCTGGGGGTTCGAGTTCAAATGCACCGACGCGCCGCGCACGACCAAGTCCATGCACGGCGTCAGCAAAGACCTGGGGCTTGCGCACTTGTGGGTGATCTACCCCGGCGACCGCGAATACCCTCTCGCCGACGCCATCACCGCGCTGCCGCTGAAAAACATCCACGACCTCGCGCTGCGACGGTGACCGGCGCACCCTTGCTATCATGACGCGCGTGAAACGACTGAAACACGCCTGCGAGCGGGTCGCGCAAACGCGCGCCTTCGACAACGTCGTCATCGGCATGATACTGGCGACCGCGCTCGGTCTCGGCATGGACACCGACGCCGCGCTGCACGCGCGTTTCGGCGCGCTCATCGGCTGGGTCTATCAGGCGGCGCTGGCGGTCTTCGTCGTCGAGGCCGCGGTCAAGCTCACGGCCGTCGCGCCGCGCTTCGAGCGCTATTTCCGCGACGGCTGGAACCTGTTCGATTTCAGCGTGCTCGTGCTGGCGCTGATACCGGCCACCGGCCAGTTCGCGCTGATCGCGCGGCTTGCGCGGCTGCTGCGGGTGCTGCGCCTGGTAACCGTGGTGCCGCAACTGCGCGTCATCGTCGCAACCCTGATCCGGTCGCTGCCGGGACTCGGCCACGTGATGCTGCTGCTGCTGGTGCTCTACTACGTGTACGCGGTGGCCGGCGTCCACCTGTTCGGCGACCACGACCCGACACACTGGCGCTCGCTCGGCATCGCGCTGCTGACGCTGTTTCGCGTGATGACGCTCGAGGACTGGACCGACGTGATGTACGTCGCAATGGAACTGCACCCGATGAGCTGGCTGTTCTTTGTCAGCTTCGTGCTGATCGCCGCGGTCATCATGATCAACCTCGTGATCGCGGTGGTGATCAACAATCTGCACGACGCGCGCCTCGAGGCGACGCTGGCGCAAGACGACAAGACCTTGGAAACCATCCGCAAAGACGCGGCCCACGCCCGCGACGCGCTGCAACGCATCGAAGCGCACGTCGAACGCCTGGACAAAGGGCCGTGAAAAATCAAACCCTCTCCCAAAGGGAGAGGGAGAATTTTGTCCGGTATACATTGGCCCATACAGGCGGTTGACTTTCTGCCAGCAATAGCGCATCATTAGTCATCAGCGGTTGGGAGGGCTGTGGACACACGGTTCGTTGAGGCCAGGTGCCTCACCCGGCCGCGTTTTTATGTACCGCTTTTATGTAACTTTGGACCCGCATGCATTTACTATACCTGGACGGGTCCGGTTCCGTGAAAAATCCGGACGAGCGTTACTTCGTGCTTGCTGGTATTTCCGTGTTCGAGCGGCAGATCTACCATCTGATTTCTGCAACCGACGCATTCATTACCTCTCTCGATATAGGTGATGCCCACGATATTGAGTTACACGGGAGCATCATGGCAAACGGGAAGAAAGCCCCGTGGAAGAGTATTGCACGGAAAAGGCGCCTTGACGTCATTGAGCGTAGCTTAGGCCTGCTACGCGACGCTCACTGGGGTATAAGAGCCTTCGCCGTGGCCGTGGACAAGCGCGCGGTATCTCCCAATGATCCCGTCACATATGCCTTTGAAGAAATTTGTAACCGTTTCAATTGGTTTCTCTCGCGGTTGTGGAGAAGCAAAAAAGAAAAGCAGCGCGGCCTCGTCATAATGGACAACTCACATTATGAAGAGACTTTGCAGGGATTAGCCCGTCGTTTCCGCGAGCGAGGCACACAGTGGGGAAAACTCCACAATCTTGCCGAAGTTCCTTTGTTCGTTGACTCTGCCGCCTCGCGTCTGATCCAGCTAGCCGACCTGCTGGCTTGGGCGGTTTTGAGGCGCTACGAGCGTAGCGACACGCGCTACTTCGATCAGGTTGTTCGTCGCTTTGATCGAGAGGGCGGAGTGTTGCACGGCTTGGTACATCGCAAGAGTCCGAATGATGCTTGCCATTGTCCGGCGTGCATGTCCCGCTCATATCGAGGCAATAACCAGTAAATCGGGTTCGCCTTTTCGCACTATTCATGGCGCATGGCGGCCGCCGGAAAATGTTATCAGCATAAGGGATAGGTGAGATAGTGTTGTAATATCCGTATGAGATTATGAGCACGCCATCATTCTTTGAGCGCCCGATTCTGAACTCGCCTTACGAATATCCGCGCAGGCATTGGGAGCTTGACGACGCCGGCCAGCCCACGCAAGAGATCATCGAGAGGCGCCGGAGCGCCGACTTCATCACGCCGATACCGAAATCGAAGAAGAGAAAATCCGAGCGCAAAACAGACGAACTGGTATTCGACGAAGGCGCGGGGCTTTCCGACGAGAAGCAGCAATACCATACGAAGATCATCAACGGCGTCCGCCAGCAGGTGGATCGCTGGCGCGAACTGCCCGCTTCTCAGTGGCGCGTCACGGCGGATACCGCGCTCCTGTTGCGGCACTGGCGCCATCACAAGTTCGGCGCCATCCGCCCGTTTTTCTGCCAGGTCGAGGCCGTCGAGACCGCCATCTGGCTGACCGAGGTCGCGCCGCATACAGGCAACGTCGGCAAACCCTTTCTCGAGCACCTTGCCAACGCCAGCCGCGACGCCAACCCGGAACTATTACGGATCGCGCTCAAACTGGCGACCGGCGCGGGCAAGACCACGGTCATGGCGATGCTCATCGCGTGGCAGACCATCAACGCCGTACGCCATCCGCAGAGCAAAAAGTTCACGCGCGGGTTTTTAGTGGTGACACCGGGCTTGACGATCCGCGACCGCCTGCGCGTGCTACAGCCGAACGACCTCCACAGTTACTACCGCAGCCGCGAGCTGGTTCCCGCCGACATGATGGGCGAGCTTGACCGCGCCGAAATAGTCATCACCAATTTCCACGCCTTCAAGCAGCGCGAGCGCCTCGAAGTCAGCACGGGCGGGCGCAGGCTGCTGCAAGGCCGCGGCCGCGCGCCGCTGAACACGCTGGAGACCGAGGGCCAGATGCTGCGACGGATCATGCCGCAACTGATGAACATGAAGAACGTGCTCGTGCTCAACGACGAGGCCCACCACTGCTACCGCGAGAAATCGGGCGAGTCCGAAGAAGAGAAACGCACCGGAGACGAACGCAAAGAGGCAAAGAAAAACCAGGAGGCGGCGCGCCTGTGGATCTCCGGGCTGGAGGCGGTCAAGCGGAAGATCGGCATCGAGCGTGTGTTCGACCTTTCCGCGACCCCGTTTTTCCTGAGCGGTTCCGGCTATGCGGAAGGCACCCTGTTTCCGTGGACGATGAGCGACTTCTCGCTGATGGACGCGATTGAGTGCGGCATCGTCAAACTGCCGCGCGTTCCGGTGGTCGACAATCTGCCGCAAGGCCAGGAGATGCCGATGTTCCGCAATCTGTGGGAACACGTCGGCAGGAAAATGCCGAAGAGGGGCCGCAGCCGGGAAAAGGCGTTGAACCCGGACGACCTGCCGCCGCCGCTGCTCGTCGCGCTGGAGGCGCTGTATGGCCACTACAAGACCACCTTTGATCTCTGGCCGCGGTCGGAGAACGATGCGCCTCCCTGTTTCATCATCGTGTGCAACAACACGGCGACGTCGAAGCTGATATACGACTATATCGCCGGGTATTGCCGGCAGAACGAAGACGGCACCGAAATTTTCAGGCCAGGCCGCCTGGAGTTGTTCCGCAACTACGACGAGAACGGAACCCGGTATCCGCGCCCGCGCACGCTGCTGATTGACAGCGAGCAGCTGGAATCGGGAGACGCGCTGAGCGCCGACTTCCGCGAGGCGGCGGCGGCTGAGATCGAACAATTCCGGAGTGAAATCATCACGCGCACCGGCGACAGGCACAAGGCCGAGAACATCAGCAACGAGGATCTGCTGCGCGAGGTCATGAATACCGTCGGCAAGCCGGGGCGCCTGGGCGGCGACGTTCGCTGCGTCGTTTCCGTCGCGATGCTCACCGAAGGCTGGGACGCGAATACCGTCACCCACGTGCTGGGAGTTCGCGCCTTCGGCACCCAGCTGCTGTGCGAACAGGTCATAGGCCGCGCCCTGCGCCGCCGCTCTTAT
Organism: Candidatus Oxydemutator sp.; assembly: GCA_965203445.1. Classification (GTDB taxonomy): domain Bacteria; phylum Pseudomonadota; class Gammaproteobacteria; order Poriferisulfidales; family Oxydemutatoraceae; genus Oxydemutator. The sequence continues at coordinate 905,639 of OZ241883.1, forward strand.
GTGCCGAACGAAGACGGGCTGTTCGACGTGGAATACGCCGACGTGTTCGGCATTCCCTTCGACTTCACGGCCAAACCCGTCGTGGTAAAGCCGCTGCCGCCGCCGGAAACCATCCAGGTCAAGGCCGTCCGCCCCGAGCGCGACGCGCTGGAAATCCGTTTTCCGAGGGTCACCGGCTACCGCGTCGAACTCCCCGAGGATCGCCTGACCGCCGAGTTCAACGACGACTCGACGTACGTGCTGACAACCGAAGAGGTGGGCCCCACGCAGACGCGAAACGAAGGAATCATAGGCGAGGCTGTCGAACTCAACCTTGTCCATACCGGCGCCGTTCGCCAGTCGCAGGTGTTGTATGCGCTTACCCACCAGTTGCTGAAAGAATGGCGCGACAAAAACGGAATGCCGGAGATTCACCTGTTCGGCCAGCTAAAACGCATCACGCGCCAATGGCTGGATAACCATCTGGTATGCAAGGGAGGGACGCGCCCGGCCCAGCTGATGTACAAGCCAATCGCGGCCAGGGCTTGCGAGCGCATCATGACCGCAATCAACAGAGCGGAGACCGAGAAAGGCAATAAGCCATACGCGATTCTCGACCCCTACAACCCGACCGGTTCGACGGCGCACGTGAACTTCACCACCTCGAAGCAGGACTGCTACAAGACCGACGCCCAGCGTTGCCACGTCAACTGGGTGATACTCGACAGCGACTGGGAGGCGGAGTTCTGCCGCGTCGCCGAGGCGCATCCGCGCGTGAAGGCGTACGTGAAAAATCACAATCTGGGGCTGGAAGTGCCGTACCGCGACGGCTCGCAAATGCGCACCTATATCCCGGATTTCATCGTTCTGGTGGACGACGGGCGCGGCGACGACGACCCGCTGCACCTTGTCGTCGAGATCAAAGGCTACCGGGGAGAGAACGCCAAAGACAAAAAGAACACGATGGAAACCTATTGGGTGGACGGCGTCAACAATCTCGGCAGCCACGGCCGCTGGGATTTTGCCGAGTTCACCGACGTGTATGAAATACAGTCCGACTTTGCAAGCAAGGTAGAGGAGAAATTCAACTTACGTTATAAAAACCCGCGCAGGGGGCGGAGCTGACAATGGCGAAGAGAGCGAAGAAGGCAAAGAAGAAAAGCATCAAAACGCTGGCCCACAAAGAGGCAAAGCGTTCGAACATTCCGACGGCCGAGCATCAGTCGGTGATGACAGGCGAGGAGCAGAATCCGGTTCCGGTAACGTATAAGCGCAACCGCGACCTCGATCCGCAGCTCGTCTGGCGCGGTAAGGACGAGCAGGACTGGTCGGATCTGGTGGTGCCGGCGCCGCCGCTGTACATTCAGGAGAAGGTTCATCCGAAGGTGCTGATTGACGATCTTGCGCGTCGCAGCCGCGAGCTGGAAGCGGAGGCCGGGGCGGGGGCCGCCGGCACCACGGAGGATCAGACCGATCTGTTCGCCGACTTCAACGGCCTGCCGGACGACGGCGCCCGCACCGAGTTCTACCGCCACGACGCCAACTGGTCGAACCGGATGATCCTGGGCGACTGCCTGCAAGCGATGACGTCGCTGGCGGAACGCGAGGGACTGCGCGGCAAAGTGCAGTGCATCTACATTGATCCGCCCTATGGCATCAAGTTCAACTCGAACTTCCAGTGGTCCACCACCAGCCGCAACGTGACGGACGGCCAGACCGATCACATCACGCGGGAACCGGAGCAGGTGAAGGCGTTTCGGGATACCTGGCGGGACGAGATACATTCGTATCTGACGTATCTGCGCGACCGGTTGACAGTGGCGCGGGATCTGTTGACCGAGAGCGGATCGGTGTTCGTGCAGATCGGGGATGAGAACGTGCACCGGGTAAGGGCGGTGATGGATGAGGTTTTTGGGGACAGCAATTTCGTCAGTGAGATAGTTTTCACAAAGACACGCTCGTTGGTTTCCTCAGATTTTGTGACAACAATATGCGACTATATTCTTTGGTACGCGAAGAACAAAGATTCCGCAAAAGGAAAGATGCGAAAGATATTTCTGCAAAGGCAAGACAATTATTTAGCTTCACATTTTGAAAATCCTGCTGGGGAAATTTTGACCACTCGTGAGCATAGACTGAGACAACAAAACGGCGAGTCTGTTGACGAGTATAAACCGTTTAAATCGGATGATTTAATTCGCCGCCCGAACCCTGAAGTCAGCTTTAATTGGCAAGGCAGGGAAATTACAGGGCGATTCCGGACGAACGAGTTAGGAATCACCAGAGCCTTACAAGCCAACAGAATTTTGTTCACCAAATCAGGGATTCGCTACAAATTTTTCCTTGATGACTTTGCCGTATCACCCCTCAATCATCTGTGGCAGGATGTAATCGGCGCACAAAATCCGACCTATGTAGTACAGACAAACAATACGGTCATCCAACGCTGCATCCTCATGACCACCGACCCCGGCGACCTCGTCCTCGACCCCACCTGCGGTTCCGGCACCACCGCCTATGTCGCCGAGCAATGGGGCCGACGCTGGATCACCATGGACACCTCCCGCGTCGCCCTCGCGCTGGCCCGCGCCCGCATCATGGGCGCCCGCTATCCCTACTACCTGCTGGCCGACAGCCGCGAAGGGCAACGCAAAGAAGCCGAACTCGCCCGCAAAGCGCCGTCGGAAATGCCGACTTACGGCGACATCCGCCAAGGCTTCGTCTACAAGCGCGTCCCCCATATCACCCTCAAAGCCATCGCCAACAACGCCGAGATTGACGTTATCCACGACAAGTTTCAGGAAACCCTCGAGCGCTTGCGAACCGACCTCAATGCCGCCGCCGGAACCGACTGGCAGGAATGGCAGGTGCCGCGCGAAGAACAGGAATCGTGGTCGCAGGAGACGCGCGAACTTCACGCCGAATGGTGGAAAACCCGGATCGAACGGCAACGGGAGATGGACGCCTCCATCGCCGCCCACGCCGACTACGAATACCTCTACGACAAACCATACGAGGACAAAAGCGTGGTGCGCGTGGCCGGCCCGTTCACGGTCGAGAGCCTGTCCCCCCACCGCGTCCTGGCCGTAGATGAAAACGACGAACCGATAATGAGAGTAGCCGATTCTCATCCCGACTACGGCGCCGACAACTTCGTCAGGATGATTTTCGAGAACTTGAAAACCGCGGGCGTGCAGCAGGCGGACAAGAAAGGCAGGATCAAGTTCACGTCGCTCACGCCCTGGCCCGGACACTGGGTCTGCGCCGAGGGGCGCTATATCGAAGGGGACGCCGAGGGTGCCGATGGCGCCGCCGCCACTGAAAAACGCGCCGCGATTTTCATCGGCCCGGAGTTCGGCACCGTCTCGCGCCCCGATCTGGTCGCGGCCGTAAAAGAGGCCGCCGACGCCGGTTTCGACGTGCTCATCGCCTGCGCCTTCAACTACGACGCCCACTCCTCGGAGTTCAACAAGCTCAGGAAGATCCAGGTGCTCAAGGCACGCATGAACGCCGACCTGCACATGGCCGAAGACCTGAAAAACACCGGCGAAGGCAACCTGTTCATCATCTTCGGCGAACCGGATATAGAGATCCTCAGACCGGGTGACAAAGACGCAACGGGCGACGAGACGGACGACGGAGCAGGCGACACGATGGGCGACAACGAGATTCGAGTCCGAGTGCGCGGCGTGGACGTGTTCCACCCACAACAAGGAAAAGTGCAATCCGACGGCCCCGAAGGCATCGCCTGCTGGTTCATAGACACCGACTACAACGAAGAAAGTTTCTTCGTCCGCCAAGCCTACTTCCTCGGCGCCAACGACCCCTACAAAAAACTGAAAACAACACTCAAAGCCGAAATAAACCAGGAAGCCTGGGCCACCCTGAACCGCAACACATCCCGCCCCTTCCCCAAACCCCAATCCGGCCGAATAGCCGTAAAAGTAATCAACCACCTCGGCGACGAAGTCATGAAGGTATACCGGGTATAAACCAAATGCAATTCATAAAAAACGGCCCCAACGTCCCCGACCGCCTCCTACACCTGCACGAGAAAGGTAGCGTCGTGTTCTTCTGCGGCGCGGGCATCTCCCACCCGGCGGGGCTGCGTGGTTTTAAGAGTCTGGTCGAGGAAGTTTTCGAGCGATTTCCCGAATACCCCGATGCAGAGCAGGATGCTGCGATGAAAGCACGTCGGTTCGATGAAGCGATCTGGTTGTTGGAAAATGAAGTCGTCGGAGGCAAGAAAAGAGTGCGCCAAATTTTGGCAGAAATCCTTACCCTCTCATCCAACGAATCAAATGCCACTGCCACTCATGAGGCGCTTTTACGCCTTGGCACAAACCGGGATGGTCGCGTTCGCTTGGTCACAACAAATTTTGACCGTCTGTTTAAAAAGACTATTGCTGAAAAATCTTTGGACGTCAAACCTTTCCGGGCCCCTTTATTGCCTGTACTGAAGAGCGGCTGGAACGGTCTTGTTTATCTTCATGGGCTATTGCCAGAGGAACCAACGTCTGAGAAGTCAACCACCGAAGAACTCTATAACCTTGTAGTTTCGAGCGCTGATTTTGGGCGTGCATACCTGACGGGAGGGTGGGCGGAACGCTTCATCAGCGAGTTACTTCACAACTACACCATATGCTTCATCGGTTACAGCCTCAATGATCCGATGATGCGTTATATAGTGAACGCATGGGCAGAGGATAGATTGTCGGGCGAATCGGATAAAGAAATTTTTGCATTTGTAGATTATGCCAAAGGTAAAAAATCAACACGGGAGAGTGAATGGAAAGCGAGGCAGGTGACTCCCATTCTTTATCGAAGATATAACAAACATTTTTATCTTCATAGGACGCTGAAAAAATGGGCGGATATTTATCAAGACAGTAACGGCAAGGAGAATATTGTTTTGGACTATGCGAAGAAAAATCCCTCTCTGAGCACCAGCAAGGATGATTTCGTTGGTCGCATATTGTGGGCGCTCAGCGATCCAGGCGGGCTGCCGGCAAAATGTTTTGCCGAACGTGAACGAGTGCCGTCTCTCGATTGGCTGGATGTGCTTTGTGACAATCGTTATGGCATGGAGGATCTGGATCGTTTCGGCATAGCGCGTTCCCCCGTGCATGACGCTCAACGCGATCCATTACAGTTCAGTCTCCTGCGAAGGCCTGTTTCTTCTTGCGATCGTGGGCCTCGAATGGCGCTGGTCGGTGCCAGTGCAGATAGTGTCATATTAGATGACGTCATGCGTCGGCTGGGCGATTGGCTTACACGTCATCTGAACAACCCGGAGTTGTTGCTCTGGGTGGCCAATCACGGCGGGTGTCTGCATAGCGAGTTTGCCGAAGCAGTGGCAAGGCGATTGGATGAGATTGCCGAATTGGAACGTAACGGCAAACAAGATGAGATAGAGCGTACCCGAACCCATGCACCTGACGCAATTCCATCACCGGGAATGCGCACTTACTGGCGGTTGGCCGTCACTGGACACTTGTCCCGGCAGGATCTTTTCCTGGATTTTTACTTCTGGCGTGATCAGTTTCAGCGCGATGGACTGACTCCCTCTATTCGTATCCGGTTGTGTGAGATGTTGAGGCCGCGAATTTCCTTAGGGAGAGTAATGACATTATCCGAATCCGATGATGGCTGGCTTGTTCCTGCTCCCGTTCAGGATGAAGAGGAACCCGCACACTGTATCTGCCCGGAGATAGTGCTTTCGGCCTCTTATGGACGGCATGGTGTTATACGGCATGGTGTTATACGGCATGGCATTCGTCGAATGTCCGAAGGGAATCAGCGATGGGGGAAAGCCTTGCCTGACCTCATGGAAGCCATGAACATGTTGCTGCGAGAGACGTTGGATCTAATGTGTGAGCTTGAAAAAGCCGATGACAAAAGCGACCGGACATATATTCAGATGCCGTCAATCAGCGACCATCCGCAGAACAAACACTACAACGAATGGACAATATTGATCACATTGTGCAGGGATGCCTGGTTGGCAATGGCAGAGAACAATCCAGATGACGCCCGGTTGGTTGCCGAGCGTTGGTGGCGCGAACCTTATCCGATATTCAAGCGGCTTGCGCTGTTTGCAGCTGCACAGGACGACGTCATACCTGTTGAGCTGGCACTGGACTGGCTGACCGCTGAGAAGGATGGTTGGTGGTTATGGTCACCGGAGACAAAGCGCGAAGCGATAAGGCTGCTCGATGCGCTGGCAAGCAGACTGGAAGGATCGAACCTCGCAAAAATAGAGCAGGCTATTTTGCAGGGGCCGCCACGCGACATGCACGAGGAGGCCACTCAAGAAGAACATTGGAATGATATTGTGGGCCGTAGTATCTGGCTGCGGCTTGCCAAGTTGGAGCGGGCAGGAGCAGTTCTACATGAAGAGACGCAGACGAGACTCAAGGAGTTGGCTAAGCAAGGTCATGATTGTAGTTTTGAACCAGATCAAAGAGAGGAGTTTCCTATCTGGATTGAAGCCAGAGAACGGAGCCTGCCCATCCCTCAAGTTGCGCCCCGCCGTCGTCGTGAACTTGTCCAGTGGCTTAGGGAGGATCACAAGTTTGATTTTGTTGTACGAAAGGATGATTGGAAGTGGCGCTGTCAAAAGAATTTTCCCACTGCGGCTTGTGCGTTATGTGCGCTCGCCAAAGAAGATGTATGGCCGCCTGATTGCTGGCGGGCAGCACTTTTTATATGGTCGCAAGAAAGCCCGGATGGTCTGACAAAGAGATCATGGCGTTATCTGGCACCGGTATTGGCTGAGGCACCGGATGATCTGGTGCAATCGGTTGATCGCCAAATCAGCAGGTGGTTGGAGTCCGTCGCCGCAGTTTTTGACGAGCACGAGGAACTGTTCACCAAGCTATGCGCCCGTGTTTTGGAATTGAGCAGGCAACAGGGAAACGGCGATGACGAGACTGATGGTGTCAGTAATTTAACTTCGAAAGCGATCAACCACCCCGTCGGCAAAGTGACGGAGGCTTTGTTGTGCCGGTGGAACCGGCAGCCGCTTGAGGATAAGCAGGATTTGTCTGACGATTTGCATGACATATTCACCGCCTTGTGCAACCCTGACGTTAAAAATTTCTGGCATGGGCGTGTGCTTCTGGCAACGCGGGCTATTGCTCTTTTTCGCGTGGACCGCGAATGGACGACGGAACATTTATTGCCGCTGTTTGATTGGTACCGTCCTTCGGAAGCTTGCGCCGCATGGCAAGGATTCTTGTGGTCGCTGCATCTGGATCGCCCCTTGGACCGTCCCTTGATGAAGGCGATCAGGCCCCATTTTCTTGCCACCACGCAACATTATGACGAACTCGACAAATGGAGAGCACAGTACTCTGATTTTCTCGCTATCACGGCGCTTAGTCAGCCCGATATATTTGACGGAGGGGAGCTTGCGAAAGCGGCCGCTGCTTTACCACCTGAAGGGTTACATCAAACCGCATATACATTAGTACGGGAATTAGAAAGCGTAGATGAACCGCAGCGCGGTGATTATTGGGAAAACCGCATGCGGCCATGCCTGGAGGCTGCATGGCCGCAATCACGCCATCACGTGACTCCAGATATTTCAAGATGCTTCGCCGAGCTATGCGTTGCCACACGCGATAAGTTTCGCAAGGCAATAGAAAAACTTGACTGGTGGCTGCAACGGTTGCCTTACCAAGGCAGTGCCGTGGGCAATTTGTACGAATATGAGCTTTGTAAAAAGTTTCCTGCTGAAGCCTTGCGTTTTCTGGATAAAACTGTTTCCGATGACTATCAATCACTCGATGAGGTGCGTAATTGTCTCCAATCTATTCGCCAAGCCGATTCCGACTTGGCTACCGAACCTGCATTCCAACGCCTCGAAAACATCCTGCGCCGAGGCGGAATAGAACTCGACTGATGCAGTTCCGCATTGCCGACACCTTTACCGATAGTCTGGCGAAGCTGACCGGCGGCGAGCAGAAGGCGGCAAAGATCACCGCGTTTGATTTGCAGCGGAACCCGGCCAGCCCGGGTTTGCGGTTTCATAAATTGAGCGGGGCGCGCGATCCGAACTTCTGGTCGGTGCGCGCGGGGCGCGATCTTCGGTTGATAGTGCACCGCACGCCGGACGGCCTGCTGCTGTGTTACGTCGGCCACCACGACAAGGCGTATCGGTGGGGTGAGCGCAGAAGGCTGGAAACCCATCCCCGCACCGGTGCCGCCCAGTTTGTCGAAATACGCGAGACCGTGCGCGAGACGGTGCACGAGACCGCCGCCGCGCAACCCGTCGAAGGCGCCCCGCCCGCACCGTCCGCACCGCCCACACAACCCACACCGCCCCAAAGAACCTTGTTCGCCGATATGGAGGACGAAAGCCTGCTCGCCTATGGCGTGCCTGAGGAATGGTTGGGCGAGGTTCGCGCGGCGAACGAGGACAGCCTGCTGGAGGTGGCCGAACATCTGCCGGCGGAGGCCGCGGAGGCGTTGCTGGAACTGGCGACCGGCGGGCGTCCCGAGCTTCCACGCGCGCCGGTTGCCGGCGCCGATCCGTTCGCGCATGCGGATGCCGGGCGGCGTTTCGGGGTCATCGAGAATGCGGACGAACTGGCGCGGGCGCTCGAATATCCGTGGGAGAAGTGGACGGTTTTTCTGCATCCGGCGCAGCGTCGGATTGTCGAGTGGGACTACGACGGGCCGGCGCGCATTTCGGGTTCGGCGGGCACGGGCAAGACGATAGTGGCGCTGCACCGCGCGGCGTTTCTGGCGCGCCGCCACCCGGAGGCCCGGGTGCTGCTGACGACTTTTTCCGCGCCGCTGGCGGCCGCGCTGCAAACAAAACTGCGGCGGCTGATATGCAACGAGCCGCGCCTCGGCGAGCGTATCGAAGTCGGCGCCGTGGACGAGGTCGGGGAGCGTCTTTACAAAGCGCGCTTCAAGGCGCGCTTCGGCGCCCCGCGGATTGCGTCCCGCGAACACGTCCGGCGGCTGCTGGCGCAGGCGGGCCGCGACCTGGAGGGCCTCGCGTCGCGGCGGCGCTTTCTGCTGGAGGAATGGGAAGACATGGTGGACGCCCCGCAGATCGAGACCTGGGAAGCCTATCGGGACGTGCGCCGGGCGGGGCGCAGGATACGCCTGTCGGAACGCCAGCGCGCCGAACTGTGGCCCGTTTTTGCGAAGGTTCACGCGGGCTTGCGCGAGCAGGGCCTGATAACGCGCGCGGGGATGTTCCACCGGCTCGCGCGGGACATGGGCGGCACGGGCGACGTGGGCGACGTGGGCGAGCGGCGCGATCCGCCGTTCGATTTCATCATCGTGGATGAGGCGCAGGACGTAAGCGCCGCGCAGTTGCGGTTTCTGGCGGCGATGGGCGGGCGCCGGGCGAACGGCCTGTTCTTTACCGGCGATCTCGGTCAGCGGATCTTTCGGATGCCGTTCTCCTGGAAAGCGATGGGCGTCGACGTGCGCGGGCGCTCGCGGACGCTGCGCGTCAACTACCGGACGTCGCACCAGATCAGGATGCGCGCGGATTGCCTGTTGGGTGCCGAAGTCGCCGACGCCGACGGCAACGTCGAGGATCGGCGCGGCACGGTATCCACGTTCGGCGGGGAACCGCCGTTTGTCGGCGTGTTCGATACGCGAGGAGGCGAAACCGACGCGGTCACCGCCTGGCTGGAGAAGTGCGAACGGGACGGCATGAAACCGCACGAGATCGGCGTTTTTGTCCGCTCGGGCGGGCAGATGACGCGGGCCGAGGAGGCCGTCCGCCAAGCGGGATTGTCGTTCAAGGCTTTGCGCGATGACGTCGAGATCGTCGCGGGACACGCCCTGATCGGCACGATGCATCTGGCCAAGGGGCTGGAGTTTCGCGCCGTCGCCGTGATGGCCTGCGACGAGGAGGTCATCCCGCTGCAACAGCGAATCGAGGCGGTGGCGGACGAGGCGGGTCTCGAAGAGGCGTACAACACCGAACGCCACCTGCTCTATGTAGCCTGCACGCGCGCCAGAGACCGCCTGCTGGTGACGGGGGTCGCGCCAGCATCCGAGTTTCTGGACGACTTGCGGAACACGGGGGGAACCACAAGCTGACCTTCTCCCGGAGGGGAAGGGTGGCCGCAGGCCGGGTGAGGGTGCTAAGTTATGCAACGGCCCTGAACGGCCCTCACCCCTGCCCCTCTCCCAGAGGGAGAGGGGTTTTGTCAGGGAGAAGGTAGCCGCAGGCCCCCCATCAAACCTTCTCCCTCTACAAAAGGACAGCCGCAGGCTCCCTATCAAACCCTCTCCCTCTGGGAGAGGGTGGCCGTAGGCCGGGTGAGGGTGCCAAGTTATGCAACGGCCCTCAACGGCCCTCACCCCTGCCCCTCTCCCAGAGGGAGAGGGGTTTTATCAGGGAGAAGGTAGCCGCAGGCCCCCCATCAAACCTTCTCCCTCTACAAAAGGACAGCCGCAGGCTCCCTATCAAACCCTCTCCCTCTGGGAGAGGGTGGCCGTAGGCCGGGTGAGGGTGCCAAGTTATGCAACGGCCCTCAACGGCCCTCACCCCTGCCCCTCTCCCAGAGGGAGAGGGGTTTTGTCAGGGAGAAGGTAGCCGCAGGCCCCCCATCAAACCCTCTCCCTCTGGAAGAGGGAAAGTGGTTACCTCCAGTGCCGTTCTATGGCCTGGCGGTAACTTTCTCTGGCTTGTCGCACCCTTGCCTGCTCTTCCAGCCGGCGCGCGTGCCGGTTCGCCTTCCTGATCAGCCTGTTCTGTTCCTCCAGCAATCTGTTCTGGCGTCGGGCTTCATGCAGCGTCTGGCGCTGCTCCCAACGCGCGCTTCCATACGAGACCCTGTCGTCGTCGCAGGCCTCGGCCACGCCGACAAATGCCGGCAACGCGACGAGGATAAGTCCCAGGCAAATCCCACCCATCAGATAATTGTCTCTCATCATTGGTTCTCCTCCTTTGTTCGTTCGGGAAACGCGATCACATCTTCCGTTTCCTCGATCTGCTTCCTGAGTGCCCGTCTTTCCAACTCCCTCTTCTTGACCCCTGTCCGGATTCGGCACCTGGCAATCTCGATGGGGGCTATTGTATATAATTTCCTGAAATCCGCCGACTTCCAAAAGCAAGGGAACGCCCCACGGACGTTCCCGAATTATGCTACTCTATGGTTTATGGAGAGCAGGCCTTCAGGAATTGGGCTTTCGAGCGCGGGGGCGGTATTGGCCCAGGTCGCCCGTGGCGCCATGCGAATGCGTGCTTCCCTTTTTATTACTAACTCAGAATGAAAGAGGTTCGAGATGTCAGTCAAAAGAAACACTTATAAATACTACCTGAAAAAAGGTAATAGAATTGTACACGTCGGCATCACCAATAACCTGGAACGACGTGAAGCAGAGCATCAGCAAGGGCAAGCTGGCATACATATATATAAGGTAGGCAATCGTACTACTCGTCTGGCAGCTTTGGAATGGGAAGAGGAGCAAAGAAAAAAAGGCAAGCCGACGGGGCCTTAGGCCAAAAATCAGGGCAGAGTGTAGCAGCGCGCCATACTGCGCTTGTACACATCCCGAACCACCGAATGCCCGCATACCGGTCGCCGGGACAAACCCGTCATCATGGCAGGGTACCTGATTATGGGGGATAAATCGGCGCTTCTCGCGCATGTAAGAAACCAGCCGATATATTGCCAGCGTATTCAATAAAGCTGGAATTGCAAAATCAGGCCCCGCGCAAACCAAGGTTGTGCATTAAAAACAAATAAAACAATGAGCCAACCAGCAAAACTGTTCATTACTTATGCCCATAAGGACAAAGCGGAAAAAGACGCCTTGATCGAGTGCCTTGCGGTGATGCGACAAAGAAGGGAGATAGAAATCTGGCACGACAACGAAATTCTCCCGGGCGACCAATGGAAGGAAAAAATTTCCCGTCGTCTTGCCGGTTCGGATATTCTCCTCTATCTCACCTCTCGGGCCAGCCTTGCCTCCGAAAACTGCAACAAAGAACTGTCTGAAGCATGGGAAATCAAAGAAAGGATACGCACGATTCCGATCATCCTTGAAGAATGCGACTGGGAGCGACATCCGATCAGTGAATTCGAGGCGCTGCCCCGCAAGGGCAAGCCCGTTAACAAATGGCAACATGAGGCTGAAGGTTGGCAAAATGTAGTCGAGGGCATACGCAAAATTGTCCGGGAAACTCGCCCGCGAACCGAAGAAGATCAAGATGAATCGCCGGCCCGCCTGATGCTGGAAACAGGCAATTTTTTCAGGATGCTGAGGCGATCAGGAGACGCAATAGACGTTTATTCGCAAGCCATCAAAATCGAACCGGATTATGCCGAGGCTTATAACAATCGCGGCATTGCTTACGATGACACAGGCGACTACGACCAAGCCATCCGAGACTACAGCAAAGCTATTGAACTCAAGCCGGATTATGCCGAGGCTTATAACAATCGCGGCATTGCTTACGATGACATGGGCGACTATGACCAAGCCATCCGAGACTACAGCAAAGCTATCGAACTCAAGCCGGAGCATATCGAAATCCATAACAATCGCGGCATTGCTTACAACAACAAGGGCGATTATGAAGAAGCCGTTCGAGACTTCAACCAAGCCATTGAACTCAAGCCTGATTATGTCGAGGCCTATAACAATCGCGGCAATGCTTACGTTGAAAAAGGCGACTATGACCAGGCACTCCATAACTTCAACGTGGCGATTACACTGAAGCCGGATTATGCGGATATTTATAACAATCGCGGCAGTGTTTACGTTGACCAAGGCAAATTTGACCAAGCCATCCGAGACTACGGCAAAGCCATTGCGCTGAGCTCGAATCTCGTCGAACCGTATCCCTATTTCAACCGCGGCATGGCTTGGTTGTACAAGCAGGCATGGGATAAAGCCAAGGCAGATTTGAAAGCCGCCGAGCAGAAGGGCGCAAGCGTTGTCGAGCTGTTTGCTAACGACTTCGACAGCGTCTCAACTTTTGAACGGGAATACCAGCTTCGACTACCGGATGACATCAGAGATATGTTGACTGTGGTCTGATGCAGGGGGCGGAAGAGGGGAAATAAAGCAAGAGAACGCCCCCACGAGCGTTCCCGAATTATGCTACTTTATGGTTTATGGAAAGCAGGTCTTCAGGAATAGGGCTTCCGAGCGCGGGGCCGGTATTGGCGCGGGGCGCCCGTGGCGCCATGCGAATGCGTGCCGCCCTGTTTGTTACTAACTCAGAATGAAAGAGGTTCGATATGTCAGTCAAAAGAAACACTTATAAATATTACCTGAAAAAAGGCAATAGAATTGTGTACGTCGGCATTACCAATAATCTGAAACGACGTGACGCGGAGCACCGGCAGGGGCGGGGCGGCATACATATATATAAGGCGGGCCATCGCAGCAATCGTCTGGACGCTTTGAAGTGGGAAGCGGAGCAAAGAAAAAAAAGGGAGGCGACAGAGCCTTAGACCAAAATGGGGGCAGGGTGTAGCAGCGCGCCATACTGCGCTTGTACACATCCCGAACCACCGAATGCCCGCACCAGAGTTTGGGGAACATCACCCCGTGCGAAGCCATCGAGAAGCAATTTTCTCATTTTTCCAGAATGTGTTGGCCCCATATTTTCCTCATACATTGCATTGCAAACTGTAATGTTATATGTTACACTTCGTAAACCATGATCAAAAGCTTTTCGCACAAAGGAATCAGAAACTTTTTCAGGACGGGTACAACTTCCGGCATTCAGACAAATCACGCCGCAAGGATCCGACTGATACTGACCAATCTGGATGTGGCGGAAAAGCCTGAAGACATGGATTTACCCGGCTTGGCTTTGCACCCATTGACAGGCGGACGAAAGACCTTCTGGGCAGTGAAAGTCAGCCGAAATTGGCGCATCACGTTTCGTTTCGATGAGCATGATGCTGAACTGATAGACTATGTGGATTACCACTGAGGCGACAAACCATGCGTATGTACAATCCGGCCCACCCGGGCGAGATCATAAGAGAACTGGTCATCACGCCGTTGGGCTTGACAATCAGTGAGACGGCCGACGCTCTTGGCGTAAGTCGCAATACGCTGCACCGGATACTGAAAGGCGACGGCGCCATCACGGCGGAGATGGCGATGCGCCTGGAAACGGTCTTTGGCAAGCCGGACGCTGCCCATTGGCTGCGGCTGCAAAACGCCTACGATCTCTGGCGCGTGGCACGCAAGGCCAAAAGCCTGGGCGCCCGTCCCATCGAACACGCCGCATGAAGAACTGCAAAAACCCGTAAAGCTCATGCCGGGCGGCGGCGCGTTCGGGTTTTGTCACATCGTCGCGCGCGCGACGACCCAGACTTCTATGTACCCGACGCCGGCGCGCGCGAGCAGTTTGGCGATTTCGGCGGCGGTGGCGCCGGTCGTCATCACGTCGTCCACGATGGCGACGCCGGTAGCGGCGGTCTTGCCGGCGCGCGGGGGCCGGCGCAGGCGGAACGCGCCTTGCAGGTTGCGGCGACGATGTTGCGCATCGAGCGCGGTTTGCGGTTCCGTGTGGCGCGACTTCTCAAGACAGGCCGCATCCAGAGACAACCCCAGTTCCGTCGCCAGCACGCGCGCGATCTCAAGCGATTGATTGAAACCGCGTCGGCGCAGACGTTCCCGGTGCAGCGGCACCGGCACTATGCAATCCGGCGCGCCGGGCGGCACGCCGGTCAACACGTCGGGCGGCGCACCGCCACGCGCGCGGACGTGGCGTGCCAGCAGTTTGCCAAGCGTCAGCGCGTGTTCGAGGCGAAGGCCGTATTTGAACTCGCGCACCAGGCGGTCGGCAGGGGGCGCGTAACGACACGGCGCCAGCGTCCGGTCGTAGGGCGGCGGCTTGCGCAGACACCGGGCGCACGTCCTGACCGCCGCGTCCGGCGGCGACGTCAGAGGCTCGCAGCAGATGCGGCAGTGCGTCGCCAACGCGGGCAGTTCGCCGAAACAGTGATCGCAGAGGCCGCCGTCGGTCTCGACAACGCAACACAGCGGGCAGCGATACGGAAACAGGCGGCGCGTCGGCAGCGCCGCCGGCAGCGTCGGCAGCAAACCCGTCAACGAATGCACGAAGCGCCTCTTCAGCGCACGAGTTGACACGCTCCCCGCTCCTTATAGACTGCCCCGAAACCCTCGCGCGGACGATGAACGATCAAACGAACGGCCAGGCGACCGGCCCGACAAACGACCCGACAAACGACTTGGCAAACAACTTGGCGAACAACCCGGCAAACGGCCCGACAAACGGTTCTGCAAATGGCCGAAGCGGGGCCGTGCGCCACGACTGGCGCAAACGGGAAATCCTGCACCTGCTCGGCATGGCGTTCAACGACCTGCTGTCGCAGGCGCACCGGGTTCACCGCGCGTTTCACGATCCGAACCGGGTACAGATCAGCACCCTGGTGTCGCTGAAGACCGGCGCCTGCCCCGAGGACTGCGCCTACTGCCCGCAAAGTGCGCGCTACCAGACACAGGTGACGCCCGAACGCCTGCTGCCGCCCGAACGGGTGCTCGAGGCGGCGCGGCGCGCGCGCGAGCAGGGCGCCGACCGCTTCTGCATGGGCGCGGCGTGGCGCTCGCCGCGCGCCAAGGACCTCGAGCGGGTGGCGGAGATGATCGAGGGCGTCAAGGCGCTGGGGCTTGAGACCTGCGCCACGCTCGGCATGTTGAGCGAGGAGCAGGCGCGGCGGCTGGCGGACGCCGGCCTCGACTATTACAACCACAACCTCGACACGTCGCCGGAGTTTTACGGGCGCATCATCACGACGCGCGTATATCAGGAGCGTCTCGACACGCTCGACAACGTGCGCAAGGCCGGCGTCAAGGTCTGTTGCGGCGGCATCCTCGGCATGGGCGAGACGCGCGCCGACCGCGCCGGCCTGCTGCAACAGCTTGCGAACCTGCCGCGACACCCGGAGTCGGTGCCGATCAACCGCCTGGTGCAGGTCGAGGGCACGCCGCTCTACGGCACCGACGCGCTCGATGCGCTCGAGTTCGTGCGCACGGTGGCCGCGGCGCGCGTGCTGATGCCGCGCGCCTGGGTGCGGCTGTCGGCGGGACGCGAGGAGATGTCCGACGAGATGCAGGCGCTGTGTTTCTTCGCCGGCGCCAATTCGATCTTCTACGGCGAAAAACTGCTGACGACGCCGAACCCGGATACGCACGAAGACCGCCGGCTGTTCGAGCGGCTCGGTCTGCAAGCGGTCGCGGCGCGGCGCAGCTGAGCGACGCGCGCGGACGTGGCCCACGCGAACAGGGGGCGCGCGGACGCCGACGACCTGCGCGCGGATCTTGCGGCGCGCAAACGCCTGCACCTGTACCGCGAGCGCGGCGTAAGCGAAGGCCCGACCGGGACGCGGCGGCTGTGGAACGGGCGCGAGGTGCTGTCGTTCTGCGGCAATGATTATCTGGGCCTGGCGGCGGATAGGCGCGTGATCGAGGCCGGCGCGCGCGGCCTGCGACGCTACGGCGCCGGCGCCGGCGCGTCGTGCCTGGTCAACGGCTACACCGGCGCACACCGCGAGCTGGAGGAAAGCTTGGCGGCGTTTCTGGCGCGCGAACGGGCGCTGCTGTTCTCGTCCGGCTACCTTGCCAATCTGGGCGTCGTCGGCGCGCTGGCCGGCAGGACGAGCCGCCTGTTCGAGGATCGCCTGAACCACGCTTCGCTGGTCGACGCCGGCATCCTGTCGAGGGCGCGCCTGCGACGCTATCCGCACCGCGACACCGCGTTTCTGCGCGCGCGGCTGCGGGCGCGGCTGCGCGCGCAGCTGCGGCGCGAAGACGACTGCATCGTCGCAAGCGACGCGGTGTTCAGCATGGACGGCGACGTGGCGCCGCTCGCCGAACTCGCCGCGCTGTGCGCCGACGCCAGCGCCACGCTGATAGTGGACGACGCGCACGGCATCGGCGTGCTCGGCGAAAACGGCGCCGGCGCGGTCGAGGCCGCGGGGTTGGGGTCGCGCGACGTGCCGTTGCTGGTCGGCACGCTCGGCAAGGCGTTCGGCGCCGCCGGCGCGTTCGTCGCCGGCGACGCCGACTGGATCGAGACGCTGGTGCAACGAGCGCGTACTTATATATATACGACCGCGCCGCCGCCGGCGATTGCGTGCGCGGCTTTGCAAAGCCTTGCCCTCGTTCGTGAAGAAGGCTGGCGGCGGCAAAAATTGTTCGAGCACGTCGCGCGCTTTCGGCGCCTGGCGGCGCGCGCCGGGTTGCCGTGCCTCGCTTCCGAGACGCCGATCCAGGGCGTCGTCGCCGGCAGCGCCAAGCGCGCGCTCGCGTGGTCGCGGGCGCTGCTGGACGACGGCCTGCACGTGGCCGCCATACGTCCGCCGACGGTGCCGCAAGGCGGGGCGCGGCTGCGGATCACGTTGTCCGCCGCGCACGAACCCGGCGACGTCGAGCGGCTGGTCGAGACACTGGCGCGACACGTTCCGTGCACCGTCAAAGCAGATTGAGTTCCGCAAACGACGTGACGATTTCGCCGACGACAAAGTGATCGAGCACGCGCACTTCCACCAGCGCCAGCGACCGCTTCAGCTGCTGCGTCATGCGGCGGTCGGCGTTACTCGGCTCGGATATGCCCGAAGGGTGATTGTGCGCGAAGATCGTCGCCGCGGCGTTGTGGTACAGCGCGCGCTTGACGACCTCGCGCGGGTAAATGGTGGCGCCGTCTATGGTGCCGTGGAACAGCTCCTCGAACGCGATCAGCCGATGCTGGTTGTCGAGGAACAGACAGGCGAACACCTCGCGCCCGTAGTCGCGCATCTTCAATGCAAGGTAGTGGCGCGCCTTTTCCGGGTTGACGAACACGTCGTCGCGGCGCATGGACTCCTCCAACGTGCGCCGCACGATCTCGAGCGACGCCTGCAAGCGGGCATAGCGCGCCGCCCCCATGCCGACGGTGCGGCATAGCCTGGCGCGGTCGGCGCGCAGGACCGCGCGCAGACCGCCGGTGTCAGCCAGCAGCTTGCGCGCGACGTCGAGCGCGTTGTTGCCGCGCGTGCCCGAGCCGATGACGACCGCCAGCAGCTCGGCGTCGGACAACGTCCCGGCACCGTGCGCCAGCAGCTTTTCGCGCGGCCGCTCCTGCACCGGCCATTCCTTGATTACGTGTTGTGACATCATTGCGGACTGACGCGCACAGTGTCCGCCCGGACCAGACACGGAAGACGAAAACGCTGGACAAGCGGTAGCAGATAGCCGACTTGTAACGGGCAAGGACGTTTTCGGCGTTAGAACGGCGAGGGACCTGTCCTGCGGCGTGCAGAGGCGCTGACCATTCGTCGGATTTATTCCGCCACTATTTCTTGACCTTGGCTATTTTTTGCAGGGGAAACAGCAGTTTCAGACGAGAAAAAGCCCGCAAACACGCTTATACTTCCGCCATGAATCCAGGTGTGGCAATCTGCTTCTCCGTCATTCGTCGGCCAGACGCTACCTCTCGTCGGCCGCGTCGCCCCGCGCGCGCATCAAAGATATACAAAACCAGCCTCTGCTCACCGATAAACCATAGAGGAGCATTCCATGACGGATGAATACAAAAAAGAGGTGCGCGAGGCCCTGCCGCGGGAAGTCGAATGGGGCACGCCGGTTACGCGAGGCCAATTCAGGGAAGGCATGGCCGACGTGCGCGCCGAGTTTGCCGACGTGCGCGCCGAGTTTGCCGCCGTGCGTGGAGAACTCAGCGAACTCCACGCCGATCTCAAGGAGGACATCGGCAAGCGATATACCGAACTCAAAGGGGAGATCAACAGACTCGATAAAAGCATCGTCGAGCGACATACCGAACTCAAAGAGGAGATCAACAGACTTGATAAAAGCATCATCGAGCGATATGCCGAACTCAAAGAGGAGATCAACAGACTCGATAAAAGCATCGTCGACTTGCGCAGCGAACTGAAGGAAGCCATCAGTGGCTTGCGTAGCGAACTGAACGAAGCCATCAGTGGCCTGCGTAGCGAACTGAAGGAAGACATAAACAGGCTTGACAAAGATATTGCCAATTTGCGCAGCGAGCTTAAGAGAGACATCGCCATGCTCGACAAGAGCACCGATGAGAAGATCAACAAACTCAACGAAAACATGATCAAGCTGCACGGCGAACTCAAGACGGAAATCGCCAAATCCCAAACCAGGTTGATTCTATCTTTTATCAGCGCCATGGCGGTCTTCAACGGGCTTCTATTCGGCCTGATGCGCTACATGCAATAGACAAACCGCTGAAACCGGCCCGTGACGAAGCGACGCGACAATCGAAAAACCGCCCTGCAACGAATCGCGACTCTGTTTGTCGGGTTCGTATCCTCGGCCTCTGCCGCCGGCGAGAACGGCTTTCAGACGACGTGTCTGACCGAAAGCGCGCTGATACGCGCGTACAAGGCCGCGATCTACGATCCGCACGCCAAGACCGACTGGGCTCGTTACGCCGGCGACGGCCTGACAAGAGACAGTTTCCAAGCACGGGACGGCGGCGTTATCCGCGGACTGGTCTGGAAGGCGGCGCGACCCAAAGGGTATCTGCTCATCGCCCAGGGCACCTCGATGTTGGCCGCCGAGATCTATGAGCTGTTCCGGGAGTTCCGCGACCTCGGCCTTGACGTTTATCTGTACGATTATCGTGGCTACGGCGAATCCGGCGACGCCGAGACCACGTTGGCGGGGATTATTTCCGACTACGCGGTTCGCATCCGCACGCTCAATGCGATCCCCGAATACAAGGCGCGCTACCTGTTCGGCATCTCGCTCGGCGGCATCGTGTTTGCCAACGCGATCCGCGGGCTGCACCGCGAGATCAACGGCGTCGTGTTCGACTCGGTTCCCCACGCGACGCCGTGGTACACGTTCTGCCCGTCGAGTATAGACCCGGTGAAACTGCTGCCCGACTCGTGCCGGGATTGGCTCATCATCGGCGGCACCAGAGACACGGTAATCGGCGACCGGGCGGCCAAGCTGGCAAAGGCCGCCGCCCGCTGCGGCGCGCAATCAAAAATAGAGGAACACTTCGGCCACATCTTCATGGACGGCCGCAAAAACACCACGGAAAGAACGTCCGCCGCCAGACGCCACTTCGAGCGGCTGCTCCAGAACCACACGGGCGGGTAGCAGGTACCCGATTTTCGGAGACGGTGGATTGGAAGAACAGGAATTGCGCTGAATCTTGACATCCCCGCGAATATGATTAACTATGTTTTCAAGTCCCGATTTTCCTGATTTGACCATGGAAACCGCAGCGCAACATTTCGACACCCTTGCCGCCGCCGAGCGTTTGCAGGAAGCCGGCCTGACGTCAGAGGCCGCCAAGGCCATCAGTCTGGTTGTGGAAAGCAGCCGCGGCAACGGCTTCCTGGCCGCAGAATTGAAGGTTCTGCGCAGCGAGGTCAGGGAAGATATGGCGGCTTTGCGCAGCGAGGTCAGGGAAGATATGGCGGCTTTGCGCAGCGAGGTCAGGGAAGAGATCGGCAAAGTCAATGCCCGGGTTGACAGCCTCGAGGCCAAGGTCGACAACCTCAGTGCCCGGGTTGACAACCTCGAGGCCAAGGTCGACAGCCTCAGTGCCCGGGTTGACAGCCTCAGTGCCAAGGTTGATAAAGTTGCCGGCGAATTGCATACGATCAAGTGGGTCCTCAACATTCAAACCACTGCGCTCGTTGCGCTCTTTGGAGCGTTCATCGCGATAGCACTGCGCCTGTGGGCGTAGACCCCGAAGAGAACCGGCGGCGCACCAAGCGGACAACGCGCCCTCGTCATTTGCCGACGCAAAACCCCGCGAAAATATCCCCCAATAGTTCCTCGGTAGCATAGTCGCCGACGATGGCGGCGAGCGCCTCGCGCGCCTCGCGCAGGTTCTCGGCGGCCAGTTCGGGGTGCGTGACGGCACCTTTGGAGGGCAGGTGTTCGAGAGCGCGCAGCAGCGCCTTGCGGGCTTGCTCCAGCGCTTCGAGGTGGCGGCGGCGCGCGGCCAAGGCGTCTTCGCCGCCGTCGCTGACGCCGATTGTGCGCTTGATCAGGGTGTGCAGGTCGGCCAGACCTTCGCCGGTCTTTGCCGAGATCCAGGCGTCAACGCGACGCGCCCGCCGGTACTCGATCAAATCGGCTTTGTTGAACACGGTCAGCACGTCGGTCTTGCCGGCAAGGCGACGCCGCACCTCTTCCTCGGCGGCGCCGACGCCCTCGGTCGCGTCCACCAGCAGCAGCACGACGTCGGCGTCGTCCATCGCCCGCCACGCGCGGCGCACGCCCTCCTCCTCCACCGGATCGCCGGGCGCGCCGAGGCCGGCGGTGTCGAGCACGCGCAGCGGGATGCCGTCCATCAGTATCTCGCTTTTTACGACGTCGCGCGTGGTGCCGGCGCGGTCGCTTACGATGGCCTCGTCGGTTTGCGACAGCCGGTTCAGCAGGCTCGACTTGCCGGCGTTCGGGCGCCCGACGATGACCAGCTCGACGCCTTCGCACAGGCGCGCGCCGTGCGCGGCTCTCGCCTTGATCGTGCCGATGGACTCGACCAGCCGTTGCAGCCGCTCGCGCAGCCGATAGTCGCCGACGACGTCCACGCCGTCCTCTTCCGGGAAGTCGAGCGTCGCCTCGGTTACCACCCGCAGTTCCTCGATTGCCGCCGACAGCCGTGCGATGCTTTGCGAGAACTCGCCCTGCAACACGCGCTGCGCGCTGCGCGCCGCCTGCAAACTCGCGCTGCCGACGAGATCGGCGATGGCCTCGAGCTGCGCCAAGTCGTATTTGCCGTTCATGAACGCGCGCCGGCTGAACTCGCCGGGGTGCGCAGCGCGCGCGCCCAGCTCGAACACCCTGCCCAACAGCGCGTCGAGCACGACGGGGCTGCCGTGGGCGTGGATTTCGAGCACGTCCTCACCGGTGAAACTCGCGGGCGCCTTGAACAGGATGGCAAGCCCCTCGTCCAGCACGCCGCCGGCGGCGTCCAGGAAGCGGCGGAAGGCGGCCTCTCGGGGACGCGGCGCGACGGCGCCGGTCAAGCCTTCGCAGACGACGGCGGCGCGCGGGCCGCTTACGCGAATGACGCCGATGCCGGAGCGCCCGGGCGGCGTGGCCACGGCGGCGATGGTGTCGCCCGGCGCGGCGCCCGCCTCAGCTTGCTTCAACTTGCTTCAACGCGCCTCGTGATCATCCACTGCTGGGCTATGGACAGAACGTTGTTGGCCAGCCAGTAAAGCACTAGCCCGGCCGGAAAGAACGCGAAGAACACCGTGAAGATGACCGGCAGCGCCATCATCACCTTGGCCTGCATCGGATCCGGCGGCGTCGGGTTCAGCTTGGTCTGGATGATCATCGTCGCCCCCATCAGCAACGGCAGCACGAAGTACGGGTCGCGCGTCGACAGGTCGTGTATCCACAGCATGAACGGTGCCTGGCGCAACTCGACGCTCTCGAGCAGCACCCAGTAAAGCGCGATGAACACCGGTATCTGCACGACGATAGGCAGGCAGCCGCCCAGCGGGTTGATCTTCTCCTTCTTGTAGAAGTCCATCATCTCCTTGTGCTGGCGCTCCTTGTCGTCCTTGAAACGTTCGCGCAGGGCGGTCAGGCTCGGCTGCAACTTGCGCATGCGCGCCATGGACTTGTAGCTGGTCTCGGACAGTTTGTAGAAGACCAGCTTGATCAGGATCGTCAGCACGACTATCGCCCACCCCCAGTTGCCGATCAGGTCGTTGATCTTGTCGAGCAGCCAGAACAGCGGCTTCGACAGGAACGTGAAGATGCCGTAGTCGGTCGCAAGCTCCAGCCCCTCGGCGGTTTCCTCCAGGTGGTTTTGCAGCTTCGGCCCGGCGTACAGACGCGCGGTGAAGCGCCCGCTGGCGCCCGGCTCGACGACCAGCGGCTCGGAGCGGATGCCGATGATGTATTCCGCCCGCTGCTGGCCGCGCGCAACCCGCGTGTAGAAGTCGTTGTCGCCGTCGCCGAGCAGGGCGCCTACGAAGTAATGCTGCAACGTCGCGACCCAGCCGTCGCGCACGCGCCGCACGAAGGGCTTCTCCTCCAGCTCGTCGAACGGCAGTTTGTTGTACTTGCCGTCGTACCACGCGGCCCCGGTGAAGGTATAGAGCAGGCGCATGCCCTCCTCGGGGATCGCGCCGTGGCGCAGCTGGCGGTACTGGCGTCCGACCCAGGCCCGGGCGCCACGGTTGTGCACGACGTGCTCGACGTCTATCAGGTAGCTATCGCGATGAAACGTGTAGATCTTGTCGACCGCGACGCCGCCGTCATTTTGCCAGCGCAGCACGACGCGCAGCTCGTCCTCGTCGTCGCCCAGCGTATATTCGGTGGCCTCGGGGCGGTAATCGTCGTGGTGCGACGGCGCCCGCCCCCGGCCCTCGGCCGCGGACATGCCGTTTATGCGGTCGTGCAACAGACCGGACTGGACGACGTGCAGGTCGCCGCCCTCGCTGAACAACGTGAACGGTTTGTCGGGGGTGTCGAGCGACACCGGTATCTTGCGCAACTTCAGACTGCGCACGTCGCCGCCGCGGGCGTCTATCTCGAGGTCGAGCGCGTCGGTGCGCACGCGCACGCGCCGGCCGGCGGCGCGCCGGGGAACGGCGGCGGGCGCGTCACCGGCGCGCGGCGACGCCGCCACCGCCTCGGGCAGGTCGTCTTCGGCGGCCGCTGGCGGCGCGGGCGCGGACTGCTCCGCCGGGGCCGCGGCTTCGGGCGGGGCCGGAGACGGCGCCGGCGTCTGCCATTGCTGCCAGCGCTCCCACAACAGGAATGCCACCAGCGCGAGCGACAGGTAGAGTATCAGGCGAACGTTCTCCATGGCGGGAGTCGGGGGTTCAGCCGTCGTTCGATCTTTTGCGCCGGGCAGCCGCTTCTTTTTCCCAGAAGAGGGCCAGGTCGGCCATCGCCCGGGCACGCTCCGCAGCGCTGCTTCCGGGCTTGCAGGCGACGACGTAATCGTGCGCCGGAAGATGCAGGCGGTGGCGGCGGAAGCTTTCGCGCACAAGGCGCTTGAGGCGGTTGCGCGCGACCGCGTTGCCTGCGGCCTTCACCGACACCGCAAGCCCCAGGCGCGGGCCGTCGCATGCGTTGGCGCGGCTGCGAATAGAGAAGATACCCGCATGGCTCCTGGTTGCGTTCGAGAAAACCGCTTTGAACTGCGACGGTTTGGAGAGGCGCCGGTTTTTGCCCAGGCTTTGTGCGTGCGTCCTCGTCGGGGTGGTCGCGGCCAAACCGCTCAGGGGGCCAGACGGGTGCGGCCGCGACGGCGGCGGGCGTTGATGATCGCGCGCCCGGCGCGGGTCCTCATGCGCGCCCGAAATCCGTGTTTGCGCTTGCGCTTGATATTGCTCGGCTGGAAGGTTCGTTTCATGGCGCCGCCATTGTATCCCAAATGGCCGGGAAAGGGAAAGGCAAATCGGCGCCGCGGCGCGCTTTCAAAAGAAGATTCATTTTTTGGTGGATAACTTTCCCGGTTCGGGGTATGCTTATCCCCTGAACCGTCCACCCTGGAAGGTTTAACAACACCACCTGATTTTTGTCATGAGTTTATGGGAACAATGCGTCAGGGAATTGGAGTCTCTGCTTCCTGAAGAGGAAGTCAATACATGGATACGGTCTTTGCGTGCGGTGGAGACCGACAGCAGTCTGCTGCTGGTCGCGCCGAACACTTCGACTTGCGAATGGGTACGCAGAAACTGCCTCGATCACATCAGCCGGCTGCTGTCGCGGGAGCCGCGGCCACGCGCGGTGGAGCTGGAAACCAGGCAACAAGAAAGCACGCCGGAACAACAGCATAGGAACGGGACGGGGCGCCCCCGCTACGAGTCTTTCCTGGACCCCAGACAGACTTTCGAGACCTTTATCGAAGGAAAATCCAATCGCTTCGCGTGCGCCGCCGCGCAGCAGGTCGCCGAAAACCCCGGTGTCTCGTACAACCCGCTGCTGCTTTACAGCGGAGTCGGTCTCGGCAAGACGCACCTGGTGCATGCGATCGGCAACCACATCAAACGCACCCGGCGCGACGCGCGCGTGATGTACCTGACGTCGGAGCGCTTCGTCAACGACATGGTGCGCGCGCTGGGCAAAAAGCAGATGGAGCAGTTCACGCGCTTTTACCGCTCGCTCGACGTGTTTTTGCTGGACGACATCCAGTTTTTCGCCAACAAGAAACAGAGCCAGGAAGAATTGTTTCATACGTTCAACCGCCTGTTGCAGGGCAACAGTCAGATTGTGATCACCTGCGACTGTTATCCGACCGAAGTCGGCGGCCTCGAGGAGCGCCTGAAGTCCCGCTTCAGCTGGGGGCTGACGCAGGCGATAGAACCGCCCGAGCTCGAGACGCGCGTCGCGATCCTGCAGAGCAAGGCCGAGCGCAGCCGGGTAGCGCTGCCGAACGAGGTGGCGCTGTACATCGCCGAAAACGTCCGCTCGAACATCCGCGAACTGGAAGGGGCGCTGCGGCGCGTCATCGCAAACGCGGAGTTCACCGGTAAGGAAATAACCATCGAGTTCGCCAGGGACGCACTGAGGGACCTGGTGGCGACGCACAACCGGACGCTGACGATAGAGAAAATCCAGAAAACCGTCGCTGAGTATTACAATATACGACACAGCGAGATGCTGTCGCAAAGGCGCAGTCGCTCGATTGTGCGCCCGAGACAGATGGCGATGGCCCTGATCAAAGAGCTGACCAACCACAGCCTGCCGGAAATCGGCGAATCGTTCGGTGGGCGCGACCACACGACGGTGCTGCACGCCTGCAGGAAGATCGAGGAATTGCAACAAAACGACGGCAACGTCGCACAGGCGCAGACCGATCTGATGCGGATACTGAACGTGAACGGCTGAGAGAAGCTGTAAAAAACCATGTAAAAAGGCGAGAGAACCAGGGAGAAAAACAAATAGAGAGAAAAGACAAACCAGGCAAAGCGAAGATATGAACAAGATATCCGGCGGGGCGAACGTGTCGCCGTGCGACCGGGAACGACAATCAACAGAAAACCAGAGAATCTACAACAATGATAAAGAAACAAAGAGAAAACCGTTATGGAAATCAAAATCAAGAATGAGCACCTGCTGAGGGTACTCGAGGTGGCCCGTAGCGTCGTCGAATCGAGAAACACACTACCAGCTTCGGCCATGGCTTTGTTCTCGCCGAGTGCCGAAGGCTGCTCCGTAACCGTCATGAATCCGGAAATGGAGATGCGTATTCTCATGGACGATCTGGAAATCAGCGAACCCGCGCCATCGCTGGTTTCTGTTGCGAAGCTCTACGAAATATCGAGAAATGACAGCAGAGAGAGCCTAATTTCCGTGAAATTCTCCGATAATCACGTTCTGGTCCGTTCTGGCAACAGCCGGTTCAAGCTGCTCACGATGTCGGCGGATGACTTTCCGCTATCCCAGGATGAACGTCCTGAAGGGATGCTCTCCGTGCTCCAACAAGACCTGAAAAGTATCATTGATATGACCGAGTTTTCGATGGCCAATAACGATGCACGTTACTATCTCAACGGGGTGCTCATCGAGATAGAGGAAAACGGCGTGACCTCGGTCGCGACCGACGGCCACCGTCTGGCAAAGAGTTTTCTACAGGTAGAGAAGGCGGCGAGCGAAAAGAACCAGGCGATCATGCCGCGCAAAGCGGTGTCCGTGCTTCAACAGACTCTCGGGAGAAACGAGAATATAGTGGAATTTGGCGTCAGTTCGTCCAATTTATTTGCAGAGTTCGACAATATCTCGCTCTCAGCCAAAGCGATCAACGGCCAGTTTCCCGATTACCGTCGCGTCATTCCGACAAGCTTCGAGCAGGAAATCCGGCTGAACCGGGAGGAGACCTTGACGTCGCTCAGAAGAGCCGCGGCCATCACCGACGGCAAGCCTGGAGGGGCGACCCTCGACTTTTCCGATGGGCTATTGAAATTGCTCGTAACCAATACCGAAGAGGAAGAAGCCAGGATTGAACAAAAAGTAGAATACTCGGGTGCTCCTTTCAAGATAGGCTTTAACGTGGCCTATCTATCCGATGTGTTTCAGCACCTGTACAGTGAGACGGCACTCCTGCAAATCCGCGACAACAGCAGCGGAGTGCGGATAGTCGGCGAAGATTCCGACTCCGAGGAATACGTGGTAATGCCGCTGCGCCTTTGACGTGTCCGTAAAATCCATTTTTATCAAAAATCTGCGGAATATCTCGCAGATGCGGATAGATCTCTGTCCTGGGGTCAACTTTTTCGTTGGCGATAACGGCAGCGGCAAGACTTCGATCCTTGAAAGTTTTGACATATTGTCAAGAGGTTATAGCTTCCGCACCAACCGCAAGGCCGACCTGATAAAGTCCCAGCAGCAAAGCCTGTTGATAGGGGCGACCCTCGATCAGGATGGCACCGACCAAAAGTTGTCTATTCAGAAAGGAGTGGACGACAGGACGGTCGTAACCGTCAACGGCGAGACTGCCAGCAGCCTTGCCGAGGCCGCGAAGCTTCTCCCGGTTCGCGCTTTCCACCCGGACAGCCATCTGCTGGTGCAGGGTGGGTCGTCCGAGCGCAGACGCTTCCTGGATTGGGGCGTGTTTCACGTGAAACCGGAATTTCTTGCCTGTTGGAACCGCTTTCAGCGTTGCCTGAAGCAAAGAAATGCGCTGCTGAAGCAGAGGAAACGGAACTCCCACCCGGAGCAGTGGGACAACCAGATTATCGAGTGCGCCGCCGAGATTGACACTTGCCGAAGCGAGTATTTCCACTCCTGGCGCACAGTGGTGCGTGATTTCCTGGCCGAGCTGAAGCCTGGCAAGGAGTTGCTCGTCGAATACGACCGTGGCTGGCCCGCCGACCGCGAGCTGGCCAGTTTGTTAGAGGAAAATTACGCGACCGATCTGGAGAGAGGCACGACGCAGTTCGGTCCGCACCGGGCCGAACTCAACCTTCTGTGGGATGGCCAGCCAGCCAGATGCACCGCCTCGCGCGGACAACAGAAGGTAATCGCGCTGATTATGGTTTTGGCGCAAATTCGGCACTTCGTCCGCACCCATGGGCGCGAAGGACTGGTGCTGATTGACGATCTGGCTTCCGAACTGGATCAGAAGCACCGCGCCTGGGCATTGGGGGAGATTCGCGGGCTTGAGCAGCAGACCATCGTCGCCCAGACCGAGAACGGCCTCGACTTGTCAGCCTGGCCAGAGATGAAGACGTTTCACGTGAAACAAGGCTCTATTACCGAAGTTCGCAGTGTCAGTCCTCCGGTCGCAAACACGCTTCCGCCGCCGCTGCCCGAGTGACTCCATCCTCTTCCGTCGTCCGCGCCTCTCTCTCCGTCGAAGAAGCGCATGGATGCAGGTTTCTTGTCGTCGCGCCTGGTGTGTAAAAGGCCAGAAACATTCTGGACTCCATCCTGCCCTGCCCGCAGGGGTTGCCAAAATGCCGTATTGCGTCCGATCAGGACATTTGTGCTTTGGGCTGACAGTCCCATCCATGGTATTGATTGCCGACGGCTTTGCGGTTACAATATAAAACTCCTGCCATGTCCTACGATTCCTCAAATATCAAGGTCTTAAAGGGCCTCGAAGCGGTCAGAAAACGCCCCGGTATGTACATCGGGGATACCGACGACGGCACGGGTCTGCACCGGATGATCTTTGAGGTCGTGGACAATTCGGTGGACGAGGCGCTCGCCGGCTTCTGCAAAAACATCGAGGTGCTGATTGACGAGCAGGGAGCCGTGACGATAACCGACGACGGCCGCGGCATCCCGGTCGACGTCCACCCCGAGGAGGGGCGCTCCGCCGCCGAAGTCATCATGACGACGCTACACGCCGGCGGCAAGTTCGACGAGAACTCGTACAAGGTCTCAGGCGGGCTGCACGGCGTCGGTGTGTCGGTGGTCAACGCATTGTCCGAGCACCTGGAACTCACGGTCTGGCGCGACGGCAAGCAGTACGAGCAGGCGTATTCGATGGGCGCCCCGCTGTCGCCGATTGCCGAACGCGACGGTGCCGCCAACGGCAGGAACGGCAGGACCGGCACCGCCGTGCGTTTCATCCCGAGCAAGGAAGTATTCGGGACGACCGAGTTCCATTACGAGACGCTGACGACGCGCTTGCGCGAGCTTGCGTTCCTGAACTCGGGCGTCTCGATCCACCTGAAGGATCACCGTTGCGGCAAGGAGGACACCTTCTTTTACGAAGGCGGCATCCGGGCGTTCGTCGCATACCTGGATAGAAGCCGCACGATGCTGCACCCGACGCCGTTTCATTTTTCCGCCGAGCACGACGGCGTCGGCGTCGAGCTTGCGATGCAGTGGAACGACAGCTATCTCGAAAACATCCACTGCTATACGAACAACGTCCCGCAGCGCGACGGTGGCACGCATCTATCCGGATTCCGCGGCGCGCTGACGCGCACGCTGAACCAGTACATCGAGAAAGAAGGCATCGCCAGCAAGGAAAAAATTTCGATGGCCGGCGAGGACGCGCGCGAGGGGCTTACGGCTGTGCTGTCGGTGAAGCTCGCCGACCCCAAATTCTCGTCGCAGACAAAGGAGAAACTCGTCTCATCCGAGGTGCGCGGCGCGGTCGAGTCGCTGCTGTCGCAGCGTTTGCAGGATTTTCTGATGGAGAAGCCGGCCGAGGCCAAGGCCATAGTCGGCAAAATTATCGAGGCCGCGCGCGCGCGCGAGGCGGCGCGCAAGGCGCGCGAGATCACGCGTCGCAAAGGGCTGCTCGACGTCGCCGGCCTGCCCGGCAAACTCGCCGACTGCCAGGAAAAGGATCCGAAGGATTGCGAGTTGTTCCTGGTCGAGGGCGATTCCGCCGGCGGCTCGGCCAAGCAGGCGAGAGACCGCAAAACGCAGGCGGTGTTGCCGCTGAAAGGCAAAATCCTGAACGTCGAGAAAGCGCGGCTCGACAAAATGCTGTCGTCCCTCGAGGTCGGCACGCTGATCACGGCCCTGGGTTGCGGCATCAAGGATGAATACAACCCGGAGAAACTGCGCTACCACCGCATCATCATCATGACCGACGCCGACGTGGACGGTTCGCACATTCGCACGCTGCTGCTGACGTTCTTCTTCCGCCACATGCGCGAACTCATCGAGCGCGGCCATCTCTACATCGGTCTGCCGCCGTTGTACAAGATCAAGAGAGGCAAGAGCATCCAGTATCTGAAAGACGACGATGAGCTTGATTTCAATCTGTGGAGCACGGCCGTCGAAGGTGCCGCGATCAGCAACGGCGACGGCAAGCGCCTGCTGGACGACCGGGCGTTGGCCGATCTGATCCGCGATTACCTGGCGGTGCACAAGCGCGTGCGGCGGCTCGCGCGCCGCCACGACGAGCAGGTGCTCAGGCAGATGCTGTTTGTGCCGCCGCTGTCTGACGCGGCCGAACAGGACGCCCGGCAGTTGCGCCAGTGGCTTGCGCCGCTGCAAAAAGCACTGAATGAGACGCGCCGGGACGGCACCTCCTACGTGCTCGAGGTGCCGCCCGCCAATGGCGCCGCCAGCCGCTTGCTGGTCAAGAAAAACACGCATGGGCTTGCGCGCGTGGACGTCTTCCACAAGGAGTTTTTCCAGTCCGACGATTTCGCCGCCATCCGCGACCTGGCCCGGCGCCTGGGGGAACTGTTTTCAGGCCAGATGTGCGTCGGGCGCGGCGACGCCCGCGAGACCGTGCAGCGTTTCGATGAGGCGGTGGACTGGCTGCTCGCGCAGGCGCGCAAGGGTGTCTCGATCCAGCGCTACAAAGGGCTTGGCGAAATGAACCCGGAGCAACTGTGGGAGACGACGATGGACCCCGCCACCCGCCGTCTGATAAAAGTCAGGATGGAAAACGCCGCCGACGCCGACGAGGTTTTCTCGAAACTGATGGGTGCCGAAGTGGAGCCGCGCCGCGAGTTCATCGAACAAAACGCGCTTGAGGTCAGCAATCTCGATATCTGAGCTTTCGCACTTCCCTGCCGGCGGGCGTCGCGCCGGCGGGCAAGGCCGTCGCCCGCGATGAAAATCGCCTCGTGGAACGTCAACGGGCTGCGCGCGCGCTTGGCGCACGTGCTCGAATGGCTGAAGGTCTGCCCGGTGGACCTGCTCGCGGTGCAGGAAACCAAGGTGCAAGACCAGGACTTTCCGCGGGCCGAGATCGAGGCCGCCGGTTATCGCGCGGTGTTTTCGGGCCAGAAGTCCTATAACGGCGTCGCTTTTCTGTATCGTAGCGAGGGCGGCGAGGGCGGCGAGAGTGGCAGCGGGGCCGCCGAACCGCCGTTGCCGGCGCCGCCGTCGGGCGCGGAGCAGAAACGCGCGCTGGTGATGACCATGGGCGGCGTGCGCGTGGTGAACCTTTACGTCGTCAACGGCAAGGAAGTCGGTTGCGAGGCGTACGCCTACAAGCTGCAATGGCTTGACGCGGTGCGCACTTTTCTCGAAAGCGAGCTGGCGCGATTTCCCGATACCGTCGTGCTTGGCGATTTCAACGTCGCCCCCCGCGACTGCGACGTCCACGACCCGGAGCAATGGCGCGGGCGCATCCTTTGCAGCGACGCCGAACGCGCGGCCTTGGAGACCCTGCTCGCTCTTGGCCTGGTGGACGTCTTCCGCCTGTTTGAACAGCCGCTGGACACGTCGTTCAGCTGGTGGGACTACCGGCGCGGCGACTTCGAGCACAATCGCGGCCTGCGGATAGACTTGCTGCTGGCGACCACGCCCCTGGCCGAGCGCTGCCTGACGTGCGCGGTGGATACGACGCCGCGCGCCTGGGATCGCCCGTCCGACCACGCGCCGGTTGTGGCCGAGTTTGCCTGAGCGCGAGGCGCGAAGTCGTCCCGCTGACGTGGGGGAACAGCCCGGCTGGATTCCCGATTTCGTGGAAATGACGAACCGGCGCGGAAGGGATGCGTCAGTGTATATAATTCCCATATAATTCTCACGCTATCTTTGCGAATCAGGAGGAAAGACATGAGAGAAATAATGGTGGTCAATGCCAAGGGTGGTTCCGGCAAAACGACCATTGCCACCAACCTTGCGAGCTACTACGCCAACCGCCAGATGAAAGTTGTTCTGTGCGACTTCGACCCGCAGGGCAGCAGTCTGCAATGGCTGCGCCGTCGTTCGCCGGCGAGACCGCCCATCGGCGGTTACGACGGCGTCAAGAAACGCGGCGCGGCGCGCGCCAAGGCCGACGTCTGCATCATAGACACGCCGGCGGCGCTGCACGGACGCGCACTGGCCCAGGTGGTGCGCCGCGCGCAGACGTTGATCGTGCCGGTGCTGCCGTCGCCGCTGGACATGACGGCCGCGACCGATTTCCTGAGGGAACTGCGCGCGACGCCGACGGTCTCGGGCAAGCGTGCGAAGGTGGCGTTGATCGGCAACCGCGTGCGCGACTATACCAACATCGCGTGGCACCTTGACGACTTTCTGCGTGCGCAACGCATCGCCTCGCCGACTTTGTTGCGCGACAGCATGAACTACATCCGTGCGGCGGAGAAGGGGCTGGGCATCTTCGACATGTCGCCGTACCTGACCCAGACCGACCGCGAGCAATGGAAACCGCTGTTGCGGTGGCTCGGCAACCGGCGTAGCAGCCAGCCGTAGAGCACGCCCCCGACGGGCGCGAGCGAGGCGCAGTGCCAGGCGCGATGTCTTTCGCCCGCCGCCTGCTCGCCTGGTACGATCGCAACGGGCGCCACGACCTCCCGTGGCAGCGCGACGCCACCGCGTATCGCGTGTGGGTGTCCGAGATCATGCTGCAACAAACGCGCGTGCAGACCGTGATTCCCTATTATCGGCGCTTCCTGCGCCGTTTCCCGAGCGTGCGCAAACTGGCCGAGGCGTCGCCGGACGACGTGATGGCGCACTGGTCAGGGTTGGGCTACTACTCGCGCGCGCGCAATCTGCACCGCGCCGCTCGCGTCGTCCGCGAGCGCCACGGCGGGCGCGTCCCGCGCAAGCGCCAGGATCTGGAACGCCTGCCCGGCATCGGGCGCTCGACCGCCGCCGCAATCCTGGCGCTCGCGCACGGCGAGCGCCACGCGATCCTGGACGCCAACGTCAAGCGTGTTCTCGCAAGGCACGCCGACGTCGCCGGCTGGCCCGGCAACGGCGACGTGAACCGTCGCCTGTGGCGGGTGGCCGAGCGGCATCTGCCGCAAACGCGCGTCGCCGATTACACCCAGGCGCTGATGGATCTGGGCGCCCTCGTCTGCACCGGCAACGACCCCGAGTGCGCGGCCTGCCCGGTCGCGCGCGACTGCCGCGCCCGAATAGCAGACCGCGTGCATCTGCGCCCGGCGCCCGCGCCGAAACGCGAGCGCCCCGGCCGCCGGATTATCCTGCTGATGGCGCTGCACAAAAACCGCATGCTGCTCGAACGCCGCCCGCCGTCGGGTATCTGGGGACGCCTGCTGAGCTTCCCCGAAGCCGCCGACCGGCGCGCTGCCGAGACGTGGTACACCACCCACTTGGGCGAACCCGACACGGCCCGCTACTGGCCCGAGATACGCCACGACCTGACGCACGTGCGCCTGCTGCTGGTGCCGCTCAAACTCGAATACAGTACGGTCAGGTGGGGCGTGTGCGAGGACAACCGCTTCATCTGGCGCGCGCTATCGCCCGCCACCGCCGTCCCCGCCCCGATCAAACGCCTGATCGGGGAGCTCAAGAAGGAGGTGGTTGCCTCTTGAACAAATCTCCGAGTCCGAGTCTGGGCAAAGGCCTGAAATCGTGTGCATCGGGCGCCAGCGCCTGCACCAAAGCATCAAATTCTTTCGCGGGTCTTGTCGTGTATTGATGCGCAAGCAGAACCGCATCGGCTCGGGAGTCCCAGAAATTTGCAAGCCGATGATTGTACTGGTAAATCCGAACTAATAGATGCAGCAGGAAGAACAGGGCGATTCCTGCAAAGATTCGTGCTTGAGAAATCGGTCCCCCCCATATTTGTGTGGCGTCTGTCTTTCCTGAGTGTTCGGCCAGCCGGGTCTCCCGTTCTTTTTGAAAGGCGCGAAGCTCCTTTGCAAAATTGCTATCTTTGAGAATATGGTCTTCTTTCAGTATTTCGTCGGAGTACTCCAGGCCGGGATATTTTCTTAGGATATGTACCTCTTCGCCTGCGACCAAATAGGGATATTGGTTTTCGGGTGCTGCGAGTATCCAATCATACAAAGTGCTTCGCCAATCTTTTCCCGTAACAGCCCATGTTTCCCCGCCGTCTTGTGTTACGAATACTGCTCCCTTATCTCCCGCCAAGACGCCGTTCCCGCCTAATGCCGTCTCGTCCCCGATTTTGCTGATTTCCTGGCTGAAAGTGGCCACAGTAATGCTTTCATCTTTCTTCATCCGCAGGTCAGGATGTTTGAGCCAGAAGCGACCCGCACGAAGGAGTGTAAGCCTATCTCCGAATTGTTTATCTCTCTCCTCATCAGCCTTCTCCTTTAGTTCTTCAAGCTTCCTCAATTTTATATCCAGGTCGCTTTCCCCAATTAGTGGGATGATGAAAGATTGAAATAAATTCCCGCAAACAATAACGCGAAAATAATGCCGAGTATTATGTCTGCCCGCGTGCGGAGCATGAACCCACGTTGTCGAAGCTCCCGTACGCTTCTCCAGGAAAGAGAGGTCGGGAAGAGGAGGTGGGAAGCTTCTCCATAGTTTGGCTTATCCCACCCCAAGCAAGGAGAAGGCGACAAAATGGTGTACACTTCTGCCCGAACGCCCGACCGGGCGGCTTAAGGGAGAAACCAATGGCGCGCATGGTGCATTGCGCAAAGTCGGGGCAAGAAGCCGAGGGGTTGGACTATGTTCCGTATCCCGGCGAACTCGGCCAGCGGATTTACGACCATATCAGCAAGCAGTCGTGGCAGGAGTGGGTCGGCCACCAGACGATGTTGATCAACGAATATCGCTTAACGCCAGTGGACCCGAAGGCGCGCAAGTTTCTCGAGGAAGAGATGGAAAAGTTTCTGTTCGGCGAGGGTTCGGACAAACCCGCGGACTACGTCGAACCCGGACAATAACCGCACGTTGCTTGGCCAGATAGCTCAGTCGGTAGAGCAGAGGACTGAAAATCCTCGTGTCGGTGGTTCGATTCCACCTCTGGCCACCATATCGCCTCATCATCGTGCCGTATTGTTGACTGAGTTGGTATGAACAAATATGCTTGTCCATGCCGTTCAAACTTGTTCTTTGAACAGCCCTAACGTTTTATGAAACAGGGTGTGAAACAGAGATACTGGCTCTTGATCGTGGCCTTTGCCACGCCATTTCTCGGCGCATGTGCAGGGGCGAATCTTGTCGAGATGAACACTGACTATGTGGTTGTCGAACAAAGCATGTTAGAGTTCTATGACCAGCATGCCTTCGACGAGGCCGCGAATCGGGGTTGTGCGGTTTACGGGAAGTCTCCGGTTTTTGAATCTTCCCAGTGCGCTTTCGTTGACAAAGATGGGGGGTTGCGGGGCCAGTGCATAACTTGGTACCACAAATTCTCTTGTGTCTCTCCCGAACCGAATAGCAAGCCAGCGGGCCTCTGATATAATCTCGTTTCTCCACAAAGACTGCCTCAAAAGAACGGGTCGCGCACAATGCCGTTCTTGTTGCTGCTTGCTTTGATTATCCTTTCGAGCAGGGTAAGGGGCTTCTGCGTGAGGTGTCCGGTTCGTTCCTTCCAGAAGATTTGTCCCCTGCCTAGAATGTTCGCCCACCAGTCCTCAGCCATTTTCCCTGTTAGACAGTAGCCACCATTGTATATAATTTTGTATAATCGCCTTTCCGAACTATGCCTTAGATGGTGCCGAATGGTGCCGACGATTGCAATTTTCAAAGGAATCCAGTCCCAATGAAACGAACACTGAAACTTCTGATCGGCGCGTTTGTATTGTCGGCGTCGGCACCGGGCGGCGCGCAGGCGGCCTCCGATTTCTATTTGAGCAGCGAAATCGGCGTCCATTTCGCCAAAGGCCCGAAGCTGAAAGTGTATCCGAACGACCGCGCCAGCATCTGCGACGAGTTCATCAATCCCCTCTACTCGACGGTCACCACCGTCGCGGGGTTCGAGAACACCAACTGCACCGGGCCGAATCGCGGCGCCGGCAGCGATTTGTCCAACGACTTCGATTCCGAAACCGGCATCCTGGCCGGCGTCGCGTTGGGCTATCGGTTGCGGCCCAACGTCCGGCTCGAGCTCGAATACTTCTACCGCGAGGCACGCTTTGATGAAACCCGCGACGTGCCCCGCAACGTGCCGGCGGGCACCGGCAATCTCAACGTCGACAAACTCAGGGACGAGATCAGAAGCGCGACCGACCGCATCGGCACCCTCGACGCGCACAACCTGTTCGCCAACGTGTATTACGACTTTGCCGGCACCGCTCGCATCACGCCGTACTTGGGCTTGGGCATCGGTCTCGGTTTCACCGACCTCGACTACACCAGCCATTGGGTGAGAAACCGCGACCCCGCCAACATCAGAACCGGCGAAGGGCTGCCGAACGCGGCACAGATCCAGCAGAACCTCGCCGGCACCTACAGCCTGGCGAGGAAAAAACTGTCCGACACGCTGTTCGGCGTCCAGATGTTGCTCGGCGTGGATTACGCGGTCAGCGAAACGCTGGCCGTGGGCCTCAAAGGCCGCTACGTCAGATACGACGATTTGCGCGACGATATAGTCTGGGATCCGCTGCGCAGCCACGTGCCCAACATACGCCGCGACGGCAGCGAACCGGTGTCGGCTAAAGTCAAGGCCAGCGACCTCGAGGCGTTCGGGGTGAGCCTGAACCTCAAGTATTACTTCTGAGCGCCGCCCGCGGCCGGCGCGCTACAGGTCTTTCGTGAAGCGTCGCCAGTCCGGCGAGGCCGGCGTGTGGACGACGAACGACGGGTTGATCAGCGACTTCCTGGCGTTGTAGCGTAGCGCCTGATCGGAGCAGTCGGTCAGACGGCCGCCGGCTTCCTCGACGATGCACTGGCTCGCGCCGGTGTCCCACTCGCAGGTCGGGCCGACGCGCAGGCAGAGGTCGGCGCTGCCGTCGGCCACCAGGCAACACTTCAGCGAGCTGTCGGCGCGGATCAGCCGGTGCCTGCCCAGTTGCGCGAGCAACTGAGTCGTCGGTTTGTTGACGTGCATGCGGCTGACCGCTATCACCGGCTCGTCGCGCGTGCTCTCGCGCACGTGGATCGGCTGCGCCGGCGCGCCGGCGTCCTGACGGAACGCGCCTTCGCCCCGCGCCGCGTAATAGAGCTGGTCCATCGCCGGCGCGAACACGACGCCCAACACCGGGCGGTGGTTTTCGATCAGCGCGACGTTGACCGTGAAGAAGTCGTTTTTGCGCAGGAAGCCCCGGGTGCCGTCGAGCGGGTCCACCAGCCAGTAGGTCGTCCAGTCCATGCGTTCTTCGGCCGGATGGTTGGCCGCGTCCTCCTCGGACAGCACCGGCACGCCGGGGGCCAGCTCGGCCAGT
The DNA here is from genome assembly GCA_965203445.1 of Candidatus Oxydemutator sp. Lineage (GTDB taxonomy): Bacteria > Pseudomonadota > Gammaproteobacteria > Poriferisulfidales > Oxydemutatoraceae > Oxydemutator. The sequence continues at coordinate 943,030 of OZ241883.1, forward strand.
TCAGCCGCGATCAGGCGGTCGGCATTCAGATCGGCGATCGTGACCGGCGATTTGTCCTGCTTGTATTCGACCTCGACGTCCTGGCGGTAGATCTCCAGGATGCCCTCGCCTGCGGCACGCGCGATGCCGCAGACGCTCTCCAGCCAGTCGTTGTGCGCGCCGTTCATCAGCCGCGCGCCCAGCGCCGGAAGCGCTTTTTGCAGTATTTCAGCAGCGATTCGTAGCCGTCGAAGTAGAGATCGAAGCCGTCTTCCGCCGGCGCGTCGTACTCGCAGTAGTCGTTGGAATGATCGCGGCAGATCTGCGGGCGCACTTCGTAAATGCCGCACTTGCCGTTGGGCAGCAGATGGCGGCAGGTGGTCTCGAACAGCAGGCACCAGCCGTCGGAATCCTTGTATGCCTTGACGTTCTCGTGCGACACCTGCCACAGCAGATGCTCGAAATCGTGCTTGCTGCGCGGCGCGTCTATGCCCTGCGTTACGTAGGTGCAGCACTTGCTGTTGGTGCAGTAGCCGCATTTGTTCTCCGGCGTCAGCAGTCCGGGGTCCACGCGAATCGGAATGTCGAGTTTTTTCACTGGTTCTCCGGTTTTTGCGGGGGCTTTGCGGCGCGCTTCAGCGGCACGACCTCTCGCGTCCGCGGTTCGTCGGCGTAGCGCGGGCGCAGCGCCGACGCGTCGTCCGCGCCGCCCTGTGCCAGTTCGCGCTCGCGCGCCGAAATCAGCGAAAAACAATCGCGTATGCGCTCTATCGTGCTTTCTTGCAGGGGGTGCCGGCGCCCCGGCAGCGGTGTCGTGTCCTTGACGACGTCGGCGAGCGTCTTGCGTAGCGCGATCAAAATGCGTCGTTCCTTGCTCAAGGTGCGGGGTTCCATCGTTTGCGCCGCGCGACCACGTGCCTTTGCGGGGCTTGCCCATTATAATGGACTTATGCGCGACCCCGAAACCATCAGCCGGTTCATCAAAGATCTCGTCGCCGGCCTGCCGCCGCTGGCCACGGAATTGCGCGACGAGTTCGAGCGCAACGCACGCGCCAGTCTTGAATCCCTGTTGCAGAAAATGAATCTCGTAAGCCGCGAGGAGTACGACATACAGGTCGCATTGCTGGAACGTCTGCGCCTGCGCGTAACCGAGCTGGAGCGGCGCCTGCAAGCCGGGCAGGAAAAGCGCGACACCGGCGACACTGGCGACGACGCCTGACGGACGCGCGTCTGTCGCGCCCTGCCCTCGCGTTGCCCGGGCCGCTTCCGGAGGGTAGGGGGCATGGCACGGCCCCGGCCCCGCGGCAGGCGGTGCGCCAATTCGGCCGTTCATCGGCCAAAACCGACCGCTTATCCGGCAAACCGCGCTTTTCCCCGCGATTCGCCTGAACATGGCCCCATGCGTTTGGCTACCGTCCACAGCAGGGCGTGCCGGGGGCTGGAGGCGATACCGGTCAAAGTCGAGGTTCATATCGCCTCGGGGCTTCCGCACATGCACATCGTCGGTCTGCCCGAGACCGCCGTGCGCGAGAGCCAGCACCGGGTGCGCGCGGCGCTGTCGCAGAATCAGTTCGAATTTCCGTGCCGGCGCATCACGGTCAACCTGGCGCCCGCCGATCTGCGCAAGGGGGGCGGGCGTTTCGATCTGCCTATCGCGCTCGGCATCCTCGCGGCCAGCGGCCAACTGCCGCGCGACGCGCTCGACGACTGCGAGTTCATCGCGGAATTGAGCCTGAGCGGTTCGCTGTTGCCGGTCAAGGGGGTGATCCCGGCGGTGCTCGCGGCCGGCCGCCTGCGCCGCCGCCTGCTGATCGCGGACGACAACGCCGGCGAGGCCGGGCTTACCGGCCAGCCGCACGTCTATAGCGCGTCGCACTTGCTCGAAGTGTACGGCGGGCTGCTCGGCGAGACCGAACTGAAGCCGGTGGCGGCCGTCGCGCCGCCGGCCGATACCGGCGCCGCGCCCGACGTCCGCGACGTGCGCGGCCAGCGCGAGGCGGTGCGCGCGCTCGAGATCGCCGCCGCCGGGCGCCACCACTGTCTGATGCTCGGTTCTCCCGGCAGCGGCAAGACGATGCTCGCAAACCGCATGCCCGGCATCCTGCCGCCGCTGGGCACCGCCGAGGCGGTCGAGACCGCGTCGGTGACGTCGCTAGGCCCGGAAGCGCCGTGCGCCGCGAACTTCTACCGCCGCCCGTTCCGCTCGCCGCATCACAGCTGCTCGGCGGTCGCGCTGGTCGGCGGCGGCAGCAACGAGCCGAAGCCGGGGGAGATCTCAATGGCGCACAACGGCGTTTTGTTTCTCGACGAACTGCTGGAGTTCAGCCGCACCGCGCTCGACGCGCTGCGCGAACCGATAGAGAGCGGCGTGATACATATCGCGCGCGCCGGCTATAGCGTCGAGTATCCGGCCCGCTTTCAGCTGATCGCGGCGATGAACCCGTGCCCGGACGGCGCCGACACCGACGAGAACGGGCGCTGCCCGTGCAGCGAGCAGAAATTGAGGCACTACTATCGGCGTCTGTCGGCGCCGATGCTGGATCGCATAGACCTTCACGTCCGCGTGCCGCGCATACGCTGGAGCGGTATCGAGCGCGACGACGCGCGTGGCGAGGCGAGCGAGGTTATCCGTGCGCGCGTGGCGCGCTCGTGGAAACGGCAGCTCGAACGCCAGGGTTGCGCCAACGCGCGCCTGCAAAACGCCCGGATAGAGAAGTTGTGCGCACTGTCGGGCGACGACCGCAGACTGCTGAACCGCTCCGCCGACCGCCTGCAACTGTCCGCGCGCGCCTGCTACCGCGTGCTGAAAGTGGCGCGCACCATCGCCGACGTGGCCTGCGCCGACGTCGTCGAGCGCCCGCACCTGCTGGAGGCGATTCATTACCGCTCGTTGGATCAGCTGATGAAATAAGGCTCGCTGAGAATCTCGAACGAACGCGAGCGGAACTCGCGGCGATAGAGCACCGACGCCACCCGCGTCGTGCCCGGCATGAACAATCGGTAATTCGCTGACGGAACGAAGGCGGGGCGCCCGCACCGGGGGCCGGGGAGCGGCACCCCGTGCCAGGCCGTCGAGAAGCAACTCCCCCATTTGTCCGGTACGTGGTGGCCCCATGCAGGTGGCCCCATACAGTGAGTTGACAATATCCGGTGGTGTGATAGTTTGATTGCCAGTCACTTGTAACGCGGGCTGTCCCATGTCGGGATACTCGCTGAATAGAACACTCAGTTGAACGGCGGGGGTCGCTCCCTTGCCTTGAGGAATAAGCGGGATTGCATCTATCCGTGTTGCAAGTGACCCGTCCCGGCGCTTTGCCGGTGCGGTCACAGGAGGAAGATATGTTGTCGTTCTTGAGGCAAAATCCGTCCGGATTTTGTTCGTCGTTTTTTTGTTCTTTGATTCTTTATAGCGGCGGCTTTTTGACACCATTCGTTGCCACGGCCCAAGCCGATGCTTTGACCGTGCCTGGCGAGGCGCCGATAGAAACGGTCCCCGGCGAACGTCGGGAAACACAGGCCAACGCCCGCTACCTGGCGCCGACGTATCCCCCGTCCTCGAGGTTTGACCTGCCCCCATTCAGCCGCGACGAGGAGAAGAAAATCAGGGCGCTTGTCGCAAACAAAAGACGCTATTACACGGGGTTTGGGAGAGATCTGTCGCTGGCCGCGCAAAACTGGTTTCTGGTCGAGCGGCGCGACGGCTTCGACGTCTGGCAGGCCCACGTATATTCGCCGTCCGCCTTACACGTGACCGCGCATTTGTCCGGCTTCGGTCTTGGCGAGGGAGCGTTTGTCAACGTGTATTCCCTCGACTCGCGGGATGAGTACATGGGAACCTACAGCGGCCGCGGGCCGGAGGGAAACGGGCGCTTCATATCGAATATCGTGCTTGGGGATACGATAGTCTTCGAGTTCTGGTCGCCGACGGAAAGCGATCTGACCCCCGCCGGGTTTCCGTTTTCCATTGATTCCATCACCCACACTTTTCGAGATAAAGACGGCCGATTGCATGGTTTGTCTTCGGACGGGGAGAGAAGACCCGTTCAACACGTTGCCGATAACAGTTCGTGCCCGGTAAACGTGTCGCGTTGCGCCGACTACGGCATGACAGTCGGGAGTGCGGTGGCGAGATATATCGTTACCGCCCCAGGCGGAGAGCAGGTTCTATGCACCGGCGCCTTGCTGTCGTCGGCCGCCGCCAATTCCAGGCGTCTTTTCATGACCGCGTGGCATTGCGTGGAGGATACGGTGGTGGACTCGGAAGCCGGAAGCATCCCTGTAAACGCCATGTTCACTTTTGGCGACGACACGTGCGATTTGCAGACCGCCACCGCCCGAGGCACCCGTTTTGTCGCGGGCAACAGACGGGGGGACTGGGCCTTGTTGCGGTTGGATCAGACGCCGTCCGGGGATTTTGCGCCGGGCACTTTGGGGTTTCTCAGCAATCGCGTGGCTACTGGGAGCAGCATATGGGGTATTCACCACGCGACCGGCCAGGATCAGCAGCGTTATTACGAAGGTCTCGTTGCTTCTTATAGTTTCCTGGAGAATCCTTCGGTGACTTGCAGCGATGGGAGCCCTGATTGCGCAGAGTTCAATACCTTCTGTGAAGGGACGGGATGCTCGCATTATGAAGTGGATATTACAGAGGGAGGGTTGACGGGCGGGGCCTCAGGCTCTCCCGCATTCGTGGACGTCCAGGGCGCAATGCCCGGATTTACAGGCCTCACGACCCATGCTGATCCCGATCCCGGAACGTGCCACCCGAGTATCTCCATATTCGAGAAGATGTATGAGGACGGGCGGGTCGAAGGCGCGCTGACGTACGGCGACGACTATTTCACCAGCACCGGCACGGCGGCCAATTTCGATGACCGTGCAAGGCCCGTATACGCCTATAGCGATGGTGGCAGTGACAGCAGTGGCGGCGGCAGCAGCAGCGGCAGCAGTGGCGGTGGCGGCAGTGCCACTGGCTACACGACGTTGCTCATTCTGGCGGGGCTGCTGTTGCTGGCGTCCTTCAAGTGCGGCAAGCCGCCGAGATTTCCGCGTATGCGCAGCGACGTGAAGTAGTCGCCAAGCCCGGAGGATTACAAGAGGGAAGACCGCCTTAATCCGGCCATGCCGCCATCAGCGCTTTTGTGCATTATGTCGGGCGCTTGGCGGCGGCGGGACGGCCGCCGATTTGAAACAACACTGAGCCGGTGTCGGTAGTTTGGGTGAGAGCAGGGACGACCTTGTCGCCCGCCAGGGGTTGCGCCTGACCTGCTCTCCTCTTTTGTATAAAGGAAGCGGCGAGAAGATGTGCACAACGGATTTTGTGTCTATTCTGTTACGCACAAAACGGATTGTGCAAAGTATATTCAAGAAAGCTTTGTATAAATCGCCGATAGTGCTACTATTTCACCATGAGGCCTTTCATCCCGCCCGAGCTGCCAATAGAAAGCATTGATTACCTGGCACTTTTGCCTCATATCGGCAGGGCCAACCGGGCACTGGCACAATACGACGGGCTGGTTCAGAACTCCCCCAATCCCGATATTTTTCTAATCCCCCTCGCCCGGCGCGAAGCGCTGGACTCGTCGCGGATCGAGGGTTTGCGCTCCACTTTGGGCGAGGTATTTCGCTTTTCCGAGGAGCAACGCGACGCTATTGCCGAGGAAAGAGGCGAAGACTTGAAAGAAATAGCGAATTATGCCGCCACCTTGCGCTTGGCGAGGCGCCTGGTGGAGGGGGAACTCGAGGATGGCTCTTTCACTCTCGATCTGCTGCGGAAACTGCACGCATGTCTGCTCGACAGCGTGCGCGGGCAGAGAAAATCTCCCGGAGAATTCCGCGACGTCCAAAACTGGATAGCGCGGCCAGGCGCGCCGATGGAGCGGGCATTGTTTGTGCCCCCGGCGCCGGATAGGGTGCCGGAGTTCCTCGAAAAGTGGCGGGGTTTTTATCATTCCGAGCAGCCCGACGTGCTCGTGCATGCGGCTGTTTTGCACGCTCAGTTCGAGTTGATCCACCCGTTTCGAGACGGCAACGGCCGTCTCGGGCGCATCCTGATTCCTATTTTTATGTACGGCAAGGGAGTGCTATCCAGGCCGAACTTCTATCTTTCCACCTATCTGGAAAGGCACCGCGGCGCATATATGGGCGCGTTGCGCGGCCTGAACACGTGGCCCGGCGACTGGAATCGCTGGATAGCTTTCTTTCTGCAGGCGCTGTCGGTGCAGGCGTCGGAGGACTGCGACAAGATAAGAGAGATGACAAAGCTGCACGGCGTCCTTACAAGGCGCTCCATAAGCCTGACCCGTTCGCCGTTCGCAACCTTGGTGGTGGATGCGATTTTCGAGCGGCCCGTTTTCAGCGCGCCGCAAATCAGCAAGGCCCTTGCCGCCCATGGCAAGCCGCCGTCCGCTCAGGCGCTGCGCATTATCCTCAAAAAATTGGTGGACGGTAAGGTTCTACGCATCGTGGAACCGGGCAGGGGGCGGCGCCCGGCGACGTATGACCTGCCTGAACTGATGGACTTGCTGGAGGCGCGGGCGGCGGTGTAGCGCTAGCGCGTCGGCGTCGTCAGCCGAGCAATGCGACGGCTTGCGCCGCCGTCGCTTTCTACTCGCTGAGAATCTTGAACGAGCGCGAGCGGAACTCGCGGCGGTAGAGCACCGACACCACCCACATCGTAACTAACATGAACAGCCCCGGGTGCAGAAACCAGCCGAGCGCGGCGAGCGCGAAGAAGTAGGCGCGCAGACCGTTGTTGAACTGGCGTCCGGCCAAGCTGTACAGCTGGCCGATGCGGTCGGCCTCGCCGGCGGACGGCTGCTCTTCGTCGGTGGGCGGCATCGCGCCGATCAGGATCGCGCAGTAGTTGTACAGGCGGTAGCACCACGCGAACTTGAAGAAGGCATAGACGAAGATGACCACCATCATCAATACCTTGCCCTGCCACAGCGTGCGCGACACCTGGGTGCCGAACGGCAGTTGCGCCATGACCGCGATGGCCTCGTCGGCGGCGCCGAGTATCGCCAGCAGGCCGCCGACCAGCAGCAGCGAAGTCGAGGCGAAAAACGCGACGCCGCTGACCAGCGAACTGTGTATCAGCGCGTCCATCATGCGCGTTTCGCGGCGCTGCATCATGTTGCGCATCCACTGGCAGCGGCGCACGTCTATCAGCGCGCTGGCGCTGCGCCGCCGCCAGCGGCTGTAATCGGCGAACCACACGTAGCCGAACCAGCACGCCAGAAACCACGCGAACGCGACACCGTCGAAAAGACTCAGATCGGGGGCGGGGGACATGGCGGTCGGGCGGGACGATGGCGGGATGGTGTGCGGCTCTCGTGACGGTTCTCGCCGCGGATGATAACAGTATTGGTTTGTCATTCCCGTACATGTTCACTAATTCGTTGCCGGACCGGGGGCGGAGCGCCCGCGCCAGGGTCTGAGGAGCAGTGCCCCGTACCATGCCATCGAAAAACAACGCCCCCATTTGTCCAGAATGTGGCGGCCCCGTACATTGCCTTGATTAAAGAGAACAACGGAAACATACTATTGCCGATGGCCTTCTGTGAAGGTTCGCCGATGCATCCTTCCTATGGTGCGGGACATGCAACCGTCGCCGGTGCATGTGTCACAATTCTCAAGGCATTTTTCGATCACAGTCATCCAATCCAAATAGCAGGCGAGGGGCATGGCATTTGTGCCGGATGGTGCGACAAAGGGCACTACCCTCAAAGCAGTGTCGTCTGAGCCTTTAACCGTGGAAGGCGAGTTGAATAAGCTTGCGTCGAATATCTCTATCGGCCGTAATTGGGCCGGGGTGCACTATTTCTCAGATTATATTGAATCCCTGAGAATGGGGGAACAAATCGCAATAGGAATCCTTGAGGAACAAAAGCTGACGTATCATGAAAATTTCTCCATGACTGTCCCGCTTTTCGATGGAGGGTCCATAAGAGTATAGGGAATTGCCCAGTCTTGTGCTTTTCGGCAACGAGCCCCTCATGGTATGCGCCGAACCGTCTCCCGACTTAGGGAGCATGACGTTGTTCATTTTGGCGGGGTTGCTACTGCTGGCGTCGCTCAGTCGCGGGCAGCTCCGGAGCGACGTGAAGTAATTGCTGGATCGGAAGATAGCGAGAGGGAAGACCGCCCGTTGCCATGAGTCCATAATTGGTTTTCCCTTTACGCCACTGTTTTGCGCTTGGCAGAAACGGCTGCCCCGGTTGCGTGGCTTGCATGCGCAGCCCGGCGACTGGAATCACTAGATAGCTTTCTTTCTGGAGCGCCGTCGGTGCAGGCGTCGGAGGGTCGCGACAAAATAAGAAAGACGACGGAGCCACACGGCGTCCTCAAAAGGTGCTCCATAAATCTGACTCGTTCGCCGTTCGCGGGGCAGTTCGACGGCTTGCGCCGTTACCGCAGGCACTCTGCCAGTGCTTCCTGGAGCTTCGGGAACGCAAACTCCATTCCCGGCGTTCCGCCGTCCACGATCCGTTGCCCGCCGAGCAGCAGCACCGACATTTCTCCCAACGTCGCCCTCAGTGCCCAGTTCGGCGCGTGGCCGAGGCGCGGGCGTTTGAGGGCGGCGGCCAGCGTGCGGGAGAAATCCTTTTGCCGCACCGGGTGCGGGGCTACCGCGTTATAGACGCCGGCGCACGAATCGTTCGACAGGGTGCTGCGGATCATCGTTACGACGTCGGCCAGGTGTATCCAGGGCACCCATTGCTCGCCGCTGCCCAGCGTGCCGCCCAACCCCATCTTGTAGAACGGCAGCAGTTTCGCCAGCGCGCCGCCGCGCCCGAGGACGACGCCCAAGCGCAAAATACAAGTCCTGCCGTGAAAGTCCTCCGGCTGCGCGGCGGCCTCCCAGTCACGGCACAGTTCATGTGCGAAGTCCGCCACCGGCGTCGTCGTGAGCGTAACTTGCGCGTTTTTCTGATCGCCGTAGTAGCCGACCGCCGAGGCGCTCACCAACACCGCCGGTTTGTGTCCGGCCCGTTTCAGCCATTGCATCAGGCGGCGGGTCAGTTCCACGCGGCTTTGCCGCAGCACTTGCTTGCGCGCGTTGCTCCAGCGCGCGGCGGCTATCGGCGCACCGGCCAGGTTCACGACGGCGTCGAGCGGCGATGCCTCGATCTTGTCGAGCGCGTCCACGATCTTCGCCCCCGGAACCTTGGCCGCGGTCTTTGCCGGGGTGCGCGACCAGACGTGCAGGCGGTGGCCGTCTGCGAGCAGCGCACGGCTTAAGGCGGTGCCGATGAAGCCGCTGCCGCCAGTGATAAGGATTTGCACGTTGCGGTTTCCCGCCGGCTGTATCCCGAGGATCGAGAGTGGGAGGGAAGGAAGAAAAGTCGCCCTTGCTTGGGCGGTTGTCTCACTCCACCGAAAACCCCGCCGCCTTCAGCATGTAATCCACCGTCATCCGTATTGTCTCGTCCGACAGATCGGTGCGTCCGGCCTTGGGCGGCATGTTGCCCTTGCCGTTGATGACCGATTGGTAGAGTACTTCCAGGCCCTGCGCAAAGCGCGGCTCCCAGGCGGCGTTGTCGCCGAACAGCGGCGATTCGACGAGGCCGGTGGCGTGACAGGATTGGCAGGCGGACTGATAGATTTCCTCAGGCGTCGCCGTGGCCGGGGCGACGCCCGCCGGCGGCGTCATTATCGCGACGGAGGCCGTGCCTACGTGCACCCGGCTGATCGGCGCGATGCGCTCCTTCGTGCGTTTCTCCATCGCCATGTCGAAGGTTTCCTCCTCCGAGGACAGTCCGATGGAGAGGATGAGGATAAAAATCACGATCGCGACGAGCGCCGCGAGCACCGTCGCAAAGTTGTTGATAAATTCCTGGTCTTGCATTGGTCTCTCTTGGTCGCGCGCGGCTCCATATAGCGAACGCCACGATAGCGCGCCGGCGAGTGCCGGAGCGGCCGAGGGAGCATTTTACAACAGTTCGCGCCGGCAGTTTGCGCCAGCGCCGCTATTGCCGCCCGTCACAGATCCGTGAGCAGGCGGTGGGCCGATACCGCGCGTATCCCGTCGGCCAGGGGGTAGGATGCGTCGCCCGCGTGCACCACGATCAGTTCCGTGAGTTCGAGGTCTTTTATCGCGTGGCGCATGGACGGCGTGACGGTCGGCGCCGTGGATAGTTTCACTTCTACGCCCAGGCGCTTCCTGCCCGATGGAACAAACACGTCGAGTTCCGCGCCCGTGTGCGTTCGCCAGTAGTAGAAATCCCGGCCCGGCCCCCGCATCTGCTCCATGATCAGCTCCACCATCAGGCCTTCCCACGAGGCGCCCCTTGCCGGATGTGCGTCGAGGGTGCCGGCGTCGCCGATGCCGAGCAGCGAATGCACGAGCCCGGCGTCCCGAATGTATATTTTCGGCGCCTTGACCTGGCGCTTGTTCAGGTTCGCAAGCCACGGCGGCAGTTGTCTGATCACCAGCGCGTCGGTGAGGACGTCCAGGTAGCGACGCACGGTGGTATCGGCGACGCCGAACGAACGCGCGAACTCCGAGGAGTTCCAGGTCTGGCCGTGGCGGTGCGCCAGCATCGCCCAGAAGCGCCGCAGGGTCGTCCCCGGCGTGCGCACGCCGAGTTGGGCCAGATCGCGTTCGATGAACGTGCGCTTGAAACTTTCCAGCCACTCGAAGCAATCCCGGTTCGAGCGCGCGAGATAGGCGTTGGGGAAACCGCCCCGCAGCCACCGCCGTCGCAGCCGGTCGTTGCCCACTTCATCCAGCCCCAGGCCGTTCAGCTCATAGTAATGGACGCGCCCGGCCAGGGACTCGGAGGATTGCCGCGATAGATCGGGCGACGCGCTGCCCAGCACCAGAAAGCGGGCCGGTCGCGGCCTGCGGTCGGACAATACCCGCAGCAATGGGAAAAGCTCCGGCAGTCGCTGCACCTCGTCAATGATGATCAGCCCCTTGAGGTTGCGCAGCGCGAGGCTTGCGTCTTTTTTGAGGCGCGAAAAATCGGCGGGATCTTCCAGGTCGAAATGATGGAATTGCCGGCCATAGCCGTCGGCCACCTGCCTGGCCAGCGTGGTCTTGCCGATCTGCCGCGGCCCCAGAATGGCGACGACGGCAAAGCGCTTCAGGCGCCCGATTATCTCGGCGACGTGTCTTGATCGTGTGACCATGGGTGCGACTATACCATGAAATCTCTGCGATAGGCGCCGAGATTTCATGGTGGGGAGAGAGCGGACGCAGGCCTGAAAAGCTTCCGGAGAACCATGAAATCTCTGCGACAGACGCCGAGATTTCATGGTAAGGGGAGGTCGGCCACGCTGCGCCCTTGCTGAATCCGCCCCGAATCCGCCCATGGTATATAATTCCAGGGCGACGATGAACGCCAAGCCGACCATGAACGCCGCGCCCGTATTCCGCCCCGCCCCGTCGAGCGCGAGCACCGCGCCGCGCGTGGCGCAATTCGTAATCCGTCCCAATCGTTCGCTGTCGCGACGTGGCAACCAGTTCTTTTTCTTGACGCTTTTTTGCGTTTCCTTCATCATCGCGGGGGTGTTCACGGCGATGGGAATGTGGGTGATCCTGCCGTTTGCCGGCTTCGAGATGCTTGGTCTCGGCGCCGCGTTGTATTGCTGCGTGCACCGACTGTCGCGGCGCGAGACCGTGGTGGTGGATGGGGACGAGGTGCGCGTCAGCAGCGGCCACGAAAAACCGGAGCACAGTTGCACGTTCCAGCGCGCCTGGGCGAGGGTGGTACTGTCTTCGCCGTGCAACCGAGGCGCGCCGTCGCGCTTGTGGATACGCTCGCACGGACGCCAGGTCGAGATCGGCTCTTTCCTGAGCGATGCCGACAAGGGGAATCTGGCGAGGGCGCTCGACCGCGCCATCGCCCGCGCCTAAGGGAGCGAAGGAACGACGATGCGAATAACGGGAATTCTGCGGCGGTTTGCGGGCGCCTTGCCGGCTGCGGCCCCGAGCGCGGCGCTCGCCGACTTGCAGCCGTACAACATGCCGGTCGGCGTGACCGACATCAGCCGCGAGGTGTACGACCTGCATATGCTGATCTTCTGGATCTGCGTGGCCATCGGCGTGGTCGTGTTCGGCGTGATGATGGTGTCGCTGGTGCGCCACCGCAAGGCGCGCGGCTACGAGGCGCGCCAGTTCCACGAGAGCACCACCGCCGAGGTGGTATGGACGGTCATTCCGCTGATCATCCTGATTGCGATGGCGGTGCCGGCGACCAAAGTCCTTATCAAGATGGAGGACACCGCGCGCGCCGACCTGACCGTGAAGATCACCGGCTACCAGTGGCTTTGGCACTACGAATATCTCGATGAGGGCGTCGAGTTTTACAGCGCGCTGGCGACGCCGCGCGAGCAGATCTACAACGTGCAGCAGAAGGGCGAGAACTACCTGCTCGAAGTGGACAACGAACTGGTGCTGCCGGTGGGGCGCAAGGTGCGCTTTCTGATCACGTCGAACGACGTGCTGCACGCGTGGTGGGTGCCCGATCTCGCGGTCAAGAAGGACGCGATTCCGGGCTTCATCAACGAATCCTGGACGCAGATCGAGGAACCGGGCGTGTACCGCGGCCAGTGCGCCGAACTGTGCGGGCGCGACCACGGCTTCATGCCGATAGTCGTGCGCGCCCTCGAGGAGGCCGAATACAACCAATGGGTTGCCGGTATGCGCACGACGCAACCGGTCGCCGCGGCCGACGGCCGCGTGCGGCTGACGGCGAGTGATACGGCACGGATCGGGACAACTCAGGACAACAACGGGGGAGTAACGCGATGAGCGCAACGGCGGTTGACGACCACCACCACGAAGGCCCCGCCAGCGGCGTCATGCGCTGGATCTGCACGACCAACCACAAGGACATCGGCACGCTGTACCTGTTCTTTGCGCTGATCATGTTCTTCCTGGGCGGCCTGATGGCGCTGGTGATACGCGCCGAGCTGTTCCAGCCGGGCCTGCAGATGGTGGACCCGCAGTTCTTCAACTCGATGACGACGATGCACGCGCTGCTGATGATCTTCGGCGTCGTGATGCCGGCCTTCACGGGGCTGGCCAACTGGCTGATACCGATGATGGTCGGCGGCACCGACATGGCGCTGCCGCGCTTGAACAACTGGAGCTTCTGGATCCTGCCGTTCGCGTTTGCGATGCTCCTGGCGACGCTGTTCGTGCCGGGCGGCGCGCCCGCCGGCGGCTGGACGCTGTATCCGCCGCTGACGCTGCAAACCGGCGCGGCGCTGCCGTTGTTGATCTTCTCGATCCACCTGATGGGCATGTCTTCCATCATGGGCGCGATCAACGTCATCGCGACGATACTCAACATGCGCGCGCCGGGCATGACCCTGATGAAAATGCCGCTGTTCGTCTGGACCTGGCTGATCACCGCCTACCTGCTGATCGCGGTGATGCCGGTGCTGGCCGGCGGCGTGACGATGCTGCTGACCGACAAGTTTTTCGGCACCAGTTTCTTCAACGCGGCCGGCGGCGGCGACCCGGTGATGTTTCAGCACATCTTCTGGTTCTTCGGCCATCCCGAGGTGTATATCCTGATCCTGCCGTCGTTCGGCGTCATCTCGAGCATCCTGCCGACGTTTGCGCGCAAGCCGCTGTTCGGCTACAACTCGATGGTCTATGCCACCGCGTCCATCGCCTTTCTGTCGTTCGTCGTCTGGGCGCACCACATGTTCACGGTCGGCATGCCGCTGGCCGGGCAGCTGTTCTTCATGCTCTCGACGATGCTGATCGCGGTGCCGACCGGCGTCAAGGTGTTCAACTGGGTGGCGACGATGTGGCGCGGTTCGATGACCTTCGAGACGCCGATGCTGTTCGCGATCGCGTTCATCGTGCTGTTCACCATCGGCGGTTTTTCGGGGCTGATGCTCGCCATCGTGCCCGCCGACTACCAGTACCACGACACCTATTTCGTCGTCGCCCACTTCCACTACGTGCTGGTGCCGGGTTCGATCTTTGCGATCATGGCGGCGGTCTACTACTGGTTGCCGAAGTGGAGCGGTCACATGTACAACGAGACGCTCGGCAAGTGGCACTTCTGGCTGTCGACGATATTCGTCAACCTGACGTTCTTCCCGATGCACTTCGTCGGCCTCGCCGGTATGCCGCGCCGCATTCCCGACTACGCGCTGCAATTCACCGACTACAACGTGATGGCGAGCGTCGGCGCGTTCGGTTTCGGTCTGGCGCAGCTGCTGTTCCTGTATATCGTCGTGGCCACGGTGCGCGGCGGCCAGAAAGCGACCGACCGCGTGTGGGAGGGCGCCGACGGCCTCGAATGGACGCTGCCGTCGCCGCCGCCGTACCATAGCTTCACGACGCCGCCGCAGGTTCGTTGAGCAGCGCCGCCCGTGCGTGGATGAATGAAGCCCCCGACCAAGGCCGCGACCAATCCGGCAGCGTGCGCGTCACGGCTCTCGCTTTGGCGCTCGCCGCGTTGTCGGTGTACGCGGCCTTCTACCTGATCGTCGCGACGCGATGAACCGCAACGGCAGACTGGCGTTGAAATTGGGCGCGCTTACCGTGGCCATGTTCGGTTTCGGTTTTGCGATGGTGCCGATCTACGACGTGTTCTGCGAGCTCACCGGCTTGAACGGCAAGACCGGGCGCGCCGAGATTGCCGAGGCCGCCGCGTTGCGCGCCGACGAGTCGCGCACCATCACCGTCGAGTTGCTGGCCAACCTGAACCAATCCATGGACTGGGAGTTCGCGCCCGCGCTCTCGCGCGTGAGCGTGCATCCGGGCGAGATGAAAACGGTGCACTACCGTGTAAGAAACCGTCGCGACCAGGCCGTCGCCGGACAGGCCGTGCCCAGCGTGACGCCGGGAGCGGCCGCCGCGCATTTCAAGAAGGTCGAGTGTTTCTGCTTTTTGCGCCAGGAATTGGCGCCCCACGAGGAGCGCGATATGCCGGTGCGTTTTTACGTCGCCCCCGACCTGCCCGCGCACGTGCACACGATTTCCCTGTCCTACACGTTTTTTGACGTGACCGAAACGGCCACCGGCGGCGCCGCGCGCGACGAGACCGGCTGAGGAATACCCGATGTCCGCACAATCCGCATCAACCCAATACTACATTCCGCACGGCAGCCACTGGCCGATACTCGGTTCGATTGCGCTGTTCACGCTGTTCGTCGGCGTCTCGGCGTTTTTGAACGAACTTCCGATAGGCGTGCCGTTGATGGGCGTCGGTCTTGCGATACTGATCGTGATGATGTTTGGCTGGTTCGGCACCGTGGTGCGCGAGAGCGAGGCCGCCACCTACAACGACCAAGTGGACGTCTCGTTTCGCTGGGGCATGTTCTGGTTCATATTTTCCGAGGTCATGTTCTTTGCCGCGTTCTTCGGCGCGTTGTTCTACGCGCGTACTTTTTCGCTGCCGTGGCTCGGCGGCGAAGGCAGCGGCGCCGCGACCAATCTGTATCTGTGGCCGAATTTCGAGGCGCTTTGGCCCGGCAACGCCGACGGTCCGGCGCGCATCGGGGGCGGTTTTGCACACATGCCGGCGTGGGGCATTCCGGCGCTCAACACGCTGATCCTGCTGACCAGCGGCGTCACCGTGACGTGGGCGCACCACGGACTCAGGGCGAACCGGCGCGGCGTGCTGATCTTCGGCCTGTTTCTGACGGTTGCGCTCGGCGCGCTGTTCGTCGGCTTGCAGGCCTACGAGTACATCCACGCCTATAGAGATCTGAACCTGACACTGGGTTCCGGCGTGTACGGTTCGACCTTCTTCATGCTGACCGGTTTCCACGGCCTGCACGTGACCATAGGCGCGATCATGCTGCTGGTGGTGTTGGCCAGGAGCATCGCCGGCCACTTCACCCCCGAGCGCCATTTCGCGTTCGAGGCCGCGGCTTGGTACTGGCACTTCGTGGACGTCGTCTGGCTCGGCCTGTTCTTCTTCGTCTATTGGCTTTGATCGGGAGCGGGGCGCTTCGCCCGCATCCCTCTCCATCATTCCCGCGGGGGCTGGATTATTTTTGCCCGGGAAGGCTATTCGGGCAAACTTGATCGTAGGTCAGTGGTGAAGGATTTTTTGTGGTTCTGGCCCTGTTGATTGCCGCTCCCCATTGCGTACATCTGGCAAGGTGCGCTGCTCGGGATTTGGCTCTGGTAGTATAATCTGCATAGTTACCGATCAGCATAAGCGGAACAAGGCCAACGATGAACCAGATCACGAGACCGCCCAAAAACTTGGCTTCGTCTTCATCAATTTTTCCTTCCCTCTGAATGGGGTATATAGCGCTATACCTATACCTGCCAAGATCGTTGGCAGCACTGCCGAGGCAACGACCGCGCCCGAACCACTGCTGACGCCTACTATGTAACCAACGGTGGCTCCGGTAAGCAGAATGGCTATAGTGATAACGCTGCTTGCCCTCACATTGTAAGGCTGCCAAACGCCGCCCACCAATTTGTACGTGTGGAACGCAACAGCTCTTCCTCTAAATTTGTTATGTCTTCCGTGCTTTCGGATGGCAGGTTTGCAGTACCCGTGGTCGAGGTTGCATGGGCTTCCGCTATCAGATAGTTGTATTCGGGGGCTGCCGGGGCATCAGCCGGATCACCGAACGCGACAGCAGGCGCAAAGAAGAAAATCCACAATGTCTTTTTCAATGGTGTTGTCCCCTCTCTTCCGCTAATTCAAGGAAAGTCATTACGACCTCGAAACGATTTTAGCATGATTTATCCTTCGTAATCCGGTTCGCCCCATGTGGGGAAAGTCAACTGGGGCACCGCTTTTGCAGAAGCAACAAAAAGAATAGGAGAATGACGACGCGAATGTATAGGGCCAGAAACATTCTGGACAATATCTTAGCCGCAGAAAGGTAGCCGACATGCAAATAAAGCACGTCGGCTACCGCGTCCCAGGGTTGCGTAAAATAGCTTCCTATGCAAACCGAATGGAGGCTATTATGGCAACGAGTGCCGAACGCAAATACGACGCCCTCATATTCTGGGATAATCATGGCTTGCCTGCAACCCAAGACGCCTTCGGGGTTTCGCGCAGCACCCTGTATGCGTGGCGCAAGCGCCACCGCGAAGGCGGTCTCAGTGGGTTGCACGACGTCAGCAAGGCGCCCAAGAACAGGCGGGTGCGGCGGTGGCCGGTGGCGGTGGTCCAAGAGATCAGACGCTTGCGTGAGCGCCACCCGAATTTAGGCAAGGAGAAGGTTCACGTGCTGCTGGTTGCGTGGTGCGCCAAGCGCGGGGTGAGATGTCCCGGGGAGCGCACGATAGGCCGCCTGATAGCGGATGCCCCGGACAAGATGCGCAAGGTGGCGGTTCGCCTGGACAGTCGCGGTCGGCGCAAGGAGTTCAAGCGCCGACCGCGCCAGCGCTTGGGCAAAGACTTCCATGCCGGGCATGCAGGCCATTGCGTGGCGGTTGATACGATAGTGCGCTTCGTGAGAAACAGTCGCCGCCATATCTTCACGGCGACGGATCACAGCAGTCGCTTTGCGTTGGCGTTGGCCAGTCGCCGCGCCAGCAGTCGCGACGCGGCGTGTTTCATGCGCCTGGTGTGCGAAGTGTTTCCGGGGCGCATCGAGAAAGTGCTGACGGACAACGGCAGCGAGTATCAGGGAGAGTTCGACGAATACCTGAAGCGTGCGGGTATAGAACACTGTTACACTTACCCGCGTTGTCCGAAGATGAACGCATTATGCGAGCGCTTCAACAGAACCGTGCAGGAGGAGTTCGTGGACTACCGGGAAGACAGATTATTTGATGATCTGTATGCTTTCAACGATGCGTTGTTCAGGTATCTGGAACGCTACAACGGCGAGCGCCCGCACCGGAGCCTGGGGAATATCACCCCGTGCCAAGCCATCCAAAAACAACTACCTCATTTGTCCAGAATGTGGTGGCCTCATACAGCGAATTTATCGCGAACTATATATAATGCTCGACACCATTTTGAGTTATTGGTGTGTGGCCGGGGGCGCTTGTTGTTGCGGTGTCGCGGGCGGCGGGACTATGCCGTGCGGTTGTATCCATCCGGCCAGGTAGCCGGCTATCAGCAGCGCGAAAGCGGCGATTGACGCCGCGATCCGCAGCTTCAGTGCCTTCAGCGTGCGCCCGGTTCGGCCCCTGTCCCTGAGCAGCGAAACCAGGGCCGAGGCGAGGCTTGCAATCATCACCAGAAACAGCGACCCGACGATAATTTTGAACCAGAGCATCCCGACAAGCATAGCACGACGCCGGCAACGACCCCGTGGGCATGGGCCGGACGGCCTGCGGTACGACGTTTCCCGCCGATGAAATTCTGGCGTCTCGAGTTTTCCGTTCTGGGGTTGCTGCTGACCGTGCTGCTGGCGAGTCTGTTCAGCGGCCTCGGCCGATGGCAGCTGGAGCGTATGCACGAGAAGCGCGTGATGGACCGCGAGCTGGCCGAGCGCACGCGGCTGCCGGCGGCGGACCTGCCGCGCGATTTCAGTGGTTCCGGCGGCCTCGAGGCGTGGCGCTATCGCGCGGTGCGCATCGAGGGCACGCCGCTTGCGGCGCGTCAGTTTCTGCTCGACAACGAGGTGCGCAACGGTCTCGTCGGCTTCTCGGTGCTGACGCCGTTCGCGCTGGACGACGGTCGCGTGGTGTTGGTCGACCGCGGCTGGGTTCCGATAGGCGCGTCGCGCAGCGAGTTGCCGCGGGTGCCGCTCGGCGGGCACCGTCGCCGCGTCGAGGGCCGCGTCTATGTTCCGTTCGGCGAGCCCTTCACGTTGGGCGACGACGACGCCCAAGCCGATGCCTGGCCGCGCGTTATCGCCCACCTCGATTTCGGCGCGATTGCGGGGCACCTGGGTGCCGAAGTGTTGCCGCTCGTGATTCGGATGGACGCGGCCGCGGAAGACGGCTACCTGAGGAATTGGCCCAAGATTCCGATCTCGGCGGACAAGCACCTTGCGTACGCGGTGCAGTGGTTCGCGCTGGCGCTGGCGGTCGTCGTCATTTTCACGTTGCTGAACTTCAACCGCAAAGCCGCCCGATGGTGGTGATGCCGCGGTCGCGCCTGAAGCTGCTGGGCTTGATGGCCGCGTTCGCCGGGCCCTTGCTGCTGGCGGTCGTCGTGTATTTCTACCCCGGCCATCTCGCGCCGCCGCCGTCGAGCCACGGTGAACTGATCGAGCCGGTCGTGGTGCTGGACGATCTGCGCGCGCGCGACCTGATCGGCGCGCGCGGTGCCGAACCCGCGCCGTCGGACAACCTTCTGCGCGGACGCTGGACTTTGCTGTTTTGGGACGGCGCCGCCTGCGACCTGCACTGCGAGGCCGGTCTGTTCAAGATGCGTCAGGCGCGGCTGGCGTTGGGCCGATACGCGGCGCGCGTGCGCACCGCCTATCTGCTGCCGCCGGATGCACCGCCCGCGATCTCGCCGCCGGAATTGTCCCAGCGCCACCCGAAACTCGTCATCGCGCGCGTGGATTCGGCCACGCGCGCGGCGGCCGCGCTGGCGCGATTGCCGCGCGGGCGCGTGTACATCGTGGATCCGCTCGGCAATCTGATGTTGGGCTACGCGCAAGACGCGACGCCCCACGGCATAGTGCGCGATCTGAAAAAACTGCTGCGCGCGTCGCGGATCGGTTGATCGGGACGCCGCTCCGCGACCCGCCGGCCGGGCCTGTATAGGGCCTTGACTTACTTTCAGAAACTGGCCAGTTGCACGGCGGTTGTGACGCTCGCGGTCATCGTGCTCGGCGCCTATGTCCGCCTGACCGACGCCGGTCTCGGCTGTCCCGACTGGCCGGGCTGCTACGGCCAGTTGCTAGGCGTCCCCGAACAAATCCCCGAATGGGCGCAGTCGACGTATTCCGCGCGGCCCCTCGACGCCGGCAAGGCGTGGCGCGAGGTCGCGCACCGCTATCTCGCGGGTTTTCTCGGCCTGTTGATCTTCGCGTTGGCGGCGTTCGCCGTGGCGCGCCGCCGCGAACCCGGACAACGCCTGTGGTTGCCGCTGGCGCTGGCGTTGGTCGTCGTCGCCCAGGCGCTGCTCGGCATGTGGACGGTGACGCTGCTGTTGCAACCGCTGGTGGTCGTCGCGCATCTGCTCGGCGGTTTCACGGTGCTGGCGTTGCTGTGGTGGTTGTGTCTCGACCACTGGTTCGTGCCGCGCGCGCGACCGGCGAGGCCGTCTGCCCTGACCGTTGCGGTGTTGCTCGGGTCGGTGTTGCTCGTCGTGCAGATCGCGCTCGGCGGCTGGACCAGCGCGAACTATGCGGCGCTGGCGTGCGCCGATTTTCCGCTGTGCAACGGACAATGGTGGCCCGCGACGCGCGCCGACTTTGCCGAGGGCTTCCGGCTGCCGCTGGCGTCCGGCGTGGATTACGAACACGGCACGCTCGCAAGTCCGGCGCGGGTGGCGGTGCATTTCGGTCACCGGCTGGGGGCGCTGGCGGTCACCGTCTATCTGACGTGTCTGTTGGTGGCGGTGTTTGTGGCTGCCCCGGCCCCTAGCCGCGGCCTCGTCCGCGGCACTGCCGTGGGTGTGGCACTGCTGCTCGGTGCGCAGGTGGCGCTGGGGGTGTCGAACGTCGTCTATCAGTTGCCGTTGGCGGTCGCGGTCGCGCACAACGCGACCGCGGCATTGCTGTTTCTCGCGCTGCTGACGTTGGTGCGCGTGCTACAATCGCCGGGTACTCCCGGGAAACCGTAGGCGCGGTCTTTTGGCGATGGGGCAAGGGCGCGTTCCGACGGTTTGGGCAAAGCTCCAATGACACCGTCTTCCTCCAAAATCGGCATCGCCGCGACGTCGCGCCGGGCGTTGCCCGACGTGATCAAAGACTATCTGGAAGTGTGCAAGCCGAAAGTGGTCGCGGTCATGCTGTTCACGGTGCTGGTCGGCATGTTGCTGGCGGCACCGCTGACGTTGTCGCCGGCGACGTTGCTGGCGACGCTGGCCGGTGTCGCGCTGGTCGCGGGTTCGGCCGCGGCGATCAACCAGGTCGCCGATCATCGGATTGACGCGGTGATGCGGCGCACGCGCGGGCGCCCGCTGCCCGCCGGCAACCTGTCGCCGCGCCGGGTCCTGGCGTTCGCGGCGATTATCGGCGTTGCCGGCACCGTGATTCTGGCTTTGTGGGTCAACTTGCTGACCGCGCTGCTGACGGTTTTGTCGCTGGTCGGATACGCCTTCGTCTATACCCGTTTTCTGAAGTATGCGACGCCGCAGAACATCGTCATCGGCGGCGCCGCCGGGGCGACGCCGCCGCTGCTTGGCTGGACCGCGGTTACCGGGCAGGTGGACTTCCCGGCGTTGTTGCTGTTCCTGATTATCTTTGCATGGACGCCGCCGCACTTCTGGGCGCTTGCGCTCTATCGCAAGGACGACTACGCCGCCGCCGCGGTGCCGATGCTGCCGGTGACCCACGGCGAGGACTACACCCGGCTGCACGTTTTGTTGTACACGCTGCTGCTGGCGCTGATCACGATGCTGCCGTTCGCAACCGGCATGTCCGGCGCGATCTATTTGTTCGCGGCGCTGCTGCTGAACGCGGTTTTTCTCTACTATGCCGTGTCGCTGAAAATTACGCGCCGCCGCGACAAGGCAATCGAGACTTTCGTGTTTTCGATTATCTACCTGCTGTTGCTGTTCGCGGCGTTGCTGGTCGACCGTTATCTGTCGTTTGTCACCTGATTCGATGACGGTTTTACACTACGCTGCCCTGATTTTTTGCGTTCTCGGCATTGCCGGTGCCCAGGTGTTTCTAAAGTTGTGCGGTTTGCAGGTAAAAGAGAACGGGCTGCTATCGTTGCTGTTTTTTGGGCCCTTCTACATTTCCGCGACGATGTACGTGTTCCTGACGTTCTTGTGGATATGGGCGCTACAGGACGTTCCGCTGTCGCGTGCGTATCCACTGATGGCGATTACGTTTATCGCGGTGCCCATCCTCTCCAAGGTTTTTTTCGGGGACTCGTTGTCTCTGGCATATTGGGCGGGGACCTCGCTGATCGTGGCCGGCATGCTTCTGGCAGTGCGGGCGTGACCGGCGCGCGCCGGGCGCGTTATGGCGCAGCGACGGTCTCGCGCAGTTGGGCGATGGCCTGGCTTTCGATCTGGCGGATGCGCTCCGGCGATACCTTGTAGCGTTTCGCCAGTTGGCGCAGCGTTGTTTTGTCGTCCGACAGCCGCCGCGCCTTGAGGATTTCGAGACTGCGCGGGTCGAGCCGCTTCATCGCCTCGAACAATTTTTCGCGCTGGTAATCGCTCCACTGTTCCTGCTCCAGCGCGTGCGCCGGGTCCGCGGCCGGTTCGCTTTGCAGGTAGTTGGCGGGGGCGACGCGGTTCTCGTCGTCGTCGCCGTGGGGGTCGAAACTGATCTCGCGCCCGCTCAGACGGCTTTCCATTTCGAGCACTTCCTCGGGTTTGACGCCCAGGTCTTTCGCCACTTGCTCGACCTCGTCGCGGTTCATCCAGCCGAGGCGCTTTTTCTCGCCGCGAAGATTGAAGAACAGCTTGCGCTGCGCCTTCGTCGTCGCGATCTTGACGATGCGCCAGTTGCGGATGATGAACTCGTGTATCTCGGCCCGTATCCAGTGCACCGCGAACGATACCAGGCGCACGCCGATGGCCGGATCGAATTTCTTGATCGCCTTGAGCAGGCCGATGTTGCCTTCCTGGATCAGGTCGGCCAGCGTCAGGCCGTAGCCCAGATAACCGCGCGCCACCTGCACGACGAAACGCAGGTTGTGCAGCGCCAGTTTGCGCGCCGCCTCGACGTCGTCGTCCTCGTGGTAGCACAGCGCCAGCCGCCGTTCCTCCTCGGCCGCCAGCACCGGCACGCTGTAGGCGGCCGCGATGTAGGCGTCGAGACTGCCTACCGGCGCCAATGCGGTGGGGTTTCTCTCTATCAGATTTTTAGCCATCGGTATCGTTATGGTACCATAATCCGTTCAATAACGGCGCGGGAGCACGTGCGGTCTCGACCGTCGACACTTTCCGTAACAGTGTTTGCGAGTGTCCCGTGATGCGTACTGATAGCCTGATGACCATGTCGGTTCTCCCGTCGTAAGACGCCGCAAAATATGACGACTCCTGCAAAGACTGAAAAGGCAAAACTTTCCGCCAGGAGCGTTCTTTGCGTCGGCGCCGGTCCCGCCGGCCTGACCGCCGCTTACCTGCTAAGTAAAAAGAAAATCCCGGTGACGGTTACCGAAGCCGATCCGATGTATCTTGGCGGTATTTCCAAAACGGTTTCTTACAAAGGTTTCTGCTGTGACATCGGCGGCCACCGCTTTTACACAAAATCCGCGGAAGTGAGAGAGCTCTGGGACGAGTTTCTGGGAGAGGACTTTCTGCGTCGTCCGCGCAAATCGCGCATCCACTACCGGGGAAAATTGTTCGACTATCCGTTGCGGATCGGCAACATATTGCGCAATCTCAGCCTGATTCAGCTCACTTGGTGCATGCTTTCCTATTTGAAGGTATCGCTGTTCCCGATCAAAAATCCCCGAAATTTTGAGGAATTCGTCACCAACTACTTTGGCCGCCGCATATTCCAGATCTTCTTCAAGACGTACACCGAGAAGGTATGGGGAATGAAGTGCTCGGAAATCTCGGCCGATTGGGCGGCCCAACGCATCAAGGGTCTGACGCTGGGATCGGCGATCAGGAGCATGCTGTCCTTCGGCGGCAAAAGCCGTCCGGTAATCAAGACCCTGATTGATTCTTTCCACTATCCGCGCAAAGGCCCCGGGATGATGTGGCAGAGCGTCGGTCGCAAAATCGAAGGCTGGGGCGGCAGCATCGAGATGGGTTGCCGCGCCGTGCGCCTGCGTCGTCTCGACGGCGGCGGCTGGGAGGTCGTCTCGCGCACGGGGCAGGAAGTCGAGACGCGCCACGAGGCGGACATCATCGTATCCTCCGTTTCCCTGCGTGAATTGGTCAGCTGCCTCGAACCGGCCCCGCCGCCCGAAGTCGTGGCCGCCGCCGATGGGTTGCGCTACCGCGACCACCTGACGGTCGGCCTGATCGTCAAGGATCGGAATGTATTCGACGACCAGTGGATCTACATCCACGACCCGGATGTAAAAGTCGGTCGCATTCAGAATTTCAAGTCATGGTCGCCCGAAATGGTTCCGACTCCGGACAAAAGCTGCTACGGCATGGAATACTTTTGTTTCGAGGGCGACGGTTTGTGGGCCGGCGAAGACGCTGATCTGGTGAAGCGCGCGACGAGGGAGCTCGTCCAGCTTGGGCTGGCGCGTTTGGACGACGTGACCGACGGTTTTGTCGTGCGCCAGGAGAAGGCGTATCCGATCTATGACGACGGCTACGTCGAAAAGGTCAAGACCATTCGTCGTTTTCTGGAGTCTGAATGTCCGCGTTTGTACCCCGTAGGTCGTAACGGTCTGCACAATTACAACAGCCAGGATCACTCGATGATGACCGCGATGCTCACCGTCGAAAACATCGTCTGCGGCGAAGTGCGTTATGACGTCTGGAAAGTCAACCAGGACGCCGAATACGCCGAAGAGTATCGTGAATCGGACGACGGCGGCCGGCTGATACCGCGAGGCGTGGGGGGTAAGGCAGCAGGCTAACTGCGAGACTGCCCTGCGTTCGCAGACGTCTCGTAAAGATACAGGTGATACTCGGAATCGGATATGATGGCGTCTCCCCGGAAGGACGCGAGCGCTCGAATCGTGCGCCCTGCGACGGGTTTTGTTGACAGAGGGCGATTTAATATCATCAGCACCCTGCCGCCGGCGCGAGTGGCAAGCGCTTGTGTTTGCGCCAGCAGGGTCGCATCGTCAATCTTGAGTCGCTCGGTGTCCCAGCGCACGAAAGAACCCTCCCGGTTCCCCTTGGCATAGTGGATTTTTCGTTTTCGTTGCAGGTGCCCGACCACGGTGCTGGCGATATAGTCTCGTTCGCCGATCATCGGAAGGGAGTCCAGGCCTTCGGCTTCGATGTATGCGGCCGTTTGTTTACCAAAAGAAAAGGGACGCTCGACGTCGTCGGCGACGGCTTTCAATCCGCTGAACGCGTGGACTGCCAGGAAGACCGTCAGCAGAGTCCCGATGACGGGGCTTGCGGCAGGCGGCGATGTATTCCCCTCTTCCCGTTCCTGGTTGCGAAACCGAAAAGTGAAATATCTTCCACTCCAGACCAGCAGCAGGATGGCAATCAGGAGAAAGCCGTAATGGCGCACAAAGTGCAGGGACACCATGTAGGAAAAGGTCAACAACCCCGTTATGCAGCAAAGATATATAGCCAAGGCAGCGGGTTTTTTCCAATAGCAGGCGATGGGTGTGGCCAGCGCACCGGCGACTGCCATTGGCAGTATGATTTTCAACGGAGTGGCCAAGCCCGGCGAGAAATCTGGGCCCGCCAGGTCCAGCCCCATGGTCTCGGTAAAATAGGACCTTGCCAATTGAGTTTGTGCGGAGTCCAAGCCCAGTCCCGCGCTGAACGCGCCCAGCGCATTCATCGCAATCTCCCAGCCCCGCCAATGATCTAATGCCAGGAACCAACCGCCGCGCGGTGCGTCAGCCGCCGGGTTCATCTGCAACATGGAGAGCAGAATCCCGGCGGCGGCGAGGGCAAATCCGGCATAGTTCCTTCGCAGGTTCACGGTTCTGTCCTCCGCCAGGGTTTGGCGGTTGAGAAAATACTCCAGCGCCAAGCCCGCCATGACACTGATGGCGACGATGCAGGCGAGAACATGGGTATAACTCATCAGGAACAACGCCAACGCCAGCCGCAGCGGCTTCTGGTGGCGCTGCTTCAGCAGTACGCACGTCACGACGACGAGCAGCAGGGCGAGCGCATAATGGCGCGAAATCAGCCCGTATTCGTACAGAGGGAAATAACCGAAGACGAGCAGTATCTTGTGCAACGGCTTGAACGGCGCGTACTTTGCAATGACAAAAACGGTGGTGGAGGCGATTGCCAGATGGAGAATCTGCATTGCGAACGGCGAGGAAGTCAGCCGCGTTATCGGCATCAGCAGCAGATGCCACAACGGCGGATGGCCCTCATATTTCATGTTGCGCAACAAATCCAGCACTCCCGCGCTGTCGCGCGCGAGCAGCCAGGGCTGGATTTCGTCGCGCCACATCTCATGGTGCAACATGGCGTAGAACAGGACCAGGGCATAGACTGCGGTCAGCGCCGGGGCGAACCAGGAGGCGTCGCCGATGGACGAGACGGGGTAACCAGGTCGATGCTTCTCTTGCAAAGAGCCTGCGGTGTCTGATAAGGGCTTATGGTTCTGATCGTCCATGGTTCCGCTATTGATTTGTTCCTCGGTAAATTTTTGTGTTTTGCCTTGACGGGCTTGCGTGAGTTCCGCTCATAGACTCGAGTGTGCTTCGGGGCGATCTGCTCCGGCCCCCCTTCGGGTGCCTTCCATCCAGTCGAGATTGCGCCCGACAACCAATTCGGTCATTTTCGCGTGGTGGGTGTTTCTCATCGGAATCGGCTTTGCCGCCAACCCGTGCCGGGACGCCATATCTTTCACTTCGTCGGCGTTGTCGTACGTCATGATGAAATCGCCCTTCAATTTGCAGCAGTGGTCAAAAAGCAATTCGTGATCCAGATCGCAGTATTTGTACAGCCGCTTGCCGGCTTTTTTGCCGCCCGCGGTGTAGGGAGGGTCAATGAAAAAGACGGCGTCGGTCTTCCGGTATTTTTTCAGCACCTCGAAAGCGTCCGTGTTCCGGAATTGCAGGCGTTCGCGTATATGGCCAATATCGCGCAATCTTCGGGCCAGCGTGGTCGGATACCAGCGCGACGATATTCCCTTCCCCGCTTCTCCGTTTTTCAGGAGGCCGGAACCCGCCGCCAGTATCCCTCCGTGGAACGTCCTGTTTTTGATGATGGTTCTGAACGCGCGCTCTTTGTTTGTTTGCGTTTTTTTATGCAATTCCCTGAGTGCATTTTCCCTGGTCATGACAAAGTTCGCAATGCGTTTTGCAAGCCACTCGGAGTCCCCGCCGACAACGGATTTCCAGACGGCGGCGATGTCTTCGTCCAACTCGACCATCAGGGCGGCTTCGACGAGATTCTCGAAAACGGCGGTCAGCGACACAATCCCGCCGCCGGCAAACGGTTCCACGAGCAGCCGGGGCTTGTCCGGTTGACTGCGGATCCACCGACGCAATTCGGGCACGAACCAAGTCTTTCCGCCAGGGTACCGAAAGGGGCTGCGCTGCGGCACCGAGGCGACGTTCACGGTTTTCTGCGACAAGGGGATTAGACAGGGGATTAGACGCTGTGGAACGGCGGCTGAGGCAGTGGGATATTTGGGAATTATATAGAATGTTGTGCAAGGCACCGCATCCCATCCATTTGACGTTTCACAGGCCGAGTAACCTCACCACCTCCACGTCCAGCAGCCCTATTCCCGAAGGCCAGTATATTCAATGCGGCATTCACATCCGCATTGTCCCGATGACCGCAGGCGCTACACTCGAAGACCGCCTGGGTCTTTCTGTTTTCTTTATCTACGTTCCCACATTTACTGCATGTCTGACTTGTGTATGCGGGGTTCACGTAGTTCGTATCCGTCTTGTAATCCAGACACTGATGAAACTTTCCCCAACAAGACGCCAGGATCACGCGGTTCAGTCCGGTCTTTGCACGGACATTCGTTCCAGGGTTATCCTTCGTTCCCTTGGCGCTTCTTGTTAGCCCCTGGTTGTTCAATTTCTCCAGGTGCACAAGAGAGTAGTTATCGGCCACTTGCCTCGATGTGCCATGGCACCAGTTCCGTCTGATATGACGCAACTTGGCCTGCGCTTTCTGGTGTAACGATTGCGCACGCCTCCACCGGTTCGACGCCTTGATCCCCTTCTTGCGGTTCGGCCCCTGACGCCTTGCCATCATCCTCTGAGAACGCCTGACGCGCCGCTCATGCCCTGCCATATCCGGCATACGAAATACCTTTCCATCAGAACAGGTTACCTGACTGACGTTACGGTCTATTCCTACAGAGTACCCTACTTTCGATACTTCGGCCTGTTCCACTTCGTATGTGATATACGCGTACCACTTGCCGCATTCCCGCTTGACCGTGCCGGATTTGGGCACGCCGTCCGGATACGGATTGTGGCCAAGCAGCAGCACCTCGCCTATCCTGGCGATGTAGAGATAACGTCCGTTCAAGCGGAACGCTCCGGTGCATAACGGAAAACTATCAGGGCGGACATACTTGGCGTGAAACCTCGGCAGGCCTCCCTCTTTCTTGAGGAATTGCCTGTACGCGGTCTCTATCGGCTTCAACGCTTGGCGCACTATCGGCATGGAATACTCCTGCAACCACGTATCGTCATCCCTGCGCAATGCCGTGAACCGCTTGCCAAGAGAATAAAACCGGTAATCGCACTCGCCATCCTCGGCATACTCGTCACGCAACTTGCCCACAAAATGGTTCCACACGTAACGGCACGCACCAGCCGTGCCCGCCAACTTGCGGGCCTTGACTTGAGTTCCTGCATGAACTCTATATCGAATTGTTCGATACATTTTCATTTTCCCGCACAACATTCTATATAATTCCCCATTATATCAGTTTGGGCGGGTTAGAAACATTGACCTGCCGAACGGCGAGTTTCAAGATGAACGGGAGAGTTGTCCCATGCGTCTATCAGTAATCGTTTTGGCCTTCGCCTGCCTTGCGGGTTGTGGAGGGTCTTCGGAAAACGGCGTGCGGCACGCCAGGCCCGACTCGTTCGTGGTCGTCAACGAGACCATGCCCGCCGCCATATTCGACGTCAGGTATTATTCCGCCGACAACTTTCTCGGCACCAGGGTGCGCGGCTATGCGGCCCCTTTGTGCATCCTCGCCGAACCGGCCGCCGCGGCTTTGCGGCGGGTGCAGCAGGAGCTTGGCGCGCGCGGCTATACCGTCAAGATTTTCGATTGTTTCCGCCCGCAGCGGGCGGTGGATCACTTCGTCGCGTGGGCGCAAGATGCAAGCGATACCAAAATGAAATCAGAGTATTACCCGAACGAGGAAAAGTCCCGGCTGATAGAGAAAGGTTACATCGCCGACCGCTCGGGCCACAGCAGGGGCGGCACGGTGGATCTGACGCTGGCACGCAAGGCCGACTCGAAAGAACTGGACATGGGAACCCCTTTCGACTACTTCGACACGCTGTCCAACACGGCCGATCCGCGCATCACCGAAGACCAGAAGAACAACCGCCTGTTGCTGAAGACAACCATGGAGAAACACGGGTTCGTCAACTACGACAAAGAATGGTGGCACTACACGCTCAAGGACGAACCGTACCCGGATACGTACTTCGACTTTCCGGTCGAATGATATTGAAGGTGGCTTGGCTGACGCGCCTATGGCCACCTTACCCAGTTTGTTGTATGAGGCCAGAAACATTATTTTCTTGCATTTTGGGAGCCAAACTCCCGAAATGCAAGAATGATACCGCGTCTGCTCGAAAATCAAATCCTTGACGCTCTTCGCGCGATGCCCGTGGTCGCCATCCTGGGGCCGCGCCAAGTCGGCAAAACTACGCTTGCGCTTGCGATCACCCACGACAAAGTCGGCAAAGAAGTCCTCTATCTGGATTTGGAGCGAGATTCCGATCTGGCCAAGCTGAATGATGCCGAGGCCTATCTCAAACGGTTCGGCAACCGTCTGCTGATCATTGACGAGGTGCAGAGAAAGCCGGATTTGTTCAGGGTGTTGCGCAGCCTCATTGACGCCAGAAGGCGCGCCGGCGAGAAAGGGGGGCTTTTGTTGTTGGGTTCGGCTGCCCGCGGACTGCTCCAGCATTCCTCTGAGACACTGGCGGGTCGCATTCGTTATTTGGAGTTGAGCACTCTCTCTGCGCTGGAAATGTATCGGGCGAAGGTTCCGGGTTTTACGATGGAAAATCTGTGGCTCAGAGGCGGTTTCCCCGATGGTTGTCTGGTGGCAAACGACGATGAGAGTTGGAACTGGCGTTCTGACTTTATTGCCTCTTACGTGGAACGTGACATGGCGTTGCTGGGGCCGAAGGTCCCGGCCACGCGAATGAGGCGCTTTTGGAGCATGTTGGCTCATTGGCACGGGCAGCAGATCAATCTGTCGTCGTTGGGCAAAAGCCTTGAAGTGGATCACAAAACCATCCGATCCTACCTGGACACACTGACCGATTTTTACATGGTCAGACAGTTGCCCCCATGGTCGGGTAACACGAGAAAACGGCTGGTCAAATCGGCCAAGGTCTATATCCGGGACAGCGGCATATTGCACCGCCTTTTGAATATCCCGGACTATGAAACCCTGTTGGGGCATCCGGCATTGGGCGCGAGTTGGGAAGGCTTTGTGTTGGAAAACATCCTCGTCGGTTTGTCCGATAAATGGCAATCCAGCTACTACAGAACGGCGGATCGGCATGAGCTTGATCTGGTTCTGGAAGGGCCGAAACGGGAGACCTGGGCTATAGAGGTAAAACGTTCGACGGCGCCCAAAGTAAGCAGCCTCTATCATTCTGCGTGCGCTGAGATCGGGGCAACGAGAAAGGTGGTGGTTTATCCAGGCGCGGACAGATTCCCGCTGGCTGATAACGCCGAGGCCGTCGGCCTCAACGCATTTTTGTCTGATCTGGCGCGGTAACGACCGTCAGGCCAGAAACAAATCGTAGCCCGGGTTGCCCGACTCGTCCTGATAGGCGTAGGGCGATTCGGCCAGCAGCGTCCTGAACCCCGCCAGTTCGCCGTCCGGCACCTGTATTCCCGCCAGCACGCGCCCGTAGGCGGCGCCGTGGTTGCGGTAGTGGAACAGGCTGATGTTCCAGCGTCGCCCGCCGATGTACTCCAGGAACTCGAGCAGCGCGCCCGGTCTTTCGGGAAACTGAAAGCGGCACAGGCGTTCGTCGTTCAGACGCCCGGCGCGGCCGCCGATCATGTGACGCAGGTGCAGTTTCGCCATCTCGTTGTCCGACAGGTCGGCGACCGGGTAGCCGTTGTCGTGCAACGCCGTCAGCACCGCGTCTTTGTCTTGCGCGTCGTCGAATTGCAGGCCGACGAAAATACGCGCCCGCGCCTCGTCGGCGTAGCGGTAGTTGAACTCGGTGATCGTGCGCCTGCCGATGGTGCGGCAGAAATCGAGGAAGCTGCCGGGACGTTCCGGTATCGTCACCGCGAGCAGCGATTCGGCGCCCTCGCCGATCTCGTAGCGTTCGACGACGTGCTTCAGGCGGTCGAAGTTGATATTGGCGCCGGAGGCGATTGCGACCAGCCCGCACCCGCGCAGCCGCTCGGCACGCGCGTATTTCTTCAGGCCCGCGATGGACAGTGCGCCGGCGGGCTCGAGCAGCGCGCGCGTGTCGTCGAAGTGGTCCTTGACCGCGGCGCAGATCTCGTCGGTCGTAACCAGCACGACGTCGTCCACCGTACGCCGCGCGACGCGGAAAGTCTCGTCGCCGATGCGCCGCACCGCGGCGCCGTCGGCGAACAATCCGACTTTGTCGAGCGTCACCGGTTCGCCACGGCGCAGCGCCTCGGCCAGCGTCGGCGCGTCCTCGGGTTCGACGCCGATGACGCGCACCTCAGGGCGCGCGTGTTTCAGGTAGGACGCGACCCCGGCGATCAGGCCGCCGCCGCCGACCGGCACGAACACCGCGTGCAGGTCGTCGCCGCATTGCCGGTGAATCTCCTTGCCGACCGAACCCTGCCCCGCGATCACGTCGGCGTCGTCGTACGGATGGACGAAGGTCAGCGCGCGTTCGGCGGCGAGTTGCAATGCGTGCTCGCAGGCCTGATCGTAGGTGTCGCCGTGTTGGACGATGTCCGCGCCCAACAAGCGCACGGCCTCGACCTTGATACGCGGCGTCGTGCGCGGCATCACGATCAGCGCGCGTATGCCGAGCTGGCGCGCCGCCAGCGCCACGCCCTGCGCGTGGTTGCCGGCGGAGGCGGCGATGACGCCGGCGTGCTGCTCGCGTTGCGACAGGTGCGCGATCTTGTTATAGGCGCCGCGCAGCTTGAACGAGAACACCGGCTGCAAGTCCTCGCGCTTCAGGCGCACGTCGCAGCCGAGGCGCGCGCTCAGCTTGGGCGCCGCCTCCAGCGGCGTTACCCGCGCGACGTCATAGACCTTGCAGGCGTCTATCGCCCGGATGTAGTCGTAGGGGGGCATCGGTTTTTCAGCGAGAGTCTGAGAAAACATAAGGGAATTATATATCTAAATCTACAGAATAGTGGTGAAGTACTTGATTTTCTATAGGAATATGGTATGATGTTTTGTGATGAAAGTCCATAGAACAATCCGGTATAGGTTGCATCCCGGTACGCAGGCCAAAGCCCGCAAGTTGGCGGGATTGGCGGGGGCGTGCAGGTTCGTATGGAATCATTTCGTAGGGAAGTTAAGGGACGAGTATCTGGCATATGGATGCTGTAAGCCTTGGTATTTTACATTGGGCAAGCAGTTCACTCTGTTACGTCGCCACTGTGAACCCTGGTTGCAGGAATACTCGGCCAACATAGTAAAGGCATCTTTGAAACAGTTGGAAACGACGTACAAGCAGTTTTATAAGAAAGAGGGCGGATTGCCGAGGTTCCATGCAAAATATATGCATCCCGATAGTTTTCCCTTGGTGACGGGGACGTTCCATCTGAAAGGCCGTTACTTGCACATCGCCAAGATAGGCGAGGTGCTGTTGCTTGGCCACTATCCCTATCCGGGCGGCGTGCCGAAGTCCGGCACGGTCAAGCGGGAATGCGGCAGGTGGTATGCGTATATCACGTATGAAGTGGAACAATCCGAAGCATTGAAACCTGTAAGAGAAGTCGGCATAGACCGCAACGTCGGTCAGGTAACATTATCCGACGGGACGATGTATCGTATGCCGGATACGGCAAAACATGAACGTCGCGTCAGGCGTTATCAGAAGAAGATGGCTAGGCGACAGGGGCCGAACCGCAAGAAAGGGATCAAGGCGTCGAACCGGTGGAAGCGCGCACAGTTGCTTTATCAGAAGGCACAGGCCACGTTGCGACACGTCAGACAGAATTGGTGCCATGGCGTATCGAGGGAAGTGGCCGATAAATACTCCCTTGTGCACCTGGAGCAGTTGAACAATCAAGGGATGACAAGAAGCGCCAAGGGAACAAAGGAGGAACCCGGAACCAACGTTCGCGCGAAGAGCGGCTTGAACCGCGTGATCCTGGCGTCATGCTGGGGCAAGTTTCACCAGTGCCTGGACTACAAGACGAATACGAATTACATAAACCCCGCATACACAAGTCAGACATGCAATAAATGCGGGCACATTGACAAGAACAACAGAAAGACTCAGGCGGTATTTATCTGTACCGCTTGCGGTCATCGGGATAACGCGGATGTTAATGCCGCGTTGAATATACTGGCCTTCGGGAATGGGGCTACTGGACGTGGAGGTGATGACGTTAGTCGGCCTGTGAAGCGTCAAATGGATACCAGAAATCAACAAGAAAGTCTTGTAGATTTAGGTATATAATTCCCAAACATAATACTGTAAAGGCCTTATATTTAAGTGCCGGGCTTTCCTCGGTTACTCTGGTATCCCCCGTCATCCTCCGCGAAAGTGGGAACTTTAGTCTGGCCATTCTCGCCCCCGAACCTTCGCGGGCTATTTCCGATTGTTTTTAAGCCATTGATATAGAATTATTATTTACGAATTTATTCAATAAGCAAAGTGAACTTCTCTTATATTGACTTTTCTTGGACTATCCACAGAATTGCTCCCGTGGAACTGATTCCCGCAGAGCAGTACCGGGAGCGCATTTGCGCCGAAAATCCATGGTGGGATGAGGCGTCTCCTGGTACCGACAAAGCATTTCGGGATATGCGCCCGCGTGCCTATCTCGATTCCTTTGCCAAATTGGTGGAGGCAAGGGACGTGCGTCGCGCCGTCGTGCTGATGGGGCCGCGTCGCGTCGGCAAGACTGTTTTGCTGCAACACGTGATTCAGCGCTTGTTGGACGACGGTGTCCCGTCGCAAGCTATTGCCTACTTATCGTTGGACCAGCCCTTGTATGCCAACCGCTCCATTGAGGAACTCGTCGGCCATGCTCAAGGAGGTGGCACGCCGCCGAGCTCGCAACCGACTTTCCCGTCGTTGCGTGAAATCCAGTATCTGTTCCTGGATGAAATACAGTACCTGCGCGAATGGGAGCGTCATCTCAAGATATTCGTCGACGACCACCCGCGCATCAAATGCGTCGTTTCCGGGTCGGCGGCCGCGGCTCTGCGTTTGAAGAGCATCGAGTCCGGCACCGGACGCTTTACCGATTTTCTTCTGCCGCCACTGACGTTCTACGAGTTTATGGATTTACAGGGTATGGGCGACGTCGTCGTGCGCGAACGGCAGGGATGGTTTTGCGCGGACATTGACGCCCTCAACGAGCACTTCGTTCGCTACGTCAACATGGGCGGCTACCCTGAGGTGATTTTCTCCGAGAGTATTCGGAAAGACGTGAGACGCTACGTTCGCAGCGACATCATAGACAAGGTATTGCTGCGCGACTTGCCGAGCCTCTATGGCATCCGCGACATCCAGGATCTCAATTCGCTGTTTATGACCCTTGCCTGGCACACGGCGCAGGAAGTATCGTTGCAGGGGTTGTCGCAACATTCCGGTGTTTCCAGCCCGACGATCAAGAATTATCTGGAGTACCTGGAGGCCGCTTTCCTGATCAGGATAGTCCATCGTATTGATCGCAACGCCAAGCATTTCAAACGCGCCAATTACTTCAAGGTGCATTTGACCACCCCGTCCATGCGCAGTGCTCTTTTCGGCCCGATAGAATCGAACGGCCGGGACATGGGCGCGCTGGTGGAAACGGCGATATTCTCGCAGTGGTTTCATGCGGACCTGGAGTTGCGTTACGCGCGTTGGCAGAGCGGCGAAGTTGACATCGTCTGTTTGGACGAGCGCTACAAGCCTCGCTGGTGCGTGGAAGTCAAATGGTCTGACTCCGTTGTTTCCCGGCCCCGCAAGACGACTCCTATCCGGTCTTTTCTCAAGACCCATCCCGGCGTCGAGGCCGCGTTCACGACGCGCTCGATGGAGGGAAAGTTGTCGCTTGCGCCGAACGTGACGGTGGATTGTCTGCCCGCGAGCGTTTATTGTTACTTGGCGGGTTTCCACGCCGTCGGCGACCGCTCGCGCGACCTGGTGTTGGGGGTGCGCGAAGGAACCCGCTGAATGACCTTGATGTCCGCAGCCGAACACAAGCAAGCCGCCGCGCGCGCCGCCGTCGAATACGTGTCGGCGGGGGACGTCGTCGGCGTCGGCACCGGTTCTACTGTCGCCTGTTTCATCGAGGCGCTGGGCGCGCTTCGGGGTCGCGTCGAGGGCGCCGTCGCCAGTTCCGAGGCGACGCGCGCACGGCTTGAAGCGCTCTCGATCCCGGTGCTCGACTTGAACGCGGTCGGCGGGATTCCGCTCTACGTGGACGGCGCCGACGAGGCCAATCCGCGCCTGGAGCTGATCAAGGGCGGCGGCGGCGCGCTGACGCGCGAGAAGATCATCGCCCAGGCCGCCGCGTCTTTCGTCTGCATAGTGGATGCGTCGAAGGAGGTCGAGGTGTTGGGTGCCTTCCCGTTGCCGCTCGAGGTGATCCCGATGGCGCGCGGCCTGGTGGCGCGCGAACTGGTCAGGCTCGGCGGCGTCCCCGAATGGCGCGACGGTTTCGTCACCGACAACGGCAACGCCATTCTCGACGTGCGCGGGCTGGACGCAACGCAACCCGCGGCGCTCGAGGCGCGCCTCAATCAGATCCCGGGCGTCGTCGCCGTCGGTCTGTTCGCGGCGCGCCCCGCCGACCGGCTGATCGTCGGCACCGATAGCGGCGTGCGCGTAAGGGAAAGGTAAGGCCGCGGCTCAGGCGCCCCGTATAGGGCCCACGACGGCCAGCATGTCGTCGTGTATGCGCTTCCAGTGTCGGCCAAGATCAATGCCGCGCGCGCGTATCGGGAACCCCTCGAGGCACACGTCCACCTGGATCGGTTGGTGCACCACGGGGTAGAGCAGGATGCCCTCGTGTCTGGGGCCGGGTCTGGTCGCCTCGCGGTTGCGCAGATAGGCCAGCAGTTGATACAGGTGTCCCGAGCGCAGTTTTCTGGTCTCATGGTGACGGCTGAACGCCTCCTTGTAGTATTTGCAGTCGAGGATGATGCGCCGCTTCCGGTCCTTTGATTCCAGCAGCACGTCGCTTTTCATGTCGGGAATCATGCGGCGTTGCTCTTGCGTCGTGCCCTCGTCGTGCCATTGGATTTTTTTGCCGTGCCCGACGCGAAACGTGCCCTGCTCGCGGCGATAAAACTCGGCGACGAAGTCCTCGAACAATTTCGACATCCGCGCTTCGTCTTTGCGGAAATCGAAAAATTGCACGCGCCCGGATTTTTCCTCGACGAATAATTGCTCGTGTATCAGCCGGCACACGAACATCAGGAAGCGGTAGAAACGGCGGTTGCGGTCGAGCTGCACCTGCCGGAACAGCCGCCGGTGCAGGCGCACGGGGCTTACGCCCTCGAGTTTCTGATACGCGATTTTGACGTCGGCCCGCACGTCCTTGTCCACGTCCGGCAGTTGCAGCAGCGCGCCCAAGGTCGAGCGCAGGATGCGGTTGTGGAGCACATCGTGCGACAGCTGCTCGAATTCGCACAGCGTGCGGCTGCGCGCGCGCAACGCGCGTTTGGCGGTCTCGCTGATCAGCAACTTGCCGCGGATGCCGGGCAGTTCCTCGCGCACTTCGCGGTAGCCGCGATCCAGGCCCTTGCGGATCAGGCGAAACGTCCCTTCGGCCAGCACCTTGCCGAGCAGGTGGTGGGTCTCGCTCAGCCCCTCAAGCTCGTGCAGGCGACGCTCGCCGGCTTCCTCGACGTGCTTCCATGCGTAGCACAACAGATAGTAGACGTTCGCAATCGGGATGGCCACCGGGCACGGTCATTGCCGCAGCAACGCCAGCAGGTCGTGAACCTTTTCGGGGTGGTCGAACCAGTACTCGCGCAGCAACGGTTCGATCTGGGTGGCGATGACGTTCTCAAGCCAGTCTTCGTACTCAGCCGGCTGCTCTTCCGCTTGCTCATCGGGCACAAAGAATTTTTTATCGGGCACGAAGAAACTGTGGCCGATCTCAAAGCCATGCCCGAGGTCTTTTTCGTCGCGGATGCGGCTATTGATCTCGGACATGCCGTTTGTAATCTTTTTCACAAGCGCCTTGTCCACTTCTTTGGCGCGCAGATATTCTTCGAACTTGTAGGTGCCGGAGTCGGTGTCGAACGCGGGACGCAATTCCGCGAACGCGAACCGCCGGCGCAGCGCGTAGTCCACCATTGCAAGAGAGCGGTCGGCGGTGTTCATCAGGCCGAGAATGTGCACGTTTTCCGGCACCGAGAAACGCTCGTCGGGGTTGCCGTAAAGCAACGGAATCGCATAGTCCCGGCCGCGTTTGTCGGCCTCGATCAGCATCAGCAACTCGCCGAATATGCGCGACAGATTGCCGCGGTTGATCTCGTCTATGATGAACGTGAACGGCACGTCCGGTTTTTGTTCGGCGCGTTTGCAGAACTCGAAGAACACGCCGTTTTTGCGGGTAAAGCCGCCTTGCTCGTTCGGCCGCCACCCCTGCACGAAGTCCTCGTAGGCGTACGACTGATGGAACTGCACCATCTCGACCGGATCCGGGTCTTCGCGCCCGATCAGACACCACGCGATGCGCTTGGCGATGAAGGTTTTGCCGACGCCGGGCGGCCCTTGCAGAATCAGATTCTTGCGGTCTTTGATCGCTCGTAAAATACGCTCGAACTGCTCGTCACTGACAAAGATGTCGTCGAGGGCTGAATTGAGGTCGTAACGCTTCTTATCAGGTTTGGGATCGGGTTCAGGGTCGGGAGAGGGCTTGGGGAGCCACCAATCTTTATACGGTTGTTGGTAGAAGTCTATTTCCTTACCGGGATGCTCTCTCTCAAGCTGCTCCCGAACTTTGAGCACCGCCCGATCCACTTCGATCGTCGTGCATTTGCGGTAATCTACGTCCGCTTTGTGTCCCCATTTTTTGTGGAACTCCACGATGATATGGCGTTTGTGTTTTTTTGATACCGTCAGTTCAAACGAATCGGGAAACAGCAGGAACAGGAAAATATGTCTGAGCTGGCGCCTCTCGGAACCTTTTCGGGCGTCGAGCCATGCGGCGAATTTCCATGGGTCGGACAGCAACTCTTCCCTCTGCTCGCGGGAGAGACGGGAGAACCAATCGCCCATGGTGTCGACGAAGAATGCAAATTCGAGCCATTTGTATGTGTTAAAGGCAGTGCCGGGATTTACCGTTCCTTTTGCCAGAAGATCGCCTAATGCCCAATTGCGGCCCGGGAGATCTTTCCCGGACCACTCCCAGGCTTGTTTGATGTGATCATGCTTGGTTTGCCGTCTGAGACTATCTCTGGATACAATCAGATACAGCACCCATGTCATTTCCGCCCATAGGCATTTGGCCGCCGGAGAAGCAGGTTCCAGCTGACGCTCCAACTTGTCATGAAATTTTTCCGTGCCTGCGTCGGGGTTCTCAACATAGTGCTCCCGCAGCTGTTCAAAATTCTCCGAAGTCCACAACTTTTCATCCGTGAACACCGACCCGCCTCCCAGCAGGCAGCGTTTTTTCCACTGTTCGGCGGCGGCAAGCACGGCCTCGGCGCGTTTCAATCGGCTCATCGGAGATTCTTGTGTCTGGTGTCGGAGGTGTGGGAGCGATTTTCGATTATAAGCCGCCCTTCCGCTGGTTGTCCATGAGAAAAACAAAAGCGCCGCCGCCATCCGTTGCAATTCTGCGTTTCAAATGCATAATTACAACAAATGAAAGGCTATATCAAACGTTCGCTCGAACCGGTCCTGCGCAAGGCCGCCGCCGAGTTTCCCGCCGTGGTTCTGACCGGCCCGCGTCAGTCCGGCAAGACGACGCTGCTTCGACGCCTGTTCGACAAGCGTTGCCGGTATGTATCCCTGGAACCGCCGGACGTCCGTGCGGCCGCGTCGCAGGACCCGCGCGGCTTTCTCGCAATGCACGCGCCACCGGTGATCTTCGACGAGATACAGCACGTCCCCGACCTGCTCCCATACATCAAGGAGAAAATTGACGCGCACCGCCACCGCCGCGGCCAGTACCTGCTGACCGGCTCGCAAAACCTGGCGCTCGCCGAGCAAGTGACCGAATCGCTGGCGGGGCGCACTGCGCTGCTTCGCCTGCTGCCGCTGTCCAGGCGCGAGGCCGAGGGGCGGGCGCAGCTGTCTTTGCCGTGGGAACGCAAGCGCCGGGCGGCGCGAACGGCGACGCCGCATGCGTTCGCCAGGTTATGGAAAGGCTTTCTGCGCGGCGGCTATCCCGAACTGACGGCGCAGCCCAGGCGCGACGCATCCCTCTGGCACGCCGGCTACATCCAGACGTACCTGGAACGCGACGTGCGCACGCTTAGGCAGGTCGGCGACCTGACCCAATACCAGAGCTTTCTCCGGCTGCTCGCGGCCAGAAGCGCCCAGCTCCTGAACCTGACCGAAGTCGCAAGAGACCTCGGCGTTGCCGTCAACACCGTCAAGGCATGGCTTTCGGTGCTGGAGGCCACCTGCCAGGTGATCGTGCTGCGTCCGTACTTCGCCAACGTCGGCAGGCGTCTCGTCAAGACGCCGAAGGTATATTTCGCCGACACCGGCACGCTGTGCCATCTTGCCGGCCTCAAGAATATCGAGCACGCCGCCGCCGGCCCGATGGGGGGAGCGATTATCGAGACCGCGGTGCTTTCCGAGATCGTCAAGACGCTCGCGCACCGAGGGTCGGGGGAGCAGGTCTATTTCTGGAGGACCGCGGCCGGGGCGGAAGTGGATTTCGTCGTCGAAAGCGGCGGCGGACTCGTTCCCGTAGAGGTGAAACTTTCCGCCACGCCGTCTTTGCGTATGGCGGCGTCCATCGCCGCATTCCAAAAAAGTTTGGGCGCCGCCGCTCTGCCCGGATACGTCGTGCACCCGGGCGACATGCGCCTGCCCCTCGGAAACGACGCAACGGCCCTTCCGTTCAGCGACCTGTAGCAAGGCTTGCCGTCGCGCTTCCCAACGCGCCCTATCCGGCCTCTTTCAACGCCCGCATAAAATCGTCGCGCCAACCCGCAAAGTCCGCGACATAGTTATAACCGCGTTATAACCGCACACAAATTGACATGAAATGCCGTGCGCGGTATTGTTCAGACGTCTGGACGTCTATGTTGCCGCCCCATGAACTGGAAAACCGACCGCAATCCCCCCGGCCAAGTGCGCGACGCCATCTTACAAGTGCTCGCGCTGTCGTCAATGCCGTTGCCAATCAGAGAAATCGAGGATCGGATACAAAAAATAGCCGGGCCGACGCCTTCTTCTTCGATAAGGTCTTACTTGAGATTGAACACGCCGGGTCTTTTCGTCAGGGAAGGGCGCGGTATCTACAGCCTGCGGGCACGAGGCGCCGAAGATGCCCAACGGAAGCTCGCGTACCCAAGACAATGGAAAGAGCATTTTCGTTACGGCAAATCCACGCTGGTACACGCCGACTCCTTCGACTGGATACAGCGCCGGGAAGCGAACAGCATTCATGCGGTGGTAACCGATCCTCCATACGGCCTGCACGAATATACGCCTGAGCAACAACGAAAATTGCGCAATGGCAAGGGCGGCGTCTGGCGCATTCCGCCCTCCTTCGACGGTGGCAGGCGCTCTCCTCTGCCGCGGTTCACGACACTCACGCAAGAGCAACTGGAACGGCTGAGGTCGTTCTTTCTGGCCTGGGGAAAGTTGTTGCTTCCGAAGCTCGTCCCCGGCGCCCACGTCGTCGTCGCCTCCAATCCCCTGCTTTCCCATATCGTTTCCGTCGCTCTTGCCGATGCCGGTCTCGAAAGAAGAGGCGAGATCGTGCGCCTGACCATGACCATGCGCGGCGGAGATCGTCCCAAGGCGGCGCAAGAAGAATTCAGCGATGTCAGTGCAATGCCGCGCTCGATGTGGGAACCGTGGGTTGTATATCGGAAACCTCTCGAGGGCCGCGTACAAGACAATCTGCGCAAATGGAAAACGGGAGGCTTTCGCCGACCTGAGTCGAACAAGCCTTTCGGAGACGTCGTTGCATCAGGCCCCACGAGAAAGAGCGAAAAGGCCTTCGCGCCCCATCCGAGCCTGAAACCCCAGTCGTTCATGAGGCAGATCGTCCACGCTGCATTGCCGTTGGGGAAGGGCGTGATTCTCGATCCATTCGCCGGTTCCGGCGCCACCCTGGCCGCGGCCGAAGCGGTCGGCTATGCCAGCATCGGCATAGAGAAAGATCCCGACTTTTTCTCGCTGGCCCGCGAAGCGCTGCCGAAACTCGCCGCACTCAAAACGAACGGTGTCGCTAAAGTATGTATATCCAGCTATCCCGAAGCTTTTTGATGCCGTCCTTGTGCAACGTCGCAGTGCGCGTTCCCAATTCCCCCCTGGGATTTTTGCGGAAATCATCCGTCGTGACTTTTGCCAGATAAACCTCAGTGAAAGACATCGGTTCCCTGTCCGTGGCCGGTTCGGAGGCGCTGTCCACCTTATAAACGAAAACACACATCCATTGTTCTCTGGCGCCATCGCTACAACCACGTCAGGCCGCATAGCTCTTTGGGCTATGTTGCACCAGCGGCATTCCTGAAGAATACCGCCGCCTGATACAATGGAATTTCTCTCAATGACTGTGGCCCTAATTCAGGGGGAAGGTCAAACCGAGAGCGACGAAGCGATGAAGGAGAAAACAATGACCCAACCAAAAGAGACAGCAATGATGAAACTGACTTATGTGTTGTCGCTGGCGCTGCTGATGATTGTGTTTCTCATCAATCTGGCCGCGTCGCTCACGGGGCTTGTTTATTTCCCCGTGTGGGTTATCAGCGCTGCTGTTTTCTCACCGGTGGCACACTCACAAGCAAAGAAGCGTGGACGACACCATCTGATATGGACAATGTGGACGGCGCTGGGAGCGCCCATTTTCACCAATATCCTGTTGCTGGTACTGGGCAACACCGACGAGCAAAACGAAGCGAACTGGAAGCGCCAGGCCGACGCCATCGCAAAGGCCGCAAAGCAAAACCCCTGAATTCCCCCCTACCCCTACCCTATCCGACCCTCTGATCGTGCGCCCTGGGCGATTTGAGGGCGTCTTTTCTCGACGACGGGCCAGAAAAAAGCCCCCAAGCCGAAACTTGGGGGCCTGGCGCCGGGTCGAAAGCCAGCGCCATTTATGGCTTCAGGAACCGTGTTTCAATACTGCTGAACCGATTTGACGATTAGTAATAATCGGTGCCCAGCCTTCCCTGCTCAACAATCACGTAATCGGCGTTCATCTCGACAAGATTGGCTGATACAGCACAACCGGCGATCATCGAGACAGCCAACAAAATTAGCAGAATGTTCCACATACAGTCCCCCCCGGCTCCAGGACATCTGTTGACGCAGATGCCCTTGGCGACTGTTCATTGGTGTTGGTTTGGGACAACGAACAGCGCAGATAAGCGTAGCACGCCTTCTGATGCTTTGTCATTACTCCCTTCCCCTTTGAAAGCCGATGTGCGGTCAAGGCGACCCGCGCGTGTGAAACATCACGCGTGATGGGGCGCAAACCAAAGTCGTCGCCATGTGCGACGGGGCAATGCTTGGGTTCGGTGTTGGAGCATTGCAGGAGAGCCGATCAGGAACCGAAATCAGGGAGAGCGCCACTGCTCCTGAAACAATGGGTGCAATGTCGAAGTGAGGGCGTAGATGACAGAGGATTGATTGATATCATCCATGCGTTGCAATCCTCTGGCGATGAGGTGGGAATTTACGTCGTAGAAAAAGTCATACACGTCCTGCATGGCCATTTGGAAATCCTGCCAACGCAGATCGTACGGCAACCCAGGTTTGGCGTTGAACTTGGAAATATCAACGGTGTTGCGTCGTATGGCCATAGCAACGGGTGCTCGCCCTATCCGGCCTCTTTCAACGCCCGCACAAAATCGTCGCGCCAATCCGCAAAGTCCGCGACGTAGTTATAACCGCACACCGTCGCAAGCTCCCGCCCCTCGATAATCTCCAAAATCCGGGCGCCACCCTTGCGGGTGGCGTCGCCGTCCCCGTAGGGATTGAGCCGCATCGCGGCGCCGGGCGGAAACGCGTAGTCGCAGACGAACAGCACGTCGTCGTGGACGTAGATCGTAAAACCCGGCGTATGCCCGCCGATGTGCCACGCCGCAAGCGAACCGCGCCGGAAGTCGCCGTCGAATGCAACGTCGACGGGATGGGCGCGCGCCAGCGGATGCGCCGCGTCGAGCGCGTGCATATGCACTCGCGCGCCCCACAGCGCTCGATACTGGTTCGACGCCCCCATAAAATGCGTGTGGGTGAACAAGATCGCGTCCACCGGATCGAGGTCGCGGTTGAAGGCCGACGGGCAGTCTATCCAGACCGGCCCCTGATCGGTCTCGACGCGATAGGCCGCGTGTTCCAGCCCGAGGCGCGGTACCGACAGCAACTGCGTGACCCCGTCGGCGGCCGGCGTGGGCGTCACCCGATACATTTTCTCCGCCTGCGCCGCGCTCACGAACTGCTCGTGCCGCGCCCCGCAGAACGGGCACACGTCCGGGCGCTCGCCGATCATGTTGTAGCCGCAGGCCTTGCAAACCCACTGTTCCATGTTGAATTCCCTCCTCGCCATCTGTTCGTGCCGCATTTGTACCGCGTTCGTGCCGTTCGTCAGACCAAATAGTGCCGTTCGTCCGGTCTTTGCCGACATTGTAGCGTCTCGCATTTTATACCAGCGCTTTTCCCATACTATAATCTAAGGAGTTCCCTATGACCGACATGGTAGATAATGTCCACAATCTGGAGAAGACTGGCATGACGCGCAAGCAGGCCGAGGCGGTGGCGAAGGTCATCCGCAGTGAGATAGCCGCAGCGCTGGAACCCGTCGTACAAAACATGGCGACGAAGGCCGAGATAGCCGAGCTCAGAAGCGAGATAGCGGCGAGCGACAAACATACGACGCTCGCCGTCGCCTTCGGCTGCGCCGCGATAGTCGCGGCGATCATCTTTGGTTGACAAAGAGTGGGCGAAGCGCGAACCACAGTCCGCCTCGACCTGCCCCACGAAAGGCACCCGCCCGCCGTCGTGCGACGTTGCGCAACTCCTTGTGCAGGCGCTTTGACGAACGCCGAGGTTCCCACTTGATGCAGACCACCCTGGAATATGAGGCTGTTTCCCGCCCGGGCAAAATCAGCAGCGAAGGCATCTTCCGCGACCCTGCTTTCATGGCCAATCGCGCAACACCGGTCCATCGGTGGGTGCCGTGGATCGCCGGCTACTCGCAGCACTTTGTCCAGGATGCGCTTGGCCGACATGGCGGCGACTACGGCACGGTGCTGGATCCATTCGCCGGCGTCGGCACCACCTTAGTCGAGGCAGACCGCGCCGGCCACGAAGCCATCGGCTTTGAAATCAACCCCTACGCGGCCTTCGCATCCCGAACCAAGCTGAAAGCTCACCGGATCGAGCCGCCGGCGCTTAGTGACGCCATCCGCCGGTTCCAGGAATTTCTGGATGATGCTGAAATCAAGGGCGCCGCGCCGCGCGCGAGGCCGCCAGTGGGCTTCCGCACTCGGTCGCCTTTCTACAGCCCGAAGGTGTTGCGCAAGGTTCTGCTCACTCAGGATTTCATTGCCGGTCAGCGAACGCAAATGGTGGCCGACGTCTTCCGTTTGGCTTTCGCCGCCACGATGGTGGAGTACTCGAACTACTCCTACGAACCCAGTCTCGGACGCAAGTCGACAGTTGGCCGACCGGAGGTCGAAGATTTTCCCGTCATGGAGACCATCGCGGCCAAAACGGCCCTGATGATGGAAGACGCCGACTGGTACCGCAAGGTGCGCAACCGCCGCCGCAGGAAGGACGGCCGCGTCTTGGCCAGGTCGTTCTTTGAAGGGTACCGTGAACTGGAACGTGAGAGCGTCGATCTCGTAGTCACCTCC
Organism: Candidatus Oxydemutator sp.; assembly: GCA_965203445.1. Taxonomy (GTDB): domain Bacteria; phylum Pseudomonadota; class Gammaproteobacteria; order Poriferisulfidales; family Oxydemutatoraceae; genus Oxydemutator. The sequence continues at coordinate 987,967 of OZ241883.1, forward strand.
CCCCCTTACCTGAACAACTACCATTACAACCGGAATACGAGGCCACACCTCTACTGGCTCGGCTTCTGCGATTCCCCGCGCGACATGAAACGCCTTGAGGAGTTGAATTTCGGCACCTATTGGCAAAACGCCAGAGACCAGGAGCGGGTCGAACCCGCCCCGGAAATTCAAGACCGGGAAATCCTCGACACGATCGAGGAAGTGCGCTCCAGGAATCCCGAAAGAGGCATCTACGGCGGTTCGGGCTGGGCCAACTACGCCACGCTCTATTTCAATGATTGCGTGAGGTTTGTCGCCGGCATGAAGTGGTGCCTTAGGCCCGGGGCCACGGCGTTGGCGGTCGTCGGCAACAGCATTCTGCAAGGGGTGCAAGTGCCCACGGATTGTTTCCTGGCCAAAATTGCCGAATCCCAGGGGTTGCAGGTCGTCGGCATTCACGTCCCCCGCGACACCCGAGTAGGAAACAGCATAATCGGTTCAACCGTGCGCGCCGGCAAGGCCGAAAACGGCGCCCGCCTGTACGAATCGGTGGTCGAGTTGCGCCGACCGACCCGTATGGAACCTGTGCATTGAGGGTTTCGGAGACCACGATCCGGGCAGCGGCCGGTATCAGGTTCGGTTGCGCCGCGATAGTCGCGGCGATTATCTTTGGTTGATGAAGATGGGCGGTTGACAAGAATGGGCGCAACGCAAGCCGCGCTCCGCTTAGGTTCACCCCACGAAAGGCATCCGCCCGCCGACGCCGGTCGCCAGGCGCGCGATGCCTTGCGCAGGCGCTTTGACGACCGCCTGGTCGTGCGCGGCGATCTGAACCGCCGCCTGGTTTCGTACCAGGCCAACAAAGACCGGCCCGGCCTGCGCTGGTTCAAGTACAAGGAAGGATTTTCGGCGCAGCTGGTGCACGACGCCTTGGACGCCGGCACCGGCCCGGTGCTCGACCCCTTCGCGGGAATTGGGACGACCGTTCTCATCGCGGGCGGCGCCCGGCGCCGCGCCACCGGCATCGAGATCATGCCGATCGGCGCGCGCGTTGCGCGGGCGATTTCCCACGTGGCCGAGTGTGCGGACTTGGGCGCGGTCGAGAAAACGGCCGCCCGCCTGCTGCGCGCCTTGTCCGGCGGGGAAGCGGACGCCGCTTTCCGCTTCCCCCACGTCCGCATCACCGCCCGGGCTTTCCCGCCGAAGACGGAGGACGCCATCGCCAAGGCCAGGGCTTTCCTGAGCCGAATCGAAGACGAGGCATCCGGATGATCCTCGACGTCGCCTGCATGAGCATCCTGGAAGAGGTCAGCTACACGCGCAAGGACGGACAATACCTTCGGTGGGATTCCCGCTGTGGTCGCACGCTGCGCGGCGGCATGAACAAGGGCTTCATTCCCGGCTATGCCGAGGCGCTCAAACGGCGTATCGGCGAGATCATGCAGGATGCGCCCGCATTGGCCCGGTGCTACCGCGGCTGCGCCCCGCGCATCATCGAGGGTTCCGTCCTGCGGGAATTGCCGCGGCTTGCCGATCATTCCGTCGGTCTGACCATAACGTCCCCGCCGTACGCAAACCGCTACGACTATACGCGCACCTATGCCCTCGAATTGGCGTGGCTCGGTTACGACCGCGCCGCCTTCGGCGAGTTGCGCCAAGCGCTCATCAGCGCGACCGTCGAGAATCACTCCAAGGAGCCACTGCTCGAACGCGAATACGCGCGTCCCGAGGTGCTCGCCCAGGCGCGCACCGCGCTCGCCCGGCAAGCGGCCTTGGCCGAGGTGCTGGACGCCCTGCGCGCCCGCCGCGCCAAACTCGGCAACCCGCACGTAATCCGCCTGGTCGCCAATTACTTTTCTGAGATGGCGATAGTCATCGCCGAATTGGCGCGCATCACGCGCCCCGGCGGCCGCGTGATCATGGTCAACGACAACGTCCAGTACCACGGCCAGGAAGTGCCCGTGGATTTGATCCTGTCGTCCGTCGCCGAGGCCTGCGGATTCGTCTGCGAGGAAATCGGCGTCCTGCCGCGCGGCAAAGGCAACGCCAGCCAGCAGATGGGCCGCTTCGGCCGCCGCGAACTGCGCAAATGCGTATATCGCTGGCGCCTCGCCGAGGGCTCGGGACGACTGATTCCGCGCGTACTTGGGACGCCTATCAAGAGATGCGCATAGAGGCCGGCGGTCGGCGGTTTGTTGAATGGTGGGTCGTACAGGGATCGAACCTGTGACCATCGGATTAAAAGTCCGGTGCTCTACCTAGCTGAGCTAACGACCCGTCGCGCAAACGCGAATTGTACGCACTACGCCGACAAAATCAAAAACAATCCGGCTGATCAGGGCGGCGGTTTTGCGGGTTTGGTGTTGGCATAAATTATAATCTGCCGTTATCGGGCGCCGGTGCGCCGATCAGTGATGCAGGATCAGATCAAACAATGGCTTACCCATAGCCTGGAGGCGTTGCGCGCGTCGGGCGTCGTCGTTGCGTCGGCGGAACCCGAAGTCGTGCGCGCCAAAAATCCGGCGCACGGCGATTACGCGAGCAACGTCGCGTTGGCGCTCGCGGCGGACGGCGGCATGGCGCCGCGCGAGTTGGCGCGGCGGATTGTCGAGGCGCTGCCGTCGGCGCCGATGCTTGCGAAAGCCGAGGTCGCGGGCCCCGGCTTCATCAACTTTTATCTGAAAGAGGGCGCGGTGGTCGCGGTCGTCGCCGACGTTCTGGCGCAAGGCGCGGCTTACGGGCGCGAACCCGCCGGCGGGCGCGGGCGCGCGCTGGTCGAGTTTGTGTCGGCCAATCCGACCGGCCCGCTGCACGTCGGCCACGGGCGCGGCGCGGCCTACGGCGCGACGCTTGCGAATCTGCTCGAGGCCGCCGGCTACGAGGTCGAGCGCGAATACTACGTCAACGACCAGGGGCGGCAGGCCGACGTTCTCGCGTTGTCGGTGTGGCTGCGCTATCTCGAATTGTGCGACGGCGCGGGCGATGAAAGCGACGCGAACGGCGCGGACGAGTCCGGCGCCGAATACTACCCGGCCAACGCCTATCAGGGCGACTACATCTGGGATCTCGCCGCGGCCGTGCATCGGGCCGCGGGCGAGCGCCTGCGGCGCGACCGCGCCGCGGCCTGCGGTGCCGCGCTTGCGAATCTGCCGGACGACGCCGAGGCGCGCCTCGACGCGCTGATCGAAAACGCCAAGGCGCTGCTTGGCGACGATTACCAGACCGTGCTGCGCACCGCGATAGACGTGATGCTCGAGAGCATCGGCGACGAGTTGCGGCGCTTCGGCGTCACCTACGACCGCTGGTTCTCGGAGCGCGCGCTCGCCGACGCCGGCGGGATCGAGGGCGCCGTCGCCCGTCTCGACGAGGCCGGCCATCTCTACGACGACGCCGGCGCGCGCTGGTTTTGTTCGTCGTCGTTCGGCGACGACAAGGATCGCGTCGTCGTGCGCGCCAACGGCCAGACGACCTATTTCGCCGCCGACGTCGCCTACCACCTGAACAAGTTCGAGCGCGGCTACGATCTGATCGTCAACGTCTGGGGCGCCGACCACCACGGCTACGTCGCGCGCATCGAGGCCGCGCTGAAGGCGTTGTCGCTCGACGCCGCCAGGCTGCGCACCGTGCTCGTGCAGTTCGTGAACCTGTATCGCGGCAAGCAGAAGACCGGTATGTCCACGCGCGGCGGCCGCTTCGTGCCGCTTGCGACGCTGCGCCGGGAGATCGGCGCCGACGCCGCGCGCCTGTTCTACGTGATGCGCAAATACAACCGCCACGTGGACATAGACGTCGACCTCGCGCGTTCGCGCTCGAGCGACAATCCGGTGTATTACATCCAGTACGCGCACGCGCGCGTTTGCAGCCTGTTCGAGCAGGCGCGCGCGCGCGGCCTCGACGTCTCGCCGCAGTCGTTTTCGCCCGAGGCGCTGGCCCACGCCGACGAGAGCGAATTGCTGAAATTCCTGGCGCGCTATCCCGGCGTCGTGCGCGCGGCGGCCGCCGAGATGGAGCCGTACGCGCTGATGAATTACCTGAAACAACTGGCCGCGCACTTCCACGTCTATTACAACCGCCGCCAGTTTCTGGTGGACGACGAGGCGGTGCGCCGCGCGCGCCTGGCGTTGGCCGCGGCCGTGCGCCAGCTGCTGCACAACGGCCTGACGCTGTTGGGCGTATCGGCGCCGGAGAAAATGTGACCTCGCCGCGGGACTACAAGGCATCGCGCCCGCGCATGGGCGCGGGCGCTCTCCGCGCGAACGTCGCGGGCGGTCGCCTGCGTTTCGCCGCGGGCGCGGTTTTCGGGCTGTCGTTGGGATTGTGCGCCGCCGTCGCCGTCCACCTGTACCATCGCGCGCAGGCGCCCGCCGACGCGACGGCAACCGCCGACGCCGCCCGCGAAGCGCCGGCGGCCGCCGCCGAGGGCGACGAAATCCACTACGATTTTTTTGACCTGCTACCCGGCTTCAAGCTGGAGATTCCGCCGCCCGACGGGGACGCGGACGACATACCCGCGGCGCGCGCCGGCAGCAGGTTCATCCTGCAGGCCGGCGCCTTCAAGGAGCGCGAACAGGCGCAGCGGCAGCGGCAGCAACTGGTCGGCATGGGCTACCGCGCCGGCGTGCACAAGTTTCGCGCCGCCGGCGCGGACTGGCATCGCGTCTGGATCGGGCCCTACCCGGAATTGGCGCGCGCCAACGAGGCGCGCCTTGCGCTGAAGGAAAAAGGCATCGAAACCCTGCTGACCGGACATTGACGGACACCGGTCCGGGCAAGACCGCGACGAGCCACGTGCACGTGACCGACACAAAGAGGGCCGACGGCAGGTACTACACGCGCGGCAATCCTTTCGGCAATACGCCGTTTCAGGAGTGGGCGCGTCGGGCCGGATTGCCGCGCGGGCGCGTTCTTGAACCGTTTGCGGGCGCCAACGGCCTGATAAAGATGCTTGCTGGCATGGGGATCTGCGAACGTTCTTCGGCGTTCGATATTTCCCCGGCGGATGCCGACGTCGAGCGACGCGACACGCTGCGGGACTTCCCGCGGGGCTACGACATATGCGTTACCAATCCGCCCTGGCTGGCAAAAAACAGCGCCACTGTACGGGGGTTGGCGTTTCCGCAGTGCCAATACGATGATCTGTACAAATACGCGCTCGGGAAGTGTCTGGACAACTGCTCCTACGTCGCCGCCCTGATCCCCGAATCATTCATCACCGCCAATCTGTTCCAGGACCGATTGCAGTCCTTCGTCTCGCTGACCGCCAGGATGTTTTGTGAAACGGGGCATCCAGCGGGACTTGCGTTGTTCGTTCCCGATCCGGTTGACGACGTCGAGGTATGGTCCGGCACCGAGCGGGTCGGCCCATTATCACTGTTGAGAAAGCGCAAGCCACAACCGGAGAAGGACGGTATCAATGTCAAGTTTAACGCCGTCGCCGGCAACGTCGGGCTGATCGCCCTCGACAATACCCGGGAAGCATCCATACGGTTTTGCGACGTCGCGGAGTTGGCAGGCTACCGAGTCAAACCCACCGGGCGCCATATAACCAAACTGATGGTTGACGGCCCGATAAGAATTGCCGAATGGAACGGGATCATCAAAGAGTTTCGGGACAAGACCTGCGACGTGCTGATGACCTGTTACAAGGGGATCAGAAAAGACGGCAAGTATCGGCGCCGCTGCGATTGGTCGCTTGCGCGTGGCGTTATCCATGATGTCGGCTGAACACGTGCCGAAACTCTGTTCACCGAAGTGCCTTGCTAAACGCACAAAAACAGTGCACAATTTACTCTGATTGCACTGATATAGTGCAGATTGCGTCTGTAGCGCCAGTATTGCCGTCTGATTCGGGCCGGAAGACACTCTGGCACAATGCAAAAAGAGGATTGGCATGATACTCGCTTAATAATCGTAGAGGAGTATCCCTCCGCAAAAGATCCAATCCCTATCAGGAGTTGCAATGTCTTCACAAAATGTATTGAAAATGATCGAGGACAACGACGTCAAGTTCGTTGATCTTCGTTTCACCGACACGCGCGGCAAGGAGCAGCACGTGACGGTACCCGCGGCCGTCATAGACGAGCGGTTCTTCGTGGACGGCAAGATGTTCGACGGTTCCTCCATTGCCGGCTGGAAGCACATCGAGGAGTCGGACATGGTGCTGATACCGGACACCGGCACCGCGGTCATGGATCCGTTCTTCAACGACCCGACGCTGCTTTTGCGGTGCAGCGTCAAGGAACCGAAGACGATGGAGCCGTACGACAGGGACCCGCGTTCGATCGCGGAACTCGCGGAGCGCTACCTGGCGGACAGCGGTATCGCCGACGTCGCCTACTTCGGCCCCGAACCGGAGTTTTTCGTGTTCGACGACGTGCGCTGGCACGACAGTTACGGTTCGACCTCGTACATGGTGGATTCCGACGAGGCCGCGTGGAATTCCGGCAAGCCCTATGAGGAGGGCAACATCGGCCACCGCCCGCCGATCAAGGGCGGTTATTTTCCGGTGCCGCCGGTGGACTCGCTGCAAGACGTGCGCTCGGCGATCTGCACCGTGCTGGGCGAGATGGGCGTGGTCACCGAGGTGCACCACCACGAGGTCGGCACCGCCGGGCAATGCGAGATCGGCACCAAGTACGACTCGCTGACGCGGCGCGCCGACATGAACCAGATCCTCAAGTACGTGGTGCTGAACGTCTCGCACAACTACGGCAAGACCGCGACCTTCATGCCCAAGCCCATCGTCGGCGACAACGGCAGCGGCATGCACGTGCACCAGTCGCTGTTCAAGGACGGCAAGAATCTGTTCGTCGGCGACGGCTACGCCGGATTGTCGGAGACCGCGCTGTTCTACGTCGGCGGCATCCTCAAGCACGCGCGCACGCTCAACGCCTTCACCAACGCCGCCACCAACAGCTACAAGCGCCTGGTGCCGGGCTTCGAGGCGCCGGCGCTGCTGGTCTATTCCGAGCGCAACCGCTCGGCGGCGGTGCGCGTACCGCTGGTGCCGCACGCCCAAAGCCGTCGCGTCGAGGTGCGCTTTCCGGACTCCGCCGGCAACCCGTATCTGACGTTCGCGTCCATGCTGATGGCCGGCCTAGACGGCATCATCAACCGTATCCACCCGGGCGAGGCGCACGGCGAGGACATGTACGCGCTGACGCCCGAGGAGGAGGCGAAAATTCCGACGGTGTGCGCGACGCTGCACGACGCGCTGCACGAACTCGACGGCGACCGCGAATTTCTGAAGGCCGGCGGCGTCTTCAGCGACGACGCGATTGACGGCTACATCGAGTTGAAGCGCGACGAAGTGGCGCGCATACGCACCGCGACGCACCCCGCCGAATACGACATGTACTACAGCTGCTGAACGCGCCGCGCCGAGGAAACGGATGCCTGAGGCGGCCGCTCGCGACGTCGACGAGGCGCACCTGCTACAGCAGCTGTCGTCGCCGGTGCTGCTGTTCGACCGCGGCCTGAGGCTCAGGTTTCTGAACCCCGCGGCCGAGGATCTGCTCGGCAGCAGCGTGCAGCGCTGCCTCGGGCGCTCGTTGGACGAGCTGTTCAACGGCGCCTCCTCGGAGTTGGCGCGTTGCGCGAAGGCGGCGCTCGACAGCGGCGCCACTTATACCGAGCGCGCGTTCGAGATGCCGGTCGCCCCCGGTTGCGAGACGACCGTGGATTGCACGATCACGCCGCTCACCGACGATCGAGGCGTCGTCGTCGAGCTGGTGTCCCTAGACCGCCAGCTGCAGATCCGCCGAGGCGAGGACTGGTTCAACCGCCAAGCGGCGCTGCGCACGCTGTGGCGCGAGATCGCCCACGAGGTCAAGAACCCGCTGGCCGGCATCCGCGGCGCCGCGCAACTGCTCGAGCGCGAACTTCCCGACGACGACCTGCGCGAATACACCCGCGTCATCATCGGCGAGGTGGATCGTCTGCGCGACCTGGTGGACGGGCTGCTGGGGCCGAACCGCCCGCCGAAACTGGGGCGTATCAATCTGCACGAGGCGCTCGAACGGGTACACCTGCTGATCCAGGCCGAGGCGCCGGCGACGGTGCGGATCGAGCGCGACTACGACCCGAGCATTCCGCCGTTGCAGGCCGACAAGAACCTGCTGGTGCAGGCATTTATGAACCTCGCCAGAAACGCGTTGCAGGCCGTCGGCGACGAGGGCCGCGTCACGCTCAAGAGCCGCGTCGAGAGGCAGTTTGTGATTCACGCAAAGCGCCACCGCCTGGTGGCGCGCGCCGCGGTCGCGGACGACGGCCCCGGCATCCCCGACGACGTCGCCGACCGCATCTTCTACCCGTTGATCTCGAGCCGTGAAAACGGCAGCGGTCTCGGCCTGCCGATCGCGCAATCCGCGGTGAGCCAGCACGGCGGCCTGATCGAGTGGCGCTCGCGCCCGGGATGTACCGAGTTCAGCGTGATCCTGCCGATTCCGGAGGCCGCGTGAGCACCTCGGTCTGGATAGTAGATGACGACCAGTCGCTGCGCTGGGTGCTGGAGCAGGCGTTTCGCAAGGCCGGTATGAATCCGACCGGCTTCGATTCGGCCAAGCGCGCGCTCGAGGTGCTCGACAAGGAAGGTGCGAACGCCGCGCCCGACGCGGTGCTTGCCGATATTCGCATGCCGGAGATGGACGGCTTCGAGTTTTTGCGCGAGGTGCGCGGGCGCCTCCCGGAGCTGCCGGTCGTGATCATGACCGCGCACTCGGACTTGGAGAACGCGATTGATTCGTACAAGGGCGGGGCGTTCGAGTATCTGCCGAAGCCGCTCGACCTCGACCAAGCCGTCGAGATCGCGCGCCGCGCCGCGGCGCGGCGACGCGCCGGTGGCGACGCCGTCGGCGACGGCGCGCGTGCGCCGCACTCCGAAATCATCGGCGCGACGCCGGCGATGCAGGAAGTCTTCAAGATCGTCGGGCGCGCCGCGCGCACCGACGTCACGGTGATGATTACCGGCGAGTCGGGTACCGGCAAGGAGCTGATAGCGCGCGCGCTGCACCAGCACAGCGCGCGTTCCGACAAACCGTTCGTCGCGATCAACAGCTCGGCGATCCCGCACGATCTGCTCGAATCGGAACTGTTCGGCTACGAGAAAGGCGCGTTCACCGGTGCCCAGGCGCGCCACCCAGGGCGCTTCGAGCAGGCCGACGGCGGCATCTTGTTCCTGGACGAGATCGGCGACATGCCGGTCACGCTGCAAAGCAAGCTGCTGCGCGTGCTCGAGGACGGCAGTTTCTACCGCATCGGCGGGCGCACCGCGGTCAAGGTGGACGTACGCATCGTCTGCGCCACGCACCGCGACCTCGAGCAATGGGTCGCCGACGGCCTGTTCCGCGAGGACTTGTGGCATCGTCTGAACGTGATCCGCGTCGAGATGCCGCCGTTGCGCGCGCGCCGCGACGACGTGCCGGGCCTGGTCGCACACTTCATGACCGACGCCGCGCGCCAGCTCGGTGCGGAAGACAAAACGGTGGCGCCGCCGGTGATGGATTATTTGAAGAGTCTGCCGTGGCGCGGCAACGTGCGCCAAGTGCGCAACGTCTGCACGTGGCTGACCGTGATGACGGTCGGCAAGGAGGTGCACATGCAGGATCTGCCGAAGGAACTGGTCGCCGACGCCGCGCCGCGTCGCCAGGGCGAGAAATGGACGCAGGAATTGTTCGAGGCGGCGCGGCAGCGCTTGTCGCGGACCGGCACCGCCGACCTGCTGGACGAACTGCGCCCGATGTTCGAGGCCACCTTGATCCGCGCCGCCCTCGAAAAGACCGGCGGCAAAAAAAACGAGGCCGCGGCGCTGCTCGGCTGGGGCCGCAACACCATCACCAAAAAAATACGCGAATTAGCCCTGGACTGACCGTCGGTGTTCGCCCATTCGCCGACGGGCGGTTGTTGCGCGACGCGCACCCCGCGCCGTGGTCGCTCAACGCCGTTGCGCCGGCGAATCAGTGAACTTTTACGGGAATGACGAACCTCAGGGGGCGGGGAGTCGGGGGCGCCGGGGCGCGTGTCACTCGTGCAGGCGCAGGGAACCGATCAGGTCGGTGACGCGGGCGATGCCGTGCTCGTCCAGGTAGGACGCGATCTCGCGGTTGACGTTCCGGCACAGCAGCGGGTCGTAAAACAGCCCGGTGCCTATGCCGACCGCACTGGCACCCGCAATCAAAAACTCGATTGCGTCGCGTCCGCAGGTGACGCCGCCCTGGCCGATAATCGGCGTCGCGTGCGCCTTGCACACCTGATACACCTCCCACACCTTGAGCAGCGCGATCGGCTTGATCGCGGCCCCCGACAGGCCGCCCCGGTTGCCGCCTAACACCGGCGTGCGGGTGTGCACGTCTATCGCCAGGCCGGCGACCGTGTTGATCACGGCGAACGCGTCGCTGCCGGCCTCGAGGCAGCGGCGCGCGTTTTCGGCGACGTCGGTCTGGTTCGGCGACAGCTTGGTGATCAGCGGCTTGCGCGTCGCCCGGCGGCAAGCCTCGACGACCCGCGCCGACGCCTCCGGGTAATTGCCGAACTCGACGCCGCCCTTGCGCACGTTCGGGCACGAGACGTTGATCTCGATCGCGTCTATCGGCGTGTCGTCGAGACGCCGCGCGATCTCGCCGTACTCCTCGACGGTCGAACCGCAGACGTTGGCGACGAAGCGCGTCTCGCCGAAGTCGAGCGCCGGCAGAACGTCGTTGATCAGGGCCTCGACCCCCGGGTTTTGCAGGCCGATGGAGTTGAGCAGGCCGTCCGGCGTCTCCGCCAAGCGGTGCGGTTGGTTGCCGAGCCTGGGTGCGAGCGTCGTTCCCTTCAGGCACACGGCGCCGACGTCGCGGTGCGAGAAACCCGCGACGCGGGTGTATTCGTCGCCGAACCCGACGCAGCCCGACAGCAGAACCAGCGGACTGCCGAAGTGCAGACCGCAAAAATCAACGGCCAGTTTGGAATAATCGTCGCCGCGCGCCATCGCCGCGCGCCATGATACCATTGCCGGAGTATTTTCTCCCTCGTCCGAACCAGAATAATTGCCATGAGAAATTTCGACAGAATTGTTTTTATATTGGCGTTCGTCGCGGCCACCGCGGGCATAATCGCGTTCAGGAGTTTTCTGCCCGCGTACACGTGGGCGCCCGCGGCGTGGGCGGCGCTGGTGCTGACGTTGTTGTTCCTGTACACGCTTGCCGATGAAGGAGGCGGCGAGCGCGACGGCGACAACCTGTATTATCTCGGCCTGCTGTTCACGCTGGTGAGTCTCGGCCATTCGCTGTACATCTACGATTCCGCCGCCGGCGGGTCGGCCCGCGCCATCGTCTCCGGTTTCGGCGTGGCGCTGTCGTCGACCGTGCTGGGCATACTCTACCGAGCCATCGTGCAATCGTTCCAGACCGATCTGGCGGAGAGCGAAACCCAGGCGCGGCGCGAACTCGGCAACGCGATGGGGCACTTCAGAACCGAGTTGTACCAGTGGGCCAAGGACGTCGGTTCGTTCCTGCTGGTGACGCGCCAGATGTTCACCGAGATCAACGACATGTTGCAGGAAAACAGTCGCCAGACCTGCGAGCGCGTGACCGAGGTGGCGGACGGGCTCAAGCAGACGAGCGAACGCCTGCAAGGGTCGTTTGAAAAGCAGCAGCTGCAATTCGCCGAGGACATGGGTCGCGCGCACGAGGCCATGGAGAAGGTCGCCGCGCAGTTGGGGGCGCTGGTGGACGGTCGCGGCGGCATCGCGGAAAAACTCGACGGCGCCCTCGGGCAGATGGAAGACAGAATCAACGACATCGGCGAGACCGTGAAACGCAACCTGGATAAGCAGTTTCAGGGCACGACCGGGGGGCTGGACGCGTTTTTGAAAAAGCTGAACGTGTTCGCCGACCGGCTGAAGGTGCTCGAAAGCAGCCCCGACGTCATCGCCGGGGAGTTCCGGCAGCTGGCGCAGACGCTGGAGAAATCGCTGTCGCCGGTGCGCGCCGTGGTCGACGCCGAAACGAAGATGGTCGCCGAGATAGACGAGTTTCTGGAGACGATCCGCAATACCGACGTCACCAGGCTGGCGCAATCGGTGGACTTGGCCGCGGCCAAGACCGCCGAGCTGAGCGAGCGGCTCGCGTCCATAGGCGACGAGATGGAGGCGGCGACGCACCGCCTGGTGGAAACGATGAAGAACAGCGAGACCGAGGTACAGGGGCACGTCAAGACGTCGGAGAACTTCCGGCGGAGCATGCAGAGCCACCTCGAGGCGTCGCGCGTCATGGTGCGCGAGGTGCACGAGTCGCTGCTCACCGCGGCGCGGGCGATTCGCAAGGAAATAGATGGCGTCGAATACAAACAATAAAGCGGACGCCGCCTTGCTGAACGGGCGCTCGTACCGCCGCGGCCTGACGCTGGGGCTGGGGCTGTCGGAATTGCTGGTGGTGGTGCTGTTCCTGCTGCTGCTGTTGGGCGTGCCGTACGCGACGACGCGCCCGGCCGCGGAGCAGCCCGCCGACGTGCGCGAGTCGGCCGCGCTGTTGATCGAAAGCCGCAAGGAACTCGCGCGCGTGCAGGCCGAGAACGCCGCGCTTCGGCAGAGACTGTCGCAGGGCAAGGAGGGGCTGCTCAGGCAGCTCAGGCAGCAGACGCTTGCGATCGCCCACCTGGCCAGGGAAAAAGGCCTCGAGGCGTCGTGCTGGTACGACTTCGACGAGGCCGGCAAACAGAACCAGGTGTATCTGTTTGACGTCAACATCTATGACGTCGGCATGGAAATCGAGGACCTCGAGGCACCCCCGCAATACGCCGAGGAGAAGGCGCTGCTGCCGCTCGACCTTCCCTACGGTGAACGCATCAGCGACGACGACTTCCTGCGCGCGACCAAGCCGCTCCACGAATACGCCAGGACGCGCAAACTGAGGCCGTACCCGTGCGTGTTCTACGTGCGCATACGCGACCGCACTTCGGCGGCGGCGCCGGAGCGCTACAAACGGGCCGACGAGCGCGTCGTCGGCCGGCATTTCTACCGCTATCGCTCGCGCACCCGGTAGCGGAACCTCGGCGTGAAACGGGTGAACGGGAAAATCGCGCGCGCCGACTCGTGTGCGCTCGAGATCGCCGACCTGCGCCGTGAGCACAGACTGTTGCGCAAGACGGTCAAGTCGTGGCGGCAGCGGCGGCGCAAGCTGCTGCTGAAGGAACGGATTTACGGCGCCGTGCACGGCGTGCACGAGGCGCGCGACGACTGAGCGGCGTCGCGTCGGCGGTGCTCATCCGCCGCTCTCGGCGCGCGCCGGTCTTCGCAGTAGTTCGACGACGGCGTCGTGCACCGTCGTCTCGCCCTGCAACACGCGCTGAACCTGCGTGCAGATCGGCATTTCGACGCCGTGGCGCGCCGCCAGTCGCAGCGCGATGCCGGTCGTCGGCACGCCCTCGACGACGCCGCCGCATTTGCCGAGCGCGTCGCGCGCCGCGAGTCCCCGCGCCAGCAGCAAGCCGAGGCGGCGGTTGCGCGACAGGTCGCTGCCGCACGACAGCACGACGTCGCCGAGACCGGCCAGGCCGGTAACGGTCTCCGCGCGCGCGCCCATCGCCGTCGCCAGTTCCAGAATCTCGTTGAGGCCGCGCGTGACCAGCGCGGCCTTTGCATTTTCGCCCATGCCCAGACCGTCGCACACGCCGACCGCGATCGCGATGACGTTCTTCAGCGCCCCGCCGATCTCGGCGCCGACCACGTCGTCGGTGGTGTAGGCGCGCAACTTGCCGCCGTGCAGCATCGCCGCGAAAGCGCGCGCCGCGCCGGCGTCGCGCGAGGCTATGGTGACGGCGGTGGGTTTGCCGGCGGCGACTTCGGCCGCAAACGACGGTCCCGCCAGCACGCACAACGGCAGCTTGCCGCCGAGCGTCTGCTCGATGACCTCGTGTACCAGGCAGGCGCTCTCGACCTCGATGCCCTTGATCGCGCACACCAGCCCCGTGTGCCTCTTGCCGACCGCGTCCTTGAGCCGTCCCGCGGTTTTGCGCAGCGCCGCGGTCGGCAGCGCCAGCAGCAGCAGCTCACCCGCGGCCACCGCCTCGTCGAAGTCGGCGCGCACCGAGACGGCGTCGGCAAGCCGCGCTCCGGGCAGATAGACGTCGTTGCGGCGCGTGTCCGCGAGGCGCGCGAGTAGCGCGCGGTCGCGCCCCCACAGGTGCACCGCGTGCCCGTTGTCTGCGAGTTGCGACGCGAGCGCCGTGCCCCAGGCGCCCGCGCCGATCACGGTGATTTGCGTCATGGCTGCTTGCGGCGGCACCTCGGGCGATGGAAGCGCGGTGGCGGGGTTCGCGCCGGCGCCGGGCTCAGTGCGGTTTGCCGATGTCCTGTGGTTCTATCTGCAACGCCTGCTGTTTCTGGCGATAGACCGCGTCGAAGTTGATCGGCCCCAGCAGCAGCTGCGGAAAACCGCCTTTCGACACCAAGCTGGCTATCGTCTCGCGCACGAACGGAAACAGTATGTTCGGGCAGTAGGCTTGCAGCACCGCCGTCATTCTCTGCTCGCTGAAGCCGCTCAGCGTGAAGGTGCCGCCCTGCTCGATCTCGACCACGAAGATGCGCTTGTCCTCCTGCATCGCGGTGATCGTGACGTGCAGCACGACCTCGTACAGGGTGTCGCGGATTTTCTGGCTCGAGCTTTGCAGGTTGATGTCTATGTGCGGGTGCCATTCCCGTTCGAGCGAATCGGGCGCGTGCAGCGACTCGAACGAGGCGTCTTTCAGATAAACCCGCTTGATTTCAAGGTGGCCCTGCCGTTGTTCGTTCGACTGCTTCTTTTCCATCGCGTGTTCCGCCGTGAAGGTGCCGCTACGGGGAGGCCGGGGGGACGGCGCCGCCCAGCAGCTCGTCGAGTCTGCCTTCCTGATCGAGTTCGACCATCTCCTGGTAGCCGCCGACGTGGTAATCGCCGATGAAGATCTGCGGCACCGACGTGCGCTTCGCGCGCTGCACCATCTCCTCGCGCCGCGCGTCGTCGGCATCCACGCGGAACTCCCGGTATTCGGCCTGCTTGCGGGCGAGCAGTTTCTTCGCCCAGTTGCAGAACGGGCAGTTCGCCGAGGTATAGAGGTGGATCGGCGGGCTGCTCATTTCGCCAGCGGCAGGTTGGCCTGTTGCCACGCGGCGACGCCGCCTTTCAGGAAGTAAATTCGCGCAAAGCCGCGCTTGCTCAGCAGTTGGCACGTCTTCTGCGCTTTCAGCCCGTTCGCGCAAAACGCGATGATCGGCTTGTCCTTGATCTTGCCGAGTTCATCCACCCGCTGCGGCAGCACGCTCGCCGACAGGTGCCGCGCGTTGCGTATCCGCCCCGCCGCCAGCTCCGAGGACTCGCGCACGTCGAGCAGCACGGCGTCGTCGCGGTTGATCAACTGCACCGCTTCCGCCGGCGTGACGTCGCGGTATCTTTTCAGCAGCCGCTTCATCTCGGTGACGACGATCATCACGACCAGCGCCGCCAGCACGCCGATCAGGAAGAGGTTGTCCTGTACGAAAATAGTGTAGTCTTTTTGCACGGAAGTTCACCCGACGGGCTATTATAATAGGAAATTGCGCGACCGATCAGCGCGCCGTGATCCGGCGTCCGCCGTTGCGTGACTGCCATCCGCTCTTGGCAAATGAATACCGCCGCCCGACCCGCAATCCTCGTTCTTCAGCACGTAGCAGTCGAAGATCTCGGTTATTTGCAGGACTTGCTGTTGCGCGACGGCTTTGTCCTGACCACCGTGCGCCTCGACTTGGGCGAGAAGATCCCGCCCGACTTGCGCGCGTTCGACGCGATGTTCTCGATGGGCGGACCGATGGACACCTGGATGGGGCGCGCGTTCCCGTGGTTGGCGGACGAGAGGCGCGCCATCGGCGAGTTCGTCACCGGCCTGCACAAACCTTTCATCGGGTTTTGCCTGGGATGCCAGTTGTTGGGGGAGGCGTTGGGGGGAGACGTGGTGCGGTGTTCGTCGCCGGAGGTGGGTATTTTCGACGTCCGCCTGGCCGCCGCGGCCGCGAACGACGGGATCTTTTCGGGGTTTCCCGCGACCTTCAGGGCGCTGCACTGGCATTCGTGGGAGGTCGCCAATTTGGAGGCGAACGCCGACGTGACCCTGCTGGGCTCGTCCGACGCGGTCAAATACCAGCTGTTCAAATACCGCGAACACGCGTACGGTATCCAGTTTCACCTGGAGATAAAGGAGCACACGGTGGCCGCGTGGGGCGGCGTCCCCGAATACCGCGAGGCGTTGCACCGCAGCCTCGGCGAAAACGGACTGGACGTGTTCGACGCCGCCGCCAGGGACAGCCTGAAAGACATCAACCGTTGCGCGGACGTTCTGTACCAGGGATTCAAGGGGATGCTGAAGTGAGCGCTATGCAACCGTTCCGCTCGCGTGGACGGCCGCGGCCGGCGCAAGAAACGCCGGCGCGGCGCCGTGCTGCATTCGATTTCCCCCTGCTATAAAATACGACGATGGCCAAACGGAAAATTCTGACCTACCCCGACCCGAGGTTGCGCAAAAAAGCGGTGCCGGTCGAGTCCTTTGGCGCCGAAACGGCGCAAATAGCGGACGACCTGCTGGAAACCATGTACGACGAGCAGGGAATCGGCCTGGCGGCGACGCAAGTGGATATTCAGAAAGCGATTCTGGTAACCGACGTGTCGCGCGACCGCGACCACCCGCAATGCCTCGTCAACCCGCGCATCGTCGAGGCGCACGGCGTCGAGGAAATGGAGGAAGGCTGCCTGTCGGTGCCCGGCATCTACGCCAACGTCAGGCGCGCCGAGCGCATCCGCGTGCGCGCGCTTGATCGCGACGGCGGGCTGCTCGATATCGAGGCCGACGGCCTGCTCGCGGTCTGCATACAGCACGAGATGGATCATCTGCGCGGCAAGCTGTTCGTGGATTATCTGTCGCCGGAAAACCGCCGCCGCGCGCTCGAGAAGATCAAGGAAATAAAGCGCACCGGCAGACTGCCGAAGCGCGAAAAAGTGCCTTACGATCTGGTCTGACCGATCCGCGCACGGTCTTGTCCCATTCCTCCCGCCGGATCGTATTCGCCGGAACGCCGGATTTTGCGCTGCCGGTGCTGGAGGAGATCGCGGCGCGGCACCGCGCCGGCGATCATCGCCTGGTCGCGGTCTATACGCGCCCCGACCGCCCCTCGGGACGCGGGCGCAGGTTGCGCGCGAGTCCGGTCAAGCACTATGCGGAACGTTACGGCTTGGCGCTCGAACAGCCCGAAGTCTTCGACGCCGCCGCCGAGCGTCGTCTCGCCGCCTACGCTCCCGACCTGCTGGTAACGATGGCCTACGGTCTGCTGCTGCCGGCCTCGACGCTTGCGATCCCGGCGCTCGGCTGTGTCAACGTCCACACCTCGCTGCTGCCGCGCTGGCGCGGCGCGGCGCCGGTCGCGCGCGCAATCGAGAGCGGCGACGCGCAAAGCGGCGTCAGCCTGATGCGGATGACTAGGGAGCTCGACGCCGGCCCGATCATCAGTCGCCGTGTTTGCCCCGTCGCCGGCGAAGACACGACCGCGACGCTGTCGCGCAAGCTCGGCGAACTGGGCGCGCGCGAGGTCGCCGGGTTTCTCCAGCAGCTGGTCGGGGGCCGCGTTGCGGCGCAGCCGCAGGCAAGCGACGGCGCGTGCTACGCGGCCAGGCTCAGCAAGCGGGAGGCGTGGATCGAGTGGCGCGATCCGGCCGCGGCCGTCGCTCGCAAGGTGCGCGCGCTGAACCCGTGGCCGGTGGCCCAAGGAAGCCTGGGAGGAAAAGTTCTGCGGATATGGAACGCGGTCGAGTGCGCCGACGTCGGCGCGCCCGGGGAAGTGTTGGCGGCGGGCGCCGGCGGCGTCGTCGTGGCCTGCGGCGACGGCGCCCTGCGCCTGCTGTCGGTGCAGTTGCCGGGCGGCAGGGTCATGAGCGGCGCGGCGTTCGCCAACGGCCACCGCGTCGCCGGCCGGCGCTTTGCGGCGTGAGCGTCGGGAATGACGCGGGGGCGCCGGAATTGTTGTTATAATCTTGACCCGTCATGTCCGCCGCCCCCTTGTCGTTGCTGATATTGTCGCTGCTTGCGGCGCCCGCGTGCGCGCAGGAACGGGCCGCCGGTTCCGACGACGACCAAGCCATCGTCATAGGCGGCATCCACGCCGCCGAACGCGACGGCCGGATTCATATAAACGCGCAGGCGAGCTTCACGTTTCCGCCGGCGGTGGCAACCGCGCTCAACAAGGAAGAGGAGCTGGTGTTCGTCACCGAGATCCAGGTGTTGCGCGAGCGCGAGTTTCTGCCCGCCGACGGCGTCATTGACCTCAGCATAAACCGGCGTCTTGCGTTCCACGCGCTGACGCGCAAATACATCGTCGACGATCTGACCTTCTCGAGGCATGCGGTTTTCGACTCGCTCGACGAGGCGCTCGAGGAGCTTGGCCGCTACCGCGACCTTGCGGTCGTGGACAAGATGCTGGCGGTCGGTTCCGGCGCCACCCATATGCGGATGCGGCTCAGGCTGTCGCGCCGCCACCTGCCCCCGTTGTTGCGCGCCCGCAGCCTGGTGTCCCCGGACTGGTGGCGGATGTCGTCGGATTGGTACCGGTGGCCGCTGTAGCTTCCGCGCCCGCTTAGAGAAGGCGGGCGCGGACGACGCCCCGGATACCGCAGCCCCCCGATGAAAGTCATCATCCTCGGCGCGAGCCACTTCGGCGCTTCGCTGGCGTTGAGCCTGATCGAGGAGGACAACGAGGTCACGCTGATAGACGAGGACGCGGCGCGCCTGCACGACATTCGCCATCGTTTCGATCTGCGCACGCTGATCGGGCGCGGTTCGCACCCGGACGTGTTGCAGCGCGCCGACGCCGACGACGCCGACATGCTGATCGCGCTGGCCGAGGACGACGAGGTCAACATCATCGCCTGCCGCGTCGCGCACACGATCTTCAACGTCCCGACCAAGATCGCGCTGGTCAGGACGCCGGCCTACCTGAAGGAGCGCGACAAACTGTTCGGCGAGGAGGCCATTCCGATTGACGTGCTGGTCAGCCCGGAGCAGGTCGTCTCGCGCAACATCAGCCTGTTGATCGAGCATCCGGGCGCGTTGCAGGTGGCCGAGTTCGGCGGTGGGCGCCTGCTTTTGGTGTGCGCCGTCGCGCGCCGGGGCGGGCGCCTGATCGGGCGCGCCCTGCATGAACTGCCGCAAATATTGTCGGGACTGCCGCTGCGCGTAGCCGCGCTGTACCGCGGCGACAAGGCGATTTTCCCGGAGGGCGAGACGCGCCTCGAGGCCGGCGACGAGGTGTTTTTCATCGCGCCGCGCGAGCGCATGGACGCGGTGACCGAGGCGCTCGGCTGGCAGGAGAAGCCGTACCGCAGAATCGTCGTCGCCGGCGGCGGGCACATCGGCGGCCACTTGGCGGAGCTGCTGCAAGGCGGCCACCACGTCAAGCTGATCGAGCCGGACGCCAACCGCGCGCGCGCGCTGGCCGAACGCTTCGACAAGGTCGTCGTGCTGAACGGCGACGCCACCAACGAGACCCTGCTGCTCGAGGAGAACGTCGCCCATACCGACATGTTTTGCGCGGTAACCGGCGACGACGAGGACAACATCCTGTCGGCGATGCTGGCCAAGCAGCTCGGCGCGCGCAAAGTGCTGGCGCTGGTCAACCGTACCAGCTACGTCGAGATGCTGCGCGGCAACCGCGTCAGCATAGACGTCGCGCTGTTCGCGCAACAGGCGT
Source organism: Candidatus Oxydemutator sp. (assembly GCA_965203445.1). Classification (GTDB taxonomy): domain Bacteria; phylum Pseudomonadota; class Gammaproteobacteria; order Poriferisulfidales; family Oxydemutatoraceae; genus Oxydemutator. Next base: position 1,007,666 of record OZ241883.1, read on the forward strand.
CGCTCGGCCAGCTGCTGCGCTACCTGCGCAAGGGCGACACCGTGGCCGTGCATTCGCTGCGCCGCGGCCAGGCCGAGGCGCTCGAAATCGTCGCCCACGGCGACGCGCGCACGTCGCGCGTCGTCGGGCGCAACCTGGGGCGCCTGCGCCTGCCGCCGGAGACCGCCGTAGGCGCCGTCGTGCGCGGCGACGAGGTGCTGATGGCGACGCGCGAGCTGGTGATCGAGTCCGGCGACCACGTCGTCATCTTCGTGGATGAGAAAAAGCGCATTCCCGACATCGAGAAACTGTTCCAGGTCGGCGCGACGTTCCTATGACCGGCGCAAGGCCCCTTGCCCCCGCTCCCGCGGCCGCGGGGACGAAGACCTGACGGGCGGCCGCCGATGACGTCTCTGCTCCCGGTGCAGCGCGTGCTGGGCATCCTGCTGATGTTGTTCAGCCTGACGATGTTGGTGCCGGCGGCCGTGGATCTGTGGTACCGGGAAGGCAGCGCGCGCTCCTTCGTCGTCTCGTTCGCGTTGTTGCTGGGCGTCGGCCTGCTGGCGTGGTCGCCGGCGCGCCACTGCCGCGCCGGCCTCAACCTGAAAGAGGCTTTTTTGATCGTCGTGCTGGCGTGGAGCGTCATCGGCGTCGCCGGCGCCCTGCCGCTGTATCTGCTGCCCGAACCGCGTCTGGCGCCGTCCGACGCGGTCTTCGAGGCGATCTCGGGGCTTACGACCACCGGCGCCACGGTGTTGCAGGGGCTGGACTCGCTGCCGCGCGCGGTGTTGTTCTACCGCCAGTTTCTGCAATGGCTGGGAGGGCTGGGCATCATCGTCATCGCCATCGCCATCGCGCCGGTGCTCGGTATCGGCGGCATGCAGTTGTACCGCACCAACCTGCTGTCCGACGCCGGCGACACCAGGCTGATGCCGCGCATCGGCGACACCGCGCGCGGCCTGATGAGCGTGTACCTGCTGCTGACGGTGCTGTGCGCGGGCGCCTACCTGCTCGCCGGGATGCCCGCGTTCGACGCGGTCGGGCATGCGTTCTCGACCATTGCGATCGGCGGTTTTTCGACGCACGACGCCAACTTTGGCCACTACGCCGAGCGTCCGGCGGTGCTGGCCACGGCCATCGTCTTCATGCTGATCGCCGGCATGAATTTCGGTCTGCACTTCATCGCCTGGCGGCGGCGCACGGTCGCCTGCTACCTCAGGGACACCGAGTGGCGCGTGTTCCTGTCGGTGATCGTCGCCATCGCGCTGGTGACGGTCGCCTATCTGGCGGTGGTCGGGAATTACGGCGTCGGCGACTCGCTCCTGCTGGGCGCGTTCCACGCGATCTCGATCACGACGACCACCGGCTTCACCGCCGCGCCGCACCACGCGTGGCCCGGATTCATACCGATGCTGCTGTTGTTCGCCAGTTTCATCGGCGGCTGCGCCGGCTCGACCGGCGGCGGCATCAAGGTCATCCGCTTCTGGCTGCTGCTGAAGCAGGGGCTGGCGGAAATGGTGCAACTGGTGCACCCGGACGCGAAGGTGCCTGTCAAGGTCAACAACAAGGCGCTCGACGGCAGGGTCGTGCGCGCGGTGTGGGGGTTTTTCTCGGCCTACGTGGGTTCGTTGATCGTCGTTGCGCTGTTGCTGATGGGCGCCGGGCTCGACCAGGAGACCGCCTTTTCCGCCGCCGCCGCCTCGATCAACAACCTGGGCCCGGGTCTCGGCGACGTCGCGCAGAATTACGCCGGCGTCAACACGTTCTGCAAGTGGGTGCTGTGTTTCTCGATGCTGCTTGGCCGGCTAGAGGTGTTTGCGCTGTTGATCCTGTTCACGCCGACGTTCTGGCGAAAGTAGCCCCCTGTGGTATCCTTACGGTATGTGCCTGGTTTCGTGGACGGCCATGCAACGGACGCCATGGCGGGCGGCATAAGTATCATAAAAACCGTTATTCAGAGGAGTCGAAACAAACAGTGAACAAGAATTTCAAACTGAAAAAATCCAGCAGTCTGGTCTCTGCGGCGCTGGCGGGCGGTCTGGCCGTCACCGGGAGCGTCGGCGCCGAAGAGGGAAGCCTGTTCGTAGCCGACGAATTGCCCGTGGGCTATATGTACGCCGACGCCCATGGAGCCGAAGGCAAGTGCGGCGAAGGCAAGTGCGGCGAGGGCAAGTGCGGCGAGGGTATGCGTAAGGCCAAAGGTATGGAAGGCAGATGCGGCGAGGACAAGCACAAGGCAGGCATGCACAAGGCCAAGGACGCGGAAGGCAAGTGTGGCGAGGGCAAGTGCGGCGAGGGCAAGTGCGGCGAAAGCATGCACAAGGCCAAGGGCATGGAAGGCAGATGCGGCGAGGACGAGCACAAGGCGGGCATGCACAAGGCCAAGGACGCGGAAGGCAAGTGTGGCGAAGGCAAATGCGGCGAGGGCAAGTGCGGCGAAAGCATGCACAAGACCGAGGGCATGAGCGGCAAAGCCAAGGGTATGGAAGGCAAATGCGGTGAGGGCAAGTGCGGCGAAGGCAAATGTGGCGAAGGCAAGTGCGGCGAGGGCAAGTGCGGTGAGGGCAAATGTGGCGAAGGCAAGTGCGGCGAGGGCAAGTGCGGTGAGGGCAAATGTGGCGAAGGCAAGTGCGGCGAGGGCAAATGTGGCGAAGGCAAGTGCGGCGAGGACAAGAAATAGAAAGCCGCTAATAATTTCCCTCGACCATCGAACTGCCTCCCCTGTGCGGGAGGCAGTTCTTTTTCGGGGTTCTTTCGGGGGCCAGTTCTTAGGCCCGACTAGGCCCGACGCTTATCGGTAAATCAGCTCCACCCGCCGGTTCAAGGCGCTTCCCTGTTTGCCGTCTTCGCGGGCCGCCGGCTGTTCTTCGCCGAGGCCGACGGTCTCGATTTGCGACGGGGATGCCCCCATCTGGATCAACACCTGCGCGACGGCCTGTGCCCGGCGCATAGACAGGCGTTTGTTGTAGTCGTCCGGCGCGACCGAATCCGTGTGGCCTTCCAGGCGCACGCTCAGATCGGGGTTGGCCTGCAAGTACTGCGCGTGCAGTTGCAGGACGTTCAGGCCGTTCGCGCCCACGGTCTCGCTCTTATAGTCGAAGTAGATCGCGTCCTGACGCGGTGTACCGGCGCGCGTGGCCTCATCGTCCGCCAGCGGTTCGTCGCCGTATTCGTCGCCCTCTACATCATCATCCACGAACTCGTCCTCTCCAAAGTCCTCCTCGAATTCCTCTTCTTCGAGTTCTTCCTCGAGCTCCTCCTCTTCCAGCGCATCCGCGTCCGCAACCACTTCTTCTTCGTCGTCGGACAGCCAGTCCCACGTTTTGGACATGGCGGAGCAGCCCGCGAGGGCGAAAGCCGTCAGCGTGATGATCAAAAGTCTTTTTGTGTCCATTGGGTTTCCTTTTTCTGTTCGAGGCGCGTTCGCGCGCCGTCTTGTGGAACCGAGGGTCCGTCGCTATAATGCGAATTATAGCGCGCTTCGCTGAAACTGGGAAACAGACACGCGGAGTGCGCCGGTTCCGGTCTGGGGCGCCACCGCGCGGCCGACGGTTCCGTGCATATATCCGTTGGGGGCTGCATTGTTCAAGGCGCTTAACAGAATCTTCATCTTGCTGGGCAAACGCGGCACGTTGCAGACGGGTGCCGTGTCGCTGGTGCTTTTGTCCGGCACGTTTTTGCAATTCCTGCCCATTCTGGTGGTGCTGCCCATCATACGCATCATCACCAGGCCGGGCGAGCCGCTTTCTCCGCGCCTGCTGGAGATCATTCCCGAGGGTTGGCAGGGGTTTATCAACAACCTGCTGACGCAGACGGATTATCAGACGCTGGTTGTCGGCATGGTTTTGTTCGCGGTGGTCGTGCAGCTGGTGGAGGGGTTTTTCTCTATCTGGTTGAACAATTTCCAGCACTCGTTTTTGTTCAGAAAAAAACTCGGTTTGTCGAAGGAGATGTTCCGAAGATATCTGGCCACCCCGCGCATCAGCCACCGCGACCCGGTCAACGACATCGAGGACGGCAGCGGCAGCCTCGGTATGATACTGGCAAATATCATGAGCATATTTCAAAACGGTATTTTATTTATGGCCTCGTTTGCCACGATTGTGTTCCTGTACCCTCTTCCCGGGCTGGCCGGGTTCGTGTTTTTGATAATTACCGCGCTGTTTGTGTTGTTGATGTTCAAGCCGATGTTGCAGAACTTTGGCGAGCAAAAAATCAGGAGACTCGAGAAAAGGCGCTATGGCTTGGGTGATGAAATGATGGCCATCAAGGAAATCAAGGTGCTCGGTCGTGAGAAGCGTTTTTTCGACAGTTTTGTCGAAAACGCGACGATACGCGAGAGGAATACCCGCATAAGGGCGGTGATAGACCACTCCTCGGGCGCGATATTTGCGAGCCTGCGTTTTTTGAGTCTGCTCATCGGTTTTTTTGTCGCGTTGTTGCAGGGTTTGTCGAGCACCGCGCTGGTGTCTTTTCTGTTCGCCTATACCATCGTGATTATGAGGGCGGGCGGATATCTCAGTGCCGTCATCGGCGCCGTAATCGGCATAAAAACCACCAGCAGCCGTTTCAATTTGTGCTACGAGACCCTGGAGAAGCTCAAGGTCTCGGAAGTAGAACAAGCCGGTGCGCCGCTGAATTTCCGCGAAAGCATCGAATTGAAGGAGGCGTCATACCGCTATCCCGCCGCCCGCGGGAGCGCTTTGGAGCAGGTCAGTCTGCGCATCCGCAAGGGAGAATGTATCGGCATCATCGGTAGAAACGGTTCCGGAAAAACGACGCTGATAGACGTCATAACGGGTTTGGCGCGGCCCAGCGACGGCATGGTGCTGATCGACGGCGTCGAGTTGGCGCCGGAGAACGTGCGCGACTGGCAAAGACGCATTGGTTACGTGGTGCAGAACCCGCACGTTATAGACAATACGGTGTTCGCCAATATAGCGCTCGGCTTGAATCCGGAGGAAGTGGACGACAAACGTATGCAGGAAGTCGTCGAAATCACGAAACTCGACGAGGTCGTCCGCGAACTGCCGAACGGTCTGCAAACCGTCGTCGGGCAGAAAGGTTCGAGGCTTTCGGGAGGCCAGGCGCAACGCTTGGGCATCGCCCGCGCCCTCTACCGCGAGACGGAGATCATCATCCTCGACGAGGCGACAAAATCCATAGATCCGCAAAACGAGGCCGACATCATAGACAACGTCGCGCACCGGAGGGACGCGAGGACCATCATCATGGTGACGCACAAACCGCAGACCTTGCGGCGCTGCGACAGGGTGTACGTGCTTGAGGGCGGCCGCATTGCCAGACAGGGAAGCTACCGGGAAGTGGTGGGGGACGACCCCGCGCTGAGACGCGCCATGCAGGACGATGGTGCGGCGCCCGCGCCCCCGCCCGGTGCCGCTGCCTTGCAGGGCGTCTGATTGACTCTCCCCCCGGATCCCGGCAGGCACAAAAACGACTACTTGTCTTTACCGCGTCTGCGCCGCCGCCGGCCTTCGTAGCGCCCGATTCCGCGCACGACTTCGCCGAAAGGCAGCCTCTCGAGATTGCCGAAACGAGTCGCGGCGGTGCTGACGAGATCGTGCACGTCGCAGCATTGCCGCTGCTCGAGAACCTCGCGTATTCCCGTCAGGCCGCCGTTTTGCACCTTGATCTCGTGGCCGTGCGGCAGCAGGCCGGCGTCGGTGCGTCCGAGCGCGAAACGCGCCTTGTCCCTGAGCAGCCGCAGCGCCTCACCGCATTGCCGGTGGTGCGCGGGCGAGCGGCAGGCGACGCCTTCGCGGTCGGCAAGGTTGAAGCGGTGCGACTGGGCGCAGCGGAACACGCGCGAGTTGAGCGCTTTTTCAAAGTGGCAGCGTCGCCGGTTGACGACGGCGTAGATGCGCCGGAATTCTTTCTCATCCATCGCCCGGTGCCACTTGCGCGCCGGCGGCCCCGGCGCGGCTTATTTCTCCCATTCCCGCAGAATCGGCGCTTCGCGTTTTGCGGACAGCAGGTCCGCGGCCTCGGTCTCGTCGGCCGCGAACACCATCCTGACGACGCAATCGTCGTCGTCGCTCTCGTCCGCCGCCAGTTGCGCGCGCAGTCGGCGCGCCTGTAATTTGGCCTCCTGGAAAGCGTCGAAGCGGGTGATGTACTCGAGCGCCGACAAGCCGGCGCGCTGATGGATTTTGTACAGAAAATACGGCACGTTCAGGTCTCCCGAGGCGTCTTTGGCGTCGGCGCGGGCGGCGCGCCCACCGAATAATAGCGAAATCCGATCGCGCGCATGCGCGCGCCGTCGCACAGGTTTCTAAAATCATACACGAGGTCGCCGTCCATCGCGTTCTTGACGCGCCGCCAGTCGAGGGCGCGGAACTCGTCCCAGTCGGTGACCAACACCAGCGCGTCGGCGCCCGTGGCCGCGTCCAACGCGTCGTCGCAGTAGCGCGCGCCGGGTGCGACGCGCCGCGCCGCCGCGCCGCCGGCGGGGTCGTAGGCCGCCACCGAGGCGCCGCCTTGTTGCAGGCCGGCGATCAGGTCGAGGCTGGGCGACGAACGCACGTCGTCGGTGCCGGGCTTGAAGGTCAGCCCCAACACCGCGACGCTCCTGCCGGACAAGCCACCGAGCGCGTGCGCGACCCTGCCGGCCAGTCCCTTTCTCCTGGCTTCGTTTGCCCGCACCGCGCTCTCGAGTATCGAGAGCGCGACGCCGTGATCGCGCCCGGCGGCCAACAAGCCGCGCGTGTCCTTCGGAAAGCACGAGCCGCCGTAACCGGGGCCGGCCCGCAGAAAATCCGCGCCGATGCGCGGATCGAGGCCGATGCCCTGGGCCACGCCGCCTACGTCGAGGCCGAGCGCCTCACACAGATCGGCGATCTCGTTGATGAAGCCGAGCTTGGTCGCAAGAAAGGCGTTGGCGCCGTATTTGATCAATTCGGCGCCGGCGGTGCCGGTGTACACGAACGCGACGCCCTGCTTGTGCAGCGGTTCATACAAAGCGTCCATGACGCGGCGGCCGGCGTCGCCGTCGGCGCCTATGACGACGCGGTGAGGGCGCATGAAATCTCCGACCGCGGTGCCCTCCCTCAGAAACTCGGGGTTGGCCACCATGTCGAAACGTGCGCCGGCGTCGCCGTTGTGCGCCGCCGCGCGCGCGACGATCTCGCGCAGCGCCTCGCAGGTCCCGACCGGCACCGTGGACTTCACCGCGACCACCGTGTGATCGCCGAACGCGGGCACCGCGGCCGCGGCCGCGGCCGTCACCATCGCCGCATCGGGATAGCCGTCGCTGCCGGGCGGCGTGTCCACCGCGAGCAGGATCACCTGCGCGGCTTTTGCGCGCTCGTTGTGGCAACTGCCGCAAAAGGACAGGCGTCCGGCACCGACGTTGGCGGCGACCAGCTCGGCGAGACGTGGTTCGTGCACGGGCACGTCGCCGGCGGCGAGGCGGCGCACCTTGTCGGCGTCCTTGTCGACGCAGACGACGGTGTTGCCCCACTCGGCGAGGCACGCGCCCGAGACCAGCCCGACGTAACCGGCCCCGACGACGACGACCTTCATGTCAGGTACGTTGCGCGCCGTGGTACAGATTGACGACGTGGCGCGCTTCGGCGAAGAACAACCAGCGCTCGATAAAGATGCCGGCGACGGACGACAGCAGCGCGAACAAGGCGACGGGCCAGTGCGCCGCCCGCGCCAGGGCGATGGTGATCAGCAGCGCCGGCAGCGCGAAGCCGAACACGAACACCAGCCGGCGCAGTAGCGCGCTTTGTTCCCGCGCCAGGCGGTAGCCGAACTCCTCGGTCAGGAAGGTTCCGGCGCCGTGGCCCACGTCGAGCAGGCGCACGGTCGCGCGCGTGAAGCCGGTCGCGGTGTTGATCGTGGGGCCTTGCGCCGCGCGCTGCGCGGGCGAGGTCCACGCATAGTAGATGAGTTTCATCAGCGCCGCGAGCGCCAGCAGGCCGAGCGCGATCTCGAACTCGTAGGCCGAAACGCCGGCGCCGGCAAGGTCCTCAATCGTCAGCAGCAACAGGTGGCCGGGCACCAGCGACAACAGGATGTAGTTGGCCGGCGTCAGCGGCGTGTGCCACTGGCGGATGGTCTTGAGGCAGGCGTAGATCATGCCGGTCGAGAAGATCGTCGCCAGCGCGGCGCCGCCGGTCAGCAGCGACGCCAGCACCCACAGCGGGTTCGCAAGGTCGTTGCCCTGCGTCCACCACAGCGCCGCGTACGCCAGCGCCAGCGGATAGAAGGTGACCGCGAGCACGCCCTCGCGCGCGAGCCACGAAGTCTTGAAACGGCTGAACGCGCGCCACGCGTTCCTCGGATTGGCAAGATGGAAGGTCGAGGAGACGAGGCCCACCGTGATCAATACGAGACCGGTTATGCAGGCGGCCGCGGCCGTGTCCGCGGACGGTCTTCCGAACAGGCCGGCGACCGACAACACGATGAACAGACCGAAGCCGGTGCCGGAGACGACCGTGAAAAAAATGATGGACAGGGCCGGCTGCATGGCTGCGCGTAGCGAGGGCGGGTCGGTCGGCCTATCGTGTCACGGCGCGGTTGACCCAGTTTTTGACTCTGGCCGCCAGGCTCTGGCCGTCGTCCGCAAGTTCGGGCTTGGGCGGCGCATCGTGCGCCGGCGCCTTTGCGGTCTCGCGCGGACGCAGGTAGATGTTGGTCGGGTTGTAGCCGAGTTCCGGCATCAACTGCTCGCCGCCGCGCTCGCGCACCAGCGTCGCGACTTCGGATTGCGGATCGTCGAGGTCGCCGAAGAAGCGGGCGTGGGTCGGGCACGTCATCACGCAGGCCGGCTGGCGCTCTTGCTCCGGCAGTTCGTCGTCGTAGATGCGGTCCACGCACAGCGTGCATTTTTTCATCACGCCGTCCTCGCGGTCGAGTTCGCGCGCGCCGTACGGGCACGCCCACGCGCAGTAGTTGCAGCCCATGCACTTGTCCTGGTCGACGAGCACGATGCCGTCCTCGGGGCGCTTGTACGACGCGCCGGTCGGACACACGGTGACGCAGTCGGCGTCCTCGCAGTGCATGCACGACATCGGGAAATGCACGGTCTTGTTGACCGGATAGTCGCCCACCTCGTAGTGACGGATGCGGTTGAACCAGACGCCGGACGGGTCTTTGCCGAACGGCCGGTAATCGGACAACGGCCCGGTGGTGCCGGACGTGTTCCACTGTTTGCACGCGACCGCGCAGGCGTTGCAGCCGACGCAAACGTCGAGGTCTATGACCAGCCCCAGTTTCATGCGCCTCTCCTCAGGACGTCGCGGAACGCGCGCCTGAGATTGACCGCGCGGTGCGTCTGGTAGCGCAGCGGCGGCGCGTCTTGGGCCGCGGCGGCGGCGCCGGCGGCGCGCCCGAACAGCGGCCACGTACGGTTTTCATCGTCGCCGGCCGGGGTGATTTTGACGCGCAGATCGTACCACGCCGCCTGGCCGGTGATCGGATCCGAATTGGTGACGGCGGGCGCGTCGCCGTCGGTGGACGGATCGCGCGGCAGCAGCTCGCCGATCAGGTGGTTCATCAGAAAGCCCTGGTTCGATTCGTTGGCGTCGGCGGACAGCCCCCAGGTGCCGCGCTCCTTGCCGATCGCGTTCCACGTCCACACGGTGTCTTCCTGCACGCCCTCCATCCATTGCACGCGCACGCGCACCTTGCCGTTGTGCGACTCCATCCATACCCACGAACCGTCGGCGATGCCCATGCGCTCGGCCTGGGCGCGGTTCATGTAGAGGCGGTTCTGGGTGTGTATCTGGCGCAGCCACGCGTTTTGCGAATCCCACGAGTGGTACATCGCCATCGGGCGTTGCGTGATCGCGTAAAACGGGTACTCGTCGCCGCTGGTCAGCGATTGTTCGAGCGGCCGGTAATAGAACGGCAGCGGCTCGAAGAACGCGCGGATGCGCGCGCGCTGGTATTCGTGCGGCGGCTGCGGGCCGTCGTACAGGCCTTGCGCCGCGAGCCGGAATTTTTGCAGCGGTTCGGAATACAGTTCGAGCACAATCGGATCGTCGCAGGCGTTGAAGCCGGCTTCCTTGGCGAACGCAAGGTAGTCCTTGTTGGCGAAGCGGTAAAAGCGCATATGGGGCGGCAATTCGTGGCGGAAGAAACAGCCGTTCTCGATGTATCGCTCCCATTGCCTCGGGTTCGGCGCGCCGCGCAGCGGGGTGTCGCCGTCCGCGCCACGCCAGCCGGCGAGGAAGCCGATACCCGGCGCCTTCTCGAAGCGCACGACGAAATCCTTGTAGTCCTTGTACTTGGGGCTGCCGTCGTCGTTGACAAACGCCGGAAAGCGCAGGCGCGCGGCCAACTCGACCATGACCTCCTGCCACGGGCGCGCGTTGCGGTCGGGCGCCATCACCGGCGCGCGGATCGAGTCGCACACGGCGTCGGGTTCGGAAATCGGGCGGTCGAGCAGCGAGATCGTATCGTAGCGTTCGAGATAGGTCGTATCCGGCAGCACCAGGTCGGCGAAGCGCACCATCTCGGAATCGAAGGCGTCAATCACGACCAGGAACGGGATCTTGTATTCGCCGCCCGCGTCCTTCGCCTTCAGCATCTCGCGCACCTTGGCGGTGTTCATCGTCGAGTTCCAACTCATATTGGCCATGAACATCATCAGCGTGTCCACGGGATAGGGGTCGCCGTTGACCGCGTTGGTGATGACCATGTGCATCAGTCCGTGGTTGGCGAGCGGCGCGTCCCACGAGTAGGCCTTGTCTATGCGCAGCGGATTGCCGCGCGCGTCCACCGCCAAGTCCTCGGGCGCGGTCGGGAAGCCGAGCGGCGGCGCCGCCAGCGGCTTGCCCGCGGCGGTTGCGGTCGCCGGCTTCAGCGGCGGCGGGATATGGCGCGGGAACGGCGCTTTCGCGCGGTGGCCGCCGGGGCAGTCAATCGCGCCCAACAGTATCTGCAACAGATGGATCGCGCGGCAGGTCTGAAAACCGTTCGAGTGCGCCGATATGCCGCGCATCGCGTGCATCGAGACCGGACGCCCGACAAAACGGTCGTGTTTGCGCCCGGCGGAATCGGTCCACTCGCACGCCACCTCTATCGTCTCCTTGAACGCGACGTGCGCGATTTCGAGCGCCAGACGCTCGATGACGTCGGCGCCGATGCCGCATACTTTGGCCGCGTTTGCGGGCGCGTAGCACGGATCGAGGTATTTCTCGGCGAGCAGCGTGAACACGGTTTTGGCGGTCTCGCCGTCGGGCGTGCGATATTCGCCGAACAGCGCCGGTCGCGTGCCGGTCGCGGTGCCGTCTGCGAGCGCGCCGCTCGCAAGGTCGTGAATCTGCGGACGACCCTCGGGGTCGCGGCAGATCAGCCCGTCGCCTTTCTCGCCGGGCTTTTGCAGCACCAGATAGGGCGCGTTGGTGTAGCGCACGAGGAATTCCCAATCGAACAGCTCGCGCGCGAGCAGCACGTGGATCATCGAGAGCGCCAGCATCGCGTCGGTGCCGGGCTTGATCGGCAGCCACTCGTCGGCGATGGCCTGGTAGCCGGTGCGCACCGGGTTGATCGCGACGAACTTGCCGCCGCGCCGCTTCAGCTTTTCCAGCCCGATCTTGATCGGATTGGACGAGTGATCCTCGGCCACGCCCCACAGCAGAAAGTATCTGGTGCGCTCCCAGTCCGGGTCGCCGAACTCCCAGAACGAATGGCCGAGTGTGTACAGCCCCGCCGCCGCCATGTTGACCGAGCAGAAGCCGCCGTGCGCGGCCCAGTTGACGGTGCCGAACTGCTGCGCCCACAGCCCGGTGAGCGCCTGCATCTGGTCGCGCCCGGTAAAGTAGGCGAGCTTGGTCGGGTCGGTGGCGCGGATTTTCTCCAGGCGCGCGACGAGGAGGTCGAGCGCGCGCTCCCACGAAATCTCCTCGAACTCGCCGGCGCCGCGCTCGGCGCCGGGCTTGCGCAACAGCGGGCTTTTCAGTTTCGCCGGCGACATCTGCTTCATGATGCCGGCGTTGCCCTTCGCGCACAGCACGCCGCGGTTGATCGGATGGTCGGGATTGCCCTGGATGAAGCGGATTTTGTCGTCCTCGAGCGTGACCTTGATACCGCAGCGGCACGCGCACATGTAGCAGGTGGTGTATTTGACTTCCTGCGCCGCGTGATCCTCGAAGCGCGGCAGAGCGGCGCCTTCGTTGGCGCTGTCCGGCGTCGTTTCGGGCCTCGCTTCGGGTTTGGCCGGCAGCGGCATCTGTTTCGGTCGCGTGTTTCTGGTCGTCGGAGGGATGAAAGGTGCAGTGTACAACAAAAGCCCGGTGGCTTCTATGTATAGAAGCCTCCAAAAGCATCACGCGGCCCCGGCAACGTCGGTGCGCGGGTGCTTGCGCACGACGTCGAGGAAAGCGTCGCCGTAGCGTTGCAGTTTGTGCTCGCCGACGCCGGAGACGCCGGCCAACTGCTCGTCGTTCGTCGGGCGCAGATGCACCATCTGCCGCAGCACGGTGTCGTGGAACACGACGTAAGGCGGCACGCCCTGCTCGCGCGCAAGCTTCAGGCGCAGCGCGCGCAACGCCTCCCACAAGACCTCGTCGCCGGGCGCGAGCGGCGGCGCCTCGGCGACGGCCGAGACGGCCGCGGCGCGCGGGGCGGGACGCGCGCCGCGCCGTGCGGTGCGCCGTGCGACGCGTAGATGCAGCGCGCGTTCGCCGCGCAACACCGGGCGCGCCTGCTCGGTCAGGTAGAGCGTGTTGTAGCCCTGCGTGTCCACCGCGATATAGCCGCCGGCCACCAGCTGGCGAAATATCGAGCGCCATCCGGCGTCGTCGTGCTCGGTGCCGATGCCGAACACGCTCAGGCGGTCGTGGCGCAGGCGGCGGATGCGTTCGTCGTTCTTTCCCAGCAGCACCTGCACCAGGTGACCGACGCCGAAACGCTGGCCGGTGCGATAGACGCACGACATCGCCTTTTGCGCGGCTTCGGTGCCGTCCCAGGTTTGCGGCGGATCGAGACAGTTGTCGCAGTTGCCGCAGGTCGGCTCGGCGCGCTCGCCGAAGTATTCGAGAATCGCGCGGCGGCGGCAGGTGGTCAGTTCGCACAGGCCAATCATCGCCTCCAATTTCTGGCGCACGGCGCGCTTGTGGTCTTCGTCCGCCTGCGACTCGCGCAACCACCGGAGGAAGATCGAGATCTCCTTCATGCCGTAGCTCATCCAGGCATCCGCCGGCAGGCCGTCGCGCCCGGCGCGTCCGGTTTCCTGGTGATACGCCTCGATGCTCTTGGGCAACGCAAGGTGGGCGACGAAACGCACGTCGGGTTTGTCTATGCCCATGCCGAACGCAATCGTGGCGACGATGATCACGCCCTCCTCGCGCACGAACCGCTCCTGGTGTTCGCGGCGGACGGCGTCGGACAGCCCGGCATGGTATTCGAGCGCGCGACGCCCGCGCGCGCGCAGCCATTCGGCGGTTTCCTCGACCTTGCGCCGCGACAGGCAATAGACGATGCCGGCGTCGCGCGGATGCTCGCGCGCGAGGAAGCGCCACAGGTGCTCGCGCCCCTGGTCGCCGTCGCGGATCGCGTAGCGGATGTTCGGGCGATTGAAACTGCCGCGATAGACGCGCGCGTCGGACAGCGCCAGCTGGCGGATGACGTCGCGCTGCGTCGGCTCGTCGGCGGTCGCGGTCAGCGCGATGCGCGGCACCCCGGGGTAGCGCTCGCCAAGCACCGACAGCTGGCGGTAATCCTCGCGGAAATCATGCCCCCACTGCGACACGCAATGCGCCTCGTCTATCGCAAACAGCGCGACGTCGAGCGCCTCGAACCACTCGAGCGTGCGCGGCTGCAACAACCGCTCCGGGGCGATATAGAGCAGATCGAGCGCGCCGCTCTCGGCCGCGGCCTCGGCCTTGCGGATCTCGGGCAGCGTAAGGCTGGAGTTCAGACAGGCGGCGCGCACGCCGCATTGGCGCAGCGCGTCCACCTGGTCTTTCATCAGCGCGATCAGCGGCGAGACGACGACGCCCACGCCGGCGCGCACCATCGCCGGAATCTGGTAACACAGCGACTTGCCGCCGCCGGTCGGCATCAACACCAGCACGTCGCGCCCGTCCAGCAGATCGGCGATGACGGCCTCCTGGTGCAGCCGAAAGTCCGGATGCCCGAACACGCTCCGGAGAACGCGCCGGGCTTCGGTCAGGGACGGGGACGGGGACATGGCGCTATGGTCGGGTATCGGTTGCCGGGATGACGGGGCGATGGGCTGAAATTCAGTGTACAACAGAAGCGCCGCGTCTACTATATTTATGCCTTCACTGTTATTCTGATTATAATTGGTCGGTGCGTCGCCGCCGGGCAACCCGTCCTCGATGTACCTGCTGTAAAAAACAAAATCATAACCAGAATATGGATTTTGATAGTGCTTATTTCTGAACTTCGAGAGATACTGGCCCAGCCTGAGAACTCCAGGGTGGAGTTCAAGTCTGCCGTCAATGCCGAGAATCTTGCGAAATCAATCGTTGGTTTTGCCAATACGCACGGCGGCAAACTGTTCATCGGCGTCAACGATGACCGTACCATTTGCGGCATTGACAGGGATGACATGCAAACCTGGGTGATGGATACGGTAATCAGGCGTTACATCCATCCTTCCATTATTCCCGCCTACGAAGAGGTCAATATTGACGGCAGGCGGGTTGTGGCCATAGAAGTGCCGCAGGGCGCCTATAAGCCCTACGTCGTGAGAAGAAGCGACAGGGAAGATATATACATCCGATTCGGCGACACGACGCAACTGGCATCGCGCGAACAAATTGCGCGTCTGTTCGAGAGCGGCGGGCTTATTTCCGTGGAGAAATTGCCGGTATCGCATAATTGCCGTGAGGATGAACTGGATATGCGTCTTATAAAAGACTATTTCTCGAACATTCTTGGAGAGGAGGACGTCGGCGATCTGGAGGTTCTTCTCTACAGCAGGGACCTCATGGTACGCCCCGACGAACGCGCCCCGCTTGTCTGCACGTACGCCGGCCAGCTTCTTTTTGGCAAAAAGCCTCGCAGATGGCTGCCGCAGGCGGGTATCCGCCTGGTGATATTCGGGGGCGAGGATAAGGATTCTTTTCCAGTGTTGGATGGCGTGCTGGACCAGGCTTTTGTCGGTTTCAGGGGAAGAAGCGATCGCAAGGAGCTCCAACAACCGTCATTGCCCGGCAGGTTATTGCACTATATGAAACTGCACGCCTATAAAGAACAGGTAACGGATATGCAAAGGGAGAGACACTGGGATTACCCCGTTGACGTTATCCGCGAACTGGTGGTCAATGCATATGCGCATAGAGACTGGACCAAGAACGCCGACGTCGAGATCGGCGTGTATGCAAACCGCATGGAAGTAATCAGCCCGGGCGCCCTCCCGAACGGCTGCACCGTCGAAAAGGTAAAGGCGGGATTGCGCGTTCCGAGAAACTCCAACATGGTAAATATATTGCGCGACTACGGTTTCATGGAGCATTTGGGGACGGGCATACGCCGCAAGGTGATTCCGTTGATGAAGGAACACAATGGCACCGAACCTGAGTTCGAAGCGACCGAGGATTATTTCAAGGTAACCCTGTGGCAGTGACCCGAGAATCTTCCGTCGAAGTCTTTGCGATCCTGGCTTGCGAGATTAGAAGACGTGGTTCTTGTATCCTTAGTGCGCTTAGTCTTGCTTTATTGTGCGGCGCGCGTCCGCGTCCTTATGCCGCCGCTTCGCCTCGCTCTATCCCGCCGGTGTCTCGCCCGCCTTTATCGTCGCGTTCTCGTTGTGGCTGTCGCGTTGCCTGGGCGCCGACACCAAGGCCACATCTACCATCCGCCCACGACGCGCCGCAAGGCCTGCCGCGTCTATCTGCGACAGCAACTCATCGAACAGTTTCTTCATCAGGTCGCGCTTCTTCAAACGCTCCCGGAACACCCGTATCGTCTTTGCGTCCGGCACCCGTCCCTCCGGCGGCAAACCCAAAAAACGACAAAAACTGCGGCGGTCGCGGATCTGAAACTCCGTTTGCTCATCCGACAGATTGTAGAGATGCTGCAATACCAGCACTTTGAACATCAAGACCGCATCGAAGGGCGGACGCCCGCCCTTGCCCACCACCCGCTTCTTGTATACCCCGGTCAGCAGCGGACGAAATTTTTCCCAGGCAATGGAGCGTTCCAATTTGGGCAGCGGATCGCCCAGTCTTTCAAGCACCCTGAGACGGTCTTCATGGTTGAAAAGCCGGGTTGCATCAGAGCGACCTCCGAGTCAAAGCAATGGCGGGAACTTCAATGATAACTGATAAAGGGGTCTTTTATAGATTCTCTTATACACGTCCGCAGTGCTTGTGCGCACCGGCGCTACTTGGCCAGTACGATGTGACGATTCACAGGACGGACACCCCGTCGCGCTCGATTGCCTCCCGGTAGGGCGACCGCAGGGCCTTGAGTCGGTCCCATTCGGCCTGCGTATACGCCATGATGGAGGGTACGGCATATGATACCGCGGCCAAGTCGTATCCGATCTCCCGCAATGGAATCTTGAGGTGGCCGGCGCCGTCCCTGACCACGAGAAGGACGTCCAGGTCGCTGTCTTCCCGGGCGTCGCCACGCGCTTTCGAGCCGTATATGACCATGCGCAAGACCGTGCCGGGGTGTCGTTCGTCGAGCACCTTCCGGTATTCGTCCAGCCAAGTTTGTTCTTCGGGATGGAGCGTCAGCATTGTTCTATACCTCGACATTGTAGTCTTGCGACGTGTCGTTGCTTATGCCGTCGGCAATAATCAATGGAAACGCCGACGAACGGTATCAAGCCGTGCACCATGCGGTCGTTCGCGTCAGGCGAAAATCGCTTGGGGGGTGGCGTGCCAATAGCGGCGGTACTCCTCGGCGGGTTGTTTGTCCGCATCGGGGTTGAAAAGCACGAGGTCCACGCTTACGTTCAGCGCCGGGCGGGTGCTGGTTTGGAACGTGCGGCATCGCCCGTTTTCCCGGAACAGTTTTGAGTAGCCGTCTATCTTGCGATAGGCGGCGGTGTGGGCCATGCCTTTGGGGTCGACGAAAACGATCCGGTATTCGTTTCCTCTGCACATCCAGAAAACGAAGTCGGGCAGGAAACGGCGGTACGCGTTCACGGAACGGTCGTAATACGGGACGTGGACGTCGTCCAAAACCTCGTCAATTTTGCTGAACATCCAGGCGTCCCATGGCGGTTTGTTTTCTCTCAGCCAGTCTTCCAGCTGGGTGAGAAAATTCACTTCGCTTGCCGTTTTTACGACGTGGCGGATAAAGTCGGCCTTGCCGCTTTTTGCGATGATAATCGGCAGGTAATAATGCTCGGCGATGTATTTGATCGTCAGCCCTTTGAAGGAAGTTTCGGATTTCCCGCTTGTCAATTCCTCGAACTTTTCCGTGGTGAGCTTGCCGGCGCCGTATTCTCCCGCCAGGCGCCGGTATTCCTCCACCGAAATCCCGCCCTTCGCCGTCCGCCTTATTTTCTCGTTCAGATCGTTGCGATCTTCATAAGACAAATGCGCCCGGATTTCGCGGAAATGCACGATGTCGTTCTCCTCGTCGAGTTCGCGCACCCCGTCGCTTGCTTTCTGATGGGAATGAAGATGGTTCACGAGGCGGCTTTGCAGAAACAGGAGGTCGGTGTAATCCCTGCCCGACTCCAGCGAAAGATTTTCCCGCCGCGCGACCAACCCGCGCAAACCGGTTATCTGCTCCGGCGGCAGATCGTCCCTGACTGCAAGCAGCGAATCGGACGTTCCCTCAAGCTGGGTCGTCAGCTTGCGCAAGGAGTTTTCGCCGACCGCGAAGTTTTCCCGGGTCGCGGCGTCGCTCGGCACTTCTTTGTACACGGGGACGAACAGCGGCATCTGGCAGCCGTGGATTGTCGGCCTTTCGGATCTTTTGAAGTTTTCCAGCTTCTCGAACGCGCCGCTTTTCTCCGGCGTCAGGCCCTCCAGGACATGGGAAACCGCGCTTCGGTTGGTGGCGAACAGTGCAAGGGTTTCCACTGGCGCGACCAGGTTTTGCAACGGCTGGAGTGCCCGTCGTTTCTCTTTGCTCAGGGACGACGCCCGCAGCAATTCGGCGAGGCGTTGCCGGTGGTTTTGCAGCGGTTCGATCCGGACGCCGCGCCCGACCGACTGCACGACAAACTTCTTTGCGTCGCTGCCGCCGATGTTGATGAAGTTGATCACGTTGGGGCGGTTGGAGTCCCAGCTTTCAAAGAACGAGCGCGAACCCATCAGTATCGTGATCGGACTTTTCTCCAGTGCGTCGAAGAACGATTTTTCGCGCAACGCCGTGACTTCCTCGAAGTCCGCCAGGAGCATATTGCGCCATTTGGACGTGTTGCCGATGCGGATCAGCGCAAAAGGGGCGTCGGCGTTTTTCATCTGAAAAGCCAGCTCCTTGTCGTCCTTGCTGCGTATGAATTGCAGAGCGCCCCGCCTGCGGCTTGAAAATACCGCCTCGCGCAAGTCGGTTATTTTCATGTTCTTGAGCAATGCCGTATCGGTTTCGGCAACGCCGTCGCCACCCCCAAAAAACAGCCGCCCCCGCATCCAATCGCGTGCCAGCTCATCCCTGCTCGCCCGGAACAGTTTCTCGTCCACTTCGCCGGAGGCGATTTTGCGCAACGTCGAGAAAAACGCCCACAAGTCGTTGCCTTCGTTCTGAACGTCGGTGTTGACCGAGTTGACCAGAGTCAGCATCAGCGGCAGGTGGTAGAGGTCGTCGCTTGCGGCCTTCGCGCGCAATTCGAGGGCGCGCATTTTTGCGCAGGCCAGCGTGAGCAGCGATTTCAGCACGATTTTTGTTTTTTCGCGCCCGCTGATTTCCTCGCCGCGTTCCTTGAAGGCGCTGTATTCGACTTCGTTCAGGTGGATGTTTTTGCCGTGCCCGTTTTTGATGAACTCTTCCAGGTTGTATTTCTTGACGGTGGTGGCGATGTCTTGCGGGTCGGTGAAGGTCGCCGAGAAGTTGAACAGAAACCCGGCGCGCGCCATCAGCGCATAATACGCCTGCCGCCTGGAACCCTCCTTGCCGCCCTTGTGCGCCTCGTCGAGCAGCACGTACCATCTGCCGTCGTTTTCGTATCGGCGGTAGTCGGTGAGCGCCTCTTTCTGCACGTCGGAGATATTGTCGCTGCGGTGGTAATAGACCGTTTCCACGTCGCCCAAGCGCCCCTGGCGACGCTCGCCGTCGCGCAGCGGCACGAAGTCCACGTGCAGTCCGGTGCTCGCGTTGAACTCCTCTATCGTGCGGCGTATCTGCCCGATCAGGTGGTTGCTCGGCGCGAGCACGAGGATATTGTGGGGCGGGATCTGCCGGTGCCGTTTCAGCCGGTGCAGGTATTCGATGATCTTGACCATCACTAAAGTCTTGCCGCTGCCGGTCGCCATCCAGAAACACATGCGGTTGATGAGATGGTGATACGGGATGACGTCGCCCTGCGGCGTTATGTATTCGGCGAGGATTTTGAAGATGGGGTTTTGTCTCCGGTTTCTCCGGTCGGCGTTGCCGTCGTAGCGGTGTATCGCAAACTCGGCCGTCTGATTCGCGTAGTAGCGGTCGGCGAAGTTTTGTTTGCGCCGGCTATCTGCTTGGGTGGGTTCGGCGGGTTGCCAAGCGTGCTCCTCGCCGTAGTAGAGATACAGCGCCCGCGCCGCGTTTTTCAGCGCGTCGGTCTGGTAATCGTAGAGCGATTTTTGTGCCGAGAAACGCCCGCTCTCCGGCACCTGCCAGGTTTCGGGCAGGTCGTCGTAGGGCAGGGACCGGGCGGTGGATTCGAGGATGGGCGGTGTGCTCATGGTGTCGGTTTGGAATGCAACCGGGATGGCGTCGGGATCGCGGCGTCGGATTCTTCCCGGCAGTTTTCGATGGTTTTCATGGGTTTTCGTTCAGTCGCTCGATGATTGTATTCGCCAGGTTTCTGAAATCTTCGTGGCAACTCGCCGCGGCCCTTTGATAGGCGCCTATGACGCCGTCGGCGGGCTTCAACCGGAACATCGGCTTGTTCGCCTCCTGCGCCATCGGCATCAGCGCGCTGTAGTCCTTCAAATGCGCCAGAAGATTGCGGTCGTCGGCGTCCTCGCCGGAAGGTGCGCCCGCCTCTCCGATGACACACCTGGCGTACTCCCCCGGCATCTTTCCAATCCAATGCTCGAACGCCATGGCGGGTCGGTCCAGTCTGATTGTACGATGCATGACAATGTAGCCGAGCGGTGCCATTCTGCCCGCCGGCAGCTCGATGTCCAACTCCGGCGGCTTCTGCCCGATGCGCTTGCGCCAATCATCCCGCCATTTTCTCAAGGTAGGCCCGACGTTGCGCAACCCCTGCAAGGAAAATAAATCCGGGGCCAGCGGCATCACCACGTGATCGCTGGCGATCAGGGCGGTTCGGTTGATCGCTCCCAGATTCGGGCCGACGTCCACCAACGCCAGATCCGCCTCGAATTGTTCCCCGGCGCGCGCGATCAGTCGTGCGAAAGCAGTCGTAACGCGAAAGGCGCGCGCGTCGCCGTCCAGACATGCAGGCCACTGTGTGGAGAGTTCCTCTTCCCGTTTGGAGAGGGCCAAGTCGCCCACCAATAGTCCGATGCGCTCGCTGACCTTCTCTACGTGGGGGGATTCGACAATGTCCCCGGTGCCCTCGAACAAGGGGGAGATACTTCCCTCGATGGTTTTCCTGCCGTCGCCTCCCCATGTTTCTTCGGGTTTCTTCTCGCCTGAAAATGCCTCGCTCAGGCTGGCCTGGGGGTCCAGGTCCGCGCTTAAGACACGGTGCCCAAGCTCATCCAGCATCCAGGCCAGATGATAGACAAGCGAAGTCGTGCCGACGCCGCCCTTGTTGTTAAAAAAAGCGATGGTCTTCACGGTCGCCTCCCGATGGTGGCGAAGACGAACGTGTCTCCGACGGCGAAGTCGGGCGGCGGATTGCCGTTTTCCGCAAGTGCCCGACGCGCCGTCGGGATGCCCCTCCCGAAGCGCTCCATAAAGCCCTGGCTTTTCATGGCCTCGGCGATGGATGGATTGCGGTAACTGGTGACGTCTGGCTTTCCGAAATTCTGTTTTGTCACCTCTCCGTACACGCTGCCCGGGCTGCTGATTTGTACGCGGTCGTTGAACCACGTGATCCGCACGGGCGTGTTCGAGTTCTGATAATTCCGGTGGATGACCGCGTTGCGGACGAGTTCGCGCAGCGCTTCCAGCGGATAGTCCGGTTTCTCGATGTTCCTGTCCTCTCGCGTGTCCAGTACAGTAGAAACTTGCAGTTTCAGCAGTTGATCCACCTCGCGCAGCTGATCCGGAAGCGCACCTTTCAGTTCGGACTGATCCACAATGGGGGAAGGGATCTCCTCGCCGTCGTAGCGAACGAACTGGATGTAGGCACCGGGGAACCAGATGCGCGGATTTTTGCCGAGCATGAGAATCGCCGTGACGGTCGGCGTGCCGTCTCGCGTGACAAGACGCAACGCCTTCATCTGCTCGCGTTCATCGCGCTCGTTCTGCGCCAACACCTCGGGGGAAACCGTGGCGGGGAGATACTCGTTCCTGAACCTCTGCACGTCCAAGTCGTCTTCGACGGTGGCGCCGGCAACGCCTTGCATGTCGTAGGGAACGTTCCCCCAGCGTCTCTTTTCGGTGAGACGGCGCTCCTCCTCAGGGTTGGCCTGGGCGCGGCGCGGGCCGGTGCGAATCCAGCAACGGCCATCCATTTTTACCGGCGGATTGTCCGACGGTGCCACCTGGATTACCGCAACGTCGCAACCGCCCAAGTTTCTTTTGGCAACCTCCATAACGGGGAAAGGAAGTATCTTGCCGTCGCCCCGAAGCCCGCCGAGTTTTTGCAGCAGCTCATCATCAACGACCACGTCGGCACAACGCCCGTCATCTTCCAACCCGACAAAGAGAATGCCCGGCTTCTCGTGGCGCGGCAAGTCGTTGGCGAACGCGCAAATCGCCTTCCGCAGCTTGTCCAGATCTTTCACCGCACCCGTGAACTCCACACGGTCGCTTTCGCCGCCTTCGATCAGGCGTATAAGTTCTTCATCGTTCAGCATGGTGTTTGCGTGCCGTGTTGTCTTACCGGTTTGGTTATTTTCGCAGGATCACCCGCTAAAATCTCCAGTTTTCCGCCTGCATGAATCCTACAAGATTTACACATTGGATATTATAGTTCCTGCAACTGAAACGATTCGTTGTTCATATACAAGCGCGTCGAAGTTTTTCCACAGAGTCGGGAATACATCCCTATCGTAAATTCCGTCCCGAAATAATGTGATAAAAGCACTTGTGTCGAAAATATATCTCATCCGCGCTATGCAAATTGCTTGTTCACGAGATACTCCTCGAGCTTCTCGACGTTCTTTATTTTCATATTCAATATGTCGGCCGTCTCATATTCACCAATTTTGTTCTGATACCGGGCTTGCAGCACGTTGTGCAAAAATGCTTTTCCCCAGTAGGACAGCTGGTTCGAGTAATAATCCCCGCCACCTTCTTTGGGGTAGCCACCGCCCGCTTCCGAACGACTTGCCATCAAGGATTCTTTCATATCTGTATAAACGCCGTAAGGAATTAAATCGGCTGACATACATCTCACCAGGAACATCGAGGAACTGACTTTGTAGCACTTTGCCTGGTGGGTGTAAAAATCTTTATCGCTGATATTGCCCCTGGCTATCTGTTTTCTCAGATCATCCTCCGGCACAAGCACGGCACCGGCAATATAGTCAATGTCATGCTCATCCCCTTGTCGGGAAATTTCCAGTCCGTCCTTGGCCAGAGTCACGCTGCTCTCTCCACGCAACAGGTGAACCCATTCGTGCATCATGGTGAAAATTTGCCGGCCTTTGGCCTCTTTGCTATCGAGGCAGATAACGGGAAACTCCTCATCGTAGAGACAAAATCCGGATATATGCTCCGACTGGAATGGCCAGCGAAAGACAAAAATTCCCTGCCCCTCTATCGCATCTCTCCAGGCCCAAAGCGCGTCCATGTAGGTGTTCCACTCTTGCTGCTCCTCTAAAGAGACGTTCAGAAATTTTTCACTTCGCAATTCCGAGACCAGGGATTCAATGTCTCCGTTCACGGGCAAGTTCAGATTTGTGTGCAGCGGATGCGATACAGGGTTAATCCCGTCATTGATTTCCTTCAATGCCATTTGCGTGGCCTGCACCCGGTGGATGACGTTCAGGGTTTCAGGCGGGATCGAATCCAGGTCGAACCCGGGAACGCTTCTCAGTGAGGCGGCCGCGTCTTCAATTTCCGGCGGCTCCGGGAAGAAAAACACCGCAATCGGCACCTTGTAGCAATCTGCCAATTTCTCCAGCTGCGGGTAGGTCGGTGCTTTTCTGCCCGTCTCCCAATCGGTAAGAATCTCTTCAGACTTGATATGCAGCTTCCTGACAACGGCGACAGGGTCGTAGTTCATGCGCTCCCTGGCCCATTGCAAGACGGAAGGATTGATATTTTGTACTGAGGCCCTTGCCATCATTTTGCGGTACTCACCGTACCGTTCGCCTTTCGCAGGACTGTTCCCACGTTAGTGCTATCGCTTGAGATCAGGCATGGTTATGGGAGACACATATTCCTGCTTTTTCAGCAGTCCCCTGGCCCTGAGGTCGTCAATTTTCTTTTGCACGCGCCGAAGCTTTTCAGCACGACCCGGGGCAATGGAGGCCTTAGCCATATCTATGGCCTTCTGGTACTTATTTTTCATAGTATTCATTCTTCTCGCAGTAATTCTACAAATTTCCGAAAGACTTTTTGCTCTGCTGTCGGTCGTCTTTGATGGATAATCTGTGCGATTGTCCTGGCCAAGTATACATGACCCTATGCTTCCGATAAGCCACCACGGTTCAGGCATTCCGGCGAGCTATCCTGGTGTAAGGGCTTAGGCCATGGCTTATAGGGGGGTAGTTCCCTTCAGTTCTTTTCTCTTATTCGGATTGCTTCTTCTACTGCATTAGACAAATGTTTAGAAATCCAAGCATAAATTTCTTTGCTGTTACTGCCCTGAGGGTTATAGCAATTGGCTATTGAGGATAATTTCCTCCCGCTTCCTCCATATTTTATGTAATCAAGAGGGTTATCTCCTTGAAAGGATGTATATCCCGTTCGATCTTCCAGGCCGTGGATATGAATGCCAACAACGCCCATATTATCGTTCCACGCCTTAATTATTTCATAGTTTATCCATTTTCTGTTTGCGGTGTTGCTCCCGACAAGAACCACAGCGCATGACCTATAGTTCATCTGTTTGTTTATCCATCGCTTAATTGCTTCATTACCTCCTCCTTTAATCGTCTCCCAATCATTGTCAGAAACAGGATTATTGCCTTCAATCACACCTATATTGCGAACCTGCGATGCACGCCAGCTATCCGGCTGATAGTGGAAGCTGTAAAACACTTGTCTTTTTGTTGCCATGTTCAGTCTCCTTATCTTCCTGCTTGTCGAGCAGCTTTTTCTATCCAGTCGCCCATGTTCTTGTAGCCATCATCTTTATTCCATAAGTAGAATGGATAGCCTTGGGGTATTTTGTCACATCGTTGGCTAGTATTCCTATCAAGATCCTTGATTTTGCTTATGTCTATGCCCAAAAGTCCGTTGCCAATTTGGCGGCTTTTTTCAATTTCATATTTTACCCAACGACTATTGCAAGTATTTTGTCCGACCAAGACAACTGTTACAGAAGTGCCTATTAGTTGGTTATCAATCCAGTACTGGATTGCTCTATCGCCTTGTCTTTTAATTTCTTCAAAATCCGCTGCATCTATAAAACCCGCGGCTTCTTTGCCTTGGGCAACCCAACTGTTTCTGACAACCATTGCCCTTGAAACATCATCTTTATACTTAAAACTGAAAAAGACTTTTCTCATTATTCAATTCCTCCGAATTTTATTTGAGAATAAAAAACACTCCGAATACAAACAGAACTTCAATTCCATAGAATAGATTCAGCGTTACGGAGAACATAGAAGCTATCCAGTTGCACTTCGGTTTGTTTTTATGTTTCATGACATTCATTGCAAAATCTGTAGTTTCTTGCTTTCTCATGTCATCATAAACTTTACGAAACAATCGCTCTTGCCATAGAAAATAACCGTCTAAAATCCAGAAACCAGCTACAGGAACAAGAAATGTCAATATGATCCACTCTGACAGAGTCCCACTCCGTACAATAAGAACTATTCCGGCGGCTAAAATAGTCATGCTCCAGCCTTTTATCAGAAAGGAGTCATGTCCCAAGCGATTGATAACGCCTTGTATCATCTCCAAATGTTTTATTACTTGTTCTTTGCCGTTCATTTGAGACCTCTACCGTACATGGTTAATCGGATATAGTTTTCACAACATCGTAATCTTCGATATTGCCATTTATATATTCTGCCTTTTTAAGATACTTCTCACTATCTGCTATAAAGTCATACCATTTTACTGAATCTATGTATGAATGGAATCCAGTGTAAACTGTTCTAGGCGAATGATATTTACAATCTGAAAAGGTCGGAGCTTTCACATTGAACATGTTGTTCCTTAGTATTCCGAACAAAGTGTCTATTTTCAATGTTCTGCAATTACAGTGGAGGCAAGTATTTTCTTTAAGATAGTACCTGTAATCAGAGTTATAGTCTGGCAACACTATCGCCAGCATCGCATTGGCGTGACTTGTGCGGTCATTGCGTGAAATTTCTTTGAGAGAGTATGAAACTTCCCAAGGTATCCACTGGTCAGATTCGTTGTTATAAGGATCTTTCATACAGGGCGAAATAAAAACGAGTGTCATACTGCTATCGTATATCTTATCTTTCAGATGAGTGGCAATAGTTTCATCTTTGAATTGGCTCAGGTCTTCATTGCCTTCTCCCTTGTAGATTTCATCTCCTTTGAATAACTTGATTAACTCGTCCACATAGCCGCGTGCAGTAGTGGCTATACCGTTCAAAGGTGCAACGGTGCTATCGTTATGCTTGTACGTAACGAATATCTTTCTAGCCATTTTTATTTTCCTTTACTCCCCCCACCACAAATAGGGTTTGAGCAGGGCTATGAAGTGTTGTTTTTCTTCTGCGGTCATTTTGGCGGGGTTGATTTTCAGAGTTTAGCATTACTTGAAGCTTGGGCTTCAGCTTCCGCTGGAATTATTTCCTTCAACAAATCAAATATTACTTGGAAATGTTTGAAGTCATCAGGTGTTCCATTCTCGCAAAGCCAGTTACAAAGATTGTCCTTTTCATGCTCGTTGATATTCCATTCCTCCGGGATTATTTTTTCTTCTCCTCGTTCGATCTTTGGGTGTTCCGGAGTAATGTCTATGAATGCAGGTTTGCTTTCTATTGCCTTTTGCAAGGTTGCTTTCTCGAATAGATTTTCAATACCTTTCTTCAAGGGATGATCTTTCTGTTCAGGAATGTTTAGTCTAATTACATTCCCCTCGGCTTCCTCTTTCGGTTCATCACAATCATAGAGAAGCATTACCTTCTTATGCTCAATTATTTCGGAAAGTTTAGAAGAACGTCTGTATTTCCAAATATTACTCAAATTCCCATGCCCGCCTCCGTCTTTTAATTGAACCCTTTCCAGGAACTCTTTTTCATTAAGCAATTCTGCCGCTCGCTCCAAATATTTTATGTCAGTCTTTCCCTCCATGAATACAATGGGGTTTTGGGCCTCGCGGATCGCTTGTTGAATGGCATCCAAAAATGTTTTGGTCCTGGTAAGGGAATCATAGGCGTTGCCAAATTCGCCGAATTCCTCCGGACTGATCTGCCGCCCCTGGGGCAACTCGTACAGGGCGAACCCATCTGTCCCTAAGGCTTTTTCCATTCCGAGTACAAACAACGGGGAATGGGTGGTAACAATGAATTGAACCCGTGGAAACATTTGTATCAGTTTAGGCAGCACTTTATATTGGTGAACAGCATGCAAGTGCAGGTCAATCTCATCAACAACGACAATGCCACGCACGTTGTCGGCGTTAGTAAAAGATGCTTTAGATAAATCAAAATCCCGGAGGATGGATAAGAACAGATTCAACAGCGAAGTTTCTCCACTGGATAATTGGAAAATATTTGGGACAAGAGTTTGATTGTTATGCATCAAAGAAACTTGTCTGTTCTGCCTATTGCCAATTCCTAACCGTAAATTTTCATCCGCCTGAAAGATAACCTGAATAATACTAAGGACAATTGCATAAAGAGAATTTGCCGGTCCCTGGTATCCAAGCAATAGAGGCAGATTCACACTATGCGCGGGCTGATTGTTAGAATGTTTTGGATTAGCAACGGATACAGAGACAGGCCGGGTATGCATTTCAAAAACAGAATAGTCGTAAATCAGATCAAATAACCAGTTTCGATTATGGGAGAGAGGGGAATACTGAATAATTCTGCGATCGGTATATCCTTGCATATGCCTCATATCTGTATATTCAGCTTTGCTTCTTAAGTTCTCTTTATTCAGCCATGCGGGTTCCTCAAATCTATCAGGCGGGAAATAGAGAATACAGCTACTTTCAAAAATCTTTTTTAGAGCATCATTTTGAGTAGAAATGCTCCCATCGATCCAATCTGCTCCCGCATCAGAGATACCACTCCATAATTGATCAATGCTATCAGCACAAAATGAAGGCTTTTGAGAAAAATCTTTCTTTGATCGAATTAAACATAATTCTTGAAGATATAAATTTTGTTCGAAATCCACTTTTGCATAGGAATATTCATCTCCTAACCTGATGTAGAAAGGAGACCGTAGCTTGTACACTCTATTCTGTTCCATCTCGCTATTTTCAGGATAAATGACGCTTTGCGCTGACATCAAACCATTGACAATATGAGACAAGAGAATGCTTTTGCCCGAACCATTTTTACCAACCAGTAAAACCGGTTGGGGATTGTCCCCGGCGAAAGGGAAGGTAATATCAAGATGGTCAATCGGACCATAGTTTTCTATTTGAATTCTTTTGGTGTACATCTTCTTACTCCCCCCACCACAAATAGGGTTTGAGCAGGGTTATGAAGTGTTGTTTTTCTTCGGCGGTCATTTTAGCGGGGTTGGTTTTTTCGGTGGTGCCGTCGGCGAAGGTTACCTGGTCGGCGGTGCGGCGGCGGATGGGTTTGCCGAGGGCGTTGGAGAAGGATTCGGCGATGTCCAAGTCGGGGTACAGGTCGTGGAGGTTGATTTCGAGCCTTTCTTTGTTCACCACTTGGACGGCGTGGGCGAGTTTGTCGTCGTTGAAGAAGACGTATTGCTCGAACGGGGATTTGAGGCTGTCTATTTCTATTTGTTCGCCGTCTTTGTAGTGCGAGTTTTTGAGGGTTTCCTCGTATTGTTCCAGGGTGTAGTACTTGAGGCAGTGGCTGCTGCCTTCACGCGATACAGGCTGGCCGTCTTTCCAGTCTTTGGAATATACGACTTTCTTGATGCGCGGGAGCAGGACGGTATGGAAGTAATCGCCCATTTCGACGAGCAGGTATTTGCGGTTGCCGCCGTCTTCTCTGTTCAGGTTGATGACGGCATGGGCGGTGGTGCCGGAACCGGCGAAAAAATCTAAAACCACCTCCTTATCCTCGTGAACGCAAGACTTTATACAGTCCTCAACGTTATAAATTGATTTTGGATAAGAAAAAGTGCCTGCTTTACCCATGATGGCGGTAAGAAGATTACTTCCATGCACACCAGCGTTATACTTTTTGTCAGTCCAGTTACTAAAAATTGGTCGCCGTCGGTCAGTTTCCTCAATGAGTTGGTAAATGGACATACCATTTTTGCAGATAATGTTCCCTTTCTTATTTTCATTGAGAAAAGATTTGTAGGAACGACGCCATACACGTTCTGTTCCGTCCGTGCCAATGGGATATATGCGAATCCACCCCTCAGATGTGTTTTCTTCAGGATAGTCAGCGCCCTGTGGAGGCTCTTCGGCACCCATGACCTTGAAATTTTTGGGGTTCACCAGGATCGCATAAAAGCTATTCGGACGGCCAATACGCAAATTACTTTCGGCTGTACCAGTTCGGACAAAGCCGCGCTCAGTCTGTCCTATGTCTTTCTTTTCTCCTCGTAGTATCTTTACATCCGGTGGGGTCATAAAAATCGCATACTCGTGGGTACAAGATATGTTTGTTCCCTCTAGTCCCGCTCCGGCCGGATGATGATTGACAACTACCATATTCCGTTCCCACATTGGCAAGCAAATTTCCAAAAGGTGGGAAAGAAGTACCATTTCGGTATCATCAATTGCTGCAATAAAGACGCCTTCAGTCATTAAGGTGGATGCCGAATGAACGATTCTATTCTCCAGCAATGTTATCCATGAAGAATTTTTGTATCCGTTTTTGTAGGCAATTTCAGATGCGTCGGTGTTATACGGCGGATCAATATAAATGCACTTCACCTTCCCCCGATACCGCCTCTGCAAAGTGTTCAGCGCCTGCCAATTTTCGCTGTGCACGAGTTCGCCGTCCAGGGCTTCGTCCAGGTTGCCGAGGGCGTCTAAAATCTCCAGTTCCAAATCTTTGAAATGTCTGGTGTCCAGGGGGAGGTGTTGCCATTTTTCCTTCGCCCCTGCCCCTTTCCCAGAGGGAGATAAGTTGAATCCGTTCTCCACCATGCCCAGTTGGCGCCATTCTTTTGTCTGCGCTTTGATGCCCTTGTGTTCGGTGATTTTCTTCAGTAGTTTGGCGGGCAGTTTGTCCAGCGTCACCACGTAATGCACGCCGCGCACGAACTTCGGTTTTTCCCACGCGCGCCGCAGTTCATCCTCGAACTGGGCGATGAAGTCTATGACGTCGTAGGCGGTTTTCTGGATCGCCTGTAATTGCTTGACCCTTTCCGCCTCGAAGATGCTTTCCTCTCTGAACATGAATTGATACAGCCACAGGTCGAACTGCTCGCGCAGAAAGCCGCGCGCGTCCTTGTTGATAAAGAAGTCCACTTCGGTCTGCCCGCGGAAGACGCGAAAGGCCTTTTCCAGTTCATCCTCGCTCAGCCGCAGGCGGCTTTTGCGCGCCTGTCTGATAATGTCGTCGGACTTGGTCTTTTTTCCTTTCTCGGAGTAGGAGACTTTCAGGTGCAGAACCGGCCATCCGTCTGCGTCGTCCACTTTGTCGAACGCAAACACGAACTCGCGCTTTTCGTTGTTGCGCTTGTGCTCGATTTCGGTGGCGTCGAAGTAAAACCGCCTGATGTCTCCCAAGTGGTCGCGTTCGGGCAGCTTCACCGGCATCGAGCGCACCAGCACGTCGGACTTTACGTAGTAGAGCATCTGCGTTTTCCACGCCAGGGCCACGTCCTTGTCGTCGGCATAGACGCGCTCGTACGTCTTGGCGAAGGCCGGCAGGTGGCGGAAATAGATCGAGCCGCTCTCGCTGAAATAACGCCTGAAGAACGTCCATAGCTTGTCGAACAATTCCTCGCGGAAACTGGTTTCCGGTGCGGCGCGTCGGTCTATGGCCGCCATCAGCATGGGCTGGATGGACTCGAAGTATTGGCGCTTGATGCGCATCAGATTGACGAAGCCGGAGTCGCCTTCCACCTCGGCCCCGATGAACAGCGCCTCGAGCGCGTCTAAAAACCGTTTTTCTTTGTGTCCGATGGCCATCTGCCTTACCCTAAGTTTTCAAGCACGTCCTCTTAAAAGGAATTATCAGAGGTTCCCTTGCGCTTAACGCCAATAATTATTGGCGATGGCGATAGTTTTGAATTCTATGGCGACCAGCTCCGTTGCCTGCATCAACAATGCAGGATCATCCTGGTATTTCTGGCGGACCGCCATTTTTATGCCTGAGTCTCGCTGAATGGTGCCTATGGTTTTTCTGACTATTTTTATAGCGAGCATGCGTCCCTCAAGGGGCGTTTTGGTAATGAGGCTCGGCATGTAATCCGCAGGTTTCTTGGCCTCTTCGGCATATCCGATGGTTCCGACGAACAAAAAAGGCAGGATAAATATGGTTTTCAGCATACGACGCATTGTGTACTCTCCTATAGTTCTGGTTTGGGAATTGCAGGGAATCTCTAAAAACCCCCTGTATCAGTTTTCATTATAAGCCCTTGCCATTACTCGACTTGAAAAAGGAATTCTCAAGAGGTTCCCGCTAATCCTTCGCGGATTTTTCGTTGTGCTTGCGCGGCCGGATCAGCCTGGTCTTGATGGTGTCAGTTTTCGCCATTGGTTGAATCTCCCGAGATCTGCTTCAGGCGTTTTTTTCCTGCCTGCGTCAGGCGGTAGCGCTGCTTGCTGCTGCGCGGCTTGTCCGGGATGGTCATTTCGATCAGGCCGGCTTGCAAGGCAGGGAGCAGATAGACTTCGCTGAAGTGCTCCCGGTGTTTCAGGCCAAGAGCCTCCTGGAGGCTTTGCCTGGTCATTTCCCCCGACAGCATCCGTAGTAGTCGGACTTCCGGAGTATCCTGCTCGGCGACTTGTCCGGTGACTTGCTCGGTGACTTGCTCGGTGACTTGCCCGGTGACTTGCCCGGTGACTTGCCCGGTGACTTGCCCGGTGACTTGCCCGGTCACTTGCTCGGTGACTTGCTCGGTGACTTGTCCGGTGGCTTGCTCGGTGGCTTGCTCGGCGACTTGTCCGGTGACTTGCTCGGTAGCTTGTCCGGTGACTTGTCCGGTGACTTGTCCGGTGACTCGTCCGGTGGCTTCCGGGGAGACTTCCGGGGGCACTTGAGGGGTAGTTTGGGGGACGACTTCCGGGGTCGCCCGATCCTCCCCCGATACCTCCTGAATCTCCCGAACTTCTGGGTTCGGGCGGAAGGTGACGGTGACGAAATTGCCGGCCACGAACTCCGGCTTCGGGCAGTCCTGCGCCTTCGCGCCGTCCCGGATGCGACGGATCCCCGTGCCCGCTTTCTCGATGAAGTCAATGCGGTGGAGCAGGTCGGCGATGAGCGGGTTGCGGCGGATGCTCATGCGCCCGAGGTCGGTCAGGGCCAGGCCCTTGGGCAGGCCGCCGGGGCTGATCACCTCGATCCGATCCGCGTAGACCTCGACGAAGACGTTGGCGCCGTCGAAGAACCAGTCGCGGTGCATGACCGCGTTGGTGATCGCCTCGCGCACCGCCTCCATCGGGTACTCCGGGATGTTCTGTCGCCGCAAGCCCTCGATGCGGTAGGCGGTGCGGGTGTTGCGCTCGACGAAGCGCATGGCGTCCTCGACGTCGGCCACGATGCCGCCGTCGAAGTCTTTGCGGTCCAGGATGTGCACCTTGTCGGTGCCCCGCCCCAGCAGGCAGGTGACGTACGCCTCCGGGAAGAAACGACGCACTTTCCTGGCGAAGAAGAGCACGCCCGCGTTGCGGAAGAGCAGCCCGTCGCCGGTGCGCTCGGCGACCTCGATGTTGACCAGCACGTCCTCGACCGGCGGCTTTCCGGTGATGCCGGACAGGGCGAGCCAGGCGTCGAACTTCTCGCGGTCGAAATCCTCCGGGTAGCGGAAGCGGGGGCAGGGGGAGAGATCGAACCGGATCACGCCCTCGGTGCGGAAGAAATCGCGGATCTTGTCACGGCTCATCTTCTGGGTCATCGCTCCTTGACGCCAGAAGAAGCCGTCTCTGCACTGCACCGGCTTGGCGTCGCTCTCGCGGACGTGGACCACGAGCACCCCGGCCACCGGCTCCACCAGCACCTTCACCGCCGGATCGCAGTTGCGGGCGATGTCCTGGACGCGGGCGCGCAGGGCGTTGGTGTCATTCGCCCCGATCACGTCGCCGTCGTCACGCACGCCGAGGAGGATCTTCCCGCCGACAGTGTTGGCCAGAGCCACGACCTCGCGCGCGAACGACGAAGACAGGCGTTCCTTGAACTCCAGCGTGGTGCCTTCGCCCTGCTGGACAAGAATTGCAAGATCGGTCGGTTTCATGAGAATTTCCGCGCTCCTCCGATAACTGTATGTCTCAGCACTTCCCGGATACGTCCGGAAGCAACCTCGAGGACGCAATGTTATCGCATTGTCGGCAATAATCAGTGGAAATTCCGACGAACGGCATCGGAACCAAGCCGACTATGTAGAAAGCATGGATGCGCGGCATTTTGCCCGTCGCTGCCGCTTCTGGTCTTTGCGGCGAATCGGGTAGTTCAGGCTTCGCCCGTGCGCGGCTTCGCCTCGCCTGCGACGCGCACAATCGCCTCCAATTTTTCGCGGATTTCCGGGTCAATCTCGTTTGCGGGCACGTGCCGGGCGAGTTCGTAGAAACTATTTTTGGCCATCGCGTTCGGAAGCCCTGTTTTTTGGAAGTAGGCACGGAACAGGGGGGTCAGAAAGTCATTGCTCGCCTTGGTGCCGGCGTCCCAGGGGGAGCCTTTGCCAAGTTTCTCCATTGCCTCGGTGATTTCAGTGATGGCCTCGCGCATGGCCTTCATGCGCTTTTCGGTTTCGGATTGAGAATACAATGTATCCTCGCCGAAGTCCGTCCGTACGGACGCCAGCACGTATGCCTCCAAAGTGGCCGGCGAGCACAGGTAGTTTTCGATCTCCCGCCGTCGCCACGTCAGGCAGGCGACGGACTTTATGTCGGGCTCCACTTTCAGCCGATCAAAAAGAGCCACGCCTTTCAAATCCGGCCATGCCTCGCGCAAGCCGTGATAATGCGAGATGGCTTTCTTCGGCTTATCCTCCACGTAGTGCACAAACGGCTTGCGCAGTGCTTCTATCGCTTCGCCGTATTCGAGACGTTCGGCGAAAGCCTGCAACACCGCAAGGTCGGTCGAACCTTCGAGGTAGAGAACCCAGCCGGTCTGCTAGGCCTGGTAGTACTGCTCGAACCCGATCTTTCTCAGCGCCTTCAGAACCTGGCCGCCGCGATCGGCAATCCGGTGCGGCTTGCCGACGAAGGCGATGACCAGGTCTTTGCCCGCCGCCTCGTTCAGCAGCACCTCGGAGTGGCTTGCGATTATGATCTGGCTGCCGCTGTCCGCGGCCGCGTCCGCAAGCAGCTTGTAGGTCTGCCGCTGGCGCAGAATCTCAAGGTGCGCGTCGGGTTCGTCCAACAGCAGCACCGCGCCGGGGTTGGCATACAGATAGGCCAGCAACAGCAGGGTCTGTTGCAGCCCGCGGCCGCTGGACGAGAGATCGAGGCTGACGGCCCGTTCCCGATATTCGCGGTAGCTCATCGCAATCTCGCCGCGCTCCCGAATGTAGCGCGCGTCGTCGAGTTCCGCCCCGAAGAGGTCCTTTATCCGGCTTTTTAATTCTTTCCATTTGTCCGGCTGTCTCTCCTGAATGCGGAAGCACAAATTGCGCAGCACCTCGGCCGTGCGGCCTTCGCCGACGCGTACGTTCATCGCCCCGTCGTCCAGGCGCGTCTCGGTCGCCGCGAGGCCGGACATCGGCGGCAGGAAGGCGATCCGGGTGGCGACGGCATCTTCCGGCACCGGCATCCGCGAGTCGCCCTTGTCATCCAATCGCAAAGGCCGGCAGTAGAAAGACTCCGGGTTCGCATAATCGAACTCCAGACCGCATTTCCACCGCCGGCCTTTGGCGGTTCCTTCGACGATGACGTCAATCCGGACGTTGTCGGTCTTTTGTTTGCCGCCGACTTTCTGCGTATTCCGCACGTGCAGCCCCTGCCACAGCAGATTCGCGTCCGGCACCGGAACGGCGACGAGGTCCTGGCGGTTGACGGTGACGCCGGGGCGCTTTTCCGGCGCGCTTTTGCCTGCGCGTTTCTCGCTCCAGCGCTTCGCCCCGACGTCCCACAACGCCAGCGCCTGCATGGCCGAGGTCTTGCCCGAATTGTTCGGCCCGATGAACACGACCGGGTTGCCCAATTCGATCTCGACCTCGCCGAAGCATTTGAAATTGCGGATGGT
Source organism: Candidatus Oxydemutator sp. (assembly GCA_965203445.1). Classification (GTDB taxonomy): domain Bacteria; phylum Pseudomonadota; class Gammaproteobacteria; order Poriferisulfidales; family Oxydemutatoraceae; genus Oxydemutator. The sequence goes on from OZ241883.1 coordinate 1,042,444, forward strand.
GATTCTGGTGAGCATCGGAAAGCGGATTATATACTTGCGGCCCGAACCGACGCCCGGCGTTGGCCAATCCGGTTATTTTCCCGTACACTTCGCACCATGCTCGACCCAAAAGAGAAAAAGAAGATCGCAATCCTTGTTGCTGGAATGCACCGGAGCGGTACGTCGGCGCTCACGCGCGTGCTGAACCTGTCGGGGTGCGATTTGCCGAAGACCATACCGGGGCCGGACCCTTATAATCCGAAAGGCTACTGGGAGTCGCCGAGGTTCATGGACTTGAACGACGACATCCTCGCGTCCATAGGCGCGATTTGGTACGATTTTCACTCCTCCTTCGATTCGTCCTGGTATGCCTCGCCCGTGGCCGATGCTTTCCGCAAACGTGCCCTGGCGGATCTCTACCATGAGTTTGGGGAAAGTCGCCTGTTCGTGCTGAAGGACCCCCGCATATGCCGCCTGCTGCCTTTCTGGATTGAGGCACTGAATGCTTTCGATGCCGAAGTGCGGATTGTCTTGCCACTGCGAAGCCCGCTTGACGTCGTGGCGTCCTTGAGAAGCCGAAGCCACCCACGGGGGCTTCCCCCTGCTTTCGGCCATTTGCTGTGGCTGCGGTATGTTCTCGAAACCGAGGCGGCTTCGCGTGGCTTCAAGCGTGTCTGGCTGCGTTACGACACATTCTTGGAGAAGCCCCATGAAAGCATAGACAGGATCAGTGCTGCGCTCAACCTCCCTTATCTAAAGCAGGCATCCGCGCGGAGCAAGGTCGAACTATTCCTCTCCCGAGACCTGCGCCACCATCGCAGCGGTGACGCTTGGCTTCTGGCGCCTCCCGAGGTTCTGCACCCCCAGATTAAATCGAGTTTTGAGATTCTCGATCGCTGGTGCCGCGATGACGTTTCCTCGGCCGATACGACGACACTTGATATGATTAAATCTACCTTCGACGCAATGACTCTACCCTTTTCGTATATCTTGCAGCAGGAAAAGGAGAAACACGCGTGTGAACTTGCAGAACTGCTCGCTTCCAAGAGTTGGCGGATAACCGCCCCACTCCGCTGGTTGCGCAGGAATTTTTTCAACAGGCCTACGACGCCAGCCTGACTATTCAACTATGCCCGACCCGTTCATCCAGGGCGTCGTCGTCGAAAACAGGCACTGGACCGACCAGCTGTACTCGTTCAAGATAGACGCCGATGTCAAGCCGTTCACGCCCGGCCAGTTCGGCAGGGTGGCGCTGGACGTCGGCGACAAGCGGGTGGCGCGGCCTTATTCGTTCGTCAACGCGCCCGGCGAGGCGCACCATGAGTTTTACTCGATCATCGTGCCGGAGGGCTTGTTGTCGCTGCGCCTGCACGCGCTTGTGCCTGGCGACAAGGTGTGGGTGGCGTCGTCCGCGGCCGGGTTTTTTACGCTCGACGAGGTGCGCGCCGGCAACGAGTTGTGGATGTTGTCCACCGGCACCGCGCTCGGTCCGTTTTTGTCCATCCTGAAGAGCGACGAGGTCTGGCGGCGGTTCGTGCGCATCGTGCTGGTGCACGCGGTGCGCAGGGTCGAGGAACTGACCTACCGCGACGTGATTGCAGGCTTCGAGAAGCGCGACGCCGAGCGTTTTGTGATGGTTCCGTTCGTAAGCCGCGAGGCGTGCGACTTTGCGTTGGGCGGGCGCGTGCCGGCGGCGGTTGAGAGCGGGGCGCTTGAGGAGCGCGCCGCAACAAAGTTCGACGCGGCGACTTCGCAGGTGATGATCTGCGGCAACCCGGGCATGGTCGAGGATACCAGCCGCGTGCTGAAGGCGCGCGGCTTCAAGAAGAATCGCCGCCGCGATCCCGGCAATATCACGACCGAGAATTACTGGTAGGCGCCGCCGCCCGTCGCGTCCCCGCCGTCACTCCCCTTTGCCGCCGCCCCCGTCCGCCGCGACGATGCGGTTCGCCAGTTTGCCGACGCTCTCGACCTCGCATTCGATCAGATCGCCCGGTTGCAGATATTCCGGCGGGTTGCGCGCGTAGCCGACGCCGTCCGGGGTGCCGGTCGAGATCACCATGCCCGGTTCCAGCGCTAGGCCGCGCGACAGGATGGCGATCACCGTCGCGACGTCGAAAATCTGCGAGGCGGTCGTGGAGTTCTGTTTGATGACGCCGTTCAACGTGCTCGAGAGCGCCAGGTTTTGGGGGTCGGGAATCTCGTCGGCGGTGACGATGCACGGCCCCATCGGGCACGAACCGGGCAGGCTCTTGCCGATGAAAAACTGCCTGTGTCTTTTTTGCAGGTCGCGCGCGGTGACGTCGTTGATCACGGTGTAGCCGAAGACGTGCGCAAGCGCCTCGTGCTTGCCGACCTTGCGCGCGCCGCGTCCGATAACGACCCCCAGTTCGACCTCCCAGTCCATCCGCCGCGACACGTCGGCGTCGTACACAAAGTCGTCGTAGGGGCCGGCGACGCTCGACGCGTCCTTTGTGAACACGACCGGATGCTCCGGCAGTTTGCTCTCGCGCCCGGCCTTGGCCGCGGTCTCCTGGACGTGGTCGGCGTAGTTCCAGCCGAGGCAGATGACGTTCTGGCGCGGGCGTGGGATCGGCGCCAGCAGGCGCACGTCGCGCCCGGCGACCGCGATGCTGGCGCCGGCCGCGGCGATGAACTCGCGCACCTCGTCCAGGCCGCGCGCGCCGGCGTCTATCAGCGCCAGCATATCGGGATAGCGCGCGCGCCAGTCGCGGTGCAACGCCGGCAACAGCGCACGCTCGCCGTCCATCACGCCTATATGCGTTTTGTTCCGGTAGCGGCAGGTGATGAGTCTCATCGGATGGGCCTCATTGCTCGGACGGGCGCCGTGCGGACGGCGGCAGTTGCGCGAAGTAATCGCCGATGTAGCGCTCGAGGGTGCGCTCGTCTTCGTTTTCTATTTCGGTCTGGCGGCGGTGGCTGTCTTGCGCGATACGGTCGAACGCCTCGCGTTGCGCGTCGTCGGGGGAACGCGCCTTATAGTGGCTGCGAAAGCGCGCCGCCTGGTTCTCGACGAAGCCGACGAAACTCCAGCCGCCCTCGTGCATCGTGTCGAGCATCCGCGCCGACGGGCACAGCGAGGAATGCCGGAACTTGTCCATCTGTTCGCGCAGCGCCGCCGCGTAACTGACGGCGCCGTCGCGGCTGTCGCCATCGTTGTCGTCGTCGCCCGCGGCCCCGCCGTTCGTGTCCCCGCTCGCGCCGCCGTCGAACAATTCGCACACCGGCCACAGCCGCTCGCAGATCTCCAGCCCCCATTCGCGCAGCGCGATCGTCCGCCCGTCGCGGCTGAGCCCAAGGCCCGACCGCCGCCCCTCGTGCGCGGTTATGATCTCGTTGTGGTCTATTTCCTTGCGCGCGGCGTCGTCCATCGCCGGGCTTCGCGCGAGCAGGCAGAAAAACGCGAGCATCTCGATGAACTTCAGTTGCGCCTCGCCGACGCCGGCGGGCTGGAAGACGTCGACGTCGAGCGAGCGCAACTCGACGTACTCGACGCCGCCGCGGTAGAGCGCGGCGAGCGGCATCTCGTCTTTTGCCGAAGTGCGCTTGGGGCGCATCGTGCCGTAGTACTCGTTCTCGATTTGCAGTATGCAGGCGTTGATCTGGCGGTATTCGCCGCTGACTTTGACGCCGACCTCGCGGTACGGCGGGTGCTCGGTCGTCACCGCGCGCGCGAGACTTGCGACGTAACCGTCGAGGCTGTTGTAATCGGCGCGTAGGCCGATGGCGGCCTCCTGGTTGTTCTGGTAGCCGATGTCGCCCATGCGCAGCGAAGTGGCGTGGCGCCCGTAGAGCGTCGTCTCGTCGAATTTCTCGAGCCGGCGATGCGCCGACGAACCGAGAAAAGAGCGGCAGATCGCGGGAGACACGCCGAACAGGTACGGAATCATCCAGCCGATGCGCAGGAAGTTGCGGATCATCCCCATGTAGCGCGCCGAGCGAAACGCCGCGCTCGCCTCGCCGTCGCGCGCGCCCGAACCCGGCAGCGCGGCCAGCGCGCGCCAGCAGTCGTCGCCTGGCGAGTAGTTGAAGTGGACGCCGGCGATGACCTGCATCGTGCGCCCGTAACGATAGCCGAGGCCGCGCCGGTAGATCGTCTTCATGCGCCCGACGTTCGACGCGCCGTAGCGCGCGAGCGGTATTTCGGTCTCGTCCTTGACGATGCACGGCATGCTCGCCGGCCACAGCAGTTCGCCGTCGAGCCGCGCATAGACGTGGGCGTGGCTTTGTTCGAGAAACGCGAGCGCGTCGCGCGCGCCCGGCAGCGGCGGCGTTACGAACTCGATCATCGCCTCGGAGAAGTCGGTGGTGATGGACGGGTGCGTCAGCGCCGAGCCGAGCGCGCGCGGGTGCGGCGTCTTTGCGAGCAGCCCGCGCGGGCCGACGCGCAGTGCCTCCTTCTCGAGGCCGATGCGCCGTCCGGCGCGCACCAGACGCGCGCCACCGCTTGCGGCGAGCGCCGCGGCGTGCTTTTCGACTTCGTGGTAGCGTTCCACGTCAGCGCCGAGCAAGCCCGGCCGCGGCCAGCCGCCCCCAATCGAAGAAATCGCCCGGGTCGGTCTTGCGCCCGGGCGCTACGTCGCTGTGGCCGACGACGCGCTTCGCGTCCAGCGTCGGATAGGCGTCCATCAACGCGCGCAGCATCTCGATCAGGCGCTCGTATTGCGCGGGTTCGTAAGGTTCGGAGTCGCTGCCCTCGAGTTCGATGCCGATCGAGAAATCGTTGCATTGCTCGCGGCCGCGGTAACTGGACTCGCCGCAGTGCCACGCGCGCCCGTCGAACGGCACGAACTGCACGATCTCGCCGTCGCGCCGGATGAACAGGTGCGCCGATACGCGCAGGTCGTGCAATTCCTGATAAAGCGCGTGCGCCTCCTCGGGGGCTTGCGCGTCCGGCGCCTCGAGCGTGTTTGTGAACAGCCGTTCGATACCGTCGCCGCCGTATTCGCGCGGCGGCACGCTGATGCCGTGGATGACGATCAGCTCGGGCACGACTCCGTCGGGGCGTTCGTCGGCGTTTGGCGACGGCACGTAGCGCGCCTCCGCGAGCAGGTGGCTTTCGGCGTCAATTCTCACGTCGTCTATTCGGAGGGCTGCTTCAGGCTGCGGCGATAGAGGTCGAGCATTTCGTCGCCGAAACAGACGAAGATGATTTCGAGGTCGGCGGGCGCGTGTTCGGCGCAGGTTGCGACCGCGACCGCGGCCGCCCGCTCCGGCGGGTAGCCGTAGATGCCGCAGCTGATCGCCGGAAAAGCGACGTGTCGCAGCGAGTGCTCCGCCGCCAGCCGCAGGCAGTCGCGGTAACAGGATGCGAGCAGTTCGGCTTCGCCTTTATCGCCGCCGCGCCAGACGGGGCCTACGGTATGGATGACGTGGCGTGCCGGCAGGCGGTGGCCGGACGTGATGCGTGCCTGGCCGGTCGGGCAGCCGCCGATGCGCCGGCATTCCTCGAGCAGTCCGGGCCCGGCGGCGCGGTGGATCGCGCCGTCCACGCCGCCGCCGCCCAACAGCGACTCGTTGGCCGCGTTGACGATGGCATCCACCGCGAGGGTCGTGATGTCGCCCTCGAGCGCACGCCAGTTTCTGGTAACCGAACCCATCGCTACAAGTCCGCAAAGCGGGAGCAAATTATATGCCGTAATCCGCCCGCCTGCCCACCGCCCTTGGTTCTGCAACCCGCAAAAGAAAGCCCCGCGTTTGCGGGGCTTTCTCCTAAGTCACCTCGGGAGCGCTCACATCATGCCGTCCATGCCGCCCATGCCGCCGCCGTGGCCGCCGGCGGGCATCGGCGGTTCCTCTTTCGGCAGCTCGGCCACCATCGCCTCGGTGGTCACCATCAGACCGGCGATCGAGCAGGCGTGTTGCAGCGCGCTGCGCGTGACCTTGGTCGGGTCTATGATGCCCATTTGCAGCATGTTGCCGAACTCCTCGTTGGCGGCGTTGTAGCCGTAGGAGGCGTCCTTGCCGCGCACGTTGCTCAACACCACCGAGGCCTCGCCGCCGGCGTTGGCCACGATCTGGCGGAACGGGTCCTCCATCGCGCGACGCAGGATGTTGATGCCGGTGTCCTGGTCGGAGTTCTCGCCCTTCAGCGACGCGGTGCCCTCGATCGCGCGGATCAGCGCGGTGCCGCCGCCCGGCACGATGCCTTCCTCGACCGCGGCGCGGGTCGCGTGCAGCGCGTCCTCGACGCGCGCCTTTTTCTCCTTCATCTCGACCTCGGTGGCCGCGCCGACCTTGATGACCGCGACGCCGCCGGCCAGCTTAGCCATGCGCTCTTGCAGCTTCTCCTTGTCGTAGTCCGACGTAGCCTCCTCGATCTGCACGCGGATCTGCTCGATGCGCCCCTGGATGTCCTCTTTCTTGCCGGCGCCGTCCACGATGGTGGTGTCTTCCTTGCCGACCGTGACGCGCTTGGCCTGGCCGAGATCGGCCAGCGTGCACTTCTCGAGCGACAGGCCGACTTCCTCGGCGATGACGCGCCCGCCGCTTAAGACCGCGATGTCCTCGAGCATGGCCTTGCGACGGTCGCCGAAGCCCGGCGCCTTGACCGCGGCCACCTTGACGATGCCGCGCAGCGTGTTGACGACCAACGTCGCCAGCGCCTCGCCCTCGACGTCCTCGGCGACGATCAACAGCGGCTTGCCGGCCTTGGCCACGGCCTCGAGTATCGGCAGCAGGTCGCGGATGTTCGAGACCTTTTTGTCGTGCAGCAGGATGTACGGGTCTTCCAGCTCGGAGGACATGTTGTCCTGGTTGTTGATGAAGTAAGGCGACAGGTAGCCGCGGTCGAACTGCATGCCCTCGACCACGTCGAGCTCGTTTTCGAGCGCGTTGCCCTCTTCGACCGTGATCACGCCCTCTTTGCCGACCTTGTCCATCGCGTCGGCGATGATCTCGCCGATCGAATGGTCCGAGTTGGCCGAGATGCTGCCGACCTGGGCGATGGCCTTGCGGTCGGAGCACGGTTTCGACAGTTCCTTCAGCACGTCCACCGCGCCGATCAGGGCCTTGTCTATGCCGCGCTTCAGGTCCATCGGGTTCATGCCCGAGGCGACCGCCTTCATGCCTTCGCGGATGATGCCCTGCGCCAGCACCGTCGCCGTCGTCGTGCCGTCGCCGGCGACGTCGGAGGTCTGCGACGCGACTTCCTTGAGCATCTGCGCGCCCATGTTCTCGAACTTGTCCTTCAGCTCGATTTCCTTGGCCACCGAAACGCCGTCCTTGGTCATCGTCGGCGCGCCGAAGGATTTCTCCAGCACGACGTTTCTGCCCTTCGGCCCCAGCGTTACTTTCACCGCGTCTGCGAGAACGTTGACCCCCGTCGTCATGCGCTGGCGACAGTCGTCCGCAAACCGAATCTCTTTAGCACTCATAGTGTTTGCATCCTCATTTGTGTTGTGTTGACGTTGATGTTCGGATCAGGACTCGATGACGGCCATGATGTCGTCTTCGCGCATCACCACCAGATCGTCCCCGTCCAGCCTGACTTCGGTGCCGGAATACTTGCCGAACAGCACCGTTTCGCCGACTTTGACGGTAACCGCGCGCACTTCGCCGTTGTCCATGACGCGGCCGTCGCCGACCGCCAGGACTTCGCCCTTCATCGGCTTCTCAGTGGCGTTGTCCGGGATCACGATACCGCCCGGGCTGGTTCTTTCTTCTTCCATGCGTTTGACCACAACGCGGTCGTATAAAGGTCGAATCTTCATCGCTGAGATTCCTCCGAGTCTTTTTGTTCTTATGTTGATTTTGACGGATGAATTTCACTGACCGTGCGGCTTCGAGAGCGCCGCTTGGGACAGCAATGCAAGCCCACTATATAGGGACGGGCCTCAGAAAATCAAGGCAGGCGGGTGTAACTTATTGTCATGGAGTTATTTTTTTGTAGTTCCCGAATCGGGGTCGCGGCGCCGGTATTCGCCCTCGATCACGTTCGGGCCGCGCGCGTGGCCGTGCCCTCGGTCATAGCGGCGCACGACCCAGGTCCACGGCAGCCACGGCAGCAGAAAGCGAATCAGGAAGGCGCGGCTCGCCGGCAGCAGGCACGACAGCCCGAGGGCATCGGTGAAGAAGCCGGGCGTCAGCATCAGCGCCCCGCCGGCCAGCACGAACGCGCCGGTGAGCAGCTCTTGCGCCGGCGACTCGCCGCCGGACATTGCCATCCCCAGCCTGACGAGGACTTCCGGCCCCTGCCGGCGCAACAGCGAGACGCCGACGGCCGCCGTCGCCAGCGTCAGCAGCACCGTCGCAAATACGCCGATCTCGCCGCCGACCGAGATAAACAGCGAAATCTCGACGAGCGGCACGAGAAAGAACACGATGAGCAACAACAACGGTTTCATGCGCAACCCCCTGGGGGGAATTATAGATTAGTTTTCCTTTTCTAAAGGGTTGCCTGCCAACCCCCTTATTTCCCCTATAATCCCACGGTCATGAAAAACACGCCCGATGCAAGCCTCGAGGAGCTGCTGCTGGTGCAGACGACCGTCGGGGAGGCCGAGCAGGCCGAGACTATCGGCAAGTTGCTGGTCGAGGAAAACCTGTGCGCCTGCGTGCAGGTCGGCGGGCCGGTCTCGTCGGTTTATCGTTGGCGCGGGCGCGTCGAGAATGAGCGCGAATACCTGCTGACGGCGAAGACGACGCGCCCGCGCTACGCCGAGCTGCGCGCCCGCCTGTTGCAAGTCCATCCGTACGAGCTGCCCGAGATCGTCGTGGTCGCGGTGCGGGCCGACGCCGCTTATGCCGGCTGGGTTCAGGAGCAATGCCGATGAACGTGCGGCGCGCCCTCGCGGAAGCCGTCGTCTTGTGCGCCCTCGCGTTGCCGTCGGCGGTGTTCGCGCAACTGCCGCTCTCCCAGATCGGCGGGCAGAGCGGCGGCGAGTTCCTGCCGCCCGAGCAGGCCTTCGTGCTGTCGCTCGCGCGCGCCGACGGCGAACGCTTCGTCGCGCGCTGGCGCATCGCCGACGGCTATTACCTCTACCGCGACAAGACCGCGTTGGTGGCGAACGGCGAGGCCGTGGCGCTGGACAAGCCGCAAGGCGAAATGATCAACGACCCCTATTTCGGCGACATCGAGATCTGGCGCCATCAGGTCGCGGTGCATTTCGAGACCGCGGCGCGCACGGCCGAACTGACGTGGCAGGGTTGCGCCGACGCCGGCCTGTGCTACCCGCCGATTACGCGCCAGGTGCGGTTCGACGACGTCGCCGTTGCCGCCGCCGCCGTGCCGGGCGCGCCCGAAGCCGCCGCCGCCGCACCACGCCGGTCGGAGCAGGATCGACTCGCCGACTACTTGGCGGACGCGCGCCTCGGCCTCGCCGTGCTGGTCTTTTTCGGGCTGGGCCTGTTGCTCGCGTTCACGCCGTGCGTGTGGCCGATGCTCCCGATTCTGTCCGCGGTCATCGCGCCCCCCGCGCGTGAACGCGGCGCGACCTCGCGGATGCCCGCAAAGAAGGCATTCGCATTGTCGTCGGTCTACGTGTTGGCGATGGCCTCGACTTACAGCGCCGCCGGCGTCGCCGTCGCCGTCTCCGGCCAGAACTTGCAGCTCTGGTTCCAGCGTCCCGCGGTCATCGTGCCGTTCGCGGCCGTGTTCGTGCTGTTGGCGCTTTCGATGTTCGGTCTCTACCGGCTCGAGTTGCCGGCGTCGCTGCAAACGCGGTTGTCCGGCGTTGGCGAGCGGCGCCGCGGCCGCTACGCCGGGGCCGCGGTCATGGGGGTGTTGTCGGCGCTGGTCGCAAGCCCGTGCGTAACCGCGCCGCTGATCGGCGCGTTGCTGTTCGTCGCGCGCACCGGCGACGCCGCCACCGGCGGTCTCGCGTTGTTCAGTCTGGCGCTCGGCATGGGGGCGCCGCTGCTGGCGTTCGGCACGTCGCTGGCACGGTTCATGCCGAAGCCGGGGCCGTTTCTGAACGCGGTGCAGACCTTGCTCGGCTTCGTCCTGGTGGGGTTCGCAATCTGGCTGCTCGACCGGATCATATTGGGCCACGTTACGATGTTGCTCGCGGCCATGCTGCTCGGCGCGGCTTCCGTCTGGCTGTTCGGCGTCCTGCGCGGCGTCACCGGTGTCCGGGCGGTCGTCGGCGGGACGCTCAACGCGCTGCTGATGGCCTATGCGGTGCTGCTCGCCGCCAACGCCTCGATCGGCGGCGAGCACTGGCTGCGGCCGTGGCATTTCGAGGCGCGCTACGCCGCCGCGCACGCGCACGCGCTTGCGTTCGAGCGCCACCGCACAATCGGCGACGTCAACCGCGCGATCGCCTCGGCCGCCGACCGAGGCCAACACACGATGCTGGTGTTCTACGCCGACTGGTGCGTCAGCTGCAAGGAACTGGAGGCGTTCACGTTCAGCGACGCCGGCGTGCGGCGCGCGTTGGACGGCGTCGCGCTGCTCGAGGCCGACGTCACCGACGCCACCGAACAAAGCACGGAACTGCTGCGAGAGTTTTCGCTGTTCGGCCCGCCGGCGCTGTTGTTCTTCGACCGCGACGCGCGCGAAGTCGCATGGGCGCGCCTCGTCGGTTTTATAGACGCCGACGATTTCACCGAACACCTCGGCCGGGTGTTCGGCTTACAGCAAAGTATCAAGCCGCTCGATCAGCTCGGTCTTCGACAGTTCGCCGGCCTTGACGAAACGGATGACGCCGTCGCGGTCCACGAGCACGCTGTAGGGCAGACCGCCGCTGCGGTTGCCGAGAGCGCGGCTGAGCGCCATCGCGTCGTTGTAGCCGATTAGGTGCGGATAGCGCACGTGCGGCATTTGCGCCAGGAAATCCTTGATGTTGTCCTCCTCGTCCAACGCGATGCCGACGACCTCGAAGCCTTGGTCGCGGTAGAACTCGCGCACCTCGCTCAGATCCGGGATCTCGCGCCGGCACGGCGGGCACCACGCCGCCCAGAAGTTGTATAGCACGATCTGCCCGTCCCAGGTCGAAGACGACGTCAGCGTACCGTCGCCCAAGGCGCGCAGCCTGAAGTCCGGACGTTTGGTGCCGACCGGCGGCGCTTCCCCACCGGCCGCTTGCGGCACCGAATGCTGCTGCACGTAGTAGGCCGAGAAAGCACCAATCGCGGCGGCCAGCACCGCGGTCATGATCAGAAATTTGGTGCGCATTGCGGCGCAATCATACCATTGCCCGTAGGGCGGCAGCCGGGATGGCCGGGAAACTGGGTCGGATTCGGATAATACGCCGAGCAAGCACCGATCACGGCGGCCGACGCATATGGCATAGTCTCGATGACGGCCTCTTGCACGGAACCGGTCCGTCAATGATGAACCGGCGGTGGCCGATGGCGGGCCGGGGAAAGTATGAACGACGGCCGGTTCGGGCATTTCCTTGCAAGCGGGGGCATACTGTTGTAAGTTGAGGGGTAATGCCGCCATGATGTGGATAGATCGAAGCAGTTGGCGACACAATTATGCCGAAACTATTGCTTATCAACGGCCCGAACCTGAATCTGCTAGGGCGGCGTGAGCCGGAGATCTACGGCACGAAGACGCTCGCCGAAATCGTCGCCGACGCGGGCGAAGTGGCCGCAGGCCGCGGCGCCGAGCTGGATCATTTTCAGTCCAACGGCGAGGGCGAGATTATCGGGCGCATCCAACGGACGATGGACGACGGCAGCGATTTTCTGATCATCAACCCGGGCGCGTTCACGCACACCAGCATCGCAATGCGCGACGCGCTGCTTGGCGTCTCCAAGCCGTTTATCGAAGTTCACCTGTCCAACGTGTTCGCGCGCGAGGAGTTTCGCCGGCGCTCGTATCTGTCCGATATTGCAGTCGCGGTGATTTCGGGCGCGGGCGCCAAGGGCTACGAGTTGGCGGTGCTGGCGGCGCTCGAGCGGCTCGCAAAGTAGCGCGGCGCGAAGATGGACATACGCAAAGTCAAGAAACTGATCGAACTGCTCGAGGAGTCGGGTGTCGCCGAGATAGAGATCAAGGAAGGCGAGGAGTCGGTTCGCATCAGCCGTTCGAGCGGCGTCGCCGCGCCGCCGCCCGCGGTGCCGTTGCAAGCGCCGCCCCCGGCCGCGCCGCAACCGGCGCAAGCGCCCGCCGCCGACAAGCCGCCGGGCCGCGTCGTCGAATCGCCGATGGTCGGCACTTTCTACCGCGCGCCGACGCCCGACGCCCGACCGTTCGTCGAGGAAGGCGACGAGGTCGCCGCCGGCGACACCTTGTGCATCATCGAGGCGATGAAGATGATGAACCGCATCGAGGCACCGGTTGGCGGCGTCGTGCGCAAGATCCTGGTCGAGAACGGCAACCCCGTCGAATTCGGCCAGCCGCTGCTTACGATAGACGCCTGACGCGCGGGGCGCTGCGCGGTGCTCGACAAGGTAGTAATCGCCAACCGAGGGGAAATCGCGTTGCGCATACTGCGCGCGTGCCGCGAACTGGGCATAAAGACCGTCGCCGTCTATTCACAAGCCGACATCGGCCTGATGCACGTCAAGCTGGCCGACGAGTCGGTCTGCATCGGCCCGCCGGCGGCCGCGGACAGTTACCTGAACATCCCGGCCATCCTGAGCGCCGCCGAGGTCACCGACGCGGTCGCGATTCATCCGGGCTACGGCTTTTTGTCCGAGAACGCCGACTTCGCCGAGCAGGTCGAGACCAGCGGTTTTCTGTTCATCGGCCCGCCGGCGGCGGCGATCCGCCTGATGGGCGATAAAATTTCGGCGAAGCGGGCGATGCGCGAGGCCGGCGTTCCGTGCGTGCCGGGCACCGAACGCGCGCTCGACGACGACCCCGACGAAAACCTGGCGTTGGCGCGCGACATCGGCTATCCGGTGATCTTGAAGGCCGCCGCTGGCGGCGGCGGGCGCGGTATGCGCGCGATACACGCCGAGGGCGCGCTGCTGAACGCGATTCAGCTGACGCGCGCCGAGGCCAGGGCGGCGTTCGGCGACGACGGCATATACATGGAGAAGTTTCTCGAGAAGCCGCGCCACGTAGAGTTCCAGGTGTTGGCCGACGCGCACGGCAACGTCATCCACCTGGGCGAGCGCGACTGCTCGATGCAGCGCAAGCACCAGAAGGTGGTCGAGGAGGCGCCGGCGCCCGGCATCAGCGACGAGCAGCGCCGCGACACCGGCGAGCGGGTGTGCGAGGCGTGCCGGCGCATCGGCTACCGAGGCGCCGGCACTTTCGAGTTTTTGTACGAGGACGGCCGCTTTTACTTCATCGAGATGAACACGCGCGTGCAGGTCGAGCATCCGGTTACCGAGATGGTGACCGGCGTCGACCTCGTGCGCCAGCAGTTGCTGGTGGCGGCCGGCGAGCGGCTCGGCATCGCCCAGCGCGACGTGCGCATCGAGGGGCACGCGATCGAGTGCCGCATCAACGCCGAGCACCCGAAGACCTTCCACCCGTCGCCGGGCACGATCGAGCGCTCGCATTTTCCGGGCGGCCCGGGCATCCGCTGCGATTCGCACGTGTACGACGGCTACAAGGTGCCGCCGTACTACGATTCGCTGATCGGCAAGCTGATCGCGCACGGCGACGACCGCACGATCGCGATACGGCGCATGCAAAACGCGCTCGATGAGATCTTCATCACCGGCATAGACACCAACCTCGCTTTGCACCGGCAGATTATTGACGACTCGGCGTTCGCCGCCGGCGGTCTCGACATCCACTACCTGGAAAGAAAGCACCCGCACTACAATCTTTGAGGCGCGGCCCGGCTTGGGTATAATTCACCGCGTTCACGCCCCTCGCCCGTCGTTCCCGCGCGCGGGAACTCGAACGAGACGCGGGCGGCGACGCCGCCGCCGCATATACAAAGAGACGGGCACGGAAGATCGGCGTGCCTCCTGATGGAGAAAGAAGCCACGTTCAGAGTAGACGCGGGCGGCGCCGCCCCGACGGCCGCGATCAAACGCCGCGCGCCGCGGCGTGCGCCGGGCGCGTTGTCCTGGCTGGCGTCGCTCGTATTGGCGGTGCTGGCCGCGGGCAGCCTGTTCGTCGCCTTCGAGCTTCCGGTCGAGCCGCCGCGAAGCCCCTCGACGCCGCTGTTGCGCAAGTTCTGCGACCACGCGGACTGCGCCTTTTTAGGCGCCGAGGTCGTCGCGCGCGACGTTCGCTTGGCGGCGCCCGCGATGCGCGCGGCGGCCGCTACGGGCACGCTGGTGTTCAGCGCCGGGGCGACCGCGGCAAACGCGCGCGCGGAACAACCCTGGCCGACGTTGGTGTTTGAATTTTTCGACGCCGACCGGCGTTCTTTGCAGGTGCGCCGGGTCGCCGGCGATGAGTACGCGCCGCCCGGCGGCGCGCCGGAGGATGCATCGTTCGCGCTCGAGATTACGTTCGCGGGCGTGCCGTCCGAGGCTACGCACTATTCGATAACGCAGGCCGCCGGGGGTGCGCGCCCATGACCGCGGCGGCCAGGAAGAAAAAGAAGGGCGCGGCCGGGAGACGCCCGGAAGGCATCAACGGCGTTTTGAAGAAGGGGCTTGCGCGGTATTTCGCGCTGCTCGACGGTCAGCCGCCGGCGCGTCTGCACGGCATGGTCATGGGCGAGGTCGAGAAGGCGCTGCTCGAACACACGATGAAGAACGCCGATTTCAACCGCACGCAGGCGGCCCGCATACTCGGCATTAGCCGCGCCACCCTGAGAAAGAAACTCGCGCGCTACAAAATCACCGAAGGCGGCAACCGGACGCCGAAAAACCGCGCCCGAACCGGCGCAACGTGACAAATGCGCTATCCGCTCCCCGACGTTTTGGAAAACCCCTATGGCTGCCTGCTCTCGCGCTCGACCAGATGGTTCAGGAGCCGCACCAGCCTGGCGTAATTGCCGGCCATGCGCGGTGACGTCAGATACTTGCCGTTGACGACGAAAGTCGGCACGCTCTTGAGGTTGTAGCCCTTGACGCGCGCGTCGGCGCGCCGGACTTTGGTATCCACCAGCAGCGAGTGATACGCCTGCCGGAACTTCTTCTCGGGAACGTCGTAGCCGGCGAAAAATCCCGCCAGCGACGACAGGTCGTTGAGCCGCAGCTTGCGCTTGTGCAGCGCCTCGAAGAACACCGGGTGCAGATCGGGAAGCCGCCCCAGCCCCTCGAGCACGAAATACACGCGCGCGTGGGTCGTCCACAGCTCGTTGAAGGTCGCCGGGGTGCGCACGAACTCGGCGTTTTCCGGCACCGGCCAGTTGTCCAGATACGGTTCGAGCACGTAGCAGTGCGGACACCCGTACCAGAAAAACTCGCGCACCTCGATCTTGTCCGCGGTCTCGGTCTGTTGCGGCGGTGACACGCGCAGGTAGTGCCGGCCCTCGACAAAATCGGCCGCCTTCGGCGTCTGGGCGACGGCCGGCTGGACGACGGCCACGGCCGCCAGCACCGCCAAGTGCAGCAGCGTTCCCATCAGTGCAGACCCTGGATGTAGGAGGCCACCGCCTCGATTTCCTCGTCGGTTATCCGCGCCGAGATGCCGTTCATGATTTCCGCGCCCGGATAGGTATAGGCGCCGGCGCGGTAGTTGCGCAGGCGGGTTGCGACGTAGGCCGCGTGCTGGTGGGAAAGTTTCGGGAAACCCGCCGCCGGATTGCCGTTGCCGCGCGGGCCGTGGCAGGCGATGCAGGCCGGCACTCCGGTTTGCGCGTTGCCGCCCTGGTACAGATGGCGCCCGCTTTCCACCAGCGCCTCGGCGGCGGCGCCGGGGGAGATTTTCATGGATGCGTAATAGGCCGCGAGGTCGTGCATGTCCTGCTCGGACAAGCCTGCCACCAGCGCGTTCATCAGCGGATTGACGCGCTCGCCGTTTTTGAAGAACTGCAAGTGTTTGTAGAGATAGGCCGCCGCTTGCCCCGCGATCTTCGGCCACTCGGGATTGACGCTGTTGCCGTCGGTGCCGTGGCATGCGACGCAGCTTTGCGACTTCTCCCGCCCCTGCTCGACGTCGCCTTGCGCCCACGCCAAGCCACACAGCAGCAGGCCGGAAAGAAGTACTCTCTTCACAAGATTCCTGTTTTTTCAAGGGTTTTTAGCCGGGTGAGGCACCGCGCACACGTACGCCGTACGCAATGTATTGTATTCGTCGCCGGCGGAAAACTCAAGCGCGTGTATGAGGCCACCACATTCTGGTGGCACGCCGGTCGCTCGTCCGCCAAAGCGGCGCGTTCGTCGGCCAAAACCGCGCGCGGGCGGGTTCGCGTGTGTACTGCGAGGCATGGGCAAATCACGTCCACGCCGCGCGCCCGGGTCCGGTTTCACGCTGCTCGAACTGTTGATCGTGCTGTCGTTGGCGGCCGTGTTCCTGACCGCGGCCAGCGGCTTTCAGAGCGGCTGGCGGCAGCAGAAACTATTGGACGACAACGTTCTGGCGTTGGCGCGGACGCTGCGTTTTGCGCGTGGTTACGCGGTCGTGTCCGGCGCGCGCACCGTCGTCTGCAAGAGCGCCGACGGCGCTGCCTGCGGCGGCGACGGTTACGAGCACGGATGGCTGATCTTCGCCGAGAGACCGGCGACCGAAAACGGCAGGCTCGACGCCGCCGAGCGCCTGCTGCGCGCGCGCCGTAACGCGCACGGCGGCGCGCGCACCACGATCCGCGCCAACGCTCATCTCGAGGACTACGTCGCTTTCAACGCGCGCGGACGTTCCGAGCGCGACGGGCGTTTTATCGTCTGTCTGGACGGAAAAGTGGACGGCGCGGCGGCACTGGTCGTAAGCAAGGGCCGGCTGCGCTTGGCGTCGGACGGTGACGGCGACGGCGTCGTCGAGGTGAACGGTGCGAATATCAAGAACTGCCTGCTGTAACGGCGTCCGCGCGCGGGTTGCCGGCTACAGCCTGCTCGAACTGCTGGTCGCGCTGGCGCTGGCGGGCGTCGGTCTTTTCGGTTTCGCGCACCTGCAGCACCAGGGTCTGATGGCCGAGCGCGAGCAGGCGACGCGCATACACGCGGTGCTGCTGCTCGACGAGATCGCGCGCCATCTGCGCGCCGTCGACCATGCCTCGGCCTATGCCGCCGGCTACCGGCGGATGAAGAGCGTGCCCGACTGCCGGGCCGCGGCTTGCACCTCGTCCGCGTTCGCGCGTTTTCAGGTGGCGGAGTGGAAATGCCGCGCCGGCGGCGGCGCATGCGCAAAACCCCCGGGCACCGCGCCGGCGCAGTTGGAAATAGCGATCTCCGCCACTGGCTTTACGCTACGCCTGCGGTGGAAGGATGCAAACGGCCGGCGCCGGATCGCGCACCGAAGCGGGGTGCTTTACTTGTGACCGCGAACTGCCGCCGGCGCGCGCCGTGCATGCGGATACTTCCGGCAGCCACGAAATCGCCCCGGTGTTCACTCCCGCTCCAGGCGGTATATCGCGATTTCCCCCATCAGGTTCGGCAGCAGGCGCGCGCCCGCCGACGCCTGGTGGTTGACGTCCACGGTGGTGCGTTGCAGGCGCCGGTATCCCTGCTCCCGGCACAGCGCCTCGAAGTCGCGCAGCGTGCACAGGTGGATGTTCTCGGTGTCGTACCACTGCGCCGGCAGCGCGCGCGTCACCGGCATGCGCCCGCCCCAGAGCATTTGCCAGCGGCTCTTCCAGTGCCCCATGTTGGGGAAGGTGATGATCGCCTGCCCGCCGATGCGCAGCATGTCGTCCAGCAGCAGGTCGGGGCGGCGCATCGCCTGCAGGGCCTGGGTCATGACCACGAAGTCGAAACTGCGGTCGTCGAAGTACTCGCGCAGCCCCTCGTCGAGGTTGATCTGAATGACCTCGACGCCGCGCTCGATGCAGCGCACGATGTTGTCGTCGTCTATCTCCAGCCCCAGGCCGCCGACGTTGCGGTGGCGCTGCAAATACCACAGCAACTCGCCGTCGCCGCAGCCCAGATCGAGCACTTTCGATCCGGGAGTGATCCAGGCCTGGATGATCTCGAGTTCCGGTCTCATCAGGTCTCTGCCAGAATACGGTCGGTGTAGGCGCGCAGCACCGCGAGGTACTGCGGCACCGGCATCAGAAACGCATCGTGTCCCTGGCGCGCGCGGATCGCGCAGTAACTGACGCGCTTGCCGGCGCGCAGCAACGCATGCGTGATCTCGCGCGAGCGCGACGGCGGGAAACGCCAGTCGCTGGTGAACGAGGCGACCAGAAAGCTCGCTTGCGCCGCTCTGAGGGCGGCCGCCAGGTCGCCGCCGAAATCCGCCGCCGGATCGAAGTAATCGAGCGCCTTGGTCATCAGCAGGTAGGTGTTGGCGTCGAAGCGGTTCACGAAAGACTCGCCCTGATAGCGCAGATAGCTCTCGACCTGAAACTCGACGTCGAAGCCGAAGTTCAGCTTGCCTTCCTTCAGGTCGCGCCCGAATTTTTCACGCATCGCGTCGTCGGACAGGTAGGTGATGTGGCCGAGCATACGCGCCAGCATCAGCCCCTTCTTCGGCACCGCCAGATCGTAATAGCGCCCGCCGTTGAAGTCCGGGTCCGACACGATGGCCTGGCGCGCGACCTCGTTGAAGCCGATGTTCTGCGCCGACAGCTTGGGGGCGGCCGCGATCACCAGCGCGTGGCGCAGACCGTCGGGGTAGTCTATCGCCCACTGCAACGCCTGCATGCCGCCGAGACTACCGCCGATGACCGCGGCCCAGCGGCCGATGCCGAGCGCCTCGGCCAGGAGCTTCTGGCTTCTGACCCAGTCGCGCACGGTGACGATCGGAAAGTCCGACGCGTAAAGCTCGCCGCTTTCGGGATTGGTCGTGTTCGGCCCGGTGCTGCCCTTGCAGCCCCCGAGGTTGTTCGGGCACACGACGAAGAATTCGCGCGTGTCGAAAGGCTTGCCCGGCCCGATGCAGCTGTCCCACCAGCCGGGCTTGGCGTCGTCCATCGAGTGGTAGCCGGCGGCGTGCTGGTCGCTCGACAGCGCGTGGCAGATCAGCAGTGCGTTCGATTTGTCCTCGTTCAGCGTACCGTAGGTCTCGTAGGCCAGCGTGAAACCGGGCAGGCTGTGCCCGCAATCGAGCGCCAGCGGCGCGGCGAACGAATGGTGCCTAGTGTCGACGAGGCCGACCGAATCGGCTGGGATTTTTTCCGGCATGGACGTTTCACCCGCGCTTTGCGCGGCGTGGCCATTGTATTACAACGGGTTTGTTCACGCGCGCCGCCGGGCCGCAAACGTCAGGACTTCGTAGCTGGCCGGCACCAGGCCGCGTACGCCGTAGCGCCGCTGGTAGTTCGCCTCCAGCGCGCGTAGGGCCGCGGGCGTCGTCAGGCCGCGACGACGCGCGGCGTGGTGGTTGGTCGCACCGCTGTTTTTCAGGTTGCGCAGCAGTTCGCCGACGCCGCGATGGTGGACGACCTCGAGCTGGCGCGTGCACAGGTCGACGTCGAAGCTGCTTTGCCGCAATTTCTTTTTCAGCTCGGCGGCGTCGGCGAAGTCGAGCGTGTGGCGGTAGCCGTCGGCCTCGCTCCAGCTCCGCCGCAGTTCGTCCAGCGTCTTCGGCCCGTAGGTCGAGAACACCAGGCGCGCGCCGCGCCGCGCGATGCGCGCGAATTGTGCGAACAGGAAGCCGGGATCGGCGAACCACTGCACCAGCGAGCTGGAGTAGATCAGGTCGAACGTTCCGTCACCGAACGGCGGGCGCTCGGCGTCGGCGCAGACGAAACGCGACGCCGCGTCGCAGCCTTGCGCGGCGCGCCGGATCATGCGCGGCGCGAAGTCGAGGCCGACGAGGAAGGCGCGCGGGAAGCGGTCGCGCAGCAGGCGCACGCCGTAGCCGGTGCCGGCGCCGGCGTCGAGTATCACGCGCGGGCCGCGCGCGTCCTTCGCGCACACGTCCGCGCACGTCTGGATCAGGTCGCAGGCGATTTTCTGCTGCACGCCGCTGTATGCATCGTAGCGAGCCGCGGCCCGGTCGAACGAATGCCGCACCGCCCGCTTGCTGATCGAGCGCTCCGGTTTCGATACGATTTTCACGCCGCCGCCTTTGCGCGCCCGCGTTCCACGCGTCGTTCGATAATCTGGCACACCTCGGCGGGGTGCGAGAGCACCAGCGCGTGGCCGGCGCCAGCGACGCGGTGAAAATGCCCGCGTTTCGCCAGGCTGGCGCTTTGCGCAAGCGCCGCCGGCGCCGCCAGCCGGTCTTGCGCGCCGGCGACGAAGTCCACGTGCCGGCGACAACCGCGCAGCTCCTCGCGCAAGTCGCAGTCGCCGAGAAAGCGCAGCGCCGCCGCCGCCTCGCGTCCCGGGCGCGCGGCGGCCGCCGTCAATCGCCGCAATACCGCCTTCGCGTTCCCGCACCCGGCGACCTGCCAACCGAGGAAGCGCGCCACGGCACTTTCGGCGTCATCCGCGAAAGACGCCGCGAAGTCGTCGAACGCGGCCCGCTCGATGCCGTGCGGCCAGTCGTCGCAGGCGACGAAACGCGAGGGCGAGGCGAGGCAGACGACGCCCGCGGCGCGCTTTGGATGACGGCAGGCCACCGCCTGCGCCAGCAAGCCGCCGAGCGACCAGCCGACCCACAGCGCGGGGCGCGCCACGGCCTCCGCCAGCGCGGCCACCAGCTCGTCGGGACGCGAAAACGACAGGTGCCCGTCGGCGCCCGGCACGCCGCCGGGCAGCGCGATGGTGACCAGCCGGTGGCGCTTTCGCAGGCGCGTGGCGACGTCCTCCCAGCAGCGGCGGGTCATCATCCAGCCGTGCACCAAAACGACGGGTGGGCGGATTCCGGCATCGGGCAATTTCATAATTGGATTGTATCCGTAGAATAGCCGCATCGTGCCCGTCCCGGAAATTGTCGAAACCTTAGCCGTGTTGCTGGCCGCCTATCTGGTCGGCTCGATTTCGTTTGCGGTTTTGATCTGCCGTGCGCACGGTCGCCCCGATCCGCGCTCGATCGGGTCGGGCAATCCGGGCGCCACCAACGTCGCGCGCGCCGCCGGCAAAACCGCCTCGGCGCTGACGTTGTTGGGCGACGCCGGCAAGGGCTGCGCCGTGGTGCTGGCGGTGCGTTACGCGCGTTTTTCCGAGCTTGTGGTCGCGCTCGCGGCGGTCGCCGTGTTTCTCGGCCATCTGTATCCGCTGTACCACCGGTTCGAGGGCGGCAAGGGCGTGGCCACCTGCATGGGCTGTCTGTTCGGCCTGCATCCGCTCGCGGGCCTCGCCTGGGTCGGCGCGTGGCTGGTCGTCGCCGGCGCGTTTCGCTACGTCGCGCTCGCCGGCGTCGCAGCCGGCCTGGGCGCGCCGCTGCTGGTCTGGTGGAGCGCCGGTTGGGGGCCGCCGGTCGCAGCCGCGGCCGCGATGGGCGCGCTGATTCTCGTGCGCCACCGCGACAACCTGCGGCGCATACGGTGCGGCGAGGAGGAAAAACTATTCTCGTAAATGACCACCGCCCGTTGCTTCCACTCTCTTGCCCCCCAGGTGCGTCGTTACACCCGGCGGCAACGCCGTCTTCCTATAATGCGGGTGTCGGCGGGCGCAATTCGGTCAGCGGCCAGCGCGCGTGTACGTGCGGCGCCGGGTCGGCGGTCTGGCCGGCTTGCAGGCGCAACATTCCGGCGTTGGCGATCATGACGCCGTTGTCGGTGCACCACTTCCTCTTCGGATACGTCACTTCGCAGCCGTCCGCGCCGAGCTTGGTGAGTTCGGCGCGCAGGCGTTTGTTGGCGGCGACGCCGCCGACGGCGACCAGGCGGTCCATGCCGGTGCGTCCGAGCGCGCGTCGGCAGCGTTGCGCCAGGGCGCCTACCGCCGCCGTCTCGAAGGCACATGCCAGGTCGGCACGGTCCTGTTCGTCGTCGCCGCCGTTGTCGTGCCGCAGTTTGTGCAGGGCATGCAGCGCATGGGTCTTCAGGCCGCTGAAGCTGAAGTCCAGGCCCGGATGGTTCGCCATCGGACGCGGGAACACGAGGCGTCCGGCGCGCCCGCGTCGCGCCAACCGTTCCAGCTCCGGGCCGCCCGGATAGCCCAGGCCCAGCATCCGGGCGACTTTGTCAAAGGCCTCGCCGACCGCGTCGTCGAGCGTATCTCCGAGCAGTTCGTAGCGGCCCAGGCCGTGCGCCGCGACCAGCTGGGTGTGGCCGCCCGACACCAGCAGCGCCAGGTACGGCAGCGGCGGCGCCTGCGGCAGCGTGCACGCGAGCATGTGCGCCTCCATGTGGTGCACGCCGATGGCCGGTTTGCCCAGTGCCCACGCCAGGCCGTGTCCGAATACGGCGCCGGCCAGCAGCGCGCCGCTCAGACCGGGACCGGCGGTGTAGGCCACCGCGTCCACCCGTTCGAGCGGCTCGTCGCAGAGCGCCTCGCGCAAAAGCGGCAGCAATTTGTGCACGTGGTCGCGCGCCGCCAGTTCCGGCACGACGCCGCCGTGCGGGCGGTGCGTCTCGATCTGGCTGAACAGCGCCTCGGCGACGACGCCTTCCTCGGAGTCCACCAGTCCAATGCCGGTTTCGTCGCACGAGGTCTCTATGCCGAGAACGCGCACGAGTCAGTAGAGCGAGCGCAGCGCGTTCAGCGTCAGGTACAGCAAAAGCAGCACCGCCAACGCGCTGAAGTCTATCGCTCCGAACGGCGGCAGCAGGCGCCGCGCTGGCTCCAGCAGCGGCTCGGCTATGCCGTGGAGCAACGACAGGAACGGGTTGGCAAACGCCTGCGCCCCGCTGACGAACCAGCTGCTGACGGCTATGATAAAGATGCTGACCATGTACGTTTGCACCAACAGTTCGCCAAGCTGTATCAGCCCCACCGTCAGCAGCGTCGGCGCCGGCGGCGAATATCCCTGAAAGCCGGCGACGAGGAACAATTCGAGCACCTTCACCAAATAGGCCAGCAGCCAGCAAGAAGAGTCCCATCTGCCGGTGCTTGGAATGATCTTTCGCGCCAGCGCGAGCGGCGGTTCGGTCAGCCGCACGATGGTCTGCGACAACGGGTTGTAGAAGTCGGCGTGCGCCATTGCCAGCAGGCCGCGCACCACCAGCAGCAGCGCATAGAAGGTCAGCAGCGTGTCGGTTGCGAACAGCAGGGCGCGCTCGGGCGTGCCTTCGAACATCAGTCGTGCTCCGGTGCCGCGACGTTCGCGGCGATCTCGGCGGCGCGCGCGGTCGCGGCCGCCAGCACCGCTTCGGCGAGTTCGGCGATGCCCGCTCGCTCCATTGCCGCCAAGCCGCGTTCGGTGGTGCCGCCCGGCGACGTCACCTGGCGGCGCAGCGCGGCGACGTCGCCGCCGGCCGCGTCGGTCAGCGCGGCGGCGCCGCGGAAGGTGCCGACCGCGAGCCGCCGCGCGGCGTGCGCTTCAAGCCCCAACCTCGCGGCGGCGTCCGCGAATGCCTCGGTTACGCGAAAGAAATAGGCCGGGCCGCTGCCGGACAGCGCGGTGACCAGGTTCATTTGTGTCTCGTCGTCCAGCCATACCGTGGTCGCGGCCGTGCCCAACAGCGCCTCGACCTCGTCGCGTTGCGCCTGCGACACGCGCGCGCCGGCGCACAACGCGGCGACGCCGCGCGCGGCCGCGACCGGTGTGTTCGGCATACAACGGATAATCGCGAGGCGTGCGCCGCTCCACGCGTCGAGCAGCGCCAGCGGCACGCCGGCGGCGACCGAGACCAGCGGCGCGCCGCGCCGCGCCAGCACGCCGGAGACGTCGCGGCAGACCGCCTGGACGGCGTCGGGTTTGACGCACGCGAAGGCCACGTCGCAATCCTCGACCGCGTCGCGGTTCGAGGTCGCCGTCGCAAGCCCCGGATGGCGCGCGGCCAATTTCGCCAGCCGCCCGGCGTCGGGGTCGGATACGCGAAACGAACCGGCCTCGAGACCGCCGGCGGTGAGGCCGTCCACCAGGCAGCGCGCTATATTGCCGGCGCCGAGGAACGCGACCTTCGGCATCACGCGGTCTCGCGCTTTTTCAGCAACACCGAGGCGCATACCAGCGCCAGCGCGATGAACAACAGCAGCGTCTGCTGTGCGAGGGTCAGGCCGAGAAAAGTCCACGCGACTTCAGCACATTCGCCGGCGCTGTTCAGCACCGTTTGCAGCGCCTCGAGCAGGGGGAATTGGTCGAACAGGTAATCCAGCCCCGGCGTGCACTCCGGCAGTTCCTCGGGCGGCAGGCTTTGCAGCCAGACGTGGCGTCCGGCCAGACCGATGCCGGCGGCGCAGACCAGCAGGCCGGCCGCGGCGTAGAGGCGTTGGCCGAGCACGCCCGGGTCGTGCAGCGCCGCGGCCAGGAACAAGGCCGCGGCCAGCGCGACGACCCAGCGGGCGAGGATGCAAAGCGGGCACGGTTCGAGACCGAGCGCGCCTTGCAGCAGGAAAACCGCGACGGTCAGCGCGCCGGCGGCGAGAACGAATCCGCCCGTGTGCAGGCTGCGGCAGGAAGGCAGAAGCATGGCCGCGCATTATACGCCGCCGCAACCGGCCAAAAAACTTTGTCGTTGTTGGCACTCCGATTGTCGGCGGGCCACTCTCGGTTCTTTTGCGGCGGCCACGGCCGTCGTCGGCGCAACCGTCGTTGGTGTCGGTGTCGGTCTCGGCGATGCCGATTGATTGTGGCGGGAGGCTGAAAACGGCGCGGATCGTCGGCACGTTGTGCCTCCAGCGGATGATTAAGTGAGGAAGCGCGGGTCAAAAAAGGTGGCGCCCCGGGCGGGGCGCCTTGCTCAAGGAAGAGCAAAAAGATGGAGGAGGAAAGGAATGGAGGAGAAAATGCGGTGGTTCAATCCCAGTTGAGCGCTCCGCCGGTCTGATATTCGATCACCCGCGTCTCGAAGAAGTTCTTCTCTTTCTTCAGGTCCAAGATCTCCGACATCCACGGAAACGGGTTGGTCGCGCCCGGGAATTGCTCGGGCAGCTCGATCTGCGACAGCCTGCGGTTGGCGATGAACTCGACGTACTGCTTGAACAGGTTGGCGTTCATGCCGAGCATGCCGCGCGGCATCGTGTCCTCGGCGTAGAGCTGCTCGTAGCGCACGCCCTCCAGAATCAGCTCGGTTACCTCCCGCTGGAAGTCCTCGTTCCACAGGTGGGGGTTCTCGGTCTTGATCTGGTTGATTACGTCTATGCCGAAGTTCATGTGCATTGACTCGTCGCGCAGGATGTACTGAAACTGCTCGGCCACGCCGGTCATCTTGTTGCGCTGCCCCATGGACAGGATCTGCGCGAAGCCGACGTAGAAGAAGATGCCCTCGAACACGACGTAGAAGGCGATCAGGTCGCGCAACAGGCGCCGGTCGTTGTCGGGAGTGCCGGTGCGGAACTCAGGATCGCCCAGGCTCCGCGTGTAGGGCAGCGCCCATTCGGATTTGCGCGCCACCGACGGCAGCTCGCGGTACATGTTGAACACCTCGCCCTCGTCCAGGCCGAGCGACTCGATGCAGTACTGGTAGGCGTGGGTGTGCAGCGCCTCCTCGAACGCCTGGCGCAGCAGGTACTGGCGGCATTCGGGGTTGGTGATATGGCGGTAGAGCGCGAGCACCAGGTTGTTTGCGACCAGCGAGTCGGCGGTCGAGAAGAAGCCCAGGTTGCGCTTGACCACCATGCGCTCGTCCTCGCTCAGGCCGTCCTCGCTCTTCCACAGCGCGATGTCGGCGGTCATGTTGATTTCCTGCGGCATCCAGTGGTTGTTGCAGGCGGCCAGGTATTTGTCCCAGGCCCACGTGTATTTGAACGGCACCAGCTGGTTCAGGTCGGCGCGGCAGTTGATGATCCGCTTGTCGTCCACCTGGATGCGCGAGGCGCCCATTTCTATCGCCTCGAGACCGGTGGCGCCGCCCGCGCCCCGCCGGCCCGCGCCGTTGGTGTCCTTTCCGGTCTTGCGCGGCGCATCCGGCGCGTCGGCGGCGGGCGCCGTCGGCGGCACCGCGCCCGGGGAGGGCGGAGGGCGCGCCGTGCGCGCGCGCATCGGCGGCGGCGCCAAGTCTGCCAGCGGGTCTTTCCATTCGGACGGGTTTATCGTCTGCATGTTCGCCTCCTCCTTTTGGGTATCGTCATTGGCAGGCCTCACATTCGGCGTCGTCCAGCAGGCACGCGCGCGACGCGTCGCCCGTGGCGGACGCCTCGGCCGCGGGCGCGGTCGGCACCGCGTTGAGGTTGCCGTCGGTTTTCTCCATCGTGCTTTTCTCGACGTGCGTGGCACCCAGCGAGCGCAGGTAGTACGTCGTTTTCAGGCCCCTGAGCCACGCCAGCTTGTACAGGCTGTCCATCTTCCTGCCGTCCGGCTCGGCCATGTACAGGTTCAGCGACTGCGCCTGGTCTATCCATTTCTGGCGCCTGGCCGCGGCCTCGACCAGCCAGCGCGGGTCAATCTCGAACGCGGTCGCATAGAGCGACTTGATCTCGTCGGGCACGCGGTCGAGCCGCTGGATGCCGCCGTCGTAGTACTTCAGGTCGTTGACCGTGACCTCGTCCCATAGCTCGAGCTTTTTGAGGTCGTCCACCAGGTACGAGTTGATGACCGTGAACTCGCCCGACAGGTTGGATTTGACGAACAGGTTGCGGTAGGTCGGCTCTATGCTCTGGGTCACGTTGCAGACGTTCGAGATGGTCGCGGTCGGCGCGATCGCCATCGTGTTCGAGTTGCGCATGCCGACCGTCTTGACGCGCTTGCGCAGCGCGTTCCAGTCGAGCGTCGAGGAGTCGTCCACCTGCAACAGGCCGTCGCGCGCCTTGGCGAGCAGGCGCAGCGAATCAATCGGCAGCACGCCCTGGCTCCACAGCGAGCCCGGGTAGCTCTGATAAACGCCGCGCTCCTCGGCCAAGTCGGTCGAGGCCTTGATCGCGCAGTAGCTGACCGCCTCCATCGAGCGGTCGGCGAACTCCACCGCCCGTTCGTCGGCGTACGGCAGGCGCAGCTTGTAG
Organism: Candidatus Oxydemutator sp.; assembly: GCA_965203445.1. Taxonomy (GTDB): domain Bacteria; phylum Pseudomonadota; class Gammaproteobacteria; order Poriferisulfidales; family Oxydemutatoraceae; genus Oxydemutator. The sequence continues at coordinate 1,069,228 of OZ241883.1, forward strand.
AGCGCGTCCTGAAAGCCCATCAGCCCGAGTCCGACCGGCCGGTGGCGCAGGTTGGAGTCGCGCGCCTTGCGCACGCTGTAGTAGTTGTAGTCGATTACGTTGTCGAGCATGCGCATCGCGGTGCCGACGGTTTTCTCGAGCCGCTCCATCAGCAGGCCGTTCTCGTCCACGTGCAGCGCGAGGTTGACCGATCCTAAGTTGCACACCGCGATCTCGTCGTCCGACGTGTTCAGCGTGATCTCGGTGCACAGGTTGGACGAGTGGACGACGCCGGCGTGGCGTTGCGGCGAGCGCAGGTTGCACGAGTCCTTGAAGGCCAGCCACGGGTGGCCGGTCTCGTAGAGCATGTTCAGCATCTTGCGCCACAGGTCGGCGGCGCGCACGCGCTTGAAGTTGGCAATCCTGCCGGCGTCGGCGTCGGCCTCGTACTCGGCGTAGCGCTTCTCGAATTCCTCGCCGCAGAGCTCGTGCAGATCGGCCGTCTCGCTCGGCGAGAACAGCGTCCACGTGCCGTCTTCCTTGAGGCGCTTCATGAACAGATCCGGGATCCAATTCGCGGTGTTCATGTCGTGCGTGCGGCGGCGGTCGTCGCCGGTGTTTTTGCGCAGCTCGAGGAACTCCTCGACGTCCAGGTGCCAGGTTTCGAGGTAAGCGCACACCGCGCCCTTGCGCTTGCCGCCCTGGTTGACCGCGACCGCGGTGTCGTTGGCCACTTTCAGGAACGGGACGATGCCCTGCGACTTGCCGTTGGTGCTTTTGATGCGCGAACCCATCGCGCGCACGCGCGTCCAGTCGTTGCCGAGACCGCCCGCGAACTTCGACAGCATCGCGTTGTCCCGCACGGCCTCGAAGATGCCGTGCAGGTCGTCGGCCACCGTGGTCAGGTAGCACGACGACAGTTGCGGGCGCAGCGTGCCGGAGTTGAACAGCGTCGGCGTCGAACTCATAAAGGCGAACGACGACAGCAGATCGTAGAACTCGACGGCGCGCCGCTCGCGCTCCACCTCGTTCATCGCCAGTCCCATGGCCACGCGCAGGAAGAACGCTTGTGGCAGCTCGAAGCGCACCTCGTCCCAGTGGATGAAGTAGCGGTCGTAGAGCGTTTGCAGCCCGAGGTAGTTGAAGGCGTGGTCGCGCTCGGGCTTGATGGCCGAGGCCAGGCGGTCGAGGTCGAATTCGTCGCGCAGCCTCGGGTCGAGCAGCTCCAGCTCGCAGCCGCGCTCGACGTAGCGCTTGAAGTAGTCGGGGTAGCGCGCCGTCATCTCGCCGTGCGTCGCCTCGTCGGGGCGCCCGGCCAGGAAGCTCAGCGCCTCGCGGCGCAGTTTGTCCAGCAGCAGGCGCGCCGAGACCAGACTGTAGTTCGGCTCCCTCTCGACCATCGCGCGCGCGCTCATGATCAACGCGACGCTGACGTCCGCGGCCCTCATGCCGCTGAACAGGTTGCGCAGCGTCTCCTCGACGATCGGCTGCGTCTCGACGCACGCGGTGTCACGGCATGCCTCCTCGACGATAGTGCGCAGGCGCGCGAGGTCGAGCGGCTTCATCGTTCCGTCCTCGTGCTCGACCGCGATCTCGCCGTCGGTGCCGGCGTCGTCGTCGCGTCGCCGTTGGTCGTCGTCGAGGCGTTCCCGGGCGCGCTGCTCGCGGTAGAGGACGTAGGAGCGCGCGACTTTGTGGTGGCCGTCGCGCATCAACGCCAGTTCGACCTGATCCTGTATATCCTCTATATGAAAGGATTCTCCGCCGCTGCGATTGCGCGCCAGCGCGGCCACGACCTGAGCGGTCAGGCCGTGGACGATCTCGTGGACGCGCGGGGACGCCGCCGCGCTTCTGCCCTCGACGGCCAGAAACGCCTTGGTCAGCGCGAGCGTGATCTTCGACGGATCGAACGCGGTGACCTTGCCGTTGCGGCGTATCACCTTATACTGCGTCGCCGCCGTCGTTGTCGTCGCGGTCGTGGAGGGGGCTTCGGTCGTGGCGACGGCGGCCGGATTTTCGGCGTTCGTGGTCGCAGCCGGCGCGGTCGGTTGTGTTTGCATAAGGAAAAATGCCCCGTCTGGTTGATGAAAGTAAGGGTTGAAAAGCACAACATATGGTAAATAAACCGTCCCGTCAATACAATATGTTGAGTTTTTCTTGTTATTTCCGGTCGCAAAGCTTGTCTAATGCCTGTGGATAACCGCGAGAGACCCCATCGCCATAAGGCACATATCGGCGCCGACACCGGGGGTACGTTCACCGACCTCGTCCTGTTCGACGGCAAGCGCCTGCGCACGCACAAGATTCTGTCGACGCCGGACGGCCCGGAGCGGGCGATAGTCGCCGGGGTGCGCGCCGTCGGTGCCGACGTCGGTGGCGCGCTCGAGCTGACGCAAGGTTCGACCGTCGGCACCAACGCGGTGCTCGAAGGCAAGGGCGCCAGGACCGCCTACGTCACGAACCGCGGCTTCGCCGATACGCTGGCGATAGCGCGCCAGGCGCGCACTGGACTGTATAACTTGAAACCGGCGCCGCGACCGAACCCGGTGCCGCCGCAACTGTGCCTGGAGACCGGCGGGCGCGTGGCCGCGGACGGTGCGGTGTTGGAGGACTTGAGCGTCGCCGACGTCGCGGCGCTGGGGCGGCGCCTGAAGGCATTGGCGCCGGACGCGGTCGCCGTCAACCTGCTGTTTTCGTTCCTCGACGCGCGTTTCGAGGAGCAACTGGCGGCGGCGTTCGGGTGCGACTACTTTGTGTCGTTGTCGTCGCGCGTCTGCCCGATGCCCGGCGAATACGAACGCGGCGTCGCCACTTGGTTGAACGCCTATATCGGGCCACTGATGCGCGCGTGGCTCCTGAAGTTATGCTCGGCCCTGCCGCGCGCGACGATCCGCGTGATGCAAAGCCACGGCAAGACCGCCGCGGCCACGCGGGCCGCCGACCAGGCGGTGCATCTGTTGCTGTCCGGCCCGGCCGGCGGCGTCATCGCGGTGGACTATCTGGCGCGCCTGATCGGCGAGCGCAAGGTGCTCAGCTTCGACATGGGCGGCACCTCGACCGACGTGTCGGTGTTGAACGGCGGCGTCGCGCTGACGACCGAAGGGAGCGTCGGCCCTTACCCGGTGGCGGTACCGATGGCGGACGTGCATACCATAGGCGCCGGCGGCGGTTCCATCGTGCGTGTGGACGAAGGCGGGCTGCTGCAAGTCGGCCCCGAATCCGCCGGCGCCTCGCCCGGCCCCGCCTGCTATGGTTTGGGCGGGCTGCGTCCGACGGTCACCGATGCCAACCTGCTGCTCGGGCGCCTGCCGGTCTCGCTGCGCGGCCTCGAGTTGAGCCGCGCCGCGGCCGCGCGCGCCTTTCACCCGCTGGCGGCCGCGTTGGGAAAGGATGAGACGGAGACCGCGCACGGCGTCGTTGCGACCGTCAACGAACAGATGATACGCGCGCTGCGCGCGATGTCGGCGGAGAGGACCTACGACCCTTCGGAGTTCCTGCTGGTCGGTTTCGGCGCCGCCGGCGGCTTGCACGTCTGCGCGCTGGCCGACGGTATCGGCATCAGGCGGGCGCTGGTGCCGGCGCACGCGGGCGTGCTGTCGGCGCTCGGCATGTTGGTCGCGTCGCGCGGCCTGGAGAAGACTGCCGCCGTCTGCGAGTTGCTGCGTGAGTTGTCGGCCGGGCGCGCGACGGCGGTGCGTCGCAGGTTGGAGACCGCCGCCGCCGCCGATCTGCGCGCGCAGGGAATCAACGACTATGAAACGCGCCTGTTTGCCGATCTGCGCTATCGCGGACAATGGTCGTGCCTGACGCTGCCGTGGCAGTCTCTGGTGCGCCTCGAGGAGGCTTTTCACGAGGCGCACGAGGCGCGTTACGGCCATCGTTTGAAAATTCCGGTCGAGCTGGCGGCGTTGAAACTCCAGGCGTACGCGGCCGCTGCGGTGGACGTGGCCGCGGCGCTGCGGCGCGCGGCGGCCGACGTCAATCGGGCACGCACTTTGCAACGGAAGACAGCCTTTGCGGTTGGTGCCGAGTTGCCCGTCTATCAACGCCGCAACCTGTCGTTGACCGGGGTCGTGTCGGGCCCCGCGGTCATCGTCGAGGACACCGGGACGGTGTACCTGGCGCCCGGTTGGAACGCGCGCCTTGATGATTACGGCAATCTGACGTTGGCCGGATCGTCGGACTAAGCCGGATGGCGCGCGAATATGGACAACGGCGGATGATACTGGTTTAATCGGCGACTATGGAATCTCGCGTGGAAACGATCACCCGACGTTATCCGATCACACTGGTGACGGCGTACTTTAATCTGGGAGACAGGTCCGGGTTGGGAAGAGACCATCATTTTTATGATGACCGGATGCGTTACTTTTTCCCGCATATACAATGGCCTCTGGTGATTTTCTGTGATAAGGAATCTTTGGATGGAATCAAGCAGTTAAGGGGGGGGAAGCCGGCGACCTATATCGTCACCACGCTCGAAGAGTTCCACGTCTATAAGTACTATGGGCGCTTCTATTACGAGGGCATCTGTGGGCAATGGGCTTTTGGATACCAGGATTTACTTATGGTCTGGAATGAAAAGCTCAATTTCGTTCGACGCGCGATAAAGTTGAATCCCTATGAATCGGATATGTTTTTCTGGTGTGACGCGGGCTGCTTCAGGGGAGCAGGGGTAGGCGGGGCTGGCATTATGAGACTGTCTGATCGAACGGAGTGGCCTAATTTTCAAGTCTGTCGAAAGCTGCCCCAGGACAAGGCCATTTTTATGCGAGCAAGTCAAGTCGGCGAAAAAATTTACGTTCGCGCGACTTTTTTCGGTGGTGCAGCCAAACCCATGCTGCGGTGGTGTGATGCTTTTTATCAGCACCTTGCTGATCGGGTTGATAAGAACCTGCTGTTATTCGCTGATGAGCGTAGCATGTCTGACGTTTGCGACGAGCGGCCGGACGTTGTACACCTGCTGTCTCCGGACGATGTTGCATGGGTAACAAAGGTGGTAGGAAATGATTGGCAGGGAGATTGGCAGGGCTTTTTCAAGTGGTATTTTTTGAACGGCGGTAAGTTTCCGTTGGGCTTTTTGTGCATAAGAATTTCTTATTACCTGAGGAACCGACAATTGATGAAGTGGCTGCTGTCAGAACTTCTTTATCAATCGAGGCGCTGGTTAAGAAGTTCACCGGATCGGTCACCGCAAAATCTTCGCATGAGACCGCCGCGATGGAAGTGACGTTCGGCGATGGACTCGACCGCGCGCAGTGCTCGTGTGTCCGGCGATGATTTCCGCGATGTGCAAGGGCCTGCGCGCGGGGCTGGAGGGAGTAGAAGGCGTCGAATGCGGCGCGCGTCGGCCAAGTCCCCTTTCGACATGTGCGCGGCGGACGTCGGGAACCGCTTCGTCGCGCGCGGATTTCGCGTGCCTGATCAAGAGCAGTGTTTTCACGAGGGCGGGGCGGGCGCGGACGAGAACGGGGACGCGCCTCATGCGCCCGGGACGGTGCTCTCGCTCGAATCAGCGTTTGGCCGTGTGTTTCGGAACCCGTTCGCGCGCCTCTTTGATGAGAACCCTCTGATTGTTGCCCAACCCCTCGACGTCGCGCAGCACGATGCGCTCGCCCGCTTTGAGGCCGTGCTCGATGATGATTTCATCGCCGTTGCGTCCGCCTACGGTGACGCGGCGACGCAACACGATTTCGTCTTCCTCGACGAACACGAACGGTTGGCCGTTGATGTATTGGATCGAGGTTACCGGCACGACGACGGCGCCCGTGCGCGAGTGCCCCGGCAGACGCGCCTGCGCGGCCGCGCCGGCTTGCAGGCCGTCCCCTTGCAACCTGATCTTCGCGGCATGGGTGTAGGTTTCGCGGTTGGGATCGGTTTGCAGCGACATCAGCGTGCCGATGTGCGTCCGCCCGCCGACCGTCACCTCGACCGCAAGCCCCAGTTCGAGCGCCGCGGCCCGTTCGTTGCTGACGTTCAGAAACAGGTCGAGTTCGTCTGCCACCACCAATTCGGCGACCGACTTGTCCTTGCCGACGTAGTCGCCGACGTCGGCCTCGATTTTGTTGACGGTGCCGGCGAAGGGAGCGTGCAGCGTGGTGCGGTCGAGGTTGCGCCGCGCCTGGTCGTGCAGGCTGCGGTTGAGCCTGGCGTTGAGCTTGCCTTCCTCGACCGCGTGCGTGAGCCGCACCCGTTCGGAGCGCAAGTCCACCAGTTTTTGGCGTTCGGCGTCGAGCAGCGAGGACGAGGCCAGCTGCTGTTCGCCTAGCCTCTCGATGCGCGCGACTTCGCGCTTGCGCAGTTCGACGTTTTGCGCGGCGAGTTCGAGCAGGCGCGCGTCTCTTTCGAGTTTCTTCTCGATCAGTTCGAGGCGGGTTTGCGCCTGCACCAGGGCGTCGCGGTAATCGCCGTCGTCGAGTTGCAGCAGCGCCTGCCCCTGGCGCACGCGCGTGCCGGCCTCGACGTTTTTGGCGACGACGCGCCCCGCCACCTCGAACCGCAATTCGCCGACGCGCGCCGGTTGCAGGCGTCCGGTCAGCAGATGGCTCGGCGTGATTTCACGCGCGACGATCCGGCCGACCTCGACCAGCCGCGGTGCGTCCACGACGCTTTGCTGCGCTCCTTGTGGACGCAGCCACGTCAGCAGACTGGCGACGACTGCGATGGTTACGGCGACAATCGCGCCTGAGGCGAGCTTTTGTGACATGCGCATGTCCCCTGAAAGGGATTATATACGCGAGGGATGGAGGATGAACGGGGACTTCAGGACGACGCACCGCAACTTCAGACGTTTTCGACGGGCAGGCGGGCGACGGCGAGCGTCGGTTTCAGCGCGTAGCCCTGGATCCTCCTCGAAAACTCCTGAAGTTTGTGCAAACCGGTCGCTTCGGCCTGGGTGCACCACTCGCGCAGCGAGCTGCACAAGTGGTGGTGGTCGCCGTGGTGTGTGCTCCACAGCTTGTGCAGCCTGTGGTTGAACTCGTGCACCTGTTTCAACCTCGGATTGTTCACCAGCACCCGTTTCAGGGTGGCACGGTCTTTCGCGCTGACGTGGCGCTCGTGGCGCAGCATCGCGCGCCTGGCTCTCAACAGCAGCTGGCGATGGGCGCCTTCGGCGACCGCCAGCTCGGCGCGTACGACCGGCACGACCACGGTCGCGGCGTATTCACGCATCACGTGAAGGCGGCCGTGGAACAGCGCCGCGGCGGTTTTCAGATCGAGGGGGCCGTCGTGCGCCGAAGTGCGCTTCGGCATCGGCGCAAGACGCAACACCCGCGCCAAACCGAGTGCGCGCAACACGCGGATGTAGAGCCAGCCGACGTCGAACTCCCACCACTTGATCGAGAACTTCGCGGAACTCGGAAAGGCGTGATGGTTGTTGTGCATTTCCTCACCGCCGATCAGGACGCCGACGTTGCAGAAGTTGGTCGAGTCGTCGTCGGTGGCGAAGTTGCGGTAACCGCCGAAATGCCCGATGCCGTTGACGACGCCGGCGGCGAAAAACGGTATCCACATCATCTGCAAGGCCCACAGGGCGATACCGAAAAAACCGAGCAGGACGTATTCCAGCACCAGTAGCACCGCGATGCCGATACTCGGATGACGCGAGTAGAGGCGCTGCTCCAGCGCGTCGCCCGGCGTGCCGCGCCCGTAGTCCTCAAGCGTCGCCTCGTTGTACGCCTCGTTGCGGTAGAGGTCGGCACCGCGCAGCAGCACCGAGAGTATGCCCTTGAAGGCGGGGCTGTGCGGATCGTCGGCGGTCTCGCACTTGGCGTGGTGCTTGCGGTGTATCGCAACCCACTCTTTGGTGACCATGCCGGTCGTAAGCCACAGCCAGAAACGCATCACGTGGTTGACGGCGGGATGGAAATCCACGCTGCGATGCGCCTGCGAACGATGCAAAAACAACGTTACACAGGCTATCGTCACATGCGACAACGAGAGCGCCAGGATCAGATAGCCCCACCACGGGAGTTGCACCAGCCCGTGTCCGGTCAGTAATTCAAGCATAGCGCGCTACGATACCCCAAAAACGCCGCCAGTCAACCGACAATGTCTCCGGCCGCCCAGGCGTCGCTTATGCCAGATGTTTTTGAGCGGCAAAACGGGGCAAAAGCCGCGCCGGCGCGTGTATAATCCGGCAACGGGGTTTGCTTCATGCCGAACGCATTGTGCGAGCAAAACAAATGGAGGGACTTGTGAACCAGGATAAAACACCAGTAAGCTTCCTGAAGACAAAGGAAACTATGGCAATAGCAGTGGCCGATCGCTATTGTGGGGATGAAAAATTCCGGAACCTGTTTGACCATGATCCGAAAGCGGCTTTCGCCCAGTATTTGGATATTGATCGTAAACATTGGCCGCCCGACATGGGGCTGGTAATACTGCGCAACGATGACAAATGTATGCATATAGGAGTACCGGCGTCGCATACGGACGACAATGCGGAAATTTCCGATTCGGATCTGGACAATCTGTCGGGAGGTTCTGGCTATGCCCTGTACTTCGCCCTATGGGGGAGACCCCCGACGGCGGCGGTAAACGATGGTTCGGGGTGGAGGTACATTTAGTGACATCGCAGACGTGATACGTCCAGTTCCTGATCGAGGAGCAACAACTATAAATACTACCCATGAAGGCACATGGAGCGATACGCTACTCGATAAGGCGATACTGAACACCGGCCGCTACAAACTCGAACTATGCTTGGCATAGTCGTACATGGAAAGGAGTATCCGATGCCCACAATAGAAATTACCCACGACAACTTTCAGCAGACGCTGCAAGACAACGACGTCGTGGTGCTCGATTTTTGGGCCTCGTGGTGCGGGCCGTGTCGTTCGTTTGCGCCGGTGTTCGAGGCGGTTTCCGACAATCACGCGGACGTTGCGTTCGGCAAGGTCAACACCGAGGAGCAGCAGGATCTGGCCGCGGCCTACCGCATCCGTTCGATTCCGACGCTGATGCTGTTTCGTGAGCGCGTGGTGTTGTTTTCGCAGCCGGGTGCGTTGTCGGCGGCGCAGCTTGAGGATCTGGTTGCAAAGGCCCAGGCGCTCGACATGGACGAGGTGCGCGAGGAGATCAGGAAGCAGGCGGAATAGCGCCGCCCGCGGCCCGCGCCTCTACGCCGATTCCTGAGCCAGCCCCCGAAACGCGATCTCCGCCGCGTGCAGCGTATCGTCGACGTCGTCGCGGGTATGCGCGGCGGACACGAAGCCGGCCTCGAACGGCGACGGCGCGAGATAGATTCCTTGTTCGAGCATGCGCGTGAAGAAGCGCTTGAACTTTTCGTCGGCGCAGCGTTGAACCTGCTCGAACGAGACCACCGGCGCCTCGTCGGTGAAGAAGTAGCCGAACATCGCACCTTGCGCGTCACAGTAAAACGGCACGCCGGCGGCGGCGGCGCGCTCGCCCAAGCCGCGCGCCAGCGCGCTCGTCCTCTCGGCGATGGCATCGAACGTGCCGGGTTGCAGCAGCAGTTCGAGCGTTTTCAGGCCGGCGGCGGTCGCCACCGGGTTGCCGGACAGCGTGCCGGCCTGATAGACCGGGCCTTCGGGCGCCACGCGATCCATCACTTCGGCGCGCCCGCCGAAGGCGCCGACCGGCAGGCCGCCGCCGATGATTTTGCCGAACGTCGTCACATCGGGCGCAATCCCGTACATCGCCTGCGCGCCACCGGGCGCGACGCGAAAGCCGCTCATGACCTCGTCGAAAATCAGCAGGGCGCCGTGGGCGCGGCAGCATTCGCGCAGGGTTTGCAGAAACTCGCGCGCCCCCGGCACGAGGTTCATGTTGCCGGCGACCGGCTCGACGATGACGCAGGCGATTTTGTCGCCCTCCCGCGAAAACGTCTCGCGCACCTGGGCCGCGTCGTTGTAGCGCAGCACAATCGTTCGTTCGGCAAACGCCGCGGGCACGCCGGCAGAATCGGGAACGCCCGACGTCAGCGCGCCCGAACCGGCACCGACCAGCAGCGAGTCGGCGTGGCCGTGATAGCAGCCCTCGAACTTGACGATGCGTTCGCGCCCGGTATAGCCGCGCGCCAGGCGAATCGCGCTCATCGTCGCCTCGGTGCCGGAGTTGACCAGGCGCAGCTTCTCGACCGACGGCACCGCCGCGCGGATTTTTTCGGCGAGCAGGGTCTCGGCCTCGGTCGGCGCGCCGAACCCAAGCCCGTTGCGCGCCGCCTCGCACACCGCCGCGACCACTTGCGGGTGGGCGTGGCCCATGATCATCGCCCCCCACGAACCGACGTAATCAATGTAGCCGCGCCCGTCGGCATCGAACAGACGCGCACCTTCGGCGCGGCGCATGAACGGCGGCGAACCGCCGACCGCGCCGAACGCGCGCACCGGCGAGTTGACGCCGCCGGGAATGGACAGGCAGGCGCGACGATACAGTTGTCGTGACAGGTTCATGCGGCGCAGCCGCGCAAAGTCAATCGTTTTCCGAAGTCGCGAGGTCCTGTTGCTTTTTGGCGTCTTTTCGACCGGTAATGAGGAGGGTGGCAAGGCCGATCAGTGGCACGGCGAAAATCAAGCTGGCATAGCGGTTGCTTTGATTTGTCGTTGTCCTCCGACACGCCTGTTTTCGATTGTCCGTGCTTCTTTTAAGAATGCCAGATAGAAATCCTCAAAAACATTGGCCCAGTCCGATTGTATGCCGTCGGCCGAGTCTGATTCCCAGTCAGCCGTTTGCATATCATGTTGAGAATCATATTGGGGATATGGGGGCATGAGACGAAATGAGGATATTATATTCCGCCAGGAGGACCTTTTCCCTTGCCATTGTCGCTGTCTCTTTTCTAAAAGCCGGGCCAATTCTTTGTCATAGATTTCCAGTGTCTTGGCGGCGTTGTCTTCCCGGTCGGGAGATGCAAAAAGATCCAACTGTTTGTCCACCATCAGCGTCTTGGCGTCTTTGATCTGGTTTGATTGCTCGACGTAGCGGACAAGCAATTCGGCGAGTTCGATATAGTTTTTTTCCATGATTCTCGCAAGAACCTCTTTTTCCGCGAGTCTCATTGCTCGCGGGTCGGGTTATTGTAGCACCGACGGCCACAACGCCAGGATCGGGAACATCGGTGCCCCCCGCCACTCGCCGTTCCTGGTTCGGTCGTCGTCCACCGGCGTCCGCGCGCAAGCGCCACGCGCAAGGGCTTGGTGTAGAATGCCAGGCACTGGAAGCGTCGCTTTTCAACGCCGCTAAGGCGCCGGTGACGTGGTCTCGACGGTCGCCTCCCGAACCCGATGCTGATTCGTCTCAAGAAAGGTCTTGAAATTCCGATCCCCGGCGCGCCACAACAGCGTATCGAGGAAGCGCCGCCGGTGTCGCGCTTTGCATTGACGGCGCACGAGTACCGTGGTCTGTCGCCGAAGATGATGACCGAGGTCGGGGCCAAGGTGGCGCTCGGCCAGCCGCTGTTCGCACACAAGGCGCACCCCGAGATCCGCTACGTCGCGCCGGCGGCGGGCACCGTCGTCGCGATCAACCGCGGCGCGCGGCGCGTCCTGCAATCCATCGTCATCGAGGCCGAAGGCGACGAGCGCCGCGAGTTCGAGCCGCACCACGTCACCCGCGCGATGAGGCTAGAGCGCGACCAGATTGTCGAGCATCTGCTCGCGGGCGGTCTGTGGCCGGCGTTCAGAACGCGCCCGTACAGCAAGACACCGGTACCCGATGCCGTGCCGCAAGCCATCTTCGTCAATGCGATGGACACCGAACCGCTCGCCGCCGACCCGCAGGCCGTCATCGCCGTCGTGGCCGAGCATTTCAACCTCGGTCTGCATCTGATCGAGAAGCTCACCGACGGCCCGGTGTACGTCTGCGTCGCCCGGGGGTCCGATATCGAGGCGGCGCCGGAAGAAGCGCAGGTGCATCGCGTTGAGTTCGGCGGCCCGCACCCCGCCGGCCTGGCCGGCACCCATATCCATCACCTAGACCCGGTGCACGGCGACAAGACCGTATGGACGATTCATTACCAGGACGCGATTGCGATTGGCGAGTTTTTCCTGACCGGAGTGTATCCGACCACGCGCGTCGTCGCGCTCGGCGGCCCCGCGGTGCGCGAACCGTGCCTGCTGCGCACGCGCCTGGGCGCCTCGATAGAGGAATTGTGCCGCGACCGCCTGAGGCCGGGGCAGGTTCGCCTGATCGCCGGTTCGCCGTTGTCCGGTTGCAAGGCGCAGGGCTGGTCGGCCTACGTCGGGCGCTTCCACTTGCAGATCGCGGCGTTGCTCGAGCATGGGGAAACTCCGTTTTTGGCGTGGATCCGCCCCGGCCTGCGCCTGTTTTCGATCAGCCGCGCGTTTCTGCCGGCGTGGTTGCGGCGCAACAAGCGGCTTGCGTTCAGCTGCATGCAAAACGGCAGCCCGCGCGCGATTGTGCCGATCGGCCTCTACGAGCGCGTGCTGCCGCTCGATTTGCCGGCGACGCAACTGCTGAAGGCGCTGGTGGTGATGGACACCGACGTGGCGCAGCAGCTCGGCTGTCTCGAACTCGACGAGGAAGATCTGGCGTTGTGCTCCTACGTGTGCCCGAGCAAGCACGAGTTCGGGCCGTTGCTGCGCGCGACCCTCGACAAGATCGAAAAGGAGGGCTGATGGCGCGGTTGCGGAACATGCTCAAGTCGAAGGCGCCGCTGTTCGAGCCGGGCGGGCGCTGGCAGCGGTGGTATCCGATCTACGAGATGGTGGACACCTTCCTCTATTGGACGCCCGCGACCACCGCGCGCGCGCCGCACATACGCGACGGCCTGGACATCAAGCGCGTCATGAGTTACGTCGTCGTCGCGACGCTGCCGTGCGCCGTGATGTCGTGGTTCAACACCGGCTATCAGGCAAACGTCGCGCTCGCCGAGATGGGGTTGGCGTCGCTCGCCGGATGGCGCGGCGCGCTGACCGCGGCTTTCGGCGTCGGCCACGATCCGGCCAGCGTGCTCGCGTGCCTGTGGCTCGGCTTCGCCCACTTTCTGCCGGTCTACGTCGTGACGCTGCTGGCCGGCGGCTTGTGGGAGGTCGTGTTTGCGACGGTGCGCGGCCACGACGTCAACGAGGGCTTCTTCGTAACCTCGATATTGTTCACGCTGACGCTGCCGCCCGATATTCCGCTGTGGATGGTCGCGCTCGGCATCTCGTTCGGCGTCGTCATCGGCAAGGAGGTGTTCGGCGGCACCGGCAAGAATTTTCTGAACCCGGCGCTGACCGGGCGCGCCTTTTTGTTTTTCGCCTATCCCGCCTTTATGTCCGGCGACGAGGTGTGGGTCGCGGTCGACGGCTACAGCGGCGCGACGCCGCTCGCCGCGGCCGCCGTCGGCGGCATGGACGCCGTCGCGCGCGAGGGCTACACCTGGTGGCAGGCGTTCGTCGGCGTCATTCCGGGTTCGCTCGGCGAGACTTCGACGCTCGCGTGCCTGCTCGGCGGCCTGTTTCTGGTGTACACGCGCATCGCGTCGTGGCGCATCATACTCGGCGTGCTCTTAGGCATGGTCTCGACGTCGTTGTTGTTCAACTGGATCGGCGGCACCAACCCGATGCTCGCGACGCCGTGGTACTGGCACCTGGTGCTCGGCGGTTTCGCGTTCGGCACGGTGTACATGGCGACCGACCCGGTGTCCGCGGCCGCCACCGACGCCGGGCGCTGGATCTTCGGTTTTCTGATCGGCTTCATGACGGTGCTGATCCGCGCCGTCAACCCGGCTTTCCCGGAAGGCATCATGCTGGCGATCCTGTTCGCCAACGTCTTCGCGCCGACGATAGACCACTTCGTGGTGCGCGCCAACACCCGCAGAAGAAGGAAGCGCTACACCCGCTGACGGATTGGGGACGAAGCAGGGAAGCGGCGCCGCACGCAACAAAAATCCCTCTCCCTTTGGGAGAAGGGCAGGGGTGGGGGCAGCGCCGTCCCTGCGACTGCGTCGGGCCGGGAACTTTCTTTGGTGGCGCCGGGGCCGAAGCAAAAAGAGGGAGAGACTATGCCGGCTTAGTTTGCCGCGTGATGAGATTCCATCGGGCGCGTATACGTACACGGCGGTTCGGCCCGATACTCGGAACATCCCCAGAACGAGCCGTATTTCCCCTCGATCATCCGCAGGACGCCGATCTTGCATCTCGGGCAGACGCGAGCGGCAGCACCGCATGCGTCGTTGGAGCATTTCGCCTGGCGGCCTGCGACGATCAGGTAGCCTTCGGAACATTCGTCGCAACGCGGTGCCCGGTAATCGCAGAGCGGGTGATTGGTGCAGCGTCTTGTCCTGCCGCTCCGTGATACAACCAGGCTGCCGCCGCAGCGCGGACGCGGACAGGGCGGCGCGTCTTCGTCCATGAACCGGCCGATCCGGCGAACGTCGTGATGCTTGCGGCGCAGTTCCTGCACAAACACGGATGGACGCGCGGCGTCGGTGATCAGATAGACTTGACGTCGCGCCCGCGTCATCGCCACGTAGAAAAGACGGCGTTCCTCGGCGTGCGCGAACGTGCCTGGTTCGCTGCGCACGATGTTGAGCAGCGGATCGTCTTCTCGTTTCGCCGGGAGGCCGTAGAAACCGTCCATCAGATCGAGCACGATGATGTAGTCGGCCTCGCGCCCTTTGGCACGGTGGATTGTGCTGAGCTCGATGCGAATGTTCGGGCGCGGCGAGCGATACCTTCTTTCCTCCAAGCTTTTTCGGTAGCGCCCCAGCAGCAGTACCGAGGCCTTCCGTGACGGCGGGACACGACGGACGACGTCGGCGAGCGCATCGGCGACGCCCGCGGGTTGTTCGTCCGTCGCGACGATGGTCACGCCGTCGTCCGCGCCCGCCGTTTTGCCGCGCAATGTGCGTCGCGTCTGCTCCGGGTTGCGCTGGATGAACGCGCTCGACGGGCGAATGATCGGCTCGCCGTAACGGAACGTGCGCGTCAGCTCGCGTCGCTGCACAAAACCGAGATGATCGCCGCACGAGGTCATAAGATTGACGTCGCTGCCCGCGAATCGGTTGATAGACTGCCAGTCGTCGCCGACCAGAAAGTAGCGGACGTCGGGCGCGTTCAACGCCTGGATCAGGGCCATGCGTCCCGCCGAGATGTCCTGAAACTCGTCGACAAGCACGTAGCGGAACGGCGACGCCCAGCGCCCGCCTCGGATGGCGTCGACGGCACGGTTGATCAGATCATCGAAATCAATCGCGCCTTCCTTCTTGAGTATTTTCTCGTAACGATCCCAGACCTGCTCGAACAGGTTGAGAAACGCGGTGCTGCGCAGCGCGTGCGGCAGAGCCTTGGCGCGCTTGCGCAATTCCTCCATCGTGAGCCCGGCCGTCTTGACCAGACTCAGGAACGTCGCCAGCAGTCGTGCCAGCCACGACTCGATGATTTTGCGCAGATTGTCTATGAAACGCTCAATCGGTGTCGGTTTGAAATGCACACCTTGTTCTCGCAGTTGTTGCTCCAGCTCCGGGAGCAGCGTGTTGTCCTGGTTTTGCCAGCTGAACGTCTCGATCAACCGCGTTCCGTATTGTTCGTGAATACTGCGTTTCCAGCGGACGCTCTCGAGGTAGCCCTTGAACCACGGTGGCGCCTGCCCGTCTGCGTTCAGCGCGAAGTGCTCGATGTAGATGTCGTGCCCAGGCAGGTAGAAGTCGGGTTGATACTGACGGTGCCGCGACGTGGCCGTGTCGACCTGGTAGGGCGCTTCGTATCGGTAAGAAACCCCTTTGAGCGCGAGGAAGTTGGCGATCTTGAGCTCCTCGTGGCTCTTGACCAGCTCGCCGTTCAAGGTCCGCTTTTCGATGCCGCGCACGTGGTTCATATAGTCGGAGAGGTTGTTGAATTCAAACGGCGAGCGGTACGGCTGGCCGTGGTAGACCGCGAACTCGGCAATCTCTTTCGCGTCGGTGGGAGAGATCAGCAGGCCGTCGAGGATTTTGTCGAACGCCCGATTGCGCACCCGCTGATCCTCCGCCAGGAGCGAGATTGTCGGGGCCGTGGAAACTTGGCCGATGATGTAGCGCCCGAAGGCGTGAAACGTGCTGACCGCGGCGCCGGCGAGGTCGCGTCCGAGGCGTTTGTGGATTTCTTTCGCCGCATCCCGGTTGTAGGCCAGGACGAGAATCTCATCGGGCCGCGCGCCCTCGTTGTGGATGAGGTGCGCGATCTTGCCGGTGATCACCCCCGTCTTGCCGGTTCCCGCGCCCGCCAGCACCAGCGTGGTGTCCTCGTCGGTGGCGATGGCCTTCGCCTGCTCGTCCGTCGGCGTCATATCGAGTGACGTCTTCATCGCATCGCCTACGTCGGCGACCGCCGTCGTGATATATCGGTTGTTCGCGTCTTCGCGCGCGCGCGCAAAGTCGTCGGCTGCGGCCACGGAGTGAAGATGACCGAATGCCCGAAGTGCCGCCTCGTCCAGCTGGGCGCGCACGATTGTAGATGTGACCAGCGACAACGTCCGCTCCATCTCTTCGCGCAGTCGTTCGCCGTCGCCGTACCGCAGATAGCGCTCGCCCGCGAGCGAGCGTTCCAGTTGCCTCTGTCGTTCGACCAGTTGCCCGCCATGGCGCTCGGCAAGTGCATGGGCCTCGTCGCGCAACGACGCCGCAAGCGATGCGGCCGCTCCTTTGGGCAGTCCGCCGATGGAATACTCAAGTCCGTCCAGGCGACGAAACGTCAGCCGCGTCCAAAACCATGACGGTTTTTCGATGACCTGGTCGAGCGCGTCAAACGGCAGCTCAACGCGCCCGCGCCGCGGCACGCCTTCGATACTGAGCAGCCGTTCAGAGAACGTGACGGAGGCCGCGGTGCGGGCGATAAGGCGGTACGGCCACCACGCACGAGCGACAATGGCGGGGGCCGGGCATTCAGCGGTCATCCGCACTTCAACTGTTTCTTAACCATATCAAGATGTACAAGTATAAGGCCAGTAAAGACACCAGACGAGGCCTTGCGCGAAAAAGAGTGGCCGACGCGCAAATCAATTTCTTCTTTTGGTTACATGAACAACAACAATGCCAATATGACAAGTCCGGCAATAAGTATGTAAAGCCTCAATCGTTCCTCAGAATTCTTTGTTATGCCAGGCTTTCCTGCACCTGCAGAACGATGAGTATCCTCTGCGGGCAACTCGGCACCCAGGACCTCGTAGAATTCCCTTTCCGAAAGTATCTGAATGTCTATACCCTCCTGAATAAGCTTTTCAGCCTTCAGGTGCTTCTGGCTCTTCTTGCGCCCGTTGGGTGAACCTGCAACAAGCATGGTAGTCTTTTTAGTAACAGAAGCGGATACATTACCCCCGGACTTGGAGGCAATCTCGGACGCTTCTTTATGAGTGGTCCTGAGTGAACCCGTAAATGCGATTGTCTCGCCAGACAACGGTCCTTCGGCGTTTCCTTTCATTGAACGCGATGCCGGAACTTTTGAATTAGGGGGAATAGGCCTATCTACTCGACACAGCCACTCATTAATATCTGCATCAGACACCTCACACGCACGACACACAATCTCCGCCGCGGCCCGGGCGTCCTCCAAGGCGTCGTGATGCTTGAATGAGATACCAAGATGATTCGCAATGTTCGACAAACCATAACCAGAACGTCTATATCTTTCCGGCCATGCGCGACGCGCTATCTTGGCACTATCCAACCATGTGACCTGAAGCTGCTCGAGACCATACCTTGTCATGGCACGTTCAAAGGCGACACGGTCGAATGGAGTATGACTCACCAGGACCTGGCCGTGCAACCGAGCTCTTAACTCATCCCGCACCTCCGGTAAAGTCGGACTACCGGCAACGTCTGACTCGGTGATCCCATGGATCCCAATATTCCACGGATCGAACCGAGTTTCCGGATCTACCAAGGTCTTCCATTGCTCTCTGATTTCTCCGTCCCGAATGTGAACAATGCCGATCTGACAGATACTTGCTCGATTAGTATTGGCGGTCTCTACGTCTATTGCGTTAAATGTCAACACTTCAATTCTCTTTTGGTTTATTCAAGTGAAAAGTAGATTGAAAAAATCTGCATAATCAGTATAAATGTTCTATCAAGTTCTCTTGCCTTTTTTCGCTCAATAGTTTGTCTATGTTTCTGGTCTTATACACTTGTTGGAGGAGGCGGCTTGATACAATGGGATTCCGCTCAACAATGGTGGGCCTGATTCAGGGGGAATAGCTGATGGATTGCCGATACTGCGGGCAGCCGGCCGGTTTCCTGCGCACGAAACACAAGAAATGCGAAACTCGGCACGAGGAAGCGGTCGCCGAGGCGGTGCTTCTGGTGCAGCGCGCCGCCTGCGGCGGAAGGCGATGGCCCGATGTCCGGGGCGCGGTGCGACGGGTCATGAGCGCGGGCGCGGTGGAGGACGGGGTGCTCACTGGCATCGTTGTCCAGGGGCTCGCCGCGGCCGAAGCCGAAGTGCTCGACGACCACCATCTCGACGAGACCGAGGAGGCGCATGTCACCGCGTTCCTGAATTCCCTGGAGAAATCCGGGATCAGGAACGAGGACCTGGATCTCCTGCGCGAGCGCATGGCCAAGGCGTCGGTGCTGCGGCGCGTGATGCAGGGAGAAAACCCGGCGGCGGCGCAGGGAATCGAGCGCTATCCGGGGTTCCGGTTCATGAAGTCCGAGTCCCCGATCTGGATGTTCGAGGGCGTGGCGTACGAGATCACAAAGACGCGGGTTCGCTATCGCGGCGGCAGCCGCGGAATGTCGGTGCGCGTGGCGCGCGGGGTCTATGTGCGCGCCGGGGGATTTCGCGGCGAGCGCGAACTCGAGGAAGAGCGGCACATCGTGGACGAGGGCGACCTGGTGGTCACCACCAAGCACGTCTATTTCCGCGGCGAAAGCCACCGCTTCCGGGTGCGGCACGACAAGGTGGTGAGCTACGACCCGTTGCCCGACGGTTTCGAGTTGACTCGAGATCGGATGAACGCCCGCCCGGAGCGTTTCTACGTCGGCGACGGCTGGTTCGTCTACAACTTGTTGATAAACGCCCAGGATCTGGAATGAACCGCCTCGCCCGCACCGATGGGCGGTAGCGGCAAGCGCGCGCAAACGTGATAATATTGAGGGTCGCTGGACGGACTCGTCCGCAAGCCGGAAGACCGCAACCACAGGAGGGAGGAATAACACGGAAACATGAAGAAAAAACGCAACTCCGACAACGACGAATACAACCCTGACCGGTTGTATACGGTGCATGAACACGGTATGAGATTGAACTACGACGAACTGCTGAAACAACCGGGGTTCAAAGAAAAGCTCAAAAGACTGAAGGAAGTTGGCGATGCCGCAATCAAGGCAAGAGAGGCGCAGCTCCGGCGGGATAATAAGAGTGGCAAGTGAACCAGGTTGGTTTTGGTGCATTGCTGCCCCTTCTGCTCGTGCTGACGAGCGGATGGGGGCTGTTGCAGTCGCACTACGGCAAAACTTTTGTCTGGTGGCAATCAGGCTATAACCTGTATTTTCGCATTGCTTTCGCCGGCCTCCTCTGCTTCTTTTTCACCATCATCCTGGTGGTGGCCTTTGCGCCACTTGGTTTCCTGCTCGAATTTCCTTGTACTGGCGGCGACGATGCCTTCGTCTCGTCGCTCCTCCAGTGCCGAAACGAGATACTTTTTATCGCTGCCTGGATGACTCCGGTACTCGGGCTGTCTGGCTATATCCTCGCCAACGTTATTTGGCAAGCAGATAGTCAGAGCATAGAAAAAAAACACAAGGTGATTATTCAGGGGAAAGAATTAGAGGGATATATCAAGAGAACTCTGGAGAAACATCCTTTTTTGTCGATCACGTTGGATAACAGAAAAGTATATGTCGGCATAGTATCCAATACTTTCCACTTTAACGAGTTGGATAAGGAAGAGAAATATCTTCGATTGAAAGTAAATTTCAGCGGATACCGGGGCGATGCTGATTTGCAGTTCCGAATCTCCGTGGGATATATGAATGAAAAACCACAAACTGGTGGTGAGAATTTGGGAAGTGAAGCCTCGCTGATGGAAGGCCAGGAAATAATCGTTCCCGTCAGGAAAGTCGTGTCTATCCAGCCCTTTGACCCGGAAGTCTATGCAAAATATGCAGAAAAATTCCCCAGGATGCAGCAAGCCCATGTCCAATGATTCCGTTCTGAAGACGCTGATCGTCACGGTCACGTTGTGCGTGGTTTGTTCGGTGGTGGTGTCGACCGCGGCCGTGGCGTTGCGGCCGTTGCAGGAGCGCAATCAGGTCGCGGCGTTGAACGAGAGCGTCCGCGAGGTCGCGGGGCTGCCCGCGGCGCCGTCCGGCGGCGCCAACGCGCCCACGGTGGAGGCGCGGGTCGTCAGCCTGATCAGCGGCAGATACGTGGATGATCCCGCGGCCGCCGATTTCGACATGATCGAGGCCGCGCGCGACCCGGAGTTGAGCGGCACCCTGGCCGACGCCGACGACGTCGCCCGCATCCGGCGCCTGCCGCATTTTGCGAAGATCTATTTAGTGCGCCGCGGCGCCGAGGTGAGCAGGATGGTGCTGCCGCTGTACGGCTACGGCCTGTGGTCCACGCTCTACGGTTTTATCGCGCTGGAGGCTGACGCCAACACGGTGCATGGGCTACAATTCTACCAGCACGGCGAGACGCCCGGCCTGGGCGGGCGCGTGGACGATCCGGCGTGGCGCGCGCTGTGGGAGGGCAAGCGGATCTATGACGAAGGCCCGCATCCGGTGCTCGAAGTCGTCAAGGGCAGGGTGCGTGCCGGCGACGGGCGCGCCGCCTGGAAGGTGGACGGCCTGTCGGGGGCGACGATAACCGGCAACGGCGTCGGCAACATGATCCGATTCTGGTTCGGCGATCTGGGCTATCGGAGATTTCTCGAAAACTACCGCTCCGGGGAGGCGGGTTGACGATGGCATGGCGTGACAACAAAAAGGTTCTGCTCGATCCGTTGGTCGACGACAATCCGATCACGCTGCAAATTCTGGGGATTTGCTCGGCGCTTGCGGTCACGACGACGCTGGCGGCCTCGCTTATCATGTGTCTTGCGCTGACGTCGGTGCTGGCGCTGTCCAACGCCTCGATCAGCATGATCCGGCGCCACGTCCCGACCAACGTGCGCATCATCGTGCAGATGACGATCATCGCCTCGCTGGTGATCCTGGCCGACCAGATATTGAAGGCCTACGTCTATGACATCAGCAAGACGCTGTCGGTTTTCGTCGGTCTCATCATCACCAACTGCATCGTGCTCGGGCGCGCCGAGGCGTACGCGATGAAGAACCCGCCGGGGCCGAGTTTCCTCGACGGACTGGGCAACGGTCTCGGCTACAGTTTCGTGTTGATCGTCGTCGGCGGCGTGCGCGAGCTGTTCGGTTCCGGCACGCTCCTGGGCTACCCGCTGCTGCCGCTGGTTTCCGACGGCGGCTGGTATCAGGCCAACGGTCTGCTGCTGCTGCCGCCGAGCGCGTTTTTCATCATCGGCGGCATGATCTGGGTCATCCGCTCGTGCCGGCCGCAGCAGGTCGAGCAGCCCGAGTTCCGCATCCGAACCCAGGCGGCCTGAGACGATGGAAGCGTAGCCATGGAAGCGTATCTGCAACTGCTGGTGCAGTCGGTTTTCGTCGAGAACCTGGCGCTCGCCTTTTTCCTCGGCATGTGCACCTTTCTTGCGATCTCGAAGAAGATCGAGAACGCGGTCGGGCTGGGCATAGCCGTCACCGTGGTGCAGGGGTTGACGGTGCCGGTCAACAACCTGATCTACCAGTTTCTGCTGAAAAAGGGCGCGCTGGCGTGGGCCGGCCTGCCGGCGCTCGATCTGTCCTTCCTCGGTTTCATCAGCTACATCGGCGTCATCGCCGCGGTCGTGCAGATATTGGAAATGCTGCTCGACCGTTTCTTCCCGGCGCTCTACAACGCGCTCGGCATCTTCCTGCCGCTGATCACGGTCAACTGCGCGATCCTCGGCGGCTCGCTGTTCATGGTCGAGCGCAGTTACGACTTCGGCGAGAGCGTCGTCTATGGTTTCGGCAGCGGCCTCGGCTGGGCGCTTGCGATTGTGGCCCTCGCCGGCATCCGCGAGAAGCTCAAATACAGCGACGTGCCGCCGGCGTTGCAGGGGCTCGGCATCACGTTCATCACGGTCGGCCTGATGTCGCTCGGCTTCATGGCGTTTTCGGGCATCCAGTTCTGATGCGGGCGGTGTAGCGCGGCCATGCTGGAAATCGCACTCGGAGTCGGGTTTTTCACCGCCATAGTGTTGTTGCTGGTGTTCGTGATACTCGCCGCCAGGGCGCGTCTGGTGGTGCTCGGCGACGCGCGCCTGGTGGTCAACAGCGAGAAAGAGTTTCGCGTGCCGGTGGGTTCCAGGCTGCTGACCGCGCTCGCCGACAACCAGCTGTTCGTGTCCTCGGCCTGCGGCGGCGGCGGCACCTGCGCGCTGTGCCGCGTGCGCGTACTGTCCGGCGGCGGCGCCATCCTGCCGACCGAGACCGCCCACATCACCAAGCGCGAGGCGCGCAACGGCGAGCGCCTGTCGTGCCAGGTCGCGGTCAAGCGCGACATGGAGATCGAGGTGCCGCCCGAGGTCTTCGGCTGCCGCCAGTGGCGTTGCCGCGTGCGCTCGAACGACAACGTCGCCACCTTCATCAAGAATCTGGTGCTCGAACTGCCGTCGGGCGAGGCCGTGGATTTCCGCGCCGGCGGCTACGTCCAGATCGAATGTCCGCCGCACGCGGTCTCGTTCGCCGACTTCGACGTCGCCGAGGAATACCGCGACGCCTGGGATCGGTTCGATTTCTGGAAATGCCGGTCGCTCTGCGACGCGCCCGTGTCGCGCGCCTACTCGATGGCCAACTACCCGGACGAGAAGGGCGTCATCATGTTGAACGTGCGCATCGCGACGCCGCCGCGCCCGGAACTGCCGCCGGGCGTCATGAGCTCGTATCTGTTCAGCCTGAAGCCGGGCGACGAGGTCACAATCTCGGGCCCCTTCGGCGAGTTCTTCGCCAAGGACACCGCCAACGAAATGATCTTCATCGGCGGCGGCGCCGGCATGGCGCCGATGCGCTCGCACATCTTCGATCAGTTGCAGCGCATCCACAGCGACCGCCGCATCGGTTTCTGGTACGGTGCGCGCAGCTACCGCGAGCTGTTCTTCGTCGAGGACTTCGACCGCCTGGCGCGCGAGCACGACAACTTCGACTGGAAGATCGCGCTGTCCGATCCGCAGCCCGAGGACGACTGGGACGGGCTGACCGGCTTCATCCACCAGGTGCTCTACGAGCGCTACCTGAAATCGCATCCGGCGCCGGAGGACTGCGAGTACTACATCTGCGGGCCGCCGATGATGAACGCCGCCGTCATCAACATGCTCCACGATCTGGGCGTCGAGGAAGAAAACATTCTGTTCGACGACTTCGGGGGCTGATGCTCGTGCGCCGCAAGCAGCCGCTTCGCCGTCTCGCCGCCGCGCTCGTCGCCGTCATCACGACGCTCGCCGCCTGCGACTCTGCGCCGCCGCCGGCGCAGCACGCGCTTGCGGGCGAGACCATGGGCACGACGTGGTCGGTCAAACTGTTCGACGCCGTCTCCGACGCCGAATACGAGCGTCTGGCCGCGGATCTGGGCGCGTTGTTCGACGATCTGGACGCCAAGCTTTCCACATGGGACGAGGACTCCGAGCTGAGCCGCTTCAACCGCTCGCGCGACACCGGATGGCGCCCGGTTTCGGTCGAGATCGCGGAAATCGTCGGCGCGGCGCGGCGCATCAGCGATCATACGCGCGGCGCCTTCGACGTTACGGTGGCGCCGGTCGTCGCGTTGTGGGGTTTTGGCGCGGACGCCGGCGAGCGCTATGTCCCGGCGCGCGAGTTGCTGGCCGAGCGCATGGCCGCGGTCGGTTACCGCCATCTGTCGGCGCGCCTCGACCCGCCCGCGCTGCGCAAGGCGCTGCCGGCGTTGCAGGTGGATTTGTCGGCCATCGCCAAGGGCTACGCCGCCGACCGCGCGGCGTCGCTGATAGCGGCGCGCGGCGTCGTCAATTACCTGGCCGAGGTCGGCGGCGAACTGCGGGCCTCGGGCGTCAGCCGGCAGTTGCAGCCGTGGCGCGTCGGCGTCGAGAAGCCGGCGCCCGGCTGGCGCGAGACGATGCGCGTGGTCGAGTTACAGGGGCGCGGCATCGCCACCTCCGGCGATTATCGCAACTTTATCGAGCTCGACGGCAGGCGCTATTCGCACGAGATTGATCCGCGCACCGGAGAGCCGGTGCCGTACCGCGGCGCGTCGCTTACGGTCATCGCCGACACCGCGATGGAGGCGGACGCCTGGGCCACCGGCCTGTTCGTGCTCGGCGGCGACGAGGCGCTGTCCATCGCCGAGGCGCACGGGCTTGCGGTGTATTTCATAGAGCAGAAGGCGGACGGTTTTTCGCAGGTATTCAACGACGCCTTCGCCGAACATATAGTGACGCCGTGAACGTTCCCGTCCGGCTATGATGTACCCATGATTTACGTTGTCAGTTGCATTGTGCTGCTGCTTGCGGTCGCGGGCATGGCGGTGGGCGTCCTGTTCGGCGGCAAGCCGATTCGCGGCAGTTGCGGCGGTCTCGGTTGTTCCGCCTGTGCCGGCGACCGCTCGCGCTGTCCGCGCGCCGCGCCCTCACCGCCGTCCCTGTCCCAGAGGGAGAGGGGAGAAGATTGACCTGTCCCCCATAATCAGGGCCGCGCCACGTGAGAGATTATTCCCGTTACAGTCGAAGCATGGGGGAATGGATGTAAGCGAAGCGAAATGCTTGAAGCAGTTGGAGGTCGAGAACACCGAGCGGAAGCACGTGCTAGCGGAAGTAGCGTTAGACAACAAAGCGTCGGATTATGTTGCGCCGGCCGTATTCCTGGAGAAGGCGGCCTGACGTGACGGAATTTCTCTCGATGGCGGTTGCCCTGATTTAAGCGAGAGATCAACCATTTGTCCAGAATGTGGCAGCCCTGGTACGGGGTTGCGCTAATCTACGAAATATGATATAGGCTGGCACTAACAACAGCGAGGTGCATCCCGCTGAGACGTCTGCAGAGACCACGTGGCTTACTGAGGTTCCCGGCTTGTTTTTGGTTGGGAGGGGGGGTGGCTTGTTGCTTGAGTATTTGCACGGTAGCATTTGCGCAGACGACCGATTCCTATCAAGTCGGGTTTTCAGGCGGATCTATCTTCCACTCAGAGTCATTCTTCTCTCCCAGACCGAGTTTCATTCAACTTTCCATCGGAGCGGGTTCAAGCCTGCCTACCACGTTGACCGCCGACGTCGTCATGCGTTGGCGGGTGACCACCCGCTCCGGCGTGGACAACCCGGCGGAACCGGAAGATTTCCTGATCACCAGCGGCACGGTCACGTTTTCCGCCGGCATCGACGTCAGGCGTCCCGTATACCAGTCATTTTACGTGCCGATGCGTGACGATAATCTCAACGAAGGTCAGGAGCAGTTCACTCTGCTCCTGGAAGTACTCGCCGGGCCCGCGACGACGTCGCTCGTACTTGCAAATACTCGAGACTCCGTAATTTTCGGGGACGAAAACGACCGGGCCGGCGTCGCCTTTGACTTCGAGGTCGGCGATCTTGCGGAAGGCTCGGCGACCACTTGGCATATCACGCTGTCGGATAGCGTACCGTTGGTGCCTTGGACTATGGATTACAGCGAGACGGGCGACGACGTTACGGACGCGGACTACAGGCTGATAGCCGTCTCCGGCGTCCGTTTCGAGGCGACGACTATAGGTGGCGGGTACGTCCACGTCGAGGCTGGCCCACTCACCAAGACCTTTATCGTCGAGATCGTGGACGACGGCTACAACGAAGCCCGCGAGGAGTTGAGGCTGCGATTTCGCAGACCCAAGAATCGCGAGGAAATCTATACGAACGCGATAGACGTGTCTCAGACGCTCACCATTCCCGCCAACGACCCGACCACGTATTCGATGGAGGCGTCGTACCCGGGGATAGCCGAAGGCACTACCGCGGCATTTGTGGTGATCGCCGGCGGCGGCACGCCGACGGCGCCGGTGACCCTCGCGTGGAGCCTCGAAGGCACCGGCGTGAACCCCGCTAGCGCGTCTGATTTCGCACGTGTCTCGGGCATGGTGACGGTAACGCCCGGCGAGGCCCCGGCAATTCCGATACACGCGGTAAGGGACCGGTTCGCCGAGGAGAACGAGCAGTTCCGGTTGAACTTGGACGGCGCCTCTGGCGGGCGCCCGCAAGGCGGGGGCGCCATCGTCACCGGCCGGTCTTCGGGGTTGACGATGATCCTGTACAGCCTCGGGTCGGAAACGATGGGCCTGGAACGGGCCGCCTACACAATCGAGGAAGGAAAAACCACGCAGGTGTGCGTAGTGGCGTCGCATCCCGTGCAGATGGATCGCGACGACTTCTATCTGTCGTTGTCCACCACGGCGACCGGGAGCGCCGTCGCCGATAGTCATTACGCCGCCTTTAGCGACCGCCTGGTCGGACCATTCAACGCCACCACGCAGCGCGCCTGTACGAGCGTCGAGGCGTTGGTGAACCTGCACGACGGCGGCGTCGAGGACTTTTCATTGGAGCTGAAGAAACCCGCCGGCCTTGCGCGGGTGGAGATCTCGACCGCCAGTGCGGCGGTGACGATAACCAAAGGGGACGTGGTGGTGGCGGCGCTGAGCCGGGAATCGAGGTTCGGCGGAGCAGTCACCGATGAAAGCGAGTTTTCCATTATTCTCCACGTTGTATTGCTCGATACCGACGGCGGGAAGAATCCCATACAGTCACCTTGGCGAGAGGGCGCGATAATCGAATACAGATTGTCGGGCACGGCGCGCAGCGGGACGGAGACCGATGCCGCCCGCGATTACGCGGTCTTCTATATTCCCCCGGATAGCAGTGTATACGAGCCAGACGCCAAGTCATTTGACGTGGCGTCCTCGACCGGGACGTTGCCGATCAACGTCAATAGTCAGCGGGGCGAGATCATCCTGGATCTGCACCAGGACAATCGCAACGAGGACGACGAGTATGTCACGATCGAATTGCTTCGGGTGGTGACCGGATCTTCGCGCATCCGCATTTTCGACTACGTCAGCAAGACCGCGACCACCATCATCGTCGACGACGATCCGATTGTGGTGCACGTGCAACCGCCGCCGCCGGCGGCGGAAGGCACCACCGCGGTGTACACCGTGTCGCTCGGCGCCGTCCCGACGCGCCCGGTGCGCGTTCCGTACCTCGTTACCACGAGCACCGAGACGACGACGCCGCGCGCCGCGCCACAGGACTTCGTCGGAACCTTCCCGCGCGCGGGCGCGCTGGTGTTCACGGAGGACGATTTTGCGACCAGGAGCGTGTCCGTTCCGGTCAGCCACGACGGCCTGACGGAAGATGCCGAGTATTTTCATCTGGTTGTGACGTCGAGCGCGATTACCGGGAGCTACGGGGCTGCGCGCACGCCGACGACGAGGTCTGAAGCGACGATACTTGCGAGCAATCAGCTCGACGTGTCGGCGGGCATCCTGCCGATGGATCTCTTTGGCGGTAGCGGTACCGAGTTTGATCTTGCGTTCGACGGTGTAACGCTGACGATAGACCTGACCGATGCCAATGGCAATCTGACGACGCCGACGGCACCGGTGGCGATTGCCTACAGGCTGTCGGGGACCGCCGTGGGCGGCGCGGCCAGAGGCGCCGGGATAGACTACCACTACACGTTCGACTACGACGAGGCGACGTCATTGGGCGTGGCGATGATCACTCCGAGCAACCGATTCCCGGGCCGGGCGCTTTTGCCGATAACGGTAGTACCCGATCTGGTGAACGAGCCGAGCGAGGAAGTCAGGATAGAGTTGCGCGAGGTAACGATGGGCGGTTTGCTGGTGTCGTGGCCGCCGACGACGCCGAGCGCGAGTTTCACGATCCTGGACGATGATGCGATTCGCTACGGGGTGGTCGTTGATCGGGTGCGCGTGTCCGAGGATGCGCAGGCGGTGGTGCGTTTCACGCTGGAGTTCAGGGAGGACAATCCCCGATACGCGTTGTTGAGGTCTGCGGGGGACATCGAGGTGCCCTATACGCTGACGGGTTCGGCGACGTATGGGGAGGATTACCGCGTCGTCGGATTGTCGTCGTCTAGGACGATCCCGATAGCGGCGAGGGAGACGAGCACGTCGTTCGAGGTGGTGGTTTTGGATGACGCCAGCAACGAGGGTAGCGAGACGATCACGGTGTCGTTGGGTGAGCCGCCGATTATCGGCGTGGGTGCGGGGATAGTCTCGCGCAGCGCGACGCGGGGCGTGGCGACGGTAGTGATAGAGCGCAGTGATGCGGTTACGTATTCGGTGGCGTCGCTGGTGTCGCGCGTGCGCGAGGGCGAGGACGCGGAGTTTGTGGTGGGATTGGAGGGCGGCGTGGCGGGTGCGCCGATAACGCTGACGTATGCGGTGTCTAGCAGCGATCCGAATCCGGGCGGTGCGGCGGACTTCGTGGGCGCGGCGACGGGCGAGGTGGCGATAGCGGCGGGCGTTAGCAGCGCGTCGCTGGCGATCCGTGTGGCGCAGGACGCGCGCGCGGAGTCCACCGAGACGCTGACGGTGCGCTTGACGGGTGTCGCGGTCGGCGACGGTGGCGGCGTCGTGGTCGCGGGGGTCACGTCGGCAAGCGTCGAGGTGTCGGCGAACGCGGCGACGTTGCGCACGTTCAGGGTTACCACGCGCACCGAGGTTGCGAGCGTCGGGGAGGGAGCCGTCGTCGGCTACGTGGTGACGTTGAGCGGCGCCGCGCCGGGCGCGGACGTGGACGTGGCGTGGGGGGTTGCGGGTATCGGTGTCAATCCGGCGTCGTCGGAAGATTTCGTGGCGGTGTCGGGCACGGTGAGGTTCACGCCGATGGATGCGTCGGGCAGCACGAGGGGTTTCGTGGTCGGGATAGCCGAGGACACGCTGAACGAGGGAGACGAGAGATACGCGGTAGGGCTTACGATGCCGGACGCGGACTCGGCGGTGTCGGGGATGCCGGAGTTGACGATAACGGACGACGTTGCTGATCGCCTGGAGCTTTCGATCAGTCGCATAGACGCCGGCGACTTGTCGGAGGGTGCGGTGGACGCGGCGGATCGTCGCGCCGAGTTTCGGGTGCAGGTGGGGGCCTCGACGGCCACGGCGGCGGTTACGTTTTCGTTGACGGTTACTGGAAGCGGGGTTACGTCCGGGGACTACGGCGGTGTGGTGGATGGCGCGCCGCTTGTGATTCGTGCGCCGAGCACGCGCATGGTGGTGGTGTTGGAGGCGTTGGACGACAACTTGAACGAGGGGGACGAGGAGTTGATAGTGGGTTTGGACGCCGGGGTGCGCAGCGCGGGTGCTGCGGGTCTGGTATCGGACGCGCGGATGACGACGGCCACGGCGACGATCAGTCGCAACGATGCGACGCTGGTGTCGGTGTCGGGGGTGGCGAGCGTCGGCGTGTCCGAGGGCAGCAGCGCGGTGTTTGCGTTGAGTCTGTCGGGCGGCGAGGCGACGTTGCCGGTGCTGGTTGAATGGAGGGTTACGACGGGGGCGTCGGTCGGCGAGGCGTCGGACGAGGACTTTGAGCGAACGTCTGGGGTCTCGGAGTTTGCGGTGGGGACGACGACGGTTCGGGTGTATGTTGCGATACGCAGCGACGGTCTGGCCGAGGGGGTCGAGACGTATGATTTGAGGTTGTCGCGTGCGCGCGGCGGCGGTGGCGGGGGTGCGTCGGTGGATGCGGCGTCCGGGTCGGCGACGGGGACGATACTTGCGAGCAATCAGCTCGACGTGTCGGCTGGCATCCTGCCGATGGATCTCTTTGGCGGTAGCGGTACCGAGTTTGATCTTGCGTTCGACGGTGTAACGCTGACGATAGACCTGACCGATGCCAATGGCAATCTGACGACGCCGACGGCACCGGTGGCGATCACCTACAGGCTGTCGGGGACGGCCGTGGGCGGCGCGGCTACCGAGGCGAGGCGGGATTACACGTGGCCCGTGGGTTACAGCTCGACGGCGTCATCGGGCGTGGCGGTGATCACTCCGAGCAACCGATTCCCGGGCCGGGCGCTTTTGCCGATAACGGTAGTACCCGATCTGGTGAACGAGCCGAGCGAGGAAGTCAGGATAGAGTTGCGCGAGGTAACGATGGGCGGTTTGCTGGTGTCGTGGCCGCCGACGACGCCGAGCGCGAGTTTCACGATCCTGGACGATGATGCGATTCGCTACGGGGTGGTCGTTGATCGGGTGCGCGTGTCCGAGGATGCGCAGGCGGTGGTGCGTTTCACGCTGGAGTTCAGGGAGGACAATCCCCGATACGCGTTGTTGAGGTCTGCGGGGGACATCGAGGTGCCCTATACGCTGACGGGTTCGGCGACGTATGGGGAGGATTACCGCGTCGTCGGATTGTCGTCGTCTAGGACGATCCCGATAGCGGCGAGGGAGACGAGCACGTCGTTCGAGGTGGTGGTTTTGGATGACGCCAGCAACGAGGGTAGCGAGACGATCACGGTGTCGTTGGGTGAGCCGCCGGTGGTGAGCACGGGCGCGGGGGTGGTTACGCGCAGCGCGACGCAGTTCATGGCGACGGTAGTGATAGAGCGCAGCGATGCGGTTACGTATTCGGTGGCGTCGCTGGTGTCGCGCGTGCGCGAGGGCGAGGACGCGGAGTTTGTGGTGGGATTGGAGGGCGGTGTGGCGGGTGCGCCGATAACGCTGACGTATGCGGTGTCTAGCAGCGATCCGAATCCGGGCGGTGCGGCGGACTTCGTGGGCGCGGCGACGGGCGAGGTGGCGATAGCGGCGGGCGTTAGCAGCGCGTCGCTGGCGATCCGTGTGGCGCAGGACGCGCGTGCGGAGTCCGCCGAGACGCTGACGGTGCGCTTGACGGGTGTCGTGGTCGGCGCCGGCGGCGGCGTCGTGGTCGCGGGGGTCACGTCGGCAAGCGTCGAGGTGTCGGCGAACGCGGCGACGTTGCGCACGTTCAGGGTTACCACGCGCACCGAGGTTGCGAGCGTCGGGGAGGGCGCCGTCGTCGGCTACGTGGTGACGTTGAGCGGCGCCGCGCCGGGCGCGGACGTGGACGTGGCGTGGGGGGTCGCGGGTATCGGTGTCAATCCGGCGTCGTCGGAGGATTTCGTGGCAGTGTCGGGCACGGTGAGGTTCACGCCGTCGGATGCGTCGGGCAGCACGAGGGGTTTTGTGGTCGGGATAGCCGAGGACACGCTGAACGAGGGAGACGAGAGATACGCGGTAAGGCTTACGATGCCGGACGCGGACTCGGCGGTGTCGGGGATGCCGGAGTTGACGATAACGGACGATGTTGCTGATCGCCTGGAGCTTTCGATCAGTCGCATAGACGCCGGCGACTTGTCGGAGGGTGCGGTGGACGCGGCGGATCGTCGCGCCGAGTTTCGGGTGCAGGTGGGGGCCTCGACGGCCACGGCGGCGGTTACGTTTTCGTTGACGGTTACTGGAAGCGGGGTTACGTCCGGGGACTACGGCGGTGTGGTGGATGGCGCGCCGCTTGTGATTCGTGCGCCGAGCACGCGCATGGTGGTGGTGTTGGAGGCGTTGGACGACAACTTGAACGAGGGGGACGAGGAGTTGATAGTGGGTTTGGACGCCGGGGTGCGCAGCGCGGGTGCTGCGGGTCTGGTATCGGACGCGCGGATGACGACGGCCACGGCGACGATCAGTCGCAACGATGCGACGCTGGTGTCGGTGTCGGGGGTGGCGAGCGTCGGCGTGTCCGAGGGCAGCAGCGCGGTGTTTGCGTTGAGTCTGTCGGGCGGCGAGGCGACGTTGCCGGTGCTGGTTGAATGGCGTGTTACGACGGGGGCGTCGGTCGGCGAGGCGTCGGACGAGGACTTTGAGCGAACGTCTGGGGTCTCGGAGTTTGCGGTGGGGACGACGACGGTTCGGGTGTATGTTGCGATACGCAGCGACGGTCTGGCCGAGGGGGTCGAGACGTATGATTTGAGGTTGTCGCGTGCGCGCGGCGGTGGCGGCGGCGGTGCGTCGGTGGATGCGGCGTCCGGGTCGGCGACGGGGACGATACTTGCGAACGATCCGCTCGCGGTGTCGCTTTCGGTGCTGCCCGCGAACATACCGTCCGACGGTCTTCGAGAAGCCGAATATGCCGTTGTTCCTCCGGCGTTTCGGATAGGCCTGCTGGATGCCTTCGGGACGCCGACGCGGGCGCCGTCGCCGGTGGCGATCACCTACAGGCTGTCGGGTGCGGCCGCGGGCGGAACGGCTACCGAGGCGAGGCGGGATTACACGTGGCCCGTGGGTTACAGCGCGGCGTCGGCGTCCGGCGTGGCGCGGATCACAGGCGCCGCCAGTTCGGCGCGGGTCGTGGTAGTCGTAGTGGACGATATGTTGAACGAGTCGAGTGAGAGGGTCGGCATCGAATTGCTCGAAGTTGCGACGGGCGGTGCGCTGGTGTCGTGGCCGCCGCCGACGACGGGCACGGGTTTCACGATCCTGGACGATGATGCGATTGGCTACGGGGTGGTCGTTGATCGCGCGCGCGTATCCGAAGCGGCGTCGTCGCGGGCGACGTTCACGTTGGAGTTGAGGAGCGCTTTGAACCGGCCGCTGGCGTCGGCGGGCGACGTCGAGGTGCCCTATACGCTGACGGGTTCGGCGGCGTATGGGGAGGACTACCGCGTTGGTTTGTCGTCGTCTGGGATGATCCGTTTGGCGGCGGGGTCGACGAGCGCGTCGTTCGAGGTGGTGGTTTTGGATGACGCCAGCAACGAGGGTAGCGAGACGATCACGGTGTCGTTGGGTGAGCCGCCGGTGGTGAGCACGGGCGCGGGGGTGGTTACGCGCAGCGCGACGCAGTTCATGGCGACGGTAGTGATAGAGCGCAGCGATGCGGTTACGTATTCGGTGGCGTCGCTGGTGTCGCGCGTGCGCGAGGGCGAGGACGCGGAGTTTGTGGTGGGATTGGAGGGCGGTGTGGCGGGTGCGCCGATAACGCTGACGTATGCGGTGTCTAGCAGCGATCCGAATCCGGGCGGTGCGGCGGACTTCGTGGGCGCGGCGACGGGCGAGGTGGCGATAGCGGCAGGTGTTAGCAGCGCGTCGCTGGCGATCCGTGTGGCGCAGGACGCGCGCGCGGAGTCCGCCGAGACGCTGACGGTGCGCTTGACGGGTGTCGCGGTCGGCGCCGGCGGCGGCGTCGTGGTCGCGGGCGTCACGTCGGCAAGCGTCGAGGTGTCGGCGAACGCGGCGACGTTGCGCACGTTCAGGGTTACCACGCGCACCGAGGTTGCGAGCGTCGGGGAGGGAGCCGTCGTCGGCTACGTGGTGACGTTGAGCGGCGCCGCGCCGGGCGCGGACGTGGACGTGGCGTGGGGGGTTGCGGGTATCGGTGTCAATCCGGCGTCGTCGGAAGATTTCGTGGCGGTGTCGGGCACGGTGAGGTTCACGCCGTCGGATGCGTCGGGCAGCACGAGGGGTTTCGTGGTCGGGATAGCCGAGGACACGCTGAACGAGGGAGACGAGAGATACGCGGTAAGGCTTACGATGCCGGACGCGGACTCGGCGGTGTCGGGGATGCCGGAGTTGACGATAACGGACGACGTTGCTGATCGCCTGGAGCTTTCGATCAGTCGCATAGACGCCGGCGATTTGTCGGAGGGTGCGGTGGACGCGGCGGATCGTCGCGCCGAGTTTCGGGTGCAGGTGGGGGCCTCGACGGCCACGGCGGCGGTTACGTTTTCGTTGACGGTTACTGGAAGCGGGGTTACGTCCGGGGACTACGGCGGTGTGGTGGATGGCGCGCCGCTTACGATCCGTGCGCCGAGCACGCGCATGGTGGTGGTGTTGGAGGCGTTGGACGACAACTTGAACGAGGGGGACGAGGAGTTGATAGTGGGTTTGGACGCCGGGGTGCGCAGCGCGGGTGCTGCGGGTCTGGTATCGGACGCGCGGATGACGACGGCCACGGCGACGATCAGCCGCAACGATGCGACGCTGGTGTCGGTGTCGGGGGTGGCGAGCGTCGGCGTGTCCGAGGGCAGCAGCGCGGTGTTTGCGTTGAGTCTGTCGGGCGGCGAGGCGACGTTGCCGGTGCTGGTTGAATGGCGTGTTACGACGGGGGCGTCGGTCGGCGAGGCGTCGGACGAGGACTTTGAGCGAACGTCTGGGGTTTCGGAGTTTGCGGTGGGG
The DNA here is from genome assembly GCA_965203445.1 of Candidatus Oxydemutator sp. GTDB lineage: Bacteria > Pseudomonadota > Gammaproteobacteria > Poriferisulfidales > Oxydemutatoraceae > Oxydemutator. The sequence goes on from OZ241883.1 coordinate 1,103,355, forward strand.
ACGACGACGGTTCGGGTGTATGTTGCGATACGCAGCGACGGTCTGGCCGAGGGGGTCGAGACGTATGATTTGAGGTTGTCGCGTGCGCGCGGCGGCGGTGGCGGCGGTGCGTCGGTGGATGCGGCGTCCGGGTCGGCGACGGGGACGATACTTGCGAACGATCCGCTCACGGTGTCGCTTTCGGTGCTGCCCGCGAACATACCGTCCGACGGTCTTCGAGAGACCGAATATGCCGGTGTTCCTCCGGCGTTTCGGATAGGCCTGCTGGATGCCTTCGGGACGCCGTCGCGGGCGCCGTCGCCGGTGGCGATTACCTACAGGCTGTCGGGGGCGGCCGCGGGCGGAACGGCTACCGAGGCGAGGCGGGATTACACGTGGCCCGTGGGTTACAGCGCGGCGTCGGCGTCCGGGGTGGCGCGTATCACAGGCGCCGCCAGTTCGGCGCGGGTCGTGGTAGTCGTAGTGGACGATGTGTTGAACGAGTCGAGCGAGAGGGTCGGCATCGAATTGCTCGAAGTTGCGACGGGCGGTGCGCTGGTGTCGTGGCCGCCGCCGACGACGGGCACGGGTTTCACGATCCTGGACGATGATGCGATTGGCTACGGGGTGGTCGTTGATCGCGCGCGCGTATCTGAAGCGTCGTCGTCGCGGGCGACGTTCACGTTGGAGTTGAGGGGCGCTTTGAACCGGCCGCTGGCGTCGGCGGGCGACGTCGAGGTGCCCTATACGCTGACGGGTTCGGCGGCGTATGGGGAGGACTACCGCGTTGGTTTGTCGTCGTCTGGGATGATCCGTTTGGCGGCGGGGTCGACGAGCGCGTCGTTCGAGGTGGTGGTTTTGGATGACGCCAGCAACGAGGGTAGCGAGACGATCACGGTGTCGTTGGGTGAGCCGCCGGTGGTGAGCACGGGCGCGGGGGTGGTTACGCGCAGCGCGACGCAGTTCATGGCGACGGTAGTGATAGAGCGCAGCGATGCGGTTACGTATTCGGTGGCGTCGCTGGTGTCGCGCGTGCGCGAGGGCGAGGACGCGGAGTTTGTGGTGGGATTGGAGGGCGGTGTGGCGGGTGCGCCGATAACGCTGACGTATGCGGTGTCTAGCAGCGATCCGAATCCGGGCGGTGCGGCGGACTTCGTGGGCGCGGCGACGGGCGAGGTGGCGATAGCGGCGGGCGTTAGCAGCGCGTCGCTGGCGATCCGTGTGGCGCAGGACGCGCGCGCGGAGTCCGCCGAGACGCTGACGGTGCGCTTGACGGGTGTCGCGGTCGGCGCCGGCGGCGGCGTCGTGGTCGCGGGGGTCACGTCGGCAAGCGTCGAGGTGTCGGCGAACGCGGCGACGTTGCGCACGTTCAGGGTTACCACGCGCACCGAGGTTGCGAGCGTCGGGGAGGGCGCCGTCGTCGGCTACGTGGTGACGTTGAGCGGCGCCGCGCCGGGCGCGGACGTGGACGTGGCGTGGGGGGTTGCGGGTATCGGTGTCAATCCGGCGTCGTCGGAAGATTTCATGGCGGTGTCGGGCACGGTGAGGTTCACGCCGTCGGATGCGTCGGGCAGCACGAGGGGTTTTGTGGTCGGGATAGCCGAGGACACGCTGAACGAGGGAGACGAGAGATACGCGGTAAGGCTTACGATGCCGGACGCGGACTCGGCGGTGTCGGGGATGCCGGAGTTGACGATAACGGACGACGTTGCTGATCGCCTGGAGCTTTCGATCAGTCGCATAGACGCCGGCGATTTGTCGGAGGGTGCGGTGGACGCGGCGGATCGTCGCGCCGAGTTTCGGGTGCAGGTGGGGGCCTCGACGGCCACGGCGGCGGTTACGTTTTCGTTGACGGTTACTGGAAGCGGGGTTACGTCCGGGGACTACGGCGGTGTGGTGGATGGCGCGCCGCTTGTGATCCGTGCGCCGAGCACGCGCATGGTGGTGGTGTTGGAGGCGTTGGACGACAACTTGAACGAGGGGGACGAGGAGTTGATAGTGGGTTTGGACGCCGGGGTGCGCAGCGCGGGTGCTGCGGGTCTGGTATCGGACGCGCGGATGACGACGGCCACGGCGACGATCAGCCGCAACGATGCGACGCTGGTGTCGGTGTCGGGGGTGGCGAGCGTCGGCGTGTCCGAGGGCAGCAGCGCGGTGTTTGCGTTGAGTCTGTCGGGCGGCGAGGCGACGTTGCCGGTGCTGGTTGAATGGCGTGTTACGACGGGGGCGTCGGTCGGCGAGGCGTCGGACGAGGACTTTGAGCGAACGTCTGGGGTCTCGGAGTTTGCGGTGGGGACGACGACGGTTCGGGTGTATGTTGCGATACGCAGCGACGGTCTGGCCGAGGGGGTCGAGACGTATGATTTGAGGTTGTCGCGTGCGCGCGGCGGTGGCGGCGGCGGTGCGTCGGTGGATGCGGCGTCCGGGTCGGCGACGGGGACGATACTTGCGAACGATCCGCTCACGGTGTCGCTTTCGGTGCTGCCCGCGAACATACCGTCCGACGGTCTTCGAGAGACCGAATATGCCGTTGTTCCTCCGGCGTTTCGGATAGGCCTGCTGGATGCCTTCGGGACGCCGACGCGGGCGCCGTCGCCGGTGGCGATCACCTACAGGCTGTCGGGTGCGGCCGCGGGCGGAACGGCTACCGAGGCGAGGCGGGATTACACGTGGCCCGTGGGTTACAGCGCGGCGTCGGCGTCCGGCGTGGCGCGTATCACAGGCGCCGCCAGTTCGGCGCGGGTCGTGGTAGTCGTAGTGGACGATATGTTGAACGAGTCGAGTGAGAGGGTCGGCATCGAATTGCTCGAAGTTGCGACGGGCGGTGCGCTGGTGTCGTGGCCGCCGCCGACGACGGGCACGGGTTTCACGATCCTGGACGATGATGCGATTGGCTACGGGGTGGTCGTTGATCGCGCGCGCGTATCCGAAGCGGCGTCGTCGCGGGCGACGTTCACGTTGGAGTTGAGGAGCGCTTTGAACCGGCCGCTGGCGTCGGCGGGCGACGTCGAGGTGCCCTATACGCTGACGGGTTCGGCGGCGTATGGGGAGGACTACCGCGTTGGTTTGTCGTCGTCTGGGATGATCCGTTTGGCGGCGGGGTCGACGAGCGCGTCGTTCGAGGTGGTGGTTTTGGATGACGCCAGCAACGAGGGTAGCGAGACGATCACGGTGTCGTTGGGCGAACCGCCGATTATCGGCGTGGGTGCGGGGATAGTCTCGCGCAGCGCGACGCAGTTCATGGCGACGGTAGTGATAGAGCGCAGCGATGCGGTTACGTATTCGGTGGCGTCGCTGGTGTCGCGCGTGCGCGAGGGCGAGGACGCGGAGTTTGTGGTGGGATTGGAGGGCGGTGTGGCGGGTGCGCCGATAACGCTGACGTATGCGGTGTCTAGCAGCGATCCGAATCCGGGCGGTGCGGCGGACTTCGTGGGCGCGGCGACGGGCGAGGTGGCGATAGCGGCGGGTGTTAGCAGCGCGTCGCTGGCGATCCGTGTGGCGCAGGACGCGCGCGCGGAGTCCACCGAGACGCTGACGGTGCGCTTGACGGGTGTCGCGGTCGGCGCCGGCGGCGGCGTCGTGGTCGCGGGCGTCACGTCGGCAAGCGTCGAGGTGTCGGCGAACGCGGCGACGTTGCGCACGTTCAGGGTTACCACGCGCACCGAGGTTGCGAGCGTCGGGGAGGGAGCCGTCGTCGGCTACGTGGTGACGTTGAGCGGCGCCGCGCCGGGCGCGGACGTGGACGTGGCGTGGGGGGTCGCGGGTATCGGTGTCAATCCGGCGTCGTCGGAAGATTTCGTGGCGGTGTCGGGCACGGTGAGGTTCACGCCGATGGATGCGTCGGGCAGCACGAGGGGTTTCGTGGTCGGGATAGCCGAGGACACGCTGAACGAGGGAGACGAGAGATACGCGGTAAGGCTTACGATGCCGGACGCGGACTCGGCGGTGTCGGGGATGCCGGAGTTGACGATAACGGACGACGTTGCTGATCGCCTGGAGCTTTCGATCAGTCGCATAGACGCCGGCGATTTGTCGGAGGGTGCGGTGGACGCGGCGGATCGTCGCGCCGAGTTTCGGGTGCAGGTGGGGGCCTCGACGGCCACGGCGGCGGTTACGTTTTCGTTGACGGTTACTGGAAGCGGGGTTACGTCCGGGGACTACGGCGGTGTGGTGGATGGCGCGCCGCTTACGATCCGTGCGCCGAGCACGCGCATGGTGGTGGTGTTGGAGGCGTTGGACGACAACTTGAACGAGGGGGACGAGGAGTTGATAGTGGGTTTGGACGCCGGGGTGCGCAGCGCGGGTGCTGCGGGTCTGGTATCGGACGCGCGGATGACGACGGCCACGGCGACGATCAGCCGCAACGATGCGACGCTGGTGTCGGTGTCGGGGGTGGCGAGCGTCGGCGTGTCCGAGGGCAGCAGCGCGGTGTTTGCGTTGAGTCTGTCGGGCGGCGAGGCGACGTTGCCGGTGCTGGTTGAATGGCGTGTTACGACGGGGGCGTCGGTCGGCGAGGCGTCGGACGAGGACTTTGAGCGAACGTCTGGGGTCTCGGAGTTTGCGGTGGGGACGACGACGGTTCGGGTGTATGTTGCGATACGCAGCGACGGTCTGGCCGAGGGGGTCGAGACGTATGATTTGAGGTTGTCGCGTGCGCGCGGCGGTGGCGGCGGCGGTGCGTCGGTGGATGCGGCGTCCGGGTCGGCGACGGGGACGATACTTGCGAACGATCCGCTCACGGTGTCGCTTTCGGTGCTGCCCGCGAACATACCGTCCGACGGTCTTCGAGAGACCGAATATGCCGTTGTTCCTCCGGCGTTTCGGATAGGCCTGCTGGATGCCTTCGGGACGCCGACGCGGGCGCCGTCGCCGGTGGCGATCACCTACAGGCTGTCGGGTGCGGCCGCGGGCGGAACGGCTACCGAGGCGAGGCGGGATTACACGTGGCCCGTGGGTTACAGCGCGGCGTCGGCGTCCGGCGTGGCGCGTATCACAGGCGCCGCCAGTTCGGCGCGGGTCGTGGTAGTCGTAGTGGACGATATGTTGAACGAGTCGAGCGAGGGGGTCGGCATCGAATTGCTCGGAGTTGCGACGGGCGGTGCGCTGGTGTCGTGGCCGCCGACGACGACGGGCACGGGTTTCACGATCCTGGACGATGATGCGATTGGCTACGGGGTGGTCGTTGATCGCGCGCGCGTATCCGAAGCGGCGTCGTCGCGGGCGACGTTCACGTTGGAGTTGAGGAGTGCTTTGAACCGGCCGCTGGCGTCGGCGGGCGACGTCGAGGTGCCCTATACGCTGACGGGTTCGGCGACGTATGGGGAGGACTACCGCGCCGGGTTGTCGTCGTCTGGGATGATCCGTTTGGCGGCGGGGTCGACGAGCGCGTCGTTCGAGGTGGCGGTTTTGGATGACGCCAGCAACGAGGATAGCGAGACGATCACGGTGTCGTTGGGCGAACCGCCGATTATCGGCATCGGTGCGGGGATAGTCTCGCGCAGCGCGACGCAGTTCATGGCGACGGTAGTGATAGAGCGCAGCGATGCGGTTACGTATTCGGTGGCGTCGCTGGTGTCGCGCGTGCGCGAGGGCGAGGACGCGGAGTTTGTGGTGGGATTGGAGGGCGGTGTGGCGGGTGCGCCGATAACGCTGACGTATGCGGTGTCTAGCAGCGATCCGAATCCGGGCGGTGCGGCGGACTTCGTGGGCGCGGCGACGGGCGAGGTGGCGATAGCGGCGGGCGTTAGCAGCGCGTCGCTGGCGATCCGTGTGGCGCAGGACGCGCGTGCGGAGTCCGCCGAGACGCTGACGGTGCGCTTGACGGGTGTCGTGGTCGGCGCCGGCGGCGGCGTCGTGGTCGCGGGGGTCACGTCGGCAAGCGTCGAGGTGTCGGCGAACGCGGCGACGTTGCGCACGTTCAGGGTTACCACGCGCACCGAGGTTGCGAGCGTCGGGGAGGGAGCCGTCGTCGGCTACGTGGTGACGTTGAGCGGCGCCGCGCCGGGCGCGGACGTGGACGTGGCGTGGGGGGTCGCGGGTATCGGTGTCAATCCGGCGTCGTCGGAGGATTTCGTGGCAGTGTCGGGCACGGTGAGGTTCACGCCGTCGGATGCGTCGGGCAGCACGAGGGGTTTTGTGGTCGGGATAGCCGAGGACACGCTGAACGAGGGAGACGAGAGATACGCGGTAAGGCTTACGATGCCGGACGCGGACTCGGCGGTGTCGGGGATGCCGGAGTTGACGATAACGGACGATGTTGCTGATCGCCTGGAGCTTTCGATCAGTCGCATAGACGCCGGCGACTTGTCGGAGGGTGCGGTGGACGCGGCGGATCGTCGCGCCGAGTTTCGGGTGCAGGTGGGGGCCTCGACGGCCACGGCGGCGGTTACGTTTTCGTTGACGGTTACTGGAAGCGGGGTTACGTCCGGGGACTACGGCGGTGTGGTGGATGGCGCGCCGCTTGTGATTCGTGCGCCGAGCACGCGCATGGTGGTGGTGTTGGAGGCGTTGGACGACAACTTGAACGAGGGGGACGAGGAGTTGATAGTGGGTTTGGACGCCGGGGTGCGCAGCGCGGGTGCTGCGGGTCTGGTATCGGACGCGCGGATGACGACGGCCACGGCGACGATCAGCCGCAACGATGCGACGCTGGTGTCGGTGGAGGGCACGGCGCAGAGCGTCGGCGTGTCCGAGGGCAGCAGCGCGGTGTTTGTGTTGAGTCTGTCGGGCGGCGAGGCGACGTTGCCGGTGCTGGTTGAATGGCGTGTTACGACGGGGGCGTCGGTCGGCGAGGCGTCGGACGAGGACTTTGAGCGAACGTCTGGGGTCTCGGAGTTTGCGGTGGGGACGACGACGGTTCGGGTGTATGTTGCGATACGCAGCGACGGTTTGGCCGAGGGGGTCGAGACGTATGATTTGAGGTTGTCGCGTGCGCGCGGCGGCGGTGGCGGGGGTGCGTCGGTGGATGCGGCGTCCGGGTCGGCGACGGGGACGATACTTGCGAACGATCCGCTCACGGTGTCGCTTTCGGCCCCGTCCAGGCGGGTGGAGGAAGGTGCGACGGCGGTATTCCAGGTGCGACTGACCAATGCCCGGAACGTGCCGACGCGAGCGCCGCTGCCGGTTACGGTTGAGTACGCGCTGTCGGGAGCGGCAATGGGCGGGGCCGCGGGCGACGTGGCGCGCGATTATGATTACCCGTCGGGCTATGGTGCCACCACCGGCACCGGAACGGTGACCATCAGCACCGGTACCACCGACGCCGCAATCGCGTTGACGGTCGCAAACGACGGGCGCAACGAAGCCGACGAAGACATAGAGATCACTTTGCTCAGGCTGGTCGCCGGTTCCGACGTCGCCGGCTTGGCCACGATCGTCAGCGCGGTGGTTACAGTTGCCGACGCCGATCCGATAGTGGCCGCCGTCGCCGCGCGCGAGTCGCGGAAGAACGAAGGCGAGGACTTTCTGTTCACGGTGACCTTGTCCGGTGGTTCGCGTGAGGCCCCGGTTACGGTTCCGTACCGGATAATGGGCATCGGTGCCGATCCGGCGGAGGCCACCGATTGGAGAGACCGTAGCGGCGGCGGTATCGAGATCGCCGCCACCGCCACGACCGGGCTTATCATCGTCCGGGCGCTGATAGACGATGAAGGGGAGGGTGCCGAGGGCCTCCGCGTAACGCTGAGCACGCCGACGGGCGTGGGTGTCGTCGGCGTCGCGCGGGTTGATGGCGCAAGGGCTTCGGCGACCGTCGAAATCAATCCGAGTATGCAGATCAATCTGTCGTTTGCTCTCGCGGGGCCGGCCGACGCCGCCGAGGGGACGACCGCGACCTACCGCGTCGTATTCACCGGCAACGGCGGACGCAGCGCGCCGCCGACCACGTTCACGGTAACGGTAACGGCCGTCACCGCCCAGGGCGCCGACTTTGTCGGCGCCGGCGTCGCGACCGTCGCCGACGTTGTTTTTTCGGGCGAAGCCACCGGAGCCGCGAAGAGTTTTGGCGTGGCGCTCCTTGACGACGACCTCTCCGAAGGCACGGAGACCTACCGCGTGGTTATCGCCCCCGTCGGCGGCGCCCCCGTGATTACCAACGACACGGTCGAGACCGCGATCGCGGCGAGCGATCCGTTGCAGGTCGAGTTGGTGCCGCCCGGCGTGGCGCTGAGAGACGAGGGCGCCGCCGGCGCCACGACGCGGGTGTCGTTTGGCGTGAGCCTGACGCCGTCCCCGAACGTGCCGGACGGCGACGTGGTGATACGTTACGCGCTAAGCGGCGACGCCGGCGCCGCCGACTACGGCGACGACACCGGCGGCAGCGTGACCGTCGCCACGGGCGAGACGACGACGCAAATCCGAATAACCATCGTCGGCGACGACGCGTACGAGCCGGACGAGGAGTTGGTAGTCGCGCTACAAAGCGTGCAGGGCGCCAACGTGAGCCTTTCGGCGTCGAGCCGCGCGAGCGTTACCATAGTCAACGACGACCCGTTGCCGGTAGTTTCGTTCGCGCTGGAAGGCCCGCGCCGAGCCGCCGAGAACACGACGGCGACCTACGTGGTTACGTTCACCGACAGCGCAGGTCGGAGCGCGCCTTCGACGAACGTCGCTATCGGGGTGCTCGCCGGCGCCGGCGTCGAAGGCGCCGATTTTGACGGCGGCGTGCTGCCGTCGCGGACGCTCGCGTTCGACGGCGAGGCGTCCGGCAGCACCAAGAGTTTCTTCGTCAAGATCATAGATGACTCGTTGTCGGAGACCACCGAGAGTTACGTTGTGCGCATCAGCGACGCGGCGGTCGGCGCGAGCGCTACCGTAGCCACGGCGATAGCCCGTAGCAATCCGTTGACGACGGTGTTAAGGCGCACCGCTCCCGTCGGCGCGGGTGCGCGACTTGAGGAAAACGCCGCGGCGACGTTCGTCGTCGAGTTTCGGCCGTTTAACCACCGTGCCGCGGGCGCGGTTACGATGGCGTGGAGCGCCACGGTCGACGCCCAGGCGAACACCGGCGCGGCGAACGCCCCGGGCAACGCCGACCTGTCGCCGGATTCCGGTATCGCGCGGATAGAGGCGGGCGACACGAACGCCGCGTTCACGGTAACGGCGCGCCAGGACGCGCTTGCGGAAGGCGAGGAGACCTTTACCGTCGGTCTTGGAGCCGTCGGCGCCGAGACCGGCGTCGGCGTCGTTACGCCGGGGGCTTCGACGACGGTGCAAACGACGATAGCGGCGAACGCCGCGGCCACGCGCTTTGTATCGGTGCGCGCTCCGGCGGGAGTGACGACGGTGGACGAGGCGGCATTGGTTACGTTCACGGTCGAGTTGGCGGGCGAGGCGCCGGAGGCCGGGGCGCCGCTGCTGGTGGATTGGAACCTTGCCGGCGAAGCCGAAGAAGGCGCGGATTACGCCGCCGTTGCGACGACGGCGTTGCGTTTTACGACCACGGGCTCTCAGACGGTGTCGGTGCGGTTGACCGACGATCAGCTGAACGAGGCGCGGGAGGCTCTGATACTCGAGATCACCGGCGCCCGCGGTGGCGGCGCTCCGCCGCCGGCGGTGGCTACGTCGAGGGCCCTGGTGTGGATCATTGACGACGATCCGGTCGCGTATCGTATCGGCGCGGCACCGGGCGGTTTCGTGAGCGTTTCCGAGGCTGCCGGCGCGCGCCCGTCGCTACGCGTTGACCTTGACCGTGCCTCCGCCGGCGACGTTCGCGTCTCTTATACGGTAGTCGCCGGCAGCGCCGTCGGCGGTGTCGACTACGACGGCGCCGCGGGCGTGGTCACGATAGGCGCGGGCCGGACGAGTACCGAGTTTCGGCCGATTGCGGTAATAGACGACAACCGCAACGAACCGACCGAGACGCTCGTTGTAGCCTTGGACGCGGCGCCGATCGCGCAGCTCGATCCGCGCACGGGTTCCGTCGTTCCCGCGACGAGTCCGCCGTCGCGTGCCGAAGTGCGGATTATTGACGACGACGCGGCACGCTACTCGATCGCGGCGTTGTCCTCAATCGTGGCGGAAGGCGCCACCGCCAATTTTGACGCGGGCCTCGGGAACGTCGTCGCGAACGCACCGGTTACGCTGACCTATACGGTGGCGAGCAGCGCCCCGAACCCGGGCGACGCCCGCGCGGATTTCCATGACCCCGGCGACGGGCGCGCGGTCATCGCCGCCGGGAGCGGCGGTACGCGCGTTATGGTTCACGTCGCCCGCGACGGCGTCGCCGAAGCCGCGGAAACGCTGACGCTACGGTTGACCGGCGTCGCCGGTACTTGCGCCGGCTGCGGCATCATGGGTGCGGGCGATCCGTTGTCCGCGCAAGTGACGATACCGGCCAACGCGACCGCGGCGCGCACGTTCGCGGTGGTGACGCGCAGCGACGTTTTGCGCGTCGCCGAAGGCGACGCCATTTCCTACAACGTCGAGCTGGACGGGGCAGCTTTGGTCGCCGACGTCCGCTTGACGTGGCGCGTGGTCGGCGTCGGCGGCAATCCGACGGAAGCCGCCGATTTCACGGCCGTCACCGGGGCCGTGACGTTCACGTCGGGCGCCGCCGCCGGCAGTACGCGGGCGTTCACGGTTTCCATTGCATCGGATACGTTGAACGAGGGTGCCGAGCAATACGTGATCCTGTTGGAGACGGACGACGTTGATTCGGCGGTGGCCGCGCCGCGTTTTCGCACGACGGTAGAGGACGATGCCGGTGATCGCATAGTGCTCTCGATCAGCCGTATAGACGGCGGCGATTTGTCGGAGGGTGCCGTGGATGCCGCTGATCGGCGCGCCGAGTTTCAGATCGAGGCCGGGAACGCGACGGCCACGGCGGTGGTCACGTTTTCGTTGACGGTTAGCGGAAGCGGCGTTACGTCCGAGGACTACGGCGGGGTGGTCAGCGGGGCGTCGCTTACGATCAGTCCGCCGAGCACGCGCCTAGTGGTGACGTTGGAGGCGTTGGACGACGATTTGAACGAAGGCGACGAGACGCTCAGGCTTGCGCTACGGGGCGACGGGCGCAGCGCGGGCGCCGTCTCCCTGGCGGCGCCTCCGTTGGCCGCGGCCGTCGCGACCATCGCGCGCAGCGATCCGACCACGGTTTCGCTGGAACGTACCGCGGTGAGCGACATGGGGGAGGCGGACATGGCCAGGTTTGCGGCGCGCCTGAGCGGTGGCAGGATCGCGCGCCCGGTGGCGATGGAATGGCGCGTCGTAACCGGGAGCGGCGCCGGGCGCGCGTCGAACGAGGACTTTGGGAATATGGGCGGCAACCTGGAGATAGAGGCCGGGCGCACGCGCGGCGAGATCGGCGTCGCGCTGTTGGAAGACAACGTTCGGGAACCGGACGAGCGCTATTGGGTGAAGCTCGCCAACCCGCGCGGCGGCGGCGGCGCCGGGGTCGTGCTCGGGGTGTCTCAGGTGAGCGCAATCATCAGGCAGCTGGATCGTACGCCGCCGGTGCTCGAAGGGGTGGCTTACGCCCCCCGCCAGAAGCACGTGTGGCTGAAATCGGTCGGCGACGAGGCGCTCGGTATTTTGTTGCCTTCCGAGGCGCGTTTGCCGGACGTGCTGCGCGAGGACGGCGTCGCTCTGGATGGCTTCACGATGTGGACGATGGTCGGCGGCGAGCGCCGGATGATCGACGTAGTCAGCACGAGTTACCACGCCCCGCACGCGGTGGTGCTGAATCTTGCGCGTGAAATAAGCGAGGACGCCGGCGGGCTGTTCGCGGACTACGTGTATCCGGGAGACGGTCTCGGCATCTTCGACCGCGCGCTCGAGGCGGGGGTCGCGGACGCGCGCTTCGGGCGCAGCCAGATCGTGTCGCAGATCGGTATCACGATACCGTTCAGCACGACCAGCGACCTCGACAAGGATTGCTTTCCGGACGCCGCCGAGGCGCGCCTGAACTTGAACCCGCTGGCGCCGCCGACGCCGAAGCAGCAGGCCGAGATACCGCGCGTGCGTCTAAGCCGCGGCGTCGGCGGCGTCGCGTACATCGCGTATTCGGGCATGCGCCGGGAGAACGTCGCCACGCACCTGGGGGTGGCGACGACCGGCGCGACGCCGGTGAGCCTCGCCGCGTACTACCTGTCGGACACTTTCGGCTACAGCGGAGCGTATCCGCCGGGCGGTTATGGTTGCACCGGTCTGTTTCCCGCCAACGGTTATCAGCAGAATCTGGCGCGTGGCGGTTGCGCGCTGGTGGATTTCGCCAACGTGCCGACCGGGGTCGAGCACCGCATCGGCTGGCTGGCGAAGGGATCGTCGGGTTACTGGCACGTGACGACGGGCAGCGGTTCGGCGACGGACAGCTGCCTGCCGGAGCAGAGGATCTGGCGCGTGCGCGAGGTTCACGTGGATGATGAGCGCCTGTTTTTTGCACCCGGAGCGGTGGCCACGGCTACGCTCCCGGTTGGCGCGCGTCACGACGGCGCGGCGGCCGTGGCGCCGTTGACGCTCGATTTCTCGAACGTGGCGCCGGCTGTGAACGCGGTCGAACGCACGTTCAGCGCCGAGGTGTCGAAAGGCGCGGGCACGCGCGCCTCGACGCATGGTATCTTGGATTTGCGGGCGGGCCGGTCGTCGGTGTTGTGGCGCGCCGACGAGGCTGCGGGCGTTTTGGACCCGAATCGCTTTTCGCTGGGTCTGGCTACGCAAACGCACGTGATACGCGCGGTGCCCGCGAACCTGCCGCCGGCGCTTGGGCGGCCGCGGCTGATGCACGGGGGCGGAGTGCGCAGCGTGCTGGTCCATGGGCGCGCGGGCTACGTCCTCGAGGTCGCGGCGGCCAACCTGGCGGCGCGAGCGGCGCCCGAGGCGTTCGATGAAAGCGGGGCGCTGTCGGGGTTGACGGTGACGCCGCGCGCGGATTCGTTCGAGGTTGGTTTCGACGTGCGCGATGGTTTGGCGACGACCACGGCGGCGTTGCGCGTGGTCGCGTACGCGGCGGGCGGCGCCTCGGCGACGGTCGCGTACAGTTGGCCGCTGGTGGCGGCGTCGAACCCGCTGGCCGAGGCCGCGCGCGATACGGACGGCGACGGCGACGGCATCCCCGATGCATACGACTGGTGGCGTGCAAGTACGGAAATGCGCGGCGCGTTGTTGCCGGTGCCGGTATCGGATCGGTCGCGTGATTCGGCGGGCAGGTACCCCGGCCACCATATCCGCCCGGCGCTGCCGTTGCATCGGCTGCGCAGCGGAGCCGAGACGCGCGAACACGCGCGCGAACGCTCGGCGGCGGGAGAGCCGCTGCGCTACGGCGATTATTCGGCGGCGATGCTCGGCGCCGCCACCGCCGACTATAGCTTCGAGTTGTACGGCGTAGATCACGACGTGGGCGAAGACGGCGTGGCGCGCGGCGGCGCCGGGGGCGTGATCATCGCGTTGCCGTTGTATCTGCGCGAGGCCGGCATGCACCTGTCCCAGGCGTTCGACGTTTCCGCCGGCGACGGCTACGGCTTTGCGCGCCAGGGCCTAAGCGGAGGTTGCCCCGACGATACCCGGGACGCCGGCAGCCCCTACCGCGACGATGCCGGCAATCTCAAAAACAGCGCCGGGGCCCCGGGCGACGGCTGCCTCGCGCTGTATATAGTGGATGGCGGCGCCAATGACGGAGACGGCGTCCTCAACGGTTCGATCCGCGAGCCGTTCGGGAGACTGATCATCATGAGCGGCACGGGTAGTTTCGAAACCAGTGGCGGGTATTTCGGCTTTGCCGATCTGTCGCTATTGGCGCTGATGCTGCTGTTGCTGCTGTTGCTGTCGCTTGGCGGGAGAAACCGTCGTCGCAAACCGGCCCATGGAGCAGCCCGGTCTTCTCCCAGAGGGACAGGGGAAAGGTACTGTTTCGGGAGATGAGTAGCGGTGAGGGGACATCCGTCGGGCGTATCCGGCGCGGCGGCGGTGTTATAATCGGGCCATGTACAAGACGCTGGTTTCGACCGAGGTACTGGCACGGCATCTGGACGACCGCCGGTGGGTCGTGTTCGACTGCCGCTTTGACGTAACCCGCCCCGAATGGGGGCGGCGGGAGTACGCCAAACAACATATCGCCGGCGCCATTTACGCCGATCTTGATAAGGATTTGTCGTCGCCGCCGGGTGCGGGCGACGGGCGCCATCCGTTGCCGGCGCCCGACGCGCTGTGCGCGCGGCTTTCTGCGTGGGGCGTCGGCGCCGACACCCAGGTGGTCGTCTATGACGAGAGCGTCGGCGCCGTCGCCGCGCGCACGTGGTGGTCGCTGCGCTGGCTGGGACACGAGGCGGTGGCGCTGCTCGACGGCTGCCTCGGCAAGTGGCTGAAAGAAGGGCGCCCGGTCAGCGACGAGGCGCCGCGCCCGGTGCCCGCGGTCTTTCGCGGGCGCGCCGACGATACCGCGTGGGTTGCGACCGACGACGTCTTGCGCCAACTCGACGACGCCGATTCGGTCGTGATAGACGCGCGCCCGCCCGAACGTTTCTCCGGCGAGCGCGAGACCGTGGACGCGGTCGGCGGCCACATCCCGAACGCGGTCAATCACCCGCTGATGGAAAACGTCGGCGACGACGGCTGCTTCTTGTCGCCGCAACTGCTGCGCCGGCGATACCAGCCGTTGCACAAACAAACGACGATACATTCCTGCGGTTCGGGCGTGACCGCGTGCCACAATCTGTTGGCGATGGAGGCCGCCGGCCTGCCCGGCTCCAAGCTCTACGTCGGTTCGTGGAGCGAGTGGATCCGCTCGCCGCAAAGACCCGTCGCCAGGGGGAAGGAATAACGTGAAAACAATAAACGTGGATGAATTGAAAGAGGCCTTGGATCGCGGCGACGATATTCTGCTGGTGGACGTAAGGACGCCGCAGGAGTATCTGGCGTCGAAGATCGCCGCGGCCGTATCCATGCCGCTGACGCATTTCGATCATTTCGCGCCGTCGCTCGACAAGGGGCGCGCGGTGCACGTGACGTGCGGTTCCGGCGCGCGTGCCGCGGAATTCTGCCGGCGGCTCGAGCGCTTGGGCCATGCGCCGGTGTTAGTCGAGGGCGGGCTTTCGGCGTGGACGAAGCGCGGTTATCCGGTCGAGACTGGCCCCAGGCAACCGTGGTCCATCGAGCGCCAGGTTCGTTTCGGCACCGGGGCGCTGGTGCTGCTCGGCGTCGTTCTCGGCGTCGTCGCAGACCCTCGTTACGTCTATCTTGCGGGCTTTATCGGGCTGGGATTGATGGTCGCCGCGGTGACCAATTTTTGCGGCTTGTCGGTGTTGCTGTCGAAGATGCCGTGGAACAGGATGGACGCGCCCGGGAAGCCGGCGGCGTGAAGTTTTGCAGCCGCTGCGGATGCTCCAGGCTGACTGTAAAAATTCCCCCCGGCGACACGACGCCGCGCACCACGTGCGACGGCTGCGATGCGGTGTTCTATGAAAACCCGAAGATCGTCGCCGGCTGTATCCTCGAATGGCGCGGCAAAGTGCTGCTGTGCAAGCGCGCGATAGAGCCGCGC
Source organism: Candidatus Oxydemutator sp. (assembly GCA_965203445.1). GTDB lineage: Bacteria > Pseudomonadota > Gammaproteobacteria > Poriferisulfidales > Oxydemutatoraceae > Oxydemutator. The sequence continues at coordinate 1,118,806 of OZ241883.1, forward strand.
GCCGGATTGTGGACGGTGCCGGCGGGTTTCATGGAAAACGGCGAGTCGGTGGTCGAGGCCGCGGCCCGCGAGGCCTGGGAAGAGGCCGGCGCGAAGAGCGGCGATCTGGCGCTGCACACGATGTACAACCTGAAGCACGTGAACCAGGTGTACATGCTGTACCGCGGCGAATTGAGCGACGGGCGTTACGCGCCGGGGCACGAGACCGCGGCGGCCGATTTGTGCGCCGAGGAGGAGATTCCGTGGTCCGAGATCGCGTTCCCGGTCGTGGGCGAGGCGCTCGCGCTGTACTTCGATGATCGCCGGCGCCGGCATTTTCGGCTGCACCAGGGCGACATCCTGCGCGACGACGCCCGCCGTCTGCGGATTATTCGTTACCCCTGACGTCGCCGCCGCCGCGGCACGGCGGCGACGCCGGAATTTCGCCGTGGCGCTGTTTCCATTCCGCCGGTGTCAGCGTATGCAGGGCCAGCGCGTGGACGCCGCCGGCCAGTTCCTCGGCCAGCAGTTCGTTCAGCGCGCGGTGTCGCTCGAGCAGTCTGCGATTCTCGAACGAGCGCGAGACGACGACGACCTTGAAATGCGACTCCGAACCCGGCGCCACGTTGTGGCGGTGGCTTTCGTTGGTCACCTCGAGGTAGGCCGGGTCGAGGCGGCGCGTTATTTTTTCCTCTATCGTGGTCTGTACGCGGCGGTTCATCGAAGGTCTCCGTGTTTTCTCATTTCGTTGTTTCCCTCATCAGGGCGGAGACATTATAGCGGCGACGTGCGCTCGGGCGCGGCGACGTTGTAGAAGCGGCGCGCGTTGGCCGCGGTCATCTCGCCCAAGGCCGCCGGCGTCGTGTCGCGGCGGGCCGCGATCTCGCGCGCGACGTGCGCCAGAAAGGCGGGTTCGTTGCGGCGTCCGCGCGGGCGCGGTCGCAGGTCGCGCGGCAGCAGGTACGGCGCGTCGGTCTCTATCATCAGGCGTTCGTCGGGGATGGCGGCGACGGCCTCGCGCAGCGTCCGGGCGCGGCGCTCGTCGCAGATCCAACCGGTTACGCCTATGTGCAGGTTGAGCGCCAGATAATCCGACAACGTCGCGCGGTCGCCGGTGAAGCAGTGCACGACGGCGTTGCCGACGCGCTCGCGCAACGGCGCCAGCAGCGAGACAAAATCGTCGTGCGCGTCGCGCTGGTGCATGAACAGCGGCAGCCCGGTTTCCGCCGCCAGCAGGATGTGGCGCCGGAACGCCTCGCGCTGGCGCGCGCGCGGCGCGAAGTCGCGGCAATAGTCGAGTCCGGTCTCGCCGATGGCGACGACCTTGGGGGCGCCCGCCAGGCGCTTCAATGCGTCGTAACTTTGTCCGTCCCACTCGCCGGCGTGGTGCGGATGCACGCCGACCGCGGCGTGGAGAACCTGCGAATAGCGTTTGGCCAGCGCCAGCGCCCGTGCGCTGTCGGCGACGCTTGCGCCGGGCACGATCATCGTCTGTACGCCGCCGGCCGCGGCCCGCGCCAGCACCTCGCGCTCGTCGGCGCGAAACGACGGATGCGTGAAGTTGAAGCAGATGTCTATCAACGGGGTCGTCGGGGGTGCCGTCGGGGTGCCGTCGGGGGTCGTCGGGGGCACCGTCAGGTGGTTAGCTTCGCCATCTCGAAGCGCAGCTGCCTCAGGTTGTTGCAGTGGATCGCGTTGATCTCGCCGACGATGGCCGGGTAGTGGCCGCCCGCCGGCGTATGCACGATCAGCGGCGCGTCGGGCAGCAGGCGCCGCAGGATCCTGAGCTGGTTCGGCACGTCGTCGTCGTCCGCCAACGCGCTCGCGCCGATGACCACGGCCTGCGCACGCGCGGCACACGCGGTGTCGGCGACGTCGCCGGGCACCGCGCGTTCTCCGATATAGACCGGGTTCCAGCCGTTGGCGTTGGCGACCGCGGCGATTTTCAGCGCGCTCAGTTCCGGGTCGCGCTCGACGGCGCCGACGACGGCGCGGTTGCGCGGATGATCGTTCGCCGCCGCGAGCATCAGCAGGCGCGCCGCGACCGCGCCGGTGAACAGGCGCTTGTGGCCGTTGGACAGCGCGCCGCGGCGGCACTCGTCGCGCACGTGCGCCAGCAGCGGCGTGATCAGGTCCTCGATAAGAAACATCGTGCCGAGCGCCCGTTCGGCCCGCGCCAGCGTCGCGATGCAGCCGCAGGCGTTGAGATCGTCGACCGCCTGGATGCAGGAGTCGAAGTATTCCATCACGGCCGCGGTGCTCCGGCGTTGGCGCTCGCCGGGAGCGCTGGCGGCGACCGCCTGGTCTTTGGCGAGCAACTCGGCCAGACGCTCATTCGGCAGGTCCGCGACGTCGCCGATTCTTCTGCCGGCCGCGGTCACCTTTGCGAGCAACGAAAGCCGTTCGACGTCGGCGTCGGTATAGGTGCGCCTGGCGCCCGCGGTGCGCCCGGGCGCGACGACTTTGTAGCGGCGCTCCCAGGCGCGGATGACGCTGGTGCTCAAGCCGCTGTAGCGGGCCGCGATGCCGATGGAATGCGCGCCGCCGCTGGCTCCGTCTGGCGCAGAATGTTTTCTCATTTGTATAAGTTCCGTCTATAATAGTAGCATAATATATCCAGATTTTGCATCTGGAAGTTGAACAATATGTCTCTTTATCCTATACAAATGATAAAAAAACTTTTTCTGTATAGGATTTGTCCCAATAATCATAGTGTGGTACTTCCCGTAACGAAGCCCGACAAAATAAAAACAGTTGGTGGTACAGTGGGGTGCATGGAGCGGCCCGTCGGTATTCCTTTGAAAAGCCGCCGGAGGACCTCCGGTGGCCTTTTGTTGCCGCCGGCGGCGCGCGCCGCCGACCGGCGCATCATCCATTTCGACATGGACGCATTCTTCGCGGCCGTGGAGCAGCGCGATTTCCCGCGCTACGCCGGCAAGCCGCTCATCGTCGGCGGTCTGCCGGACAAGCGCGGCGTGGTCGCCACGTGCAGTTACGAGGCGCGCCGCTACGGCATCCATTCGGCGATGTCGTCGGCGCGCGCGGCGCGGCTGTGCCCGTCGGCGGTTTTCGTAAAACCCCGTTTCGAGGTCTATCGCCGGGTGTCGGCGCGGATACGCTCGATTTTCGAGGAGTTCACCGACCTCGTCGAGATGCCCTCGCTCGACGAGGGTTACCTGGACGTCAGCGAAAGCGCCGCCGACGTCGAGGCCGCCTGTGCCGTCGCGCGCGAGATCAAGCACCGCATCGCGCGCGCGACGCGGCTGACGGCCTCCGCCGGCGTCGCCTGCAACAAGTTCATCGCCAAGATCGCCTCCGACTTGGACAAGCCGGACGGTTGTTACGCGGTGCCCGCCGGGCACGCCGAACGCTTCGTCGGGAATCTGCCGGTGGGAAAATTCCACGGCGTCGGCAAAGTCACGCGCGCGCGCATGGAGAGGCTGGGAATCAAGACCGGCGCCGACCTGAGGCGCCACCCCCTCGACGAACTGGTCGGCATCTTCGGCAGCGCCGGGTATTACTATTACGACGCGGCGCGCGGCATGGACGCGCGCCCGGTGATCACCGACCGCCCGCGCAAATCGGTCGGCGCCGAGACCACTTTCGAGAACGACCTGCGCGACGCGGACGAGATCGGCGTCGAGGTGCGTCGGCGCGCGCTCGAGGTCGCGCGTATCTTGAGGTCGCGCGAGTTGAGCGGCTACACGGTTACGCTGAAGGTCAAATACGCCGACTTCGTGCAGATTACCCGCAGCCGCACGCTCGATCATCCGCTGACCGGCCTGAAGGAGATGCTGCGCCTGCTGTCCGGGCTGTTGCGCAAGACCGAGGCCGGCCCGCGCCCGGTGCGGCTGCTCGGCGTGACGGTCTCCAATCTGTGCGCGCCCGGCACGCCTCGGCAGGCGGCGTTCGCCTTGTCCGAACCGGCGCGCGAACGCGGACGCGGCGCGGACGCCGAAGTTGCATGAACCGGACTGCGCCGTTCGCGTTGTTCTCGTCGCTGGCGCTTACACGCGCCGTTTGCGGTCGCGGCCGCGCACGCCGCCCCTCGTCCCCGGTTCCGAAGCCGCATCTGATAAGCGCTGTGCGCGTGGCTTGCCCTGGGCGATCACGAAAGACGGCGAACGGCCGGAGGCGCTGGAGGAGTTGACGGCGGCTTATCGTGCGTTTCCGATGGACGCCCAGGTCGCGTTGCGGTGGCGCTGGTGCGGTTGACACGCTCACGGGCGCGCCATCACGGCGCCTTCAGGTTCAGCACCTCGTTGTCCTGATCGATGGAAAACTCGAAGTTGCCGAGGAAATCCATGCCGAGCAGGCCGTCGGCGTCGAAGGTCTCCGGCATTTCGGCGATGCCTATCGGCATGTCCTCGAACGTGACGTCGCCCACGCGGAAGCTGCGCGCGTTGACTATCGTCACCTCCACCTGGCTGCCGACGGCGTTGAAGCGCGTCTTCTCTCCGCCCTCGGTGGACAGGCCGACGGCGTCGGCGAAGCGTCGGCGCACGATGGAAATCGAGGCGCCGGTGTCCAGTACCAAGTCGGCACGGCGGTCGTTGACGTTTGCCTCTATCAGAAAGCCGTTGCCCGCGCGCGTCAATTCGATCGGCGCGCCCTCGCCGAGTTGCCTCAGTTGCTCGACCAGCCGCGAGAGCTTGCGCGCCTTGCCGCCCCACTCGGGGTCGTGCAGGATGCGGTTCAAGCTGCCCAGCCCCTCGTAGTAGCGCCCGGCGCGGTACTGCGCGCCGGCGAGTTCGTAATAGTATTCGGGGCGGTCGCCGTCTTTTTCGATGAGCAAGTGGTACATTTCGCCCAATTTGTGCCATTGTTTTTTCTGCGTCAGCTGGGCGCGCCAGGCTTTGGTGATCTGGCCGATGACCTGATCCGCGCTCTCGGTGACCGTGTTCTCGCGGTCGTAGATCTTGCCGTCCAGCGCGTTTTCCAACGCCTGCTCATACCGTTCGCGCTGCGCGTCGAGGCGCGCGCGCAGCAGCAGCGCGCCCGGGTCGTAACTTTCGATTTCGAGATAGCCGCTCAGTAAAGGCGCCGCCTGGTCCGGCTTTTTTTGCGCCATCAGCCGCCGCGCCCGGTTGAGCAGCGCCGTGCGCATCGCCGCCGCCCGCACCGGGTCGCTGCTTCTCGTCTCGCGGTACATCAACAACGCCTGCGGCACTTCGCCGCGCGCCAGATGCGCCTGAAAGGACGCGCCTTCGTCCGCTGTATCACCGTCGGCGATTGTTTGGCCGGGCGCGTCCGCCGGCGCTGGTTTTTCGGCCAGGACCGGCGCCGCGGGCGGTTCTTTTTCACTGTTTTGCCAGGCATGTAGCGACCAGCCGATGATGAGGCCCACCAGCAGCCAGAACGTGATATTCAGCAGAGGCATTGTGGTATTATATCGCGCTACATACCACACTACTGGAAATAGGATTGCAGCAACAATGGCATCCAGGAAAAAATCAAGAAGAAGCCGTAAAAAGGGCGCGGCAAGGCCCGCCGGCGCACCGCAAAGCGCCGGCGCATCGGCGATCGTCGCCGACCAGTCGAAGGGCCGCGCGGCACCGGCGACGGACGTTCGCCCCGCGCGTACGCGCGGCGCGTCTATAAAAAACAGCGGTGCCGCGCCCGTGCTCTCGCGCGCTTTTCTGGCGGAAGCGGACTCCCGCTACAGCTGGGCGTTCGGTATCTTCTTCGGGCTGACCGCGATAGTCTCGCCGTACGGTCAGACCGCGAACGGTTTCAACCCCGATCTGCACATGGCCGGTTACTTGCAGGTGGGCAGTCTGGCGTTCCTGCTGGCGTATCTGTTTCATTATCTGCGGCGCGGCCACGATGAACTATTCATGCCGCGCTCGCCCATGGTGTGGATCGTGTTCGCGCTCTATCTGTGGATGGTGGTCTCGATGTTGTGGGCGCACAACTTTTACGAGGGGTTCGTCAAACTGCTCGACTGGGGCGCCGCGGTCTGCATTTTTGTGCTGATGCTGCTGCTGATCCGCACCAGCCGCACGTTCTACCCCGTTTTGCTCGGTTTCTACGCGGGCGGTCTCGCCGTGTCCCTGCTCGGCGTCGGCCAGTACCTGTTCGCGCTCGACTGGGTGCAGCAGCACCAGGCGCCGGCGGCCACGTTCGGCAACAAAAACATGGCGGGAGAATATCTGGTGTTGGTGGCGCCGCTCGGTATTTGTCTGCTGCTGAACTCCCGCCACAGGCTTGCCGCGTGGTTTTATGCCATGAGCGGTTCCTTGATCATCGCCTACCTGTTTTACGGGCGCACCCGCGGCTCATGGCTGTCTTTTGCAGCCGAGGTGGTGCTGCTGGCCGGGTTCTTTCTGTTCGTATGGTTCAAGCATGGTTACAGGCCGTATTGGGATCGCAACAAAACCTATGCTTTTGCAGCCTCGCTTCTGTTTCTCGCGGTGCTTGTCAACATGCATCCGCACATGTTCAGCGACGGCACCCTCGGCATAGACTCGAGGATCAATCCGTCCGCCGGAGGGACGAAGGCGGACTCTTTCACCGGTGCGATAGAGTCCGCCTTCGGGACTTTTTGGGAGAGCGCCGATCAACGCTTCGTCATGTGGCTTAATTCGCTTGCGATGTACAAGGATCACTGGTTGCTGGGAACCGGAATCGGCAACTGGATGGTGTATTACCCGCTGTATCAAGCCGCGGTCGAAATTGACTGGATGCTGACGGGCAACCTGTACCACATCAACGCGCACAACGACTATGTCGAGTTTCTGTGCGAGTTGGGCCTGGTCGGCGGCGTGCTGATGCTGATGCTGGTCGGAATCATACTGCATACGATGTGGCGCATTATCGTGAGACCCGGGATCTCCGATGAAAACCGCGTGTTCGGCGCCGCCGCCTCGGTCAGTATCCTGGGAATCAGCGCCAACGCCGTCTTCAGTTTCCCGTTGCAGCAGCCGGTGACGATCGCGATGTTCCTGTTCTACCTGGCGATGATACTCTCGGTTGTGAATACCTTGAACGAGGAAGAGCGGGACGTGTACACAATCAGGCTGCCGTCCCAGCCTTTCAAGATTTTTCTGGTGGCGCTGGTGGGTCTGGGAATGTCCTTCCTGGCGTTCATGCACTACCACTGGTACGTGTCGGAAAGCCACTACCGCGTCGCCTCGGCCTCGATGAGTCTGGGGCGCTACAAGGTGATGAATCAGTACGCCAAGGTCGCGTTCGAGAACAACCCGATGCGCACCTACCTGAACATCTTCCCGGGCTCTTACTACGCCAAGCAGTCGAAATACGACAAGGCCATAGATTATTTCGAGGAGGTGCGCGACGACTATCCGTACCGCATAGAGATCATGCAGAACCTGGGCGCCTCCTACCTGTATTCCGGAAACAACGACAAGGCTGAGGAAGTGTTCGGACTGTGGCGCAGACTCCAGCCGCACTCCATGGATATGCTCAAGTCGTACGGGCTGATGATGTTGCAGTTCGGCAAAAGGGACCAGGCGCGCTATTACCTGACGCGGTCGAAGGAGCTGTTCGAGGAAGCACTGGCGCAGGCGATTGCGCACGGGCGCAAGAAGAACGAGCGCCGCCGGCGCATACAGCTGGACGCGGTCAACAAGGCGCTCGCGCACCTGGGGCCGGTCGCGGCCAAGGCCGCGCCCATGCCGTCCCCATAGGCGGAGCGATGGCCGGTTTTACCCTGGCAGGATTGTCTTCGGGCGCGTCGGCCTTTCCCGCCGAGGGTCTCAACCGCATACTCGGCGCCGTCGCCGTGCTGCTGTTGGTGCCGCTGTGTTTTTACTCGCTTTCCGGCGTGTTCTGGAAACTCTACTACCCCGACCGCGTGGCCACCGGTTTTGACGTGGCGGCGCCGCAGGCCGGTGCGACCGCGGCCGCCAGACCGCCGGCTTCGTGGGACTGGTTCACCGTCCATGAGGCGCCCAAGCCGAAGGCGGTGCCGGCGAAGATCAACGCGCGGCTGCTCGGCGTGTTCGGCGTCGGCGACCGCGGCATTGCGATGATCTCGCTCAACAAGGGCAAGCCGCAGAACTTCCGCGTCGGCGACGAGATCAAGGACGGCGTGGTGCTCGGCAAGCTGGCGCAGGATCACGTCATCCTGTTGCGCGGCGAGCGCGAGGAAGTGCTGGCGATGAAGAAGTTCAACCTGTTCAACGCGAAGAAGGACGACGGGGCGTTGATCGGCGCCGACGAGCGCGGCATCTCGCGCGATCTCGTGCACAAGATGCTCCGCGAGCAGCCGTTGCGCCTGGCGCAGATGGTGCGCTTCGAGCCGGTGCGAAACCGCCGCTACGGGCGCGGCGTCAAAATTACCCCGCGCCGCAGCGAAAACGAAACCATGTTCTACAATATGGGCTTGATTCCCGGCGACGTGTTGCTCAAGGCCAACGGCCAGAGCATGGAGCAGATAGAACAAAAGCCCGGCTCGTGGAGGCCGCTGCTTACGGGTAAGAGCGTGCGCCTGGAATTGTTGCGAAATGGAGTATTGCAAAACGTCACGGTCAACCTCGGCAGGTAAGGCGCCCGCGATGCCGACGCCGCTGCCGCGGCGGTTCCGGCGCCGCCTCGCCGCGATCGTGTGGCCGGCGCTCGCGCTGTGGTGGCAGCCGCTGGTGGTCGAGGCGGCGACGCTGAACTTCCGCGACGTCGACATCCGCCAGATCATCGAGAGCGTGTCCGAGCTGACCGGGCGCAACTTTCTGATTGACCAGCGCGTCAAGGGCAAGGTCACCATCGTCGCCGCCTCCGAGGTGCCCGACGACGCGGTCTATGACGTCCTGCTGACGGTGCTGGCGATGCACGGCTTTCGCACGGTGGACGCGGGCAACGGTCTGACCCGCGTGGTGCCGGCCAACGCCGCCGCGCGCTTCTCGCCGCTCGACCTGCCCGAGGGCCTGACCACCGAGATCATCAAGATCAACCATTTGAACGCCGCCGGTGTCGTGCCGATGGTGCGCCCGCTGATGACCGGCGAGGCGCAGGTTACCGTGCACAAGGAGACCAACAGCATCATCGTAACCGAACTTCAGGCCAACCTGACCCGCATCAAGGACATCATCGAGGTGCTAGACCGCAAGACTCTCGGCGAATATGAAATCATCGAGCTGAAGAGAACCAAGGCCAACGATCTCGTCAACCTGGTGCAGCGCGCGCGCAGCCAGCAGACCAAGCACTTGGCCGAGGTCATCGCCGACCCCCGCACCAACCGCGTGATCCTGGTGGGTGCGCCCGAACTGCGCCTGCCGCTGCGCGCGATGATCGCCGAGCTCGACACGCTGCCGGACACCGAGGACGCCGGTCGCGGCGTGGTACGCGTGCTCCACCTGAACTACGCCGACGCCGAGGAGATGAAGGAAATCCTCAAAGGTCTGCTGACCAAGCAGTTTCTCGACCTGGCGCAGGAGGGCGCCGACGTCAGCGATAGCGGCGACCAGAAGGAGGACGACAAAAAAGACGACAAGAAAGAAGACAAGAAAGACGACGACAAAAAGGAAGAAGACAAGAAAGACGACAAGGACGACGACAAACGCTACACGGTGCAGGCCGACCCGGCCACCAACGTGCTGATCATCAGCGGCCCGTCGAACATCGTGCAGGCGATAGAAAGCGTCGTCAAGGAACTCGACGTGCCGCGCCCGCAGGTGTTCATCGAGGCGATTATTGCCGAGATCACGCTGAATAAGACGGCAGATGTACAGACGCGGTTGAGTGGCGGCAAAGATGGAGAACCATTCCCGGGCAGCTCGGCGATTACCTCTCTGGAGGGACTTTTCACCGCGTTTGATTTCACGCGGGCGTCACCGGCAGCAGGCACTTTTCTGGGAGGAAAGATAGACAATGTAACCATTGGCCTGTTCGTACAAGCCCTCCGAACCGATGAGAATACTAATATTCTCTCGACTCCATCGGTGATGACGTTGAACAATGAGCGGGCAGTGATTACGATTGGTACTCAGAGGACTTTCGACACAGGCGCAGTTCTTATCGCCGGACAAGGTGGTAGCGGCGCAGACAGGCTGGAAAGACGAGACGTGGATACGGTACTCGAAGTTACGCCACAGATCACAAAGGGGGACGTGGTGCGCCTTGAGATCAAGCAGTCGGTCAATCGGGTTCAGGCAGGTCAGGAGAACAGCCAAACCCCCAATACGTTCAAGCGCGAAATCGAGACTGACGTTGTCGTCAACGACAAGGAAGTCGTGATTCTTGGTGGCCTTCTCGAGGAGCGGCGTACCGATGAGAGAGACAGAGTGCCTCTGTTGAGCGATATTCCGGTGATCGGCTGGCTTTTCAAGGGTCGTTCGAGCGACCGCGACAAGACCAACCTGATGGTGTTTATCCGCCCGACGATCTTCCGCGAGCCGGACGCGGCCAACGAGGAAGCCGTGAACCGCTACGTGCAGCTGCGCCTCGATCAGCTCGAGAACCTGGAAACGGTGGACAGCCTGCTGGCCGAAGAGGAAAGAACGATGCTGCTGCCGACGCTGAACAAAGAGCGCGAACTCAGACGCGACGCCAAGCGCAAGGCCAAGCGCGACCAACGCCGCAAACCCCGCAAAAAACGCAAACCCCGCCGCCCCTCCGGCAACAACCCGTCGTAATTCTCCCTCCCCCTCAGGGAGAAGTTGTTCGCAGGCCCGTAATGTAACCCTCTCCCCCTATAGGAGAGGGCGGGCGGATTCCATGAGGGCCGATAGCAGAGGCTTTTGGCTTACCCTCTCCTATGAAGGAGAAGTTTCAGGCCAACCTTAGCGGCGTGGCACACATCTGGCGCGAGGCTGATTGCCGACATGGAGAACTGCTGCCGGACATGCCGGGGCATGTTATAATCCGTCCTTAATCATGAGCACCATAGCCCTTTATCAACTGCTCAAGCGCATTCCCGACGTCACCGAAAATGAGGTGTAGGCGGCGGTGGACTCGATTCCCCAAGTCGAGGAAGTGGCCACCAAAGCAGATTTGCACCGCCTTGAGATCAAGCTGGTCAATCTTGAGACCAGGCTGACCAGATTGATATTCAGTTCCGCTGCCGTCGTTATTGTCGCGGTCAGCGCAATAGTGAAGCTCACCTGATATGCGCCGCCAGTGGTGCCCGGCGCCAGCCTATAGCTAGGCGAGGATTATGTAACCAACAAAAGAGGTTAACGACATGAAAGAATAGAGGATAATACGTGATCCGGACACATGGGTACCACCCAAACTGAAGAGGTACCCGAATGTAACAAGAACACATTTAGGGCGACAAGGAAGCCGTGAACCGCTACGTGCAGCTGCGCCTCGATCAACTCGAGAACCTGGAAACGGTCGACAGCCTGCTGGCCGAAGAGGAAAGAACGATGCTGCCGACGTTGAACAAAGAACGCGAACTCAAACGCGACGCCAAACACGGCGCCAAACGCAAGGCCAAGCGCGACCAACGCCGCAAACCCCGCAAAAAACGCAAGTCCAGAACCCGTCGCTCCGACGGAAGCTCGTCGTAAAAATCGGCGGCTTGTCGCGTGGCCACCCGCGTCGCCGTCGCTTGCGCCGCTCCTTTTTTCTGCGCCCCCACCGCGCCACAAGCCGTCTTCCCGATACCGTCAGGTGCTCTCCCGCCACCGGGGATGGGGCGCGTCGTCAGCGATTTTACCGTTCGTCGGATAAATGGTGCCTTTTGTTCCGTTTGTGATTATGCTGCCTGAATGACCGCGGCAGAGTAGCCCTTTTCAACCTGAAAGAGGCTGCCATGCAAAACATCATGACAAAACAGACCGACAACCCGCAAGCGAAACAACCGGACGCGCTACCGGTGAACTGGAACGCCCCGGTCACCCGCGGCCAGTTTGAAACGACCATGGTCGCGATGCGCGCCGATCTGGAAAGCCAGATAGCGGGCCTTCGTTCCGATCTGGAAAGCCAGATAGCGGGCCTTCGTTCCGACCTGGAAGGACAGATAGCAGGTCTGCGGAGCGATATGGTGGCGATGCGCGCCGACCTGGAAGGACAGACAGCAGGCCTGCGGAGCGACATGGTGGCGATGCGCGCCGATCTGGCAGGGCAGATAGCAAGCCTTCGTTCCGATCTGGAAAGCCAGGTAGCGAGCTTTCGTTCCGACCTGGAAAGCCAGATAGCGAGCTTTCGTTCCGACCTGGAAGGACAGATAGTGAGTCTGCGCGCCGATCTGGCAGGGCAGACAGCGGGCCTTCGTTCCGATCTGGAAGGCCAGATAGCGAGGCTTCGTGCCGACATGATGGAGATGCGCGCCGATATTGACCGGCGCATCACCGGAGTCGAACTGCGGCTCGACCGCAGAATATCCGATCTCGAATCGCGGATGATCCGCTGGCAGATCATAACGGGAATTACATACTTTAATCCGTGAAGGATAGTGAAGTAGCTGATTTTATGTAAGATTTTGTTATAATGTTTGAGAATGAAGGTTCATAGAACAATTCGATACAGGCTGCATGCCGGCACGCATGCCAAAGCCCGCAAGTTGGCGGGTTTGGCGGGTGCGTGCAGGTTTGTGTGGAACCATTTTGTAGGAAAGTTACGGGATGAGTATATAGCATATGGAAGATGCAGGCCTTGGTATTTTACATTGGGCAAGCAGTTCACTCTGTTGCGACGTTATTGTGAACCCTGGTTGCAGGAATACTCGGCCAACATAGTAAAGAGTTCTTTGAAGCCCATAGAAACTGCGTACAAGAAGTTCTATGACAAGAAAGGAGGACTCCCTAGGTTTCATGCAAGATATGTACATCATGAGAGTTTCCCTTTGGTATCTGGTTTGTTTCGTATAAGGGGTCGCCATTTGCATATAGCCAAGATAGGCGAGGTGCTGTTGCTTGGCCATAATCCGTATCCCGATGCAAAGCCCGTGTCGGGCACAGTCAAAAGGGAATGCGGGAATTGGTATGCATACATAGTGTATAAAGTGGAACAGAAAGAAGTTAAACGTGAATATAATTCAGTAGGCATAGACAGAAATGTAGGTCAAATAACATGCTCGGATGGGATAGTTTATCGAATGCCTGATACTACTCGATTAGAGGCGCGTCGTCGTCGTTATCAGCGGATGATGGCGAGGCGGAAGTGCGGTAGCAGGAAGCACAAGGTAAAACCCTCTAATCGCTATCTGCGTGCCAAGCATTCCCATGCCATAACGTGCAGGAAGATAAAGCAAAAGAGGAACAACTGGTGTCATCATGTAAGCAGTGAGATAGCAGAGAATTATTCTGTAGTGCATTTGGAGGATTTGAATACGAGGGGCATGACGAGGGGTGCCAAGGGCACGGCTACTGCCCCTGGCAGGAATGTGAAGGCCAAGTCGAGCCTGAACAAAGGAATACTACGTACGAACTGGTATAAATTAGAGCAGTATTTGGGTTACAAAACCCAAGTAAATTATGTATCTGCAAAGAACACGAGTCGTGCTTGCAACAAGTGCGGATGTATAAACGAGAAGAACAGAGTATCGCAATCAATGTTTGTTTGTGTTGATTGCGGCCATCGAGACAATGCGGACTGGAACGCCGCCAAGAATGGCAAAGTTCTGGGCGATGCTACACTGAATTACAAGGCCTCCGGGAATGGGGCTACTGGACGCGGAGGTGGCGGTAAGACCTTGAAGGAATTATTAACCGACAAGGCACGGCCTGTGAAGCGTCAAATGGATACTTCAATCTCAGAGAATAATGTTCTCACGGATTAAAGTATATAATTCCCATTATAACGATGGTTACCCTGACTGGCGTTATCATCGCGGCAGCCGGGTATCTTTCAAGCATTCCGTCCTGAAGGAGAGCACGATGCAGTCACAAAATCCCGATGGCGGGTTTTTCTTGTTGCGGCTTTGCAGAACAGGAGTGTACGAACGCCTCCTTCGCTCCCTTTCCCGCCGGGAGGGGGGTTATGCGCTGCGCTCTGGTTTGGCACGGGCCGCGCGGGCCGCGTGGGAGTGTACGGGCGCCGGGGTGCTACAATACCGTGTCGAACCAATTCCGCCGTTGATTTGCACCTCCCCATGTACCAGTCCTACTTCAACTTCTCGGAAGACCCGTTCACGATTTCGCCGAATCCTCGGTTTCTGTATTTGAGCGAGCGCCACCGCGAGGCGCTTGCGCATTTGCAGTACGGCGTGCGCGAGAACAGCGGCTTTATTCTGCTCACCGGCGAGGTCGGCACCGGCAAGACCACCGTGTGGCGCTGTCTTGCCAGCCGGCTGCCGGACGACGTTCATCTGGCCGTCGTGTTGAACCCGCGCCTGAGCGAGAGCGAGCTGGTCGAGTCCATCTGCGACGAGTTCGGCGTCGCCTGCGAACCGGCGGGCCGTGGCCTCAAGCGCCTGGTGGACGCGCTCAACCGCCACCTGCTCGCGCTGCACGAGCGTGGCGAGCGCGCGGTGCTGATCGTCGAGGAGGCGCAAAACCTAGACGCGACGCTGCTCGAACAACTGCGCCTGCTGACCAACCTGGAGACCGACGAAAGCAAACTGTTGCAGATCATCCTGGTGGGCCAGCCCGAGCTGCTGGACAAGATAGACGGCCCGCAACTGCGCCAGCTGCGCCAGCGCGTCACCGCGCGCTATCACCTGACGTCGCTGGACGCGGACGAAGTGCGCGCCTACGTCGCCCACCGCCTGGAGATGGTCGGCGGCGGCCTCGGCCTGTTCACCGAGCAGGCGTTGTTGCGCCTGACCCGCGTAAGCGCCGGCATTCCGCGCCTGATCAACCTGATTTGCTCGCGCGCGCTGCTTGGCTGTTTTTCCGAGGACAAGAGGCAGGTGGACTTGCGCGTCATCGAGCAGGCGGCGCACGAAGTGTTGGGAGAGAAGCCGGAGCAGGCGGCGTTCGCGTCGCCGCTCTCATCGCCGGCGCCGTTCGGCGTGACGCCGCGCCGGGGACTCGCCGTCGCCGCCGGTCTCGCGTTGCTGGCCGCCGGCATCTGGTTGTACGGCGGTTCGTTGTCGGCACCCGATGATCCGCCGCTGCTGGTGCAAGGCGACGGGCCGAAGGCTGCGTCGGAAGTCGCACGGGCGGCCGAGGAGAAGAGTGTCGGCTTGGTGGCTGCGGCGCCTCCCGTATCGCAAGTGCCCCAATCACCGCCGGTCGCGCATACCCTCTGGGTACAGCGCCCGGGTTCGATTACGGCGCCCGCCGCCGGTTCGCTTGCCGCCCCCGCCGCGCCGCCGCGCGCCGAACCCGCCGCCGACTGGCGCGATGGGGTTGCCGCAAAGACGCCCGGCGAAGCGCCGGACAGCGGCCCGTATCGCGCGTTGTTCGCGTTGTGGGGCGTCGAGCTGCCGCGCGAACTGACCGAATCGCCGTGCGAATACGCGCTGCGCCACGGGCTGGATTGCTGGCATCGTCGCGGCTCTTTCGACAGCGTCGAGCGCGTCAACCGCCCGGCGTTGCTGAAGATGGTCGCAAGGCGCGGCGGGCAGCCTTTCTACGCGGTGTTGAACGGCGTCACCGCCGACGGCTTGCTGCAAATGAACGTGGCCGGCGCCGCCATAGCCGTCGCGCGACGGGAATTGGAAGAGGTGTGGACCGGCGAATACACTTTGTTGTGGCGCCGCCCGTCCGGCTATATAGATACCATCTACCCGGGCGACAAGAACGACACGGTGCGCTGGGTCGCGCGACAGCTCGCGGGGCTGATGAACAACCCGCCGCTGGCGCGACATTCTTCGGTGTATTCTCCGGCCCTCGAAAACCACGTGCGCGGTTTTCAGCACCACTGCGGGCTTTTTGTCGACGGCCTGGTCGGCAAGGAGACGCTGATCCGGCTGAGCGCGCTGGTGCGCAAGGAACCACTTTTGCGCGACGACGCGCCGTCGTGCCGCTCGCGCCTGGGATAGGAGGGCCGTCGTGTCGTACATACTCTCCGCGTTGAAGAAGGTCGAACGCAAGCGCCAGGTCGGACAACCGCCGGACTTGCTGGCGATGCACGTCGAACCGGGCGCGGCTTCCGGCTATCGGGACAACCCGGCTTCCGGCGTACTCAAAGTGCTCGTGGTGACCGGGATCATCGCCGCCGCCGTCGCCTGGTCTTTGTCGCCGTCCGGCGCGCGCACGATGGACTGGCTTGGTCAGCGTTGGAGCGCGCTTACGCTGCCGCGACTTGCGATCTCGTCCGGCGATGCGCCGCCCGCTGACGCTGCCGTCGTCGACAAGCCGGCCTATAGAACCGTCACCGTGCGCGAGTTCACCCCGTCGCCCGGCGTCGCGCCGAGGCGTGGTGCCGTCGCCGACCACTCCGCTGCGGCGCCCGCCGTCGTCGCGCCCGCGCCACAGGCGCGGCCTGCATACGCCGCGCCCGTGCAAGTTGCGCCTGCGCCGTTCGACGCATTCGCGCCCGCTGCACCGCCGGCGTTCGACGTGGCCTTGCTGCCCGCTGCCGAGGTGGTTGATTTCGAGCACCTGCCCGCGCCCGTGCGCGCCCGGCTTCCGGTGCTGTCGGTAACCGGGCATCTCTACTCCAGCGCGCGCCCGCAGGCGAACAAGATTTTCATCAACGGCGCGGCGTTGCGCGAGGGCCAGTTTGTCAACGAAGAGCTGATGGTGCGCGAGATCACCGCCGCCGGCGCCGTCATGGAGTTTCACGGCGTGCGTTTTCGTCTCGGGAAGTCGAGGATATTCCGCTGATGGCCGAAGTCAGAGGGGCGCGTCTGCCGTTCGCGTTCGCCCAGAAACACGGCTTGTTCGTCGGCGAGAGCGAGGGCGCGCTGCGGCTGTTCTGCCGTTCCGACGTGTCCATGAACGCGCTGCAGGAAGTGCGGCGCATGTTCAACCGCGAGTTCTCGCTGCGTATGCTCGATGCCGGCGAGTTCGACCAGAACCTGCAGAAGACCTACGCCAACCAGAGCGGCGGCTTGTCCTTCATGAGCGACGTCGAAGACCACGTCATGGGCATGGACGAGGTCGCCGCGGCCTTCGAGGAGCCGGAGGATCTGCTCAAGACCGAGGACGACGCGCCGATCATCAAGATGCTCAACGCGATCTTTTTCGAGGCGATCCGCGAGCGCGCCTCCGACATCCACGTCGAGCCTTACGAGCGCGACCTGCAGATCCGCTTTCGCTTAAACGGCGTGTTGCGCACGATGCTGACCTCGTCGGTCAAGCTGGCGCCGTTGCTGGTGTCGCGCGTCAAGGTGCTGGCGCGCCTCGACATCGCCGAAAAACGCCTGCCGCAGGACGGGCGTATCACCGTGCGCCTGGGCGGGCGCAGCGTGGATTTGCGCGTGTCCACGCTGCCGTCGAGCTACGGCGAGCGCGTGGTGTTGCGCATACTCGACAAGCAGACCGAGCAGATGCAGTTGGTGCAGTTGGGCATGGAGTCCGAGATGCAAAAACGCTTTCACAGCATGGTCAACCGCCCGCACGGCATCGTTCTCGTAACCGGCCCGACCGGTTCGGGCAAGACGACGACGCTCTACGCGGCGCTGGCCGAGGTCGACCGCCGCCAGCGCAACATCATGACGATAGAAGACCCCATCGAGTACGACTTCGAGGGCATCAGCCAGACGCAGGTCAACACCAAGGCCGGCATGACCTTTGCGCGCGGCCTGCGGGCGATTTTGCGCCAGGACCCCGACGTCGTGCTGATCGGCGAGATCCGCGACGGCGAGACCGCCGACATCGCGGTGCAGGCGAGCCTGACCGGCCACCTGGTGCTGTCGACGTTGCACACCAACACCGCCTTGGGCGCGATCACGCGCCTGTGCGACATGGGCGTCGAGCCGTTTCTGCTGACCGCGACGCTGCAAGGCACGCTCGCGCAACGCCTGGTCAGGCGGTTGTGTCCCGAGTGCCGCGAGTCGTTCATGCCCGACCTCGACGAACTCAAGTTCTGGGACATAGACCCCGACAATTTCCGCGCCCAACCGGTGTACCGCCCGAAAGGCTGCGAGGCGTGCCACCACACCGGCTACTCCGGGCGCTTCGGCCTGTTCGACTTCGTCGTAATGGACGACGTGCTGCGCCAGATCATCCACGACGGCGGCAGCGAGCTGGACATGGAGCAGCACGTCCGCAAAACCCAGCCCAACCTCAGAACCATCGGCCTGCAATACGCATTCTCCGGCGACACGTCGTTAGAGGAAGTGCTGGCGGTAACGCTGCATTAGGAAAATGAAAACCAAAAAACGAAAACGCACCGGCGCCCGAACCCATGCCTGGGGCATACCGGATTTGTTTTATCCGGACCCTAAGGAGGTCTATGCAAGATTCAGCGATGATTTGGATGTCGCTGATAAACTTACTTATTATGGCGCTGCACTGCGGCCATACTTTCTTGCTGCCCTCGATCAAGCGAGTGAGGACGTCGAGAAGGACAAAGCCTGATTCTCCCTCTCCCTCTGGGAGAGGGTTTCATTATTTGTCCGGCCTTCGGCCACTTTCTCCCAGAGGGTCAAGGTGAGGGGGTCGTTCCGGCCTTCACACCGGTAAGGGAACGCCCCCAAGGCGTTCCCGAAGTGTATACTCGTTGCCGATGCAGGCATATAACTACCAAGCCTACGACCGCGAGGGCAAGACCCGCAAGGGGGTGCTCGAGGCCGATTCCGAGCGCCATCTGCGCCAGCAGTTGCGCGAGCAGAAGCTGACGCCGATTGAGATTTCCGCGGTCGGCGCGGCGCGCTCGCTGTTTCAGTTCCGGCGCAAGCTCGGGCGCGGCGATCTGATGTTGATGACGCGCCAGTTGGCGACGCTGCTCGGTTCCGGTATGCCGCTCGAATCCTGTCTGCGGTTGATGGCCGAGCAGGCCGAGAACGTGCAGGTCAAGCGGCTGGTGTCGGCGATTCGCGGCCAGCTGACCGAGGGGCACACGCTGGCCTACGCGCTGCAAAAGGCGCCGGCCGCGTTTCCGTCCGATTACATTGCGACCATATCGGCGGGCGAGGAGACCGGTCATCTGTCGCAGGTGCTGGAACGCCTGGCCGACGAGGTCGAGCAGTCCGGGCAGGCGCGCCAATCGCTGATGACGGCGTTGATCTACCCGCTGCTGATGTTGACGGTGGCCACGGCCGTGATCATCCTGCTGCTGGTCAACGTCGTGCCGCAGGTTACGCGCGTGTTCGTGCAGATGAACCAGGAACTGCCGCCGCTGACGTCGGCGCTGATCTCGATCAGCAACTGGCTCAGGGACTACGGCGTGTATCTGCTGGTCGCGTTCACCGGCGCGCTGACGATTTTCCTGCTGATATTGCGCAACCCCGAGGCCAAGGAGCGCTGGCACAACATGCTGCTGCAAACGCCGCGTTTCGGCTACTGGCTGGTGGTCGGCAACGTCGCCGGATGGGCGCGCAGTCTCGGCGTTCTGCTCGGCAGCGGCGTGCCGATCATGGAGTCGCTGCGCATCGCCGCCGAGCGCGTCGGCAATCTCGCGCTGCGCCGCAACCTGGGCGACGTCGCCGAGCGCGTGCGCGAAGGCGACGGCCTGCACCAGGCGCTGCTGAAGAGCAAGCGCTTCCCGCCGTTTCTGATCCACATGGTCAGCAGCGGCGAGTCGAGCGGCACCCTCGACAACATGCTGATCAAGGTCGCCGACTATTACGACCACCGGATACGCACGCTGGTGGACGCCGGCCTCAAAATGTTCGAGCCGCTATTGGTTATAATAATGGGCGGCATCGTGCTGCTGATCGTGATGGCGGTGTTGGTGCCGATTATCCAAATGAACCAGCTGGTGTGACGAATATGAAAAGAAAAAGCGCGCAAAGAAAAACAAAAGCTCAGCGCGGATTTACGCTGATAGAAATCATGGTCGTCGTCGTCATCCTCGGCATTCTGGCGGCCCTGGTGGTGCCCTCGATCATGGAACGCCCCGACATGGCGCGCCAGGTGCGGGCCAAGCAGGACGTGCGCACGCTGACCAACGCGATCAACATGTATCGCCTCGATCACTTTAACTATCCCACGACGCTGCAGGACCTCGTCGCCGGCAATTACCTCGACAAGCTGCCGCAGGATCCGTGGGGCAAAGACTACCAGTACCGCAGCCCCGGTTCGCACGGCCGCTTCGACATCTACAGCTACGGCATGGACGGACTGGATGGCGGCAACGGACTCGATCAGGACATCGGCAACTGGAACCTGGATGGGTAGAGCCGTTCGTTTCGCAGGCGCGCCTTCACCCGCCCCGTCGTCCGGTTTTACCCTGATCGAAATCATCGTCGTCACCGTGATCATCGCGGTGGTCGTGTCCGCGACGCTGCTGTCGGTGTCGGTGGGCGAGCGCGGACGGGCGCAGGAGACCAGCCGCCGCATCGTCAGCCTGATGAACAATCTGTCCGCCGAGGCTATTTTGACTGGCGTGGCGCACGGCTTGCGCTGGGACCCCGGCGCGCGCCGCCTGGCCGCGGTGCGTTTGCCCGCGACGTCGTGGCAACCGGCCGCGCGTTTCGGCGATATAAACGTGCCGAACAACTGGAGTCTGCGGCTGTCGTTGGGCGGCCTCGACGAGGGCGTGGATCTGGCGGATCTCGGCGGCGACGAACCCGCCGCCGGTTTCGACGATGACGAGGAAGAGGCGGAGGCCGCCAGGCGCGTCGCGGTCGAACCCTGGGTGCAGTTTCAGCCGACCGGCCTGTGGCAGCCCGGTGGGATTTTGCAGATCTTCGTCGACCAGGAGCGTCAGGCGACGTTCGGCTGGAGCGCCACCGGGCGCATCGCCTTCGGCAGGCGCGTCGAGGAGGAACCGCCGTGACGCGACACCGCGCCCGCGCCGACAGCGCCGCCGGCTTCACGTTGATCGAGGTGCTGATCGCGGTCGCCGTGCTGGCGATTGCGCTCGGCGCCTCGCTGGACGCGCTCAACGTTTTTTCCGACACGCAGGTGCGGCTGCGCGAGCGCTATCTTGGGCACCTGACCGCGTGGAACGTGATGACCGATTACCGCAATGAACGGCTGCAAGCGCCCGCGGCCGACGGATTTGCGTCATTGAGCACCGAAGGTTCGGAAGAGCAGGGCGGTTCCATCTGGCAGTGGTCTTTGCAGAGGAGGGAACGGCGTGAAGAGGACGCCGAGGAGGCGCCGGCGGAGCGCGTCGCGATCGTCGTCGTCGACGTCTATTCGCCGGCGATGGCCGCGCGACGCGATAGCCCGCCGTCGGCGACGCTGCAAGCGATCTTCGGCCAATGAACCTTGGTGCGCGCGCCGGCGCCCGCGGCTTCACGCTGCTGGAGGTGCTGATCGCGATGTCCATTTTCGCGTTGATCTCGGCGATGGCCTTCCAGGGCCTGCAAACCTCGATGACGATGCAGGAGAAGGTCGAGGCCACCGCCACCGAGCTGAGCGACGTGCAGCTGGTAATGACGCTGATGTTGGACGACTTCATGAACGTCGTGCGCCGGCCGGTGCGCGCCGCTTTTGGCAGCGACCGTCTGCCGGCCTTCGACGACGAGGCGCCGCTGGTGGGCGGCAGCGAGGACGTCTATGCCTGCGAGGCGGTGTTCACGCGCGCCGGCCTGCCGCCGGGACGGCTGCTGCGCGCCGGCTTGCAGCGCGTCGCCTGGTGCACCGACGGTAGCAACCGGCTTTATCGTCTGTCGTGGCCGGTGCTCGACCTCGCGCAGGACAGCCTGCCGGTCGAGAGCCTGCTGCTCGAAAACGTGATTCTGTTCGATATACAACTCGAGTGGCGGCGCGACAACTACGGCAGGGAGACCGCGGCGTGGCTTGAAATGCTGCCGCAATCCATC
Source organism: Candidatus Oxydemutator sp. (assembly GCA_965203445.1). Taxonomy (GTDB): domain Bacteria; phylum Pseudomonadota; class Gammaproteobacteria; order Poriferisulfidales; family Oxydemutatoraceae; genus Oxydemutator. Next base: position 1,140,458 of record OZ241883.1, read on the forward strand.
GAGGTCACGCTCGAGGTCGAGCGCGGCGACGCCGGCGAAAGCGTGTCCTTCGTGCGCCGTTTCCCGGGCCTGCAGGACGTCTACCCGTGGCTCGAGGAGCGGTGACGGAGGCGCGCGGCGTCGCGCTTCTGAGCGTGATGATCGTCGTCGCCTCGGTGTCGGCCACCGCCTCGTGGCTGCTCTACAGCCAGAACCTCGACATCGAGCGCACCTCGCGCATCCTGAAGAAGGAGCAGGCCGTGCTGCTGGCGCTGACCGTCGAGTCGCGCGCGCTCATCGCGCTGCAACGGGATCGCGTCAGCGACGGCGACTCCGCCGTGGACTACTACGCGAGCAGCGGGGAGGATGAGGACGTCGCCGCCGATGAGAACGCCGCCGCCGATGGGGACGGCGACGAAGAATCCTGGTCCAGGCCCTGGCACGTCTCGGCCGACGTGCCGCCCCTGGAGTCGCTCGGCGACGCGCGCGTCTCGACGTGCATCTACGACCTGCACGGTTTGTTGAACGTCAACAACCTGCGCGCTGCAAGCCGTCTGAAGTCCGTGCCTGAAAATGAGAACAGGCACGACGCGAGGAATCCCGCGCACCCCGGCCAGTGGCACGCGCGGCGTTTCAGAAAGTTTCTCGAGAAGTTCGCCGCCACCGTTCCCGTTACCGAAGAGGGAAGCGCGCCCGACGTCAACGTGCTGATGGACTCGCTCGGCGATTGGCTCGACGGCGACGACGACTTCCGCACCAGCGGCGCCGAGGACGCCGAGTATTCGCTGAAGAAGTTCGGCTACCACGCCGCCAACGCGGCCATGGTGTCGCCGCGCGAACTGCACTGGGTCAAGGGTTTCGAGGACCTGCCGCCGGCGTCGCTGGCGTCGTTGCAAAGCCAGCTGGTGGCGCTGCCGGCGCGCATCGTCGGCAGGAGCAGCAAGATCAACGTCAACACCGCGACCGAGGAGGTGCTAGAGACGCTGCCTTACTTCGAGGCCGAGAGCGCGCGCAAATTGAGGGAGCGCGTGCGCGACGAACCGCTTACCGCGCAAAACGAGATCGCCCAGGTGATACGCCCGCTGCTGTCGCCGCGCGAGGATCAGCAGCCGCATTTGCTGGACTGGGTGGACGAGTATCTGACGGTGCAGAGCCGCTTCTTCGGTCTCGTCGTGGCGGTGCGTTTCAGCGGCGTGGAGCTTACGATCAACAGCCTGCTCTACCGGGACAACACCGACCGACCGTACCGCGTCTACGTGTTGCAACGGTATTTCGGCGGCAACCCCCACGCCGAGCTCGACGTGTTCGACGGCGGGCGCTGCGTCGTCGGTGCCGGCAAGGGCGTGGACGACGATGCAAACGCGACGGACGACGAAACGATTTTTTGAAACCGGAGCGGCGCGCCACCATCCGCCGCGCGGCGCGGATATGGTATTCTGCATCAAGCACCGCGCGTGACCATGTGGAAAATTACCCCCGACTCGCAACTGATCGAGCTGCCCGTCGCCGAGGGCGCGCGCGCGGGTCGCGGCGTCGTCTGGGTGCCGACCGAGGTGCTGGTCTTCGCGTGCCCGAAGCTGCCGCCGGGGCGCAGGAAGTTGTGGCGTCAAACGGCGCCGTTCGCGCTCGAGGAAGAGCTGATCGAATCAATAGAGGCGCTGCATTTCGCGCTGGGCCCGCCGCGCGAGGAGGGGGTGCCGGTGGTCGTGGTGTCGCGCCGGCGCATGGACGAATGGCTGCGGTTGTTGAGCGCCGAAGGCGTCAAGCCGCGCGCGATGCTGCCCGACGTGTACGCGCTGCCGTGGGCCGACGAACGGCGCGTGGTTTGGCACGAGGGGGAGCGCTGCATCTACCGCGCCGCCGAACACGCCGGCTTTGCCGGCGGCGTCGAATGGATCGCGTCGCTGGCCGCGTTGCAGGACCGCAGCGGGGCTTTCGACGTCTATGGTGGCGACCCCGGGGCGCTGCCCGAGGCGTGGCGCGATAGTTTGCGCCCGCCGCTGGCACCGCTCGACCAGATGATGGTGCGCGCCGACGCCGGCGGCGCTATTGACCTGTTGCAGGGGGAATACTCGGTCAAGAGCGGTGCCGCCGCGTGGCTGCGTCCGTGGCGTTGGGCCGCGGCGCTGGCGCTGATGCTGTTCGGTTCGCACCTGGCCACGCTGGTCATAGAGACGCGCTGGTTCGACGCCCGCGCCGGCCAATTCCGTGCCGACAGCGCGCGTTTGTTCGAGTCGTTGCGAATAGACGGCGAACTGATCAACTTGCGCGCGCAGGTCGAGCGCCGCCTGCTGCAACTTGAGGAGCACCGCACCAAGAGCGACGACAACGCGTGGAAGCTGGTGGCGGCGCTCGAGAAGTCGCTGTCCGAATGCAAAAGCTGCCGCGTGGATATGCTGGACTTCAGGCAGCAGGAGATACTGCTCGAAGTGAGCCTCGCCGGCAACCCGCAGCAACTCAAGCGCGTGCTCGAACAACTGCCGGGCGGCGTCGCCGCCCACCAGGATCTGCCCCCCGACAAGGGGCGCACGCGCCTGCGTTTCCGGATAAGGCCGCGCCAGTGAAGCCGCTGCGCCAGATCGCCGACGCCTGGGGGCAGCGCAGCGGGCGCGAACGCGCGATGCTCGCCGGCGCCGTGGCGTTCGCCGTGGCGTTCGCCGCCTACAGCCTGTTCTACCGCCCGCTGCTCGAGCGCCACGAGCGCGCGTCCGAGCTGTTCGCCGCCGCCGAGGGCGACCACCTGTGGCTGCAAAGCCGGGCGCAAACAATCATCGGCCTGCAATCGTCGGTGCGCGGCGCGCGCCTGGCCGGCACCGCGTCCGGAAAACTGCGCGAGATTCTTGCCGAGAGCCTTGAGAAAAGCGGCTTGCAGGGGAAACTCGGCGTCGTTGATCAGGAAGAGGGCACGAAGCAGATAGAAATACAGTTTTCCCCCGCCGCCGGCAAGGACGTCATGCGCTGGATCGAACGGCGCGTTGATGACGGCCACCTGTTGCAGCGTTTGCGCGTAGAGACCGGCGCCGGAGGGCAGGTGTCGGCTACGGCTTACTTCGAAGGGTAGGCGCGGTGGTCTGGCTCAGGCGTTTCTTTTATCTGCTGCTGGGCGTGCTGGTCCTGGCCGCGTGCGTCGTGCTGACGATGCCGGTGCGGTTCGCGCTCGATCACGCGGGCGCGCCGCCGGGTGTCTCGCTGGCGCACGTGCGCGGCAACCTGGTCGGGGGGCGCGCCGGCCTGCTGTTCAATCCGCCGCCTGGTCTGCCGGCGCGCGCCGACGTCGGTTGGCGCTGGTGTCCCGGCCTCAATCCGATAGTCTGGTGCCTGGAGGTCGAGGCGCCGCCGGTGCGCGGCAAAGTCGTGGCCGCGTGGTCGCCGCCGCGCGCGTTGCGGCTGAGCGAAGGCGTGCTCGAGGCGCGGCTTGAGCGCCGCCCGTTGCCGCTCGGCAAGATCACGCTGCCGCTTAGCGCGAATCTGCGGCTCGCGTTGGACGAGGCGCGCTTTGCCCTCGGTGGCTGGTTGCCGCAATCGTTGCGCGCGCGCGCCGTGGTCGAGGACGTTGCGACCGACCTGTTCAGCGCCGGCGATTTCCAGGCCGATCTGGCCTCCGATGAAAACGGCGGGCTTGGCGCGCGCGTGCGCGGCGGCGGTGAACTGTTCCGAGTGAACGGCGACGCGGCGCTCGCCGCCGACCTCGGCTACCGCTACCAGTTGGACGTCGACACCGACAACGACCTGGTGCGCGATTTTCTGGCGCAGCGGGGCAAGGCGAACGACAAGGGCGGCTACCGGCTGAGCGGCGACGGCGGGTTTTGAGCCTGCTATAATGAGAGGATGACGAAGTTGCAGAAAACGGTGGGCGATCTGATGGCCGAGGCGCTCGCGAACGTCGACACGCTGGAAGTCGCCGAGGCGCGTGCGCTGCACGGCGAGGACGGCGTGCAGTTCATAGACGTCCGCGATTTGCACGAGTTGACCGAGAGCGGCACCATCCCGGGCGCGGCGCACGCGCCGCGCGGCATGCTCGAATTTTTGGCCGATCCGGCCAGTCCCTACCACGACAAGGTATTCGCGCAGGACAAAAAGTTCGTCTTGTTCTGTGCCGGCGGCGGGCGCTCGTCGCTGGCGGCGTGGCGGCTTAAGGAGATGGGCCTCGAAAACGTGTGCCACGTCGCCGGCGGCTTCAAGGCGTGGCGCGAGGCCGGCGCCGACGTGGCCGCCTACCGCGCAGGCTCCTCCGGATAGAACGCGCCGCGAATCTTTTGCGCCGGCTGTTTTCTGAGGCCGCGTTGGTCTTCGGGGTCGCGGCGGCGGCGGCGGTCGCCTCGTCGGAGGCGTTGCGGGAGCCGATGCTGTTCAACGCCGCGTTGGTCGGCGCGGGTGAATGGTGGCGGGTGTTGACCGGTAATTTCGCCCACCTGAACGGGCGCCACTTGGCGCTCGACTTGCTTGCCTGGCTGTTGATTTTTCTTATCGGGCGCGCGTGGATGGGCGTCGCCGCCTGGATTTTTTATCTCGTCGTCGGCTGTTTGGCGGTATCCGCCTGCCTGTACTGGTTCGCTCCCGAGAACGCGTTTTTCGGCGGATTGTCGGGCGCGTTGCACGGTCTTTTCGCGGTGATCGCGTTGCAGCAGCTGCGCGACGGCGAACGCCTGGGGCTTGTGCTGCTGGCGTTGCTCGCGGCCAAGCTGGCGTACGAGGGATACTACGGAAGCACCGTCGGCACCTCGGCGTTTATCGGCGTGCCGGTGGCCGCCGAGACTCATCTTTATGGCGTGGCCGGCGCCGTCCTGTTCTTTTTGCTGGCGCGTCTGCCCGCCTGGCTGAAGGGAGGGGGAAGCGGCCGCCCGGGCCGCGGCCTCGGAGCGGCATAGTGTAAAAAGCCCGGCCACGAGAAACGTGGCCGGGCTGCAAAGTCCGTCAGTGCGGGGACTTATATCTTCTTTTTGGCGGTGCGCCTCTTCTTGGTGGTGCGTTTTTTCTTGGGCGCCGCTCTTTTTTTCTTGACGGTACGTTTTTTCTTGGGCGCCGCTCTTTTTTTCTTGACGGTGCGTTTTTTCTTGGGCGCCGCTCTTTTTTTCTTGACGGCGCGTTTTTTCTTGGGTGCCGCTCTTTTTTTCTTGACGGTGCGTTTTTTCTTGGGTGCCGCCTTCTTGCGCACGGTGCGCTTCTTACGCGTGGCTTTGCGCTTCGGCGCCGCCCGCTTCACGGCACGTTTTTTTGCCGGTCTGCGTTTGACCGCGGACTTCTTTTTGACAAGTCGCTTTTTGGTGCGTCTTTTAATGGCCATCAATACCTCCTTGATAACGTTGTTGGTGATGGATCTGACGGGGCCGCCAAGACGCGGCGGCACACGTTCTTTTGAAAAGTGAGATAACTCCGTAGAAGTCGTCGTCCTCCGACGTCCTTTGACCATGAGGTCCAAGGAAGGGTCGGCCCGCCGTCTTCAGGCTTCTCATCCACGTGAGCATGCGCACCGACGGCGGGAGTAACCCCTTTTTTCAAGAAGTACGGTAAAGGATTATTCAGGGGACTAACGAGTATCACAGAGTTATCTCAAGACTTTTAGAATCGTCGCGGCTGCGTCGGGGCGACGGGGGGCTTTGTCTGCTTTCGACGAGCCGCGTCAGGCGTTTGATTTTTTGTTCCAATTCGCGCCGTATGCTCAATAGCCTGGCCGCGAGGTTAAGTGCCGTGATTGCTATGACTTTTTCGTTATCGGTAGTGGTGACGGCCTGCTTCATTTCGGCGGCCTGCTCGTTGAGATAACGCGCCGCGTCGTGCACGGTTTTTTCCTCGTGCGGCGCGCAGGCTATCAGGTATTCCCTGCCCATGAGCTTGATCTCGACGTTCGCGTAATTTTCGCTCATCGGTGAATCAGATTCGGCGTCAGGGTTTCTCGATCAGGCGCAGACGTTCGAGCAACGCCTCGATCTTGTGCTGCACACGTTGGTTGGCCTCGGTGAGAGCTCTGTTTGCAGAGACCAGGTTTTGGTGATCACGGCGCAGGGTTTCGTTTTCCTCGACCAGCTTGGCGTGCTCCGCGAGCAGCTTTTCCAGTCCTCGCTCGAGCTCGGCCAGCGAATCGAGTTTTTCATGAACAGTGTCAGACTGATTCATGGGCTGCAATGGTAGTATATTTTCTGCAATGGTCAAGTAATAAAAATAAAAAAATTTTTCCTCGATACGCTACACTCCGATCATCAAAACGGCGACGCTCGACCGCACGCCTCGAGGCCTCCGGACGAATCGGACGCGACGTCACCGTGCTTTTTGTAACATTATGAAATAAAATGAAAAAAGAACGCCGCGCGTGATCGCTGTACGATCGTGCTCGCAGTGGTATCGTAGCGTTCTCAGCGTTTGGAAACCGGGATGGAAGAAAAAAACATCGAACGCGCAAACGCCGAATTTCGGAAGCGTCGGCGTCGCCTCCTGCGTCAAATCGGGCGCGACGCCCTGTTGTGCCTGCGCGCCGCTCCCGGCAGAATCTACGCCGGCGACGTTCTCTATCCGTACCGCCAGCACAGTGATTTCGCGTATCTGACCGGTCTGTCGGAAGACGGGATGATCGCGGTCTTCGCCCCCGCTTGCGAGCACGGCGACTACCTCCTCTTTTGCACGCCGAACGACGACGCGCGCGTGATCTGGGAAGGCAGGCGCGTTGGTCTGCGCGGCGCGGTGCGTGACCACGGCGTGGACCTCGCGCTGCCGTTGCAGGATTTTTCCGAATGGTTGCCGCGTTTGCTTGCCGGACGCCGGCGGCTTTATTGCGACCTGGAGGACGCGGCGCACGTGGCTGATCTGGCCACCGCCTGCACCCGTGCGCGCGGCGCCGCGCGCGGCGCCGCGGCGCCGCGCGAATTGGTGGACGCCGGCGTGCCGTTGCACGAGATGCGGCTCAAGAAATCGCCGTTCGAGTTGCGCCTGATGCGCCGCGCCGTCGAAATTTCCGTCGCGGCGCACCGGCGCGCGTGGCGTTTTTGCCGTGCCGGCGCGTCCGAACGCGAAGTCGCCGCCGAGTTGCTGCATGAGTTTCACGCCAACGGCGCGGTGGCGGCGTACCCGCCGATAGTCGGCGGTGGTGCCAACGCCTGCGTGTTGCATTACACCGCCAACGAGGACCTTTTGAAAGACGGCGATCTGCTGCTGATAGACGCCGGTGCCGAATACCAGCTGTACGCCGGCGACGTGACGCGCGTGATCCCGGTCAACGGACGTTTCCGCCCGGCGCAGCGCGAACTGTATGAGATGGTGCTCGAGGCGCAGCGCGAGGCGATAGCGCGCGCCGTCGTCGGCAACACCTGGGCCGAGGTCGACGCCGCGGCCGCGGCCTCGTTGACGCGCGCCCTCGCCGCCGCCGGTCTGCTGCGCGGGCGTCCGGACGTGCTGCTGAAGAAACGCGCCTACACGCGCTTTTACATGCACGGCATCGGCCATTGGCTGGGCCTGAACGTGCACGACGTCGGCGACTATCGGCGCGCCGGGCGCCCTCGCCGTTTCGAGCCGGGCATGGTGCTGACGATAGAGCCGGGTGTGTACGTGCGTCCGGCGCGCGACGTCGCAAGGCGCTGGTGGAACACCGGCATCCGCATCGAGGACGACGTATTGATCACCGCGCGCGGGCCGCAAGTGCTGAGCGCGGCGCTGCCGAAAGAGGCCGGGCAGATCGAGGCGGCGATGGCGCGATGAAGGGCGAGGGCGCCGTGGCCGACTTTGACGTCGTGGTCGTCGGTGGCGGCTTGGCCGGATCGGCGGCGGCGTTGGCCGCGTCGGCGGCCGGCGTGCGTTGTGCGATCATCGAGCCGCGCGACGTCGCCGCGGCGGCGAACGTGCCGTTGCGCGCGCTCGCGTTGTCGGCGGTCAGCCGGCGCATTCTTGACCACGTGGGCGCGTGGCGCGCGTTGCGCGAACGCGCGTGTCCGGTGCGCAAGATCCACGTGTCCGAGCAGGGGGTTTTCGGCGTGACTCGGATATGCGCGCGGCAGGAGGGACTGGACGCGCTCGGATACGTGGTCACCGCCGCCGACTTGATGCACGCGCTGCACCGGTCGCTGGCCGCGGCGCCCGCGATGACCGTGCTCTCCCCGGCGCGCGCCGAACGCGTCGAGCGCGATGCCGATTGCGTCCACGTCTCGGTCGCTGACGGCGGCGGCGCGCGCCGCCTGCGCGCGCGCTTGCTGGTGCTGGCCGACGGCGGCGCGTCGGATTTCTCGCGACGGCTGGGTTTCGAGCCGCGCACCAGGGATTACCGGCAGGTCGCGGTCGTCGCCGCGGTCGAAACCGACGAGGACGGCGGCGAGCACGTCGCCTATGAACGCTTCACTCCGAACGGCCCGCTCGCGGTGTTGCCGGTCGGCGGCCGTGCGCGCGTGGTCGCGTGGGTACACCCCGAGGCCGCGGCCGCCGAAGTCGCGGCCCTGCCGGACGCCGATTTCATCGCGCGTCTGCAACGGGTGCTGGGGAGGCGTCTCGGCCGCCTGGCGAATCCGGGGGAGCGTTTCGTCTATCCGCTGACGTTGCGCCGTGCGCCCGGCATGGCGCGCGATCGCGTCGTGCTGTTGGGCGACGCCGCGCACCGCGTGCATCCGGTCGCCGGGCAGGGCTACAATCTGACGTTGCGCGACGTGGCTTTTCTGTCGCAGTGCGCGGCGGACGCCGGCGACGTCGGCGCGCGTGCGGTGCTCGACGCGTACCAGGCGTGCAGGACGCGCGACGTGCGCCGCGTGGTGCGCTTCACCGACGCGCTCGCCACGGCCTTTGTAAAACCCGGCAGGAGCGCGGCGTGTCTGCGTGGCGCCGCTCTCGTCGCGCTCGATCTGCTGCCGCCGTTGCGCCGCGCCATCGTGCGTCGCAGCCTCGGTCTGGCGCCGCCGTGGCCGCGTCTCGCCGGTGTTCCGCCGGTCACAGCCGATGCGGCCTGAACCGCCGACGGCAGTCGTCGGCGGCGGCGTCATCGGCCTGGCGTGCGCGGCCAGACTGGGATTGGACGGGCGTCGCGTGCTGCTGTTCGCGTCGCGACCGCGCGCCGTCGCGACCGACGCCGATGCTCCCTATACTCCGAGAACCTACGCGCTGAACGCCGCCGCGTGCGCGTTTCTCGATTCCATCGGCGTGCTCGGGTCGCTGGCACGCTACGAGCGCTTTTGCGCGCTCGAGGTATGGGACGCCGAAGGCGGCGGGCGCATTCGCTTCGACGCGGCGGGTATCGGCGCCTCGCATCTGGGGCTGGTCGTCGAACACGCGCATTTGTCGCGGGCCTTGTTCACGCGCCTCGATGCGCTGGCGTGCGTCGAGCGTATCGAAGCGCGCCCGGCGGCGTATGCGCGGGCCGCGGCCGCGCATACGCACGGCGCGCCCCGTGGCCGGCGTATCTTCTTCGACGCGGGCGAGCGCGACGTGGGGGTGATCATCGGCGCCGACGGTGCGCGCTCCCGGGTGCGCGAATGGATGGGGGTGGGGTGGCGCGCGTGCGACTATCGGCAGACCGCGCTGGCCGCCGTCGTGCGCACCGAGATCGGGCACGAGGCCACCTGCTGGCAGTGCTTTTCGCGCGACGGTATCGTCGCGTTTCTGCCGTTGGCTGAGCGCGTCTGCGCGGTGGTCTGGTCGTGCCCGCGCGCGCTGGCCGGCGAGATCCTGGGCACGGGCGGGGACGCGGGCGCTTCTTTCGAGAGGCGTCTGGAACGCGCCTTCGGCGGGCGTCTCGGCGGCGTCGAACTCGTGTCCGAGGTCGCCTCGTTCCCGCTCTACGGCGGCATCGCCCGCGACTACGTGCGCCCGGGTTTTGCGCTGGTCGGCGACGCCGCCCACGGCGTGCATCCGCTGGCGGGGCAGGGCGCGAACCTGGGTTTCGCCGACTTGGCGGCTTTGTTCGAGGCGCGCGAACAAAGCCGCGCCGCGGCCTTCTCGTGGCCGGTGTTGCGCCGTTATCAGAGAAGCGTCAAGGCGCGCAACTGGTGCATGAAGACCGGGCTGGAAGCGCTGCTGTGGTTGTTCTCGCACCGCCGGGGCGCGGTGGTCGCGACGCGCAGCGCCGGTCTGGATTGCAGCGACCGTATCGCGCCGTTGAAGAGTTTCTTTATGCGCGTCGCCGGTGGCGCGCCACTCGGGTGACGGGCCGCCGCGGGTTTGTCCGGCTGTGCCCGGTTCTGCACGACCGCGACCGGGCGTCGTCGTCGTGCGCGCGGTTCAGCCGTCTTGCAGCGCCGCCAGCGCGCTCTCGTAGTCCGGTTCGTCGCTGATCTCGCCGACCAATTCGCCGTGCAGCACCTGGTTGTGCTCATCGAGCACGACGACGGCGCGCGCGGTGATGCCGGCGAGCGGGCCGTCCTCTATCAGGACGCCGTAATCGCGCGCGAAATCGCGCGAGCGCATCATGGACAGCGCGACGACGTCTTCCAGCCCCTCGGCGTCGCAGAAACGGTGCATCGCAAAGGGCAGGTCGGCGGACACCACCAGGATTTTGGCGTGCTCCTGACGCGCCGCCGCGGTATCGAATCTTTTGGTCGAGGTCGCGCACACCGGCGTGTCGAGGCTCGGCACGATGCTGATCAGCTTTTTCGAACCGGGGAAGGATTCCAGCGTAAGATCCTCGAGTTCATGGTTCGTCAGTCTGAAGTCGGGCGCCTGCGAACCGTTCGCCGGCAACTCGCCGTTGGTGTGAACCTCCTTGCCTTGCAAGGTAATAATTGCCATTACGCTTCCTCCATAGTGTCGGGTAACGGTGCGGGAATGCGCGCGCATTATACTAAAATGCAGGGGTGTGCATGGGGAGCCGCGGGCGGCGCGCGGGAGAAGACGCTTTTTTATCCGATAACAAGCAGATATGCGAGTGTGGACGAGATCTCTGCCACGGGTTTTTGAACGTTTTGCGGCGTCGAACCCGCCGTCGCTTCTCGTACAATGCGCGTGTCCGCAAGGGCTTGGTTGCAGAGTGCGACGCGCGGGCGTCGTGGCGCGTCTTAGCGGACGGCGTGAACCACGGATACTCTATCGGAGGAGAACCATGAGCGACAAGTACGAACAAGTATCGAAGTTTTTCGAGGAAGCCAGGACCAACGCGTCGTTGCGCGCGGCCCTGGCGCGGACCCGGAGCGAAGACGACGCGCTCGAGGTGGCCCGTCGTTTCGGCTATGAGTTCACCGAAGACGACGTGGCCGCGCTCAAGGAGCGGGTCGCCGTGCTGGACGAGGAGGAAATGGCGGACGTTTCCGGCGGTGATCCGCCGGGCGCCCCGATCACGCCCGTGGACTACGACGGGAGTTCCGCCTTCCAGAGTCTTTCGAGTGGTAGCCGCGGCAGATTGCTGAGAGGACTGCAAAGCTTTCGGTGCGGCCTGTCGTAGCGCCCCGCGTGGCGGTGCAGATTTCGGCCCTTGCATGGACGCCGGTCGCGGCGACGGTCTCGTAATAAAACAGGATGAACCGATAAGCCCCCTTCTCGAAGGGGACTTTTCTTGTTCGTCGTGCCCGCCGCCTCGCGCTTCGTCATTTCCGCGAAAGCCGCAACCCGGCCACAAGACGGCGGCTCCGCCCCACGTCCGGCTGCCATAATTCTGTTACATTCGGCGCGTATAAAGGCGCCCATTCACCTTGTTTATCCATCCGGAGGAATTCAATGTCTATTTTGCAATCCCGAATCGCGGGCATCCTGTTTCTGTCGCTTGCTTTTGTCGGTGCATCGCCGACGGCGTCCGCCGCCAAGTTCAAAGTCGGGGACGGTGCGACGATAGACGTCTGGGGTCTGCTGCAATTCGGTTTCGAGCAGTACGACAGAAAAGGCGGCGACTCGGATCGGGACGGCCTGGAGTTCGACACCGACCGCGTTCGCTTCGGCACCAAGATGAAGTGGGGCGACTGGGACGGTGGTTTTCAGTTCGACGCCAATAACACCGATGGCGGCGGCAGGCCGACCACGCTCGATACTTTCATCCGCGACGCGTTTGTCCGCTACAAGTTCGGCGACGCCGCAAAGCTCAAATTAGGCCAGTTCAAGACGCCGGTCGGCATGGGTTACACGTTGAGCGGCACGCGCCTGCCGCTGATCAAGCGCACGTTCACGGCGCGCTTGGCGCTCGACCGTTCCATCGGCGCGATGCTGAGCGGACGCAACGTCGGCGGCGGCAAGGAAACCGGCGGTTTTGGTTACGACGTCGGCATCTTCAACACCGCCGATCGTTCCAAGGCCGTTGGAATTATTGATGATAGTCAAAAGGGTGATGATCATAGTTTCGCCGCCCGCCTGATGTACGACTACGGCAAGGTGCTGCACGTGCAGGCGTATTACGGCGAGATCGAGAACGCCGGAGGGCCGGACGATGGTTTTCACGCTTGTGCCGCCGATGCAGATGACAATACCGCCGGCTATCAGCCGTCTCGATATGGTTGTACGGAAGCAGGTCAAGAATTGGATAGCGAAGACTACGAAGTCATGGGCGCGGGTATGATCTACAAAAACGGCCCGATGCATTTCCGTGCCGAGTATATTGACGGTGAAGACGTGCGGGGCAGGGACGGATACGACGAACGGGCGTGGTATCTGATGGCCGGCTACAAGTTCACCGACGTCGTCGAGGGCATGGTGCGTTATCAGGACATGGAATGCGACAACTGCGGCGGCGCCGCCAACGTGGATGAAGACATCAACCGCCTCGAGGTCGGCCTGAACTTTTATCTCGGCCCCAACGACAGGAACGGGCGCGTGCAGCTGAACTACGTCACAGTCGGCGGCGACGAGGAGGATTATTCCGGTCGCGCCAGCGGCGACGACAAGTACGACGCGATATTAGGTCAAGTCCAACTGTATTTCTAAAGTCTCCTTACGCGGTCGCTTCGCCGGCACCCGGCGAAGCGGTGTTTCGATGCGTGGCAATGGGGTTGCGTTTGCGTGTCGTGCAACCTCGTTAGATGGCCTCATCTGCATGCCCGGCGGCACGTCCGCCGGGCATTTTTTTGCGCACCCGCCGGAATACCGCTTCGCCGTATAATCGCGTCAGCCCATGTCCCTCCGCTGTTCCTTTTTTTGGCTGTCGCTGCTGACGTTGGCCGCCGCCTCGGGCGCGAGCGCCGCCGGCGGGCGCGTCGCGGTGGTGTCGTTGTTGGGCGACGTTTTTCCCGCGACCTACATCGGCGCCACCGCGATGTCGAAGCGAACCTACCGCACGCGCGTGGCGCCGTGGCGGCTCGACGATTACGCGCGCGCCGTCGCCGCCGCCGCCATCAAGCGCGAAGACGAGTTCGACTACGTGGATTTTCGCCCCAATCGCAAGGCTTTCATGCGTCTCTACAGCGACGAGTTCCGCCTGCTCGACGACGGCCACTACGATGTCGACAACGTCGCCGGTCTGGTGCGCGCGCTGCGCGCGAAGTACGGGGTGGATACACTGGTGCTTATCATCGCCGACCGCGTAAGCGACCCGATCGAGGAGACCTCGCTTACGTTCGGCGGCTACGGCCTGTATCGCAACGACTTCATCGGCGACCGTAGCTATCTCTACGGTTTTTTCAAGGTGCTCGTGATAGACACCGACACGCTCGCCGAGCGGGCGCGGGGGACGGCCGCGGCCTACACCAGGATAGCCAAACGCTACTGGGGAGCGGGGTTGAATAAACTGTCGCGCGCCGCGCGCCGCACGGTGCGCGATACGACCGAAAGCCTGCTGGCAAAGCACGTGCCGCTGGCGCTGGCCGACGCCGGGTTGATCGTGCGCACAAGCGTTGCCGCGCCTATGGATGAAGATGGGCTACCCTCGGGAGGGGAGATCGAGGAGCTCGAGTTCGAGGCCTCGCGCGTCGCTCCGGGCGAGGCGGGCGCCGACGTCGAGGCCGATTCCGACGCGAACGCCGGCACCGCTCGCCGCCGCGTCGCCGGTGGCTATGGGGCCGCGGCGCGGCGGCTTTTCATCGCGTCTGACGCGCGCCGGGCGTTCTACGAGTACACGCTGGAACACGTCAAGAATCGTCTGCTGCACCGAGGAGAGAGCGCCGCGCCGTACCGGGACGTATGCCGCGCCTGGGTCGCCGAGCACTTTCGGTGGCCCGCCGTCGGAAAGCGGGTGATCGCGATGTATCGGCGCACGGGTTTCAGCGCGCGCGATCTTGCCGAGATCGCCGATTTCGGCGCTTCCGCCGCCGGCGCGAAATTGCTGAAAAACGTACGATTTTCCGACGAGCAGCGCAAGATATGGCGCGCAGTGGCGACCGCGCCACGTCTGAAAAGGCTGGCTGCGGCGGTGGCTGCACGCCGCGACTTGATCAGGCGCCAGGCCGGAAACCCGCAACCCTGAAGGTTCCAATTCGCCGACGAGGACGCTGCCGTAAGTTATTGAACGGGAAAGCGCCGGATGCCTGGTATCATGATCTTCCATATGATGGTCGGGTTCAATTTCGGCCCGATGACGACGCAGGAGCACAAAACTGAAAATGAAGGACTTTCGCGACGTATTAAGAAGTATGCGGGAAGTGGCGCTTCAGTACGGCGACGACGCCGAGTTCAAGGCACGCGTGGACGACGATCCGGTCGCGGTGCTGCGAGAGCAGGGAATTGACGTCGCGCCGCCGGAAAAGGGCGCCGTACGTTTATACGTGAACGACGACAAGACGATGCACATTGTGTTTCCGCCCGCGCCCGGGCAACTCGGCGACGCCAAGTTGGAACGGGTGTCCGGCGGCACCCACGTCCAATTCGACACTTTCTGGCGCTCGCCCCAGTACTACGGCTATCCCTGAACTTCCCGCGTGTGCGGGTCGTGACCGCTGCGGCAGCGCGCGGCGGCGGCCAACATTTCCCCGACGCGCGTGAACTTCTCGCGCGGCTTTTGCTTCGGCGCGCCGCGCGCTATCTCGGCGGCGTCTATCGCCTTCCAGCGGGCGTAGTCCACGTGTTCGACGCCGCGTTCGTCCAGTATCTCGAGCAGTCTCGCGGCGCCGGGTTTTGCGCGCGCGCGCAACGAGGCGGCGTCTTCCAGCAGCGCCGCGACGGTCTCGACCGCGCACGCGCGGTTGGTGCCGATGATTCCGGACGGCCCCCTCTTGATCCAACCCGCGGTATAGACGCCGGGGACTACCCCGCCGCCCCTGGACTCGGTAACCCTGCCGGCGCGGTTCGGGAAGGTGCCGCTTGCGTCGTCGAAGGGCACGCCGGCAATCGGCACGCCGCGGTAACCGATGCTGCGAAACAGCAGGCCGCACGCAAGCGCGCTCGTGGCGCCGGTCGCACGCGCCGATTGGCGAAAAGGTTCGCCTTCGAGGCGGTTGTGTTCGAGCACGACGCGCTCAAGCCGCGCGCCGCCTTCGAGGCGCAGCGGGCTTTTCAGGAACGTGAAGCGGCAGACGCGCGGCTTGGCCGCATCCGCGTCGGCGTCCGCGAATTGTTGCAGGATGGCGTAGTTTTTTTTGCCCATCGCGCCGGCTTTGTCCTCGATCTCGCGCCGGCTTTGCGGGTTTAGCGCAAGCTCCCGGGCGTCGACGCGCGCGCTGCAATTTTCGATCGTCAGAAACTCGCGCAATTCCTTCGACGTGAACTTGACCTGCGCCGGGCCGCGCCGCCCGACGACGTGGATCTCGCGGATGCGGCTTTCGGCCAGCGCCGCAAGCGCGTGCTCGGCGATGTCGGTGTTTTTCAATTCGTCCACCGATTTGGCGAGGATGCGCGCCGCGTCGGCGGCGACGTTGCCCTGGCCGATGATGACCGCGGTCTCGCGGGAGAAGTCGAAGACGCGGTCGCGGTAATCGGGATGGCCGTTGTACCAGCCGACCAGCTCGGTCGCGGTGTGGCTGCCCGGCAGGTGCTCGCCGGGGATACCGAGCTTGCGGTCGGTCTCCGCGCCGCAGGTATAGATCACGGCGTGGTGCGTTTGCCGCAGTTCCTCGGCGTCCAGGTCGCGGCCTACGGTGACGTTGCCGATGAAGCGGAACTCGGGGTTGTGCGCGATCTTGTCATAGACCCCGATAGCCTGTTTCAGCTTGGGATGATCGGGTGCTACGCCGTTGCGCACCAGCCCGTACGGCGCCGGCAGGCGCTCGATCACGTCGACCCGCACCGGGCAGTCGGATTTGATCAGCGCCTCGGCGGCGTAAAAGCCGCTCGGCCCGGAACCGACGATGGCTACCTGGAGCGGATTTCTTTCGGTTGCGGTGCGTGCCACCGAGGCGTCAAAAGCCGAGTTCCGCCTTGCGGTCGTCGGCGCCCGGCAGCGGATCCATTTTGTCCTCTATCACCGGCAGGCCGGGGGCGCGTTCGGCGTTGATCGCGATCCACTCGTGCTTGTCCTCTGGCAGGTCGTCCTCCTCGTATATCGCCTCGACCGGGCATTCCGGGATGCACGCGCTGCAATCTATGCACACGTCGGGGTCTATGTAGAGCATTTCGTCGTCGTAGTGAAAGCAGGCGACCGGGCACACCGAAACGCAGTCGGTGAAGCGGCAACCCTTGCAGTTGTCGGTAACGATGGTGGTCATGGGGTTTCTCCGGTTATTTGCCAGGTGGATTCTATCAGTCCGACGGATGAAACAACAGAATTTCACCCTTGTTCAATTCGAGTCCGTCGCCACTGAAGCGCCGGTAGAGACCGCTTGCATGGCGGTCTTCGACGGCGAGGCCGAGGTGCCGCAGGCGCGCCAGGTAGAGCGCGATGAACGGCGGTCGGTAGGTGCAGGCGTAGCCGTAGGTCGGCAGCATTTCCGCCGGCCTCATGCTCACGATGGTGGCGCGTTTCATGCCGGCGCCGGCGCGTATGCCGAGGTTGCCGAACACGAAGATCGTGCCCGCGATTGCGTTGACGCCGGTGAAGTCGCCGGCGTCGCCGCCGATGGCGATCAGGCCGCGGCGCATGGCCGCCCCGACCTCGTTGCGGACGCTGCCGTGGACGATAATCTCGCCGCCGCAAATGCCGGAAGTCTGGCCGCGGTAGGCGCTGCCGACCATGTGCCCGGCGTCGCCCTTGACGATGATGCGCCCGCCCCTCATCTCCGGCCCGACCCAGTCGTGGGCGTCGCCGTCGACGACAATCTCGCCGCCGCTCATGCCCCAGCCGAGGTGCATACCGGCGTTGCCCGCGACGCGGATACTGCCGTGCGACATCTGTGCGCCGATCATCTTGACCAGCGACAGGTCGCCGCCGAGCGCGATCTCGTCGCCGCCTTGGCCTTGGACCTTGAAGAAGTCGCCGATGCGCACCTTGCGGTTGCCGTGCATCGCGTCGAGATTCTCGACCGCGGCCGCGCTCAGGCCGGCCAGGCGGTGCGGGGTCAGACATTCCGCCTCGAGCGGCACCTCGGGGCGCGTGTGCAGCGTCAGTTCGATGGCCATGGTGCGCTCCGCGCTCAGGCGCCTTTCAGGATCTCCTCGA
Source organism: Candidatus Oxydemutator sp. (assembly GCA_965203445.1). Taxonomy (GTDB): domain Bacteria; phylum Pseudomonadota; class Gammaproteobacteria; order Poriferisulfidales; family Oxydemutatoraceae; genus Oxydemutator. The sequence continues at coordinate 1,157,781 of OZ241883.1, forward strand.
GGTGGAGATGGTGGCGCCCGAGGGTGCCGCCGTAGTTGCCGGCGCTGATCATGTCGACGCCGGCGTCGGCCGCGGCCAGCATGCCGCGGCGCATGGCCTCGCGCACCGCGGCCTCGCTCAAGCCGTTGATGACGATCTCGTAGACCGCGTTGATGCCTTCCGGCAGTTGCGTCGCCGGTGCGACGTCGCGCAGCGTCGGGCAGTAGGCGTCGTTGGTCGAGGCCGGCAGGGTTTTGTATTTCGAGCCGACCTTGCTGCCCGAGCGGGTGCCGCCTGGAAACGGCATGAACGTGCCCTCGACTTCGGCGATCGCGGCGCACGCCGCCTGCGTTGCTTCCAGCGTCGGCGCCGCCGACGCGCCCAGCAGCAGCAGGTTGCCGCCGCCGACGGTGCGTTGCACGCCGAACAGCTCGTCTATCAGGAATTCGCCGTCGAACACCGGAATGCGCCACATGCGCCGTCCGTCCAGAACTTTCGATCCCTGGTAGCCGTCGCCGAAATAGCGCAGCGCGCCGCCCACGGAGACGCTTTGCGCCGACTCGAGACCGTTGAAGCAGGCCGTCGTCGGGCAGGTCATCACGCATTGGCCGATGCGTTCCACCAAGCGTTTCTTGAGGTCCCGTTCGCGCATCGTGAACAGCAGCACGCCGACGCCGGGGCGTCCGTCGGGGGTCGCGTCTGCGGCGACGTCGCTCTCGATGGCGGCCTCGCATCCGCAGGCGATGACCGACGTCGCAAACCCGGTCATCGTGCGCGCCGCGGTGCGCGCCCACTCGCGGTCGCTCGCGGTTATCACGACGCGGCTGCCCCAGGTCTCGAAGGCCTCGGCGTAGGTGGCGACGATCTCGGTGTTCTTGATTTTCACCGCGCGTCCTTATCCGTTGCGGTCGGCACCACCTCGTGCAGATGCAGATAGTCGTCGCTGATCGCGTAGTTGTCGAAGCGGATGGTGTAATAGTCGTCGAAGAACGGGCGCAGCACGCCCTCGATGGCGTCGTCGTAGCCGGGCGCCACGTGCAGCAGGCGCCCGCGATGGTCGTGCTTGAACTCGTGATCCTCGATCACCAGCACGCCGTCCTTGATGACGTAGCGCGGCGAGTTGAACATCTTTTCGCGGTCGGCGTCCTCGGTGTATATCGTCACGTCGGCGTCGGCGCCGACGCCCAGGTGCCCCTTGTTGGCGAGGCCGAGGGCGCGCGCCGGGCCGGCGCGCGTGATGATCGCGATCTCGCTCATCGTGTATTCGCGCTCCAAGCTCGCAAGGCTGGTCGTCGCCACCGCCTTCTCGTTGATGCGCTTGATCTCCTCGCGCCGAAACGCGCCGTCCATCAGCAGCCGGATCAGGCGCGGGTAATGCATGAACGAGCCGCCGTTGGGGTGGTCGGTGGACAACACCAGGCGCCACGGATCCTCCGACAGCAGGAACAATTCGAGGCCGATGGCCCATTGCAGCGCGTGCGTGAACACGTGCTCCTGGTAGGCGAACGGCATGATGCCGCAGCCGCTTTCGCATTCGGTATCGGCGTTGACCCACTTGCTGGCCTTGTAACGGCGCAGCATCCACGCCAGCGGCGCGTCGGCGGTCATCGTGATGGCCTTGCCGAACATCACCTGGCCGACGTCGGCGGTGACGTTCGGGTTGGCGTTGATGTAGTCTATGATCTGCTGCGCGCCCGAGCGCGGATTTTTGCCGGCCTCGCCGTCGTAACTGTGGAACTGAATGTGCGCGATGTGCACGCGCCGTCCCTCGGCGGCCTTCATCGTTTGCAGCGTCGTGTGATAGTTGCCGCTGTGCCCCAGGTTGTTGCAGTGGATATGCGGCGGGTGCGGGAGACCGAGTTCGTTCACGGCCTCGACGAACGAGTGGATGATCTCCAGCGGCGTCAGCTCGAAGTGGTCCACCTTCTGGTCGAGGTCGGTGATGTTGCCGCGCCGCCCCTTCCACAACTCGTCGCTGCCGGGGTTGACCAGTTTCGTCGTGTAGCCCTTGGCCGCGTTCAGCCACCACGCAATCGCTTCCTTGAAGTCCTTCTTGCGGCCCTCCTTGAGCATTTTGTAGAGAAAGACGTTGTTGCCGAGCAGGATGTAAAAGCCCTTGTCTATGACCGGCGTGTCGCTGAATTCCTCTATCGTGTGGCGCGCGAAGATCGGCGGCACCGCGGCCTCCATCGCGGTCGTGTAGCCCATGGTCGCGTAGCGGTAGCCGGTGGTGAAGGTCGAGGGCGTGATGCCGCCGGTGCCCGAGCGCGTGACCTCGGTGCCGGGGTGCACGTCCAGGCGGTGGTCCTCGGGTTGCAGCTTGCGCGCGAGATTGACCTTGGGGCCGGCGATGTGGCAATGGATGTCGACGCCGCCCGGCATCACGACCATGCCGTGCGCGTTGATGGTTCTGGCTGCGTCGGACACCGACTCGACGATTTTGCCGTCGCGGATGCAAATGGTCGCGACGTCGCCGTCCACGCCGTTGGCCGGGTCATAGACGCGCCCGTTGGTTATGCGCAATTCTGGCACTGATACGTAGCGAGGACGCCGGATCGCGCCCTATCTTCAGGGGCCGATTCGGCGGCTGGCTCGATCTGCTGGTTTGGCGGACAACTATGATTTCCCGTCGCTACGCGGCCCGTGGTCGGTTGCGCAGCGCGAGCACTTTGTCGTGGATCGCGGACAGGATCTCCTCGTCGTCCGGGAACGGCGACGCAAACGCCGGGCGCAGCGAAATCGGCACGTCGTCCATCCGGTACACGGTGCCGCCGGTGTTGATACCGTAGGTGGCGACGGTGAAGGCGACCCTGGCCAGGCGGCTGGTCTCGGTCGGCTTGGTGTCGAGCGAGATTACCGGGATGCGCCGCAGGCACTCGATGGCCTTCTTCGGAAAATTGGACGCCGGGTCGGTGGCGATGACCATGGCCGCGTCGGCCTCGCCGCGCGCGAGCACGTCCACGGTCGTGAACTCGCCCGGGTTGAAACGCGGAAAACCGCGATTGAAGTTGACGCCGAACGGATAACCGGTCTGCCACGACACGACGTTGTCGGCGCCGGTCACGTTGCCGTGTCCGCGCACCGGCTTGGCGACGAACGGCGCGTATTTGTTGAGGTCCGCGGCCAGCGCCAGCACCGCGCCCGAATTGAAGTGGCGCCCGCGCGTCATCGTCAGCCCCATGCCGAAGAACAACACACCGTAGCGACAGCTTTTCATGCGCGCGACGAGATCGTCCAGGGTCTCGCGCGACACGCCGGTCACCTCCTCGACGTCGGCGGACACCCGGCGGCCCTCGACCAGCGCGCGCAGCGTCCACAGCAACTCGAAGTCGCGCCCCGGCTTGACCTGGATGAAGATGTCGGCGACCGGCGCGCTCGGCGTCTTGCGCACGTCCACCAGCACCACGGTGCGGTCCTTCTTGCCGTTGGGGACGTGCATGCCCTTGGGCGTTACCGCGTAGCGCGTGAAGTGGCGCGGGTGCGACTCGGCCGGGTTGCCGCCCCAATAGATGACCAGGTCGGCGCGGTTCTTGACTTCGCCCAGGGTCGAGGTGGTCTCGCCGACGCCCTGAAACGCGATGCCGGAGGGGCCGTGGCACACCGACGTCGTGGTATCCACGCTGCCGCGAATCGCGTCGCTGATCGCGACCGCGACGCGCTGTGCCTCGCAGGTCGAGTCGCTGAGCCCGTAGGTGATCGGATAGCGGGCGTTTACCAGGATGCGCGCGGCCTCCTCGACCGCCTCCTCGACGCTCGCCTCGCGCCCGTCTATCAGCGCCGCCGGACGATCCTCTATCGTATGTTCGGCGAACCACGCGCGTCCGAGCACGCATGCGTTCTTGGCCTTGGTGATCCGGTTTTCCTTCAGGTCGACGGTCAGTTCCATGTCGTCGCAGACGCAGCCGCAGAAGGTGCAGGTCGCGTCCTTGACGATTTTGGTCGGGTTTTTTTCCCGTTCCGGTTTTGTTTTGTTCTCGCTCATCGGATTACTCGGCTTTGTCGTGCTCGTTGGTCTTGGGCACGGCCTCGACGCGGACTTCGATCTGCTTGGACAAGGGCATGCCGCTGCCCGCCGTGTCGCTGCCCATCAACTCGCTCGACGACGGGCCGTAGGCCATGAAAATTATACCAGACGGCAAGTCGGCGGCCTTCTTCGGCACGCACGTTACGACGACCTCGCCCTCGTCGGAAGTCAGGCGCACCGCGTCGCCTTTTTCGAGTTTCAGGCTCTTCATGTCGTCTTCGTTCATCTCGACGGTCGAGGTGACGGCGAGGTATTCGTCCTTGAGTTTGCCGGCGTTCAGCGAGGTGCCCTGCTTGGTCGTTCTGCCGGGAATCAGCAGCATGGTTCTCATACGGTTTTTGTACGTACGTCGTGCGGAAGTCGTGGTAAGGAATCGTGAAGGAATTGCGCGCACGGCGCGAGCGCAGGCGACAAAGATACTACGATACTACAATACAAGCTTAATTCAAGAAATATCCGGCTTTGCCTGGCCGGGCGCGGCCCGCGGCCACGCCCGCACGCTGACCCGGAAGTTATAGTCGTCGTTGCCGGCCCCTTCGGTGGGTACGCCGGCGGGGCCGCCGGCTGCGTTGCTTGTCTGTTATACTGGTATATTCTGCCGCGTACAATCCGCAAAACAGTTCCGCGCCAGGCAGAACGTCAGGCCACGGCATCTAACGAAGTCTTTTTAAGGAGAGAATGGTGAGCCAAGCAAGCCAGCCGTGCGTCGGCGTCTTGTCGGAGACGACCGCGCTCGAGAAACGGGTTTCATTGGTGCCGGAGACGGTGGGTTCTCTGGTCGGCGCCGGTCTTCGGGTCACGGTGGCGCGCGACGCCGGCGCGGGCGCCGGTTTCGGCGACGAATTGTACGCCGACGCGGGCGCGTCGCTCGCCGACAACGACGCGGTCTATCGCGACGCCGACGTCATCGTTTGCGTGACGCCGTTTTCGCCCGACAACGCCGAGCGTCTGCGCGACGGCTGCATCGTCGCCGGCTTTCTCGATCCCGTGGGGCAGCCCCAGGCGGCGGAAGTGTTCGCGCGCAAGAACGTCACGGCCTTGGCGTTCGAGCAAATGCCGCGCACGACGCGCGCCCAGGCCATGGACGCGCTGTCGTCGCAGCGCTCGGTCATCGGCTACACGTCGGTGCTGATGGGCGCCAACCTGCTGCCGCGTTTTATCCCGATGCTGACGACGCCGGCGGGAACGATCCGTCCGGCGAGCATCTTTGTCATCGGCACCGGCGTCGCCGGCTTGCAGGCGATTGCGACGGCCAAGCGCCTCGGCGCCATCGTGCTTGCGACCGACGTGCGCGCGGTGGCCAAGGAGCAGGTCGAATCTCTCGGCGCGCGTTTCGTGTTTCCCGACATCGAGGCCGACGCCGACGGCGGCTACGCGCGCGAATTGACCGAGGACGAAAAGAAAAAGCAGCAGGAGCTGCTGGCCAAGAGCATCGCCGACTCCGATATCGTGATCACCACGGCCCTGATCCCGGGGCGCCCGGCGCCGAAGATCGTCGGCGAGGACGTGATCAAGACGATGAAGCCGGGTTCGGTTATCGTCGACGCCGCGGCCGACGGCGGCGGCAACTGCGCGCTCAGCAATCCGGGCGCCACCGAGACGCACCACGGCGTCACGGTGCACGCGCCGCTGAACGTGCCGAGCCACCTGCCGACCCATTCGAGCGTCATGTATTCGCGCAACCTGCACAACCTCCTGAAACTGATGTTGGACGACGACGGGAACTTGGCGCCGGATTGGGAAGACGAGATTTTGCAGGGGGCGCGGCTTGCGCGCGCCGGCGCCGAAAACTAAGGCGGCGCACGGCGACCCGAACCAACCCCCGGTGCTCTTTGTTTTTGCCAACCCCAATTTTATCAACCCAACTTTACCAACCAAGGGCCCCCACGAGAAACGCCCACACAGGAGACACCCATGAGTGCGGAAATTATCGGAATCATCGCGTTGTACATTTTCATGCTGTCGGCGTTCACCGGCTACGAGGTCATCAGCCGCGTGCCTTCGATTTTGCACACGCCGCTGATGTCGGGCTCGAACTTCATCCACGGCATCGTGCTGGTCGGCGCCATGGTGGTGTTGGGTCGGGCCGATCCGAATGACGTGGTCAGCTTGGTCATCGGCTTCATCGGCGTGGTGCTGGCCGCCGGCAACGCGGTCGGCGGCTACGTCGTGACCGAGCGCATGCTCGGCATGTTCAAACAGAGCGGCGACTCCAAGAACGACTCCAAGGGCGATTCCAAGGGCGGCTCCAAATGATCTCCGAGATCCAGACCGCGGTCATCCAGATCGCGTACTTCGTCGCCGCGTTTTTGTTCATCGTCGGCCTGCGCCAGATGAGCTCGCCGGTGTCCGCCGGACGCGGCATCGTCTGGGCCGGCATCGGCATGCTGGTGGCGACGCTGGTCACCTTCGGCTGGCCCGACATGGGCAACTACGCGCTGATGACGGTCGCAATTTTCGTCGGCGGCATCGTCGCGTGGATCACCGGCAAGCGCGTGCAGATGACCGGAATGCCGCAGATGATCGCGCTCTACAACGGCATGGGCGGCGGCGCCGCGGCCTGCATCGGCGCGCTCGAACTATGGCACAGCGAAAGCCACGGCCACGTCGTGCTGGCGCTGGCGGCGGCCGGCGGCCTGATCGGTTCGGTGTCCTTTTCCGGTTCGCTGATCGCGTTCGCCAAGCTGCAAGGGCTGATCAACAAGTCGTTCGTGTTCAAGGGGCAGCACGTGCTGAACGGCGCGCTGCTGCTGGCGGCGGTCGTGCTCGGCGTGATATTTGCAAGCGGCGCGGTGCCGACCCATCTGCTGATCCTGTTCTTTGCCGGCGTCCTGCTGCTCGGCATCCTGATGACGCTGCCGATAGGCGGCGCCGACATGCCGGTCGTGATCTCGCTCTACAACGCGCTGACCGGCCTGGCCGTCGGCTTCGAGGGTTTCGTGCTGAACAACGCGGCGATGATTATCGCCGGCACCGTGGTCGGCGCCTCGGGCACGCTGCTTACGCAGCTGATGGCCAAGGCCATGAACCGCTCGCTTGCGAACGTGCTGTTCTCCGGTTTCGGTTCGCAGCAGCAGGCCGAGGGCGACGTCGACGGTCAGATGAAGCCCATCGAGGCCAACGACGCGGCCGTGATGATGGCGTACTCGCAGAAGGTCATCGTCATTCCCGGCTACGGCATGGCCGTGGCCCAGGCGCAGCACAAGCTGTGGGAGTTCGCGCAGATGCTCGAGGCGCGGAACGTCGAGGTGCTGTTTGCGATCCATCCGGTGGCCGGGCGCATGCCGGGGCACATGAACGTGCTGCTGGCCGAGGCCGGCGTACCCTACGACAAAATTTTCGATCTGGAGGACGTCAACGCCAGTTTCCCGCAGACCGACGTCGCGCTGGTCATCGGCGCCAACGACGTCGTCAACCCGGACGCGCGCACCAACAAGTCGAGTCCGATCTACGGCATGCCGATCCTGGACGCCGACCGGGCGGCGACGTGCATCGTCATCAAGCGCGGCCAGGGCAAGGGCTTCTCCGGCATCCAGAACAAACTGTTTTTCGCCGACAACACGCGCATGCTGTACGGCGACGGCCAGAAGGTCTGCTCCAACCTGGTACAGGGAATCAAGCAGTTGGGCTGAACGCGCGCGGCGCGCGCGCGCCGCGCCATACACGTCGTCGGTCGGCGCCACGCCGAACGCGCGACGGGGCGGCTGCGCCGCCGGCGACGAGGCGACGATCCGCCACACCCCGCGGCCGTCGAGAAAATCAGAAAACGCGCCAAGTTGCGAAAGCCCGCGCCGTGATAAAATCCGGCCGTGTCCGCGCACGCCGAAATCAACAACCTCAAAACCTGCATCGAACGGCGCATCATCGGCCAGGACGCGCTGGTCGAACGGCTTTTGATCGCGCTGTTGGCCGACGGCCACTTGCTGGTGGAAGGCGCGCCGGGACTGGCCAAGACGCGCGCGGTCAAGGTGCTCGGAGACGCCGTCGAGGGCGACTTCCAGCGCATCCAGTTCACGCCGGATCTATTGCCCGCCGATCTCACCGGCACCGAGATCTACCGCCCGCAAGAGGGCGTTTTTACATTTCGCAGCGGCCCGTTGTTCCACAACCTGGTGCTGGCCGACGAAGTCAACCGCGCGCCGGCCAAGGTGCAGTCGGCGCTGCTCGAGGCGATGGCCGAGCGCCAGGTTACGGTCGGCGACCGCACCTATCCGCTGCCGAGGCTGTTTCTGGTAATGGCGACGCAGAACCCGATCGAGCAGGAGGGTACCTACGGCCTGCCCGAGGCGCAGCTCGATCGTTTTCTGATGCACGTGCGCATAGACTATCCCGATGCCGAACGCGAACGGGAGATACTGAGGCTGGTGCGCGATGAGCAGCTCAGCGCCGCCGCCGAGCGGCGCGATGCCGACGCGCCGCTGTCGCAACGGACGGTCTTCGCCGCGCGCGACGAGGTGCTGGGGCTGCACATGTCGCAGGAGGTCGAGGGGTATCTGCTGCAACTGGTGTTGGCGACGCGCGATCCCGGCGCCTATGGCGACGATCTCGCGGGGTGGTTGCAGTACGGCGGCAGCCCGCGCGCGACCATCGCGCTGGACCGTTGCGCCCGCGCCCGTGCCTGGCTGGCCGACCGCGACTACGTGGCGCCCGACGACGTCCAGGCCGTCAGCGCCGACGTGCTGCGCCACCGTTTGATTCTGAATTACGAGGCGGAAGCGGACGGCGTCACGCCGGATCAGGTGGTCTCCGAACTCGTTGCCCGCATCGCGGTGCCGTGAGCGGCACGGCAGTTGGTTTGTCGCCGGCGGATCGGACGGCCGCTACGACCCTTCCGGTATAGAAGGCGTGTCGGCGTCGGGCCTCGCTTGCGCGTGCCTCGCCGAGTCATCCGCCTGGGAAAGTCCGATTCGCTTTGGTGAAGGTGTACACTTCGTGTATTGGGGCGCCGGGTACAATAGTTTGTGTTCAAAGCCGGGAGAGGTGGCTGAGTGGTCGAAGGCGGCGGTCTTGAAAACCGTTGACCGTTTTGCGGTCCGGGGGTTCGAATCCCTCCCTCTCCGCCACAGTTTTCCGGGCGCGCGGCCGCGGCGCTTGCAGTGACGCCAGAGCAGCCCGCGCGCCGTTGTTTTGGGCACCTCGTGCCATTCCCATACAATAGCGGCATGAAATTTGCGTGCGGCAGGAGGAGTGGGCGCGGATGACGCCACCGGCCTACAAGCGTCCCGAATCGGTGCTGGTGTTGGTGTACGCAAAGTCCGGCAAAGTGCTGTTGTTGCGCCGCAAGACCCCCGACTTTTTCTGGCAGTCGGTCGCCGGCAGCCTGGAATGGGGCGAGGCGCCGCGCGCCGCGGCGGCGCGCGAATTGCAAGAGGAGACCGGCTTGAGCGCGGCCGACGTCGTGGATTGCGAGACCGTGAACCGTTATCTGATTTACCCGATGTGGCGGCACCGCTACGCGCCGGGCGTGATCGAAAATACCGAGTACGTGTTTCGCCTGCGTCTTGAGCGACCCTGCGACGTCAGGCTCGATACGCGCGAACACCGCGAATACCAGTGGCTCGCCGCCGCCGAGGCCGCGGCCGCGGTCGGTTCGCACACCAACCGCACCGCGATAGAGCGATGGGTGGACGGGTATGGCCGGCCATAGCAAGTGGGCCAACATACAGCACCGCAAAAAGGCGCAGGACGCCAAGCGCGGCAAGTTGTTCACGCGCCTGATCCGCGAGGTCACGGTCGCCGCGCGCCTGGGCGGCGGCGACCCCGACGCCAACCCGCGCCTGCGCGTAGCGGTCGAGAAAGCCACGGCGGCCAACATTGGCAAGGACAACATCCGGCGCTCGATTCAACGCGGCGTCGGCGAGTCGGACGGGTGCGTCTATGAAAACGTCACCTACGAAGGCTATGGCCCCGGCGCCGCCGCGGTGCTCGTCGAGTGCGCGACCGACAACAAAAACCGCACCGTGGCCGAGGTGCGCCACGCCTTCGGCCGCTACGGCGGCAATCTCGGCGCCTCGGGTTCGGTTCTCTATCTGTTCAAACAAAGGGGCGTGCTCAGGTACCCGCCCGGCTGCGACGAGGACGCGGTGATAGAGGCGGCCATCGCCGCCGGTGCCGACGACGTGGCGTCGGACGCCGACGGTCTGCGCGTGATCGTCGCCCCGCAACGACTCCTCGAGACGCGCCAGGCGATGCAACGCGCGGGGTCGGCGCCCGCCGCCGACGCGGTCGAGATGACGCCCGTAAGCATGGTGCCGCTGGCCGCGGACGACGCCGACAAATTGGCGCGCCTGCTCGAGGCGCTCGAGGCGATAGACGACGTGCAGGACGTCTATTGCAACGCCGCCTTCCCCGACGAGCGCCCGGACGAGGCGCCCGCCGAGAGACCCGGCGCGCCGGGCTGACGGCGCGCGTGGAGCACGTTGAGACGAATACTCGGCATAGACCCCGGTTTTCGCAACACCGGCTATTGCGTCATCGAAAGCGACGGGCGCGCGCACCGCTATATCGCGGGCGGCGTGATCGCCGTCGCGCCCCTGCCGCCGCACCGCCGGCTGGCCGCGATCTTCGACGCCACCTGCGACGTGATCCGCGCGCATGAACCGCGCGAGCTGGCGGTCGAGGAAGTGTTTTTGGCAAAGAACGTCTCGATAGCGTTGAAGCTCGGCCAGGCGCGCGGCGTCGCAATATGCGCGGCCGTCAAGGCCGGCGTCGCGGTGCACGAGTACAGCGCGCGCTTCATCAAGAAAACGGTGACCGGCGGCGGCGGCGCCGACAAGCGCCAGGTGCAATACATGGTGTGCCGCCTGCTCGGTATCGCCGAGCGCGAGATCGAGGACGAGGCGGACGCGCTGGCCGCGGCGCTGTGCCACGCCTTCGTGGCGCGCGCCGAGCGGCGGCTGACGGAGGCGGCGCGATGATCGCGCGTCTGCGCGGCCAGCTGCTCGTAAAGAGGCCGCCGCACCTGCTGATAGACGTGGACGGCGTCGGTTACGAGTTGCAGGCGCCGATGTCCACGTTCTACGCGCTGCCGGACGTCGGCTGCGAGGTGGTCGTGCTGACGCATCTGCTGGTGCGCGACGACGCGCACGTGCTGTACGCGTTCAGCGGCGAGTACGACCGCGCGTTGTTTCGGGAATTGCTCAAGGTCGGCGGCGTCGGCGCGAAGATCGCGCTGGCGATACTGTCCGGCATGGAGGCCGCGGTCTTCCGCGAGTGTATCGCAGCCGCCGACGCCGACGCGCTGGCGCGTCTGCCCGGCATCGGGCGCAAGACCGCGGAACGCCTCATCGTCGAGATGAAAAATCGCTTCGACGACGAGTTCTGGCGCGCGGCGACGACGGGTGCCGTCGCGCGCGACGACGTCGCGCGCGACGCGCGCAACGCGCTGATCGCGCTCGGCTACAAGCCGGGCGACGCGAAGCGCATGGTCGAGACCGTGAACACCGCCGGCGGGAACCTCGAACAGATCATCCGCGACGCGCTGCAATCATCGTGAATTCGCCGTGCCCCTCGTGAATCCCGGCGAACCGGACAAGGCGTCGCGGGTATAATCCGGCGTGCCCATGTCAGCCAATCCTCTTCTCTCTTCCGCGGCGGCGCCGGAAGAGGTGCGCTTCGACAGCGACGTCCGTCCTCGTCGTCTGGGCGACTACGTCGGCCAGTCGGCGGTCAAGGAGCAGATGGAGATTTTCATCACCGCCGCGCGCGAGCGCGGCGACGCGCTCGATCACGTCCTGATTTTTGGGCCGCCTGGCCTCGGCAAGACGACGCTGGCGCACATCATCGCCAACGAGATGGGCGTCGAGTTGCGCCAGAGCGCCGGCCCTATCCTCGAAAAGGCGGGCGACCTCGCCGCCATCCTGACCAACCTCGAACCGCGTGACGTGCTGTTCATAGACGAGATCCATCGTCTGCCTCCGGCGGTTGAGGAGATTCTGTATCCGGCGATGGAGGACTTCCAACTCGACATCGTGCTCGGCGAAGGCCCGGCGGCGCGCTCGATCAAGCTCGATCTGTCGCCGTTCACTCTCGTCGGCGCGACCACGCGCGCGGGTCTTTTGACGTCGCCTCTGCGCGACCGCTTCGGCATCGTGCAGCGCCTCGAGTTTTACAGCACCGAGGAACTGGCCGCCATCGTGGCGCGCAGCGCCGACATCCTCGGCGTCCCGGTGGCGCCCGAGGGCGCGCTTGAGATCGCGCGGCGTTCGCGCGGCACGCCGCGCATCGCCAACCGCCTGTTGCGGCGCGTGCGCGACTACGCGCAGGTCAAGGCCGACGGCGCCGTAAGCCGCGAGATCGCGGATCGCGCGCTCGACCTGCTCGAGGTGGACGTGCACGGTTTCGACGTGATGGACCGCAAACTGCTGCTGGCGTTGATCGAGAAGTTCGGCGGCGGCCCGGTCGGGATAGACAACTTGGCGGCGGCGCTGGGCGAGGAGCGCGGCACCATCGAGGACGTCATCGAGCCGTTTCTGATCCAAAGCGGTTTTTTGATGCGCACCGCGCGCGGGCGCCTGGCGACCGCGGCCGCGTATCATCACTTCGGCCTGGAACCGCGCGCCGCCGACGCGACGCCGAGCTTGCTCGACTGAGGCGGTTTTGCGCCGGATGCGCTACAATCGCAGCGTGCGCCAAGCATACGGAGAGGTTTCCCATGCAATCTGAATTCAGTTTTTTCTCGCTGGTGGCGGAAGCCACTTTTGTCGTGCAGCTGGTGCTGTTGGTTCTGATAGCGGCCTCCGTCGTAAGTTGGACGCGCATCATCGGCAAGTGGCGCGAGTTCAAGAGGGTGCGGCGCGACGCCGCCGATTTCGAGCGGCGGTTCTGGTCGGGCGACGACCTGACGCAGTTGTATTCCGAAATCGGGGAGCGCGAGGCTTCCGGCATGGCCGCTATTTTTCAAAGCGGCTTCAAGGAATACGCGCGTCTGCACAAGCAGGGCGCGCTGTCGCCGTCGGCCATCGCCGACACCGCGGTGCGCTCGATGAAAGTGGCGCTGTCGCGGGAAGTGGAAAGTCTTGGCAGGCACCTCAATTTTCTGGCCACGGTCGGTTCGACCTCGCCGTACGTCGGTCTGTTCGGCACCGTGTGGGGCATCATGCACGCTTTTCTCGCGTTGCGCGACGTGCAGCAGGCGACCCTGTCGCTGGTGGCGCCCGGCATCGCCGAGGCGCTGGTAGCGACGGCGATAGGACTGTTCGCGGCCATTCCGGCGACCATCGCCTACAACCGCTTCAGCGCCGCCACCAACCAGCAACTGCTGCGCTACGACAACTTTATCGAGGAATTCACCGCGATCCTGCACAAGCAACTGCATCGCGCCGACGCCGCGGCGCGGGAGACGCACGATGAATGACCGCCGCCGCTTCGGCCCGATGTCCGAGATCAACGTCGTCCCGTACATAGACGTGATGCTGGTGTTGCTGATCATCTTCATGGTGACGGTGCCGCTGATCCAGCAGGGCGTCGAGATCGATCTGCCGGAGGCCTCGACCGAGACCCTGACCGACGAGGCCGAGACCGAACCGCTGATCGTGTCGGTCGACCGCCACGGCCGGTTTTTCCTGAACCGGGGGAAAAACGCCAACCGCCCGATTTCGGCCGCGGTGTTGACGCGGGACGTCAAGGCGCTGATGGCCGCGGCCGCCGCGCCGCCGGTGTACGTGCGCGGCGACCGCGGTACCGAATACGGGCACGTAATGACCGCGATGGTCGTTTTGCAGCGCGCCGGGGCCGACCAGATCGGGTTGGTGACGCAGCCGCCCGTCCGATAGTCCGGCGCGCGCGGTCGTGATGGACAGACGCTCCGTAGTGCGGTCTTCGGCGGCGCTTTCGGTACTGCTGCACGCCGCCGTTTTCGGGTTGCTCGGCGTCAGCTTCGCGTCGTGCACCGGCCCCGTCGAGCGCGGCGTCGCGGCGCAGCCGCGCGTGATACAGGCGGAGGCGGTCGCGCCGCGCAAGGTCGAGGCGTATTACCGCGAGCGGCGCGCGCGCGAACGCGAGCGGCTCGAGGCGCTCGAGGAGAAAAAGCGCGAGCAGCGCAAACGCCTGGAGCAGGAGCGGCGCCGCGCCGAGGCGCTGGCGAGTGAGCAACGGGAACTGCAGAAACGCAAGCAAGCCGAGCGCGAGCGCCGGCAGGCGCTGTTGCAGAGCAAGAAGCGCAAGGCCGAGGAGGCGCGCCGCATGCAGGAGCAGCTCGAGCATCGGGAGGCCGAGCGCAAGCGCAAGGAACGGCAGGCGCGCGTCGAACGCGAGCGCAAGGAACGGGAGGCGAGGCGCCTGGCCGAGGAGCAGCGCCTGCGCAAGGAGCAGCAAGCGAGACGCAAGGCCGAGGAGGAACGCCTGCGCAAGGAGCAGGAAGCGCGGCGCCTGGCCGAGGAACAACAACGGCTGATCATGCGCAAGCGCCAGCGCGCGCTGTGGACGCGGCAGTACGCGGGCCTGTTGCGCGCCAGCATCGAGCGCCACTGGAAAAAGCCGCCCAGCAGCGTCAAGGGCGGCGACTGCGTCCTCAAGCTGCGCCAGGACGAGAACGGCACGGTGCTCGATTTGGACGTCGTCAGTTGCGACGGCGACCGCCTGTTCGTGCGTTCGGTCGAGGAGGCGGTGTGGAAGGCAAGCCCGCTGCCGTCGCCGCCGTCGCCGGAAGTGTTCGACGCCGACGTGGAATTGACTTTTCGGCAGAAGTACTGATGAGCAGGCCGTGCCTTAGCGCGTTTTTGCTCGCGGCGCTCGTCGGCGCGGCGCAGGCTGAGCTCAAGATCGAGATCACCGAGGGCGTCGAGGGCGGCGTGCCGATTGCGGTGCTGCCGTTCGACGACGAGCCGCCGGAGCTCGAACGCGGCTACAGCGCCATCGTCGCCTCGGATCTCGCGTACAGCGGCTTGTTCAGCCTGATCTCGGCGCGCGACGTCGCCGCGCTCGAGCGGCGCCCCGGCGAGGCCTCCGATTACGTCGCGTGGGCCGACGCCGGCGTCGAGAAAATCGTCGTCGGCAGGGTCGTGCCCGGCGGCGACCTGCAGGTCGCGCTGTTCGACGTCGTCAGGCGCAAGAGACTGCGCGAATGGGAATTTCCGGTGGATTCGCGCAGGGTCAGCGACGTTGCGCATTACGCCAGCGACCTGGTCTACGAGGAGCTTACCGGCGTTCCGGGAATCTTCAGCACGCGCCTCGCGTTCGTGGATTCGGTGCAGGTCAAACCGCGCGTGCGGCGTTTCCGTCTGAACGTGGCGGACGCCGACGGCGGCAATCGCATCGCCATTTTCACGTCGCACAGTCCGATCATGTCCCCGTGCTGGTCGCCGGACTACAAACGTCTGGCCTACGTCTCCTACGAGAACGGCGCGCCGGAGATCTTCGTGCAGGTCCTGGGCAGCGGCCAGCGCACCAATCTGTCGGCCTCGATCGGCGAGGGCAATTCGCCGGACTGGTCGGACGACGGCGACGCGCTGGCCTTTGTTTCATCGCGCGACGACAACCCCGAGATCTACGTCTATCATTTTGCCGATGACCGCATCGAGCGCGTCACGGAAAACCTGGCGATAGACACCGAACCGGCGTGGGCGCCCGACGGCTCGCTGTTCTTCACTTCCGACCGCGGCGGTTCACCGCAGTTGTACCGCCTGGACCGCGACCGCGGCGACCTCAAGCGATTGACGTTCGACGGCGATTACAACTCGGACGCCGACGTCTCTCCGCGCGGCGACAAGTTCGCCTACGTCAGCCAGCGTCCCGGGGGCTTCTCGATAGTCGTACGCGACGTGTCCGGCGGCGATGGGCTGGAGTTGAGTCTCGGCCACCTCGACGAGCGCCCGCGGTTTGCTCCGAACGGCAATTTGCTGAGCTATCTGACCGAGCAGGGCGGACGCTCGGCGCTGGGGCTGGTGACCGTGGATGGCCTGTTCGGCAAGCGGATTCCGGTGTCGGAGGACGTCGGCAAGGTGCGCGGCGTCGCATGGTCGCCGCTGGTGCGCTGAGATGCGCGGGCTGGTGGCGACCGTCGTTTTGTTCGTCGCGTTGTCGGCGACGGCGCGGGAGGAAAACGCCGGCGATAACCGCCCCGAAAGCCGGCTGCTGATGCGCCTGCTCGACAAGGTGGAGCGTTTGCAGGGCGAGTTGCAGGAAGTGCGCGGGCGCAGCGATCGCCAGGAGCGTGAGTTGCGCGCGCTCAGGAGGAAAATGCGTGAACTGGAAGGCCGCGGCGCCGCGTCTGCCGCGCCTGCCACTGCCGCCGATGCCGCACCCACCGTGCCTATTGTGCGGCCGCCTGCTGCCGCTGCTGATGCCACGCCCGCCGCTGATGCCGCGCCCGCCGCGCCCGTAACGCAGCCGCCGGCCGCGGAACGGGAAGCGCCGGATGACGATGTACGGAGCGCGACAAGGCCCGCCGACGAAACGCCGCCGCGAGTGCAGGCGCCGTCGTCCGGCGATGGCGAAGCGCCTGCCGTTGGCGAGTCGCCTGCCGGTGCCGAAGCGCCTGCCGCTGCCGAGTCGCCTGCCGCAGCCGCGCAAGCCGCGCGCGCCGACGGCGCGCGCGCGCCGCAGCCGCACGAGCAGCGTTTGGGATTTTTGCCGAAAGACGCGGCGACGCCGAATGAAAGGGACGAGCGCCGTGCGTATCAGCGTGCGACGCGCGCGTTGGACGACAACGACTACGCGCTTTTGCGACAAGAGCTCGACGTGTTTTTGCGCGGCTGGCCGCGCGGAAGATACGCGGCCAACGCGAAGTTCTGGATCGGCGAGGCCTGGTACGCCGAACGCAACCTCGATGAGGCCGAGCATTATTACAAGCGCGTGACGGAGGAAAACGCCGACCACCAGAAGAGCGAAGACGCCCGTCTCAAGCTCGCCTATATCCACATGGAGCGCGAGCAGTGGGACGCCGCCGCCGCCGTTTTGCAGGAACTCGCGCAAAACGCCAGCCAGGGGCGCATCCGCGCGCTTGCGCACAAGAAGCTCGGCCAGGTACAGGAGCAGGAGCGCTGACGTCGTCCACGTCGCACCGGCTTACGCCCGCAAACGGAAGCGGCGCCGCCACGCAGGAGCGCGCGCGCCTCAAAGTCACCGAGTTGTTCCATTCCTTGCAGGGCGAGTCGCTGACGGCGGGCGTGCCGACCGCGTTCGTGCGTCTGACCGGCTGTCCGTTGCGCTGTCGCTATTGCGACACGGCCTATGCCTTCGGCGGCGGACACTGGATGAGCATAAGCGACGTGCTGGCGCGCGTGCGCGGCTACGGCGCGCGCTACGTCACGGTCACCGGCGGCGAGCCGCTGGCGCAGAAACGCTGCCTCGATCTGCTGACCGAGCTTTGCGACGCGGGCTACCGGGTCTCGCTCGAAACCGGCGGCGCGCACGACGTCGCCGGCGTTGATGCGCGCGTCGTGATTGTGATGGACTTGAAGACGCCGGCCTCCGGCGAGGTCGCGCGCAACCGCTACGAGAACGTCGCTCGTCTGCGCGCCAAGGATCAGATCAAGTTCGTCATTTGCGGGCGCGCCGATTACGAGTGGGCCAAGCGCAAGCTCGGCGAGTACCGCCTCGATGAACGCTGTTGCGTGCTGTTTTCCCCAAGTTACGGCGAGCAGGACGCCACCGAGCTGGCCGACTGGATATTGCGCGACGCGCTGCCCGTGCGCTTGCAGTTGCAGCTCCATAAGATTCTGTGGGGCGAGGAGCGCGGGCGGTGAGCACCACCGTCGGTGCGCGCGCCGTGGTGCTGCTGTCGGGCGGTCTCGATTCGGCGACGACGTTGGCCGTCGCCGCGCACGAGGGCTGCCGATGTTACGCGCTGAGCTTCGCCTACGGCCAACGCCACGCCGTCGAAGTGGAAGCGGCGCGCCGCGTCGCCGCCGCCGTCGGCGTCGCCCGCCACCGTGTCTTCGATCTCGATCTGGCGGCCATCGCCGCGTCGGCCTTGACCGACGCCAAGGCGCCGCTGCCGCCGGCCGCGGACGGCGCGATTCCGCCGACCTACGTGCCGGCGCGCAACACCGTGTTTCTTGCGCTGGCGCTGGCCTGGGCCGAGACGCTGGACGCGCGCCGGATTTACATCGGCGCCAACGCGGTGGATTATTCGGGGTATCCCGACTGTCGTCCCGAGTTCATCAGGGCCTTCGAGCACGTCGCAAACCTTGCGACGCGCGCCGGCGTCGAAGGCGACGGTTTCCGCGTCGTCGCGCCGCTGATCTCGCTGACCAAGGCCGCGATCATACGGCGCGGCGTCGAACTCGGCCTCGATTATTCGCTGACGGTGTCCTGCTACCGCGCCGACGAACGCGGCCGTGCCTGCGGCGAATGCGATTCCTGCCGCCTGCGCCGCCGCGGCTTCGAGGAGGCCGGCGTACCCGACCCGACCGGCTACGTCGCCGCCGCTTGATGGAAGTGGCCCATCCTCTCCTAGGGGGAGAGGGTTATATTACGGGCCTGCGGACAACTCTTCCCGCTGGGAGAGGGCAGGATTACACTGGCGTATACAATTCCCCCTTATAATAGATAACGGGAGGTTCACGTGGAACTTTCATTGCCGCAACAGGTTTTGCTCTCGGGTTTCGCCATCGCGTTGGTGATGGGCGCGGTCGCGTGCAAGACGAGTTTTTGCACGATGGGCGCGGTCTCCGACTGGGTCAACATCGGCGACACCGGGCGCCTGCGCGCGTGGCTGTGCGCGATGGCGGTTGCGGTGCTCGGGGTCGCGCTGATCGACGGCCTGGCCGGCGCCGACCTGTCGCTGGCGGATAGTGGCGAAACCGGCAGGCCGCCTTACGGGACGCCGGTGTTCGTATGGCCGCGCTATCTGCTGGGCGGGCTGCTGTTCGGCATCGGCATGACCTTGGGCTCCGGTTGCGGCAACAAGACGCTGGTGCGCGTCGGCGGCGGCAACCTGAAGTCGCTCGTCGTGTTCCTGGTGATGGGCGCCGGCGCCTACCTGATGATCTACACCGATTTCGGCTACCACCTGTTTCTGCGCTGGATGCCGGCGCTCGACTTTTCCGCCTACGGCCTCGGCAGCCAGGGCGTGGACGAGCTGATCGGCGCGCCGCTCGGCGTCGCCGGGCCGGCCTTTGCGTACGCGACGGCGCTGGTGATCGGCGTGTCGGTGCTGGCGTGGGCTTTCCGATCGCGCGAATTCCGCTCCAGCGCGGATAACGTTCTCGGCGCGCTCGTCGTCGGCGCCGCGGTGGTCGCGGCCTGGTACGTGACGACCGGGCCGCTCGGCCGCAGCCTGATGGAGGAGCTTGAGTTTCTCGACGAGGTTCCGTACGACGTGGGTGCGCAGTCCCTCACCTTCGTCAAACCAAGCGGCCAGTTGTACTACTTCATCGGCGAAGGCTTCGCCGCCAACGTCGCAACCTTCGCGCTAATCGCGGCGCTCGGCGTCGTCGTCGGGGCCTTTCTCTACTCGGTCTTTTCCGGAAAATTCCGCGTCGAATGGTTCAGCGACGGTGGCGACTTCCTGCGCCACCTCGTCGGCGGCCTGTTGATGGGCATCGGCGGCGTGCTGTCGCTCGGCTGCACCTTCGGCCAGGCGATCACCGGCGCTTCAACGCTGGCGTTGGGTTCTTTCGTAACCTTCGCGTCCATAGTGCTCGGCGCGGCACTGACGATGAAGGTGCAGTACTACAAGATGGTCTATGAGGAGGAGGCGACTTTCGCCAAGGCGATGGTCGCGGCGCTCGCCGATCTCCGCATCGTGCCCGGCGCCTGGCGCAAGCTCGACAACGTCTGAGGACGCGCGCGGACGGCATCGTGGGCGCGCCCACGCCGCGCCCGCGTCCTGGGCGCGGGGCGGCTACCGCCCGAACAGATACTTGAGCGTGAACAGCGCGCTCCACCGGCTCATGCCGGCGAACCTCGTGGTGTTGGTCAGGTCCGGTTCGCGCGTGTGCTCGTCGTAAAGCTCGGTGTCGGAGAAATCGTTGAGATCGGTGTAGGAAACCTTGAGACCGGCGAGCAGGTCGCGTCGCACGCGATAATCGAAGCCCGCGTGCGCCTGCCACGCGTAGCTCGAGTCGCTCATGTCCGTGTCCTGGATAATGCGGCGGTTGTCGTTTGTGAATATGGACGAGAAACGCACTCTTTCGACCGTGACGTCGGCTTTGCCGACGCCGACGCCGAGATACGGAACAAAGCCGCCGCGTTCCGCGAAATCGTAATAAACGCTGGCGAACAACGACCGGATTTCGACCCGATCCAGGCTGCTGCCGTCGTCGGCGGCATCCGCCGGATTGCGGTTGCCGGGAATACCGCCGTTGAAGAAACGCAGGCCCCGGAAACTATGCGTCGCGCTGTTGCGCGACTGGCCGGCGGCGACCTCGAGGCGCAGGCGCTCCCAGATCCAGCCGGCGGCGAGATCGTATTGGAAGCCGGTGTCCGTATCCACCGCGTAGTTCCATCGGTAGCCGCCGTGGGACGCGGGACTGGTGCAGTTGTCGTAGTAGCAATCCATTTCCCGATTGCGCCCTTGCTGGCGAAAGTCGCCGAGCCAGCTGGCACCCGCGCCGGCACCGACGTAGAAGCCGGAACGCGCCGCCGCGTCGCCGGCGTGGGCCGTTCCGCCGAGCGCCAGGCCCGTGAGCACCGTGAGCAGCGCGGCGAAAATCTTGTTGTTCCCGGCTTTGGCCGCCGCTGAGGAGGGTGTTGTGGCGGGCGGCGTCGTGGCGGGGGGCGTCATCGGGGGCCTCGTGGCGGCTGCGCGGGCGGCGGGGCGACGCTTAGCGCTTCGAGTACTGGATGTCCTTGCGCGCCTTGCGCAGTCCGACTTTTTTGCGCTCGACGATGCGCGCGTCGCGCGTCAGAAAATCACCCTTGCGCAGCACGGCGCGCGTGCTTTCGTCGTATTGCAACAGCGCGCGGGCGATGCCTAAGCGCACCGCGCCGGCCTGGCCGCTGGGGCCGCCGCCGCGCACGGTGACGTCCAGGTCGAATTTTTTCTGCATGGACAACGCCGCCAAGGGCTGCTCGACGATCATGCACAAGGTCTCGCGCGAAAAATAATCCTCGAACTTGCGTCGGTTGACGCGGATTTTGCCGGAACCGGGACGCAGGAAGACGCGCGCCACCGAGCACTTGCGCCGCCCGGTTCCGTAATACCGCTGCGCCGCCTCGGCCATCAGTTCAGGATCTCCAGTCTGGTCGGCCGTTGCGCCTCGTGTTTATGGTGCCCGTCGGCATAGACGCGCAGCTTGCGAAACATCGCGCGCCCGAGACGGTTTTTCGGCAGCATGCCCTTGACCGCGTATTCGATGGCGCGCTCCGGGCGTTCCTCGAGTATTTTCCTGAGCGAGGTCTGCTTCAGGTTGCCGACGTAACCGCTGTGGCGGTAATAGATCTTGTGTTCTTTCTTGTTGCCGGTGACCGCAACCCGTGCGGCGTTGATGACGACGATATGGTCGCCGGTGTCCACGTGTGGCGTGAACTGCGGCTTGTGCTTGCCGCGCAGGCGCCGCGCGATCTCGCTGGCGAGCCGCCCGAGCGGCTTGTCCGAGGCGTCAATCAGATACCATTTCTGCTCGATTTCGCCGGGCTTGGCGCTGTAGGTTTTCATGAGGTTTTCATTCGGGTCTTGTTTTCGATGCGGGTTCCCGCCGTGCGGGACGGGCAATCATATCCGAAGCGACGGCGATGGGCAAGTTCTTGGCCCACCCTCTCCTAGGGGGAGAGGGTTACAGTACGGGCCTGCGGACAACTTCTCCTGGAGGGAGAGGGTTTGAGGGCCTCGTGCGTTGTGCACGTTTAGGGTTCCGCGTGGGTTTCCTCTATACTTACCAGCGCCTTTCTTGGCACAGGAGCGCATCCGTTCCATGAAAATCGAAAGCATCCGTCTGCGAAATTTCAAGTCTTTCAAAGAGGTCGAGATAAAGCGAATTCCCGACTTTTGCGTGATCGTGGGCGCCAACGGCACCGGCAAGTCCACGCTGTTCGACGTCTTCGGCTTTCTCAAGGACGCGCTGACCGACAACGTCCAGATGGCGCTCTCCAAGCGCGGCGGCTTCCGTGAAGTACGCACGAGAACCTCCGATGGGGCTATCGAGCTGGAAATCAAATTCAGATTCAAAGCCAAGGAAAAGGAAAAGCCGAAACTCGCCACCTACCTTCTTGCGATCAACGAGAGAAACGGGGAGCCCGTCGTCGAGCGCGAGGAGCTGCGTTATCGGCGCGGCAGCCATGGCCGACCGTGGAGATTTTTGTCTTTCGCCTGCGGCAAGGGAGAGGCGGTCATCAACGAAATTGATGACGTCGAAAGCGAGAAAGACCTGAAGCGCGAGCAGCAGGAACTCGCCAAGCCCGACATACTGGCGATCAAAGGCTTGGCGCAATTTCGGCGCTATCCGGCGGTTATGGCACTTGGGCAGACGATAGAAAACTGGCACCTCTCCGACTTCCATATCAGCGACGCCCGGTTCAGCCTTCCGGATGCCGGTGTCGCCCCGCATCTGTCACGGGAAGGAGAGAATCTTGCCTTGGTGACGCAGTATCTTTATGACCACCACCGAGAAAAATTTAACGACATATTGGAGCGCATGACCAGGAGGGTTCCAGGCATATCGAAAGTGCAGGCAAAGACCACGGAAGAAGGGCGGGTGCTGTTGAAATTTCAGGACAGCGCGTTCAAGGATCCATTTCTGATGAGATACGTCTCCGACGGAACCATCAAAATGTTCGCCTATCTGGTGCTGCTGTACGATCCCTCTCCGCACCCGTTGTTGTGCGTCGAGGAACCGGAGAATCAACTGTATCCCAGTCTGCTTGCGGAACTGGCGGAAGAATTTTCGAGCTACGCGCGCGATGATCGGCAGGTTTTCGTTTCCACCCACTCTCCGGATTTCTTGAACGCCGTCGAACTGGAAAGCGTATTCTGGTTCGTGAAAAAAGACGGTTTTACCCAAATCAGGCGTGCGCAAGACGACGCCCAAATTGCCGCCTTCATAGAGGAAGGAGACCAGATGGGCTATCTTTGGAAAGAAGGCCTCTTTGAAGGGGCGCACCCCGGATTTGAACGCCGTGGAGTGGGGATTGGGGATCGGCAATTCGACGGCGTTCGCCGACTGGCCCGACTGCCACCGTCGAACGAACCTTGACACCGCGCGTTTGCGGCAACGCGCGGGCTTCCTCTATACTTACCCGCGTGCGCACGATTCGGGGAGAGGTACCGAAGTGGTCATAACGGCGCTGACTCGAAATCAGATGGTCGGTTTTTGCCGGCACGTGGGTTCGAATCCCACCCTCTCCGCCGCGCCGTGAGCGTCCGCCGCAGCGAGAGCAAAATGTCTCAAGAACGAAACCAGACAGGCTTTGAAAAAGTCCATTTGGAACCGGGAAACCAGACGTTTTCCGGGGTGATGGCCAATGACAAAAAATACATAATCCCGAGATTTCAGCGCGATTACTCGTGGGAAGAGGGTCATTGGGAAGAGTTGTGGCAGGACGTCGAGCACATGCGCAAAGATCGAAAGCAACACTTTATGGGGTATCTGGTCTTTCAGGAGCAAAAGGGGAAAACGTTGCAGATTATTGACGGCCAGCAACGGTTGACGACTTTGTCCATTGTAATCCTGGCGGCGATTGGCAAGCTGAAAAAATTGATTGCCGACGAAATAGAACCTGATGCAAATGAAAAGCGAATAAAAATCTACCGCGACACCTATGTCGGTGTTTTCGATCCCGTGACCTTGACGGTCAAACCGAAATTGGCCCTCAACCGGAATAATGATGGGCACTTCCGCACCATTGCGAAAGCTTCGGCGGTAACCACGCAACGCAACGTTACCGTGATAAACCGGCGGCTCAACAAGGCGCTTCGGTTTTTTCAATCCAAATTCGAGTCTTGTAAGTCCGGCGAAGAAGTAGCCGCGATTCTGGCCGACGTTGCGGACGGCCTGCTTTTTACAACCATCACCGTACAGAATGATCTGAACGCCTATATGGTTTTTGAGACTCTCAATGCCAGAGGGCTGCATTTGTCCACGCCCGATTTGTTGAAAAATTATCTGCTCTCGACGATGGCGACTGATGAGGCATATTCAGAAGAGCATTTTGTTGATTTTGAGGAACAATGGGCCGGTATTCTGGAGCAGCTGGGGGAGACGGAATTTACCAACTTTCTGCGTAGCTACCGCGGAATGCGGAAAAAACTCGTCAGTAAAAAAGACTTGTTCCGCCACTTGAAAACAGACGTGGACCAGCCTGACCAGGTCACGCCTTATCTGGAGGACTTGAAAAAATACGCTGCCGTCTATGCCGCGTTACAGAACCCCAAAGATGATTTTTGGGAGGAACCTGACGGCGAATACAAAGAGGCGGGCCGACATCTGGAAGCCTTGGATCTGTTTCACATCAAGACCCCGCTCAGCCTGATGATGGCGGGGTATGAAAAATTGTCACCCGCGGATTTTTTGGGTTTGCTCCGCTATATCGTTATTGTTACTATTCGCTACAACGTGATCTGCGGGAAGTCTCCCAATAATCAGGAAATCTTGTACAACCGCATGGCCAACGAACTGATGCACTCCGAAGTCGCCTTGCGCGATCTGATCGCTATGCTCGAACCTGCGTATCCCGGAGATAAAGAATTCGAGAACGCATTTACGTCAAAAACCATGCCGAGCCGTCAATCCAACAAGAAAATCCTCTTTTTGTTGAGAAAAATAGAACGACATCTCAGCGGCGGCGATGAACCGCCCCGCACCCTGACGCTGGAGCACGTCCTGCCGTTTTCTCCGGCCGACGCGTGGCAAGAGTATTTTGGCAGAGAAACTTATGAAAACGCGACGGATCGGCTGGGCAATATGGCTTTGCTGGCGTCGAGGGAAAACATGGGGCAGGAAAGCTTTACAAAGAAAAAGGGGGTTTTGAAAAACAGCCCCTACAAGATAAATCAATGCATCGCTGAATATGCGGAATGGAACATGGACAATTTGGATTGCCACCAAAAATGGTTGTCAAAGCATGCCAAAGCCATATGGAGAATACCTCAGCTCGAGCAATAATAACCGGCTGAAGTCTCGCTTGCGCAGGGAATAAATCAGAAGCTTTTCAATCTACCTTCTCCCTCTGGGAGAGGGGTGCCACAGGCTCGTAATGTAACCCTCTCCCCCTAGGAGAGGGTGGGCCGCATCCTTCGGGGGTCGTAGACGGGTCTGTTCATCGGGCGGGTGGCCAGCGTCCCCGCCATTTGCCGGCGGATGCGCTCGCGCGCCAACTGCACATAGGGTGCGCATATTTCCGCTCCGGCACCGCGCCGGTCGTGTCTCAGCGCCGCGATGATGGTCGTTCCCGTCCCCAGAAACGGATCCAGCACCCAATCGTTTTCGGTGGTCATCGAGAGCACCAGCCGCTCGATCAACTCGACCGGAAATTGGCACGGGTGCCCGGTCTTCTCCACGTGGTTGTTCTTGACGTTGGGAATGACCCAGACGTCGCCCGGATTTTTGCCCAGCGGGTTGCAGGAATACTCGCCGGCGCGCGGGCCTTTGAAGTATTTTTTGCCGGGATATTTCTGCGGAACCCTGACCGCGTCAAGGTCAAAGACGTAATCGTCGCTTCTGGTGAACCACAGGACGGTTTCGTATCTTCCGGAGAAGCGCTTGCTGCAATGCAGCCCGTGCTCGAAATGCCAGACAATCCGGTTCCTCAGTTTCAGGCCGTGGCGTGCGAACAGCGGGTACAGCACCGTGTCCAACGGGACGATGGCCCCGTTTTCGACGGTATTGCCGACCTGCCAGCAGATACTGCCGGACGGGGAGAGAACACGGATGCACTCTTTGATAACCGCATCCTGCTCTTTCAGGTAGGCGTCCAGTTTCAGCTTCTTTTCGTACTCCTTGCCGAGATTGTAGGGGGGCGACGTAGCCACCAGGCGGATCGCTTCGTCGGGTATCCGGCGCAATAATTTTCTGCAATCCCCCGGGAACACGACGGCCCGTCCTTCGGCGGAGAACTTCTCGAGGATGGGGAGGGGTCGGGTCATCGGAGGGTCATCGGCGTTGCCGTCGGGCGCCGACGGCCGGATGATTTATAACCCGGCTCAGAACGTCAGTTGCAGGCCGACGCCGGTGTGAAAGTCGGAGTGGTGCATTGCGCCTACGGACAGGGTTTTGTTGATCTCCCAGAACAGGCCGACGTGGTATTCGTCCTCGTCGTCGAACTTGTATTTCCAGTGGAGGCTGGCGCGCTCCGTCAGTTGCAGCTCGGAGTGCAGCCGCAGGCTCAGGTCGTTGTCGGTGTCGAGGCGCAGGCTGGTCTCTATCAACAGCGGCAGCGTGTAGCCGATGCCGACGGCGGCCGCGGTTTCCGGCGCCTCGTGCCGATCCTCGCGCTCTGGGTTGACGCCGATCTGGAGGTTCAGGAAGCGCCCGACGTAACGCTTATAAAACAGTTCCGCCTCGTAGCCCCTGTCGTAGTCGTAGTCGTACTCCAGCTCGATCTCGTTGCGCGTGTTCGACGCCACTACGTCGCCGACGATCATCCGGTGCAGCAGCGCGGTCTCGCTGCGCAGATACCATTCGTCGTCGTGCGCGATCTTTTCTATCACGTCGCCCCCGGCGCTCGAGGAGTCCGCGTAGCTGATGACGCGCGCCATGCCCGTGTGCATGTGGTAAAGATTGTGGCAGTGGAAGAACCAGTCCTTGTCCTCGTTGGCCGCGAACTCGATGGCGGTGGTGTCCATCCGCGCCACGTTGACGGTGTGCTTCAACGGGCTGTGTTCGCCCTGTCCGTTCAGCACGCGGAAGAAATGTCCGTGCAGGTGCAGCGGGTGGTTCATCATCGTCTGGTTTTCGAGCACAAGGCGCACGTTTTCACCCTTGCGGATGCGGATGGTGTCGGACTCGGAAAGAGTCTTGCCGTCGAACGACCAGACGTAGCGCTCCATGTTGCCGGTGAGCGCCAGGCGTATTTCCCTCGTGGGCGCGTCGGTGCCAAGCGTAGTCGGGCTTCGCGCGCGCAGCGCCGAGTAATCGGTCATGTGCTCGATAACGCCGCCGTGTGCGTCGTGTCCGGCATGTGCGGCATGTGCGGCATGCTCGGTGTGTCCGGCGTGCTCGGCGTGTCCGGTGTGTTTGCCGTGTGCAGTGTGTTTGCGATGTTTGGCGTCGTGATCGTGACGTTGCTCGAGGCGCGAAGCCGCATCGTCGCCGTCGTGTGCGTCGCCGCCCTCATGACGCGCGTGGCTCATGCCGCCGTCGTGTGCGTCGCCGCCCCCGTGATGTGCGTGGTCCATCAGGTACGGGTTGGGGGCCGGCACCGCGGGCGCGTGCACGCGCTCACCCGCGCCGACGAAGGTGTTGCTGAAACCGGTGCCGTCTTCCGACGTCGCGCGCAGCGCGTAGGCGCGGCGTTCGGGAATCTCGACCAGCACGTCGTAGGTCTCGGCGATCGCGATACGCAGGCGCCGCACTTGGCGCGGCTCGACCGCAAGCCCGTCGGCGGCGATGATCGTCATCGCGCCGCCGGCAAACTCGACGTAAAAATAACTCGAGGCCGCGGCGTTGATCAGCCGCAGCCGCACGCGCTCGCCGGCGGCCGCCGCCAACGTCTGCTCCGGTTTGCCGTTGGCCAGAAACAGGTCGTAGCCGACGTCCGACACGTCCATCGGCCCCATCCGTATCCACGCCCCGTGCACGCGGTTTTTGACCGCGTCCCAGCCGTGCGCCAGCACCTGATCCCACGACTGCACGGCGTTCTTCTTGCGCGCGTAATAATCGCCGTCCTGCTTCAGGTGGCGCAAAACCGCGTGCGGATGCTCGTCGGTCCAGTCGGACAGCACCACGACGTAGTCTCGTTGCGCTTCGAGATTCTCGCTCCCGACGCGAGGCTCGTGATGGGACTTGTGATCGTGCCTGGGGTGGAACACCAGCGCGCCGTACACGCCGCGCTGCTCCTGCAAGCCGCTGTGCGAGTGATACCAGTAGGTGCCGGCGTGGGTCACCTCGTATTCGTAGGTGAACGAGGCGCCGGCGGCAATCGGCTGCGTCGTAAGCCACGGCACGCCGTCCTGGTCGTTCGGCAGCAGCACGCCGTGCCAGTGCACCGAACTTTCCTCGTCAAGCCTGTTGTGGAAGGTAACGCGCAGAACGTCGCCGACGGTCGCCTCGATGGTCGGCGCCGGAATCCGCCCGTCGACCGCAAGCGCCCGCACGGGCTTGCCGGTGAAATCCACGGTTATCGCGTCTATGTCGAAGGCGTATTCGACCACGCGCGCTTGCGCACCGGTCGCCAGCAACCCCGCCAGACACAGCACATGCGTCACCCTCTCCCATGGGGGAGAGGGTTTGTTAAGGCGTTGAAACGAAAACAACGATACAGCTCCTCTGGGAGAGGGTTTGATGGGGCACCGGCCTGCGGCCATCCTCTCCCAGAGACAGAGGGTAGCGACTACCGGCGCGTGCGGCGGCGTTGCAACAAGGCGGCCGAGGCGAGCAGCAGCAACGCCAGCGCGCCGGCCAGACCGAAACTGCCGCCGCCGCTTGGCGGTAACGGCGCATCCACCGCATCCACCAAACCCAGCGGGTCATCCACTATGCCGTTGACCGTCCCATCCTCGTCGTTCGGGCCGCCGTCCACTACGTAAATCACCAGGCATGCATCGTGCGCCTGCTTCTCGATTATTCCGTCGCCGGCTTTGCGGTAGCGATCACCCGCGTCGGGCGGGCACGCCCCGCCGTCGTCCAGCGGAGCAAAACCATAGTCGTTCGCTCCAGACGTGTCGAAGGGATCTTCCGAAGGCAACTTGACCGGAACCATGCCCGCCTCCCGATACAGGTTCGCCGGCAGTGGAATAATCACGCCCGCCGCACCGCCCGTCAGGTCGCCGTCGGTGCTTATCGCCGCCACGTCCACCCCGTGTACCTCAAAATCATATATCACGCCGTAATCATATATCACGTCGTACGACGGATTCTCCAACGAGGACGCAGCGTAGTCGGAGTAGCCGAGCGCCAGCCCCGCCATGGCGCGCTCGCTCACTCTGGTTCGCGCACTCTCGCCTATGCGCAAACGATGCAGCGGCAACACCGGGCGCATGTGGTGGGAACCGTCCGCACCCGCCATCGTGCCGGTAACGATCACCGGCAACACGGTACCGCCGCCGAAGTTATCCACCGCGTTCTCTATGCCGTCGCCGTCATCATCAGTCGCAGACAATATCGGCCACCCGTATTCCGACTCCACGCTGCTGCCGCCCGAGGACAGCGTCACCTGAAGCACCAGCGTCGCCGTCGTCGCGTCCGCCGCTATGCCGAAAGGCACCGTCACCACGTAGCCCGTCGTCGCGTACCAATTCGTCCCAAGCGCGCCCGTGGCCGTGGACGCAGCCTTCACGTCCACCACTTTCGCGGTGCCGTCCGCCGGCGCGCGCGCCGCTATGCGCAACGAGTAGCCGCTCTCGCCGACCCGCAAATCGGTGCGCGCCTCGCCGTTTCGCGTCAATTCGGCGGGCCCCAGCAACAACTCGGCCTGCGGCAACAACGACACCCGCGTCCCGGTCACCAGACCGAGCGAGTATTTGTCCGCCGTCAATTCGGACAACCCGTCCGAAGGACGCCACAGCAGTTGCGGCGTTTCGTCTCCGGTATCCGCCCCGATGATCTCGTAGCGCGAGGCTTCCTCCGCGGAAGCGACCACAATGCGGCCCGAAGTCGTCAACAGCGCCACGCGCTCCATCCCCGTGCCGGTCTCCGTCGTCACCATCAGGTGCAAGCGTGCGCCCGTCGCCGCCGCTCCGTCCTGCATCGCCTCGACCGCAACGCCGCCGCCCTTGCCTCTCGTGTACAAACGCTGCGACGCCATGTTCAGCTCGACCACGCGCCGCACGCTCTGCTGCGGCAGGCCGCTCGCCGTCGCCGTCGTGAAACGGTAGCCGGCCTCATTCGGCGCGAACCATCCGATCACGTGATCCACCCCGGCACGCATATTGCCGAAGTCCACCGTCGCGCAACCGCCCTCCGACAGAGGCGCGTCGTAGTTCGACGGAAAGTTCCCGTCGCAACCGTACGTCGCCGTCTCGCCGCCGCTGCTGTAGCCGAACGTGTTCGACAGGTAATACGCCCGCAAGCGCGTCGCCGTGGGCGTCACCATAACGCCGAGATGCTCCAGGGCACCGTTTGCGCGCACGCCCGAGTACGCCACGTGCGCGGTCGCCGCGACGCCCCGCGCCAACGTCACCGTCGGCACGTCGTCCGGCACCCCTTCGGCAGACAGCGGGTTGCTTCCCAACCTCGTCTCCAGTGCGTCCGCAATGCCGTCGCCGTCGCGGTCCCTTCTCGCATCGCGCGTCATCCGGCCAATCGCGCTCCGCAGCAGGTTGCGACCGCCGTCCGGCGCGGCTTCGCCACGCTCCAGCGCCAAATCGTATATGCCCGGATTCTCGCGGCCTGATCGGTAGCAGTAGCCGACCCAGACGTTGTCCTCGGTTCGCGCAAGCGGCCTCGCCAACTCGAGCACCACCGCCCGGGCGTCGTCGTAATACGCCCGCATAACGCCTATCGTCATCGCCGCCGAGTTGTCGGCGCACGGATCAACGCGCGATTGAAGGTTCAGGATTACGACGAAACCCTCGAACTCGGTGCCCGCGCCAAGACTCACGGAAGCGGTCGAATTGCGCGCGTTCTCCCGTTCACTCAGAACCTTGACCTCCTCGGACAACGGCAGCCACAACCTGGACGAACCGGGCGCAAACGCGGGCGCATCCTCGCCAAACAGAAACTGCGGCGGTTCGGTGTCCGACACGACGCCGGGCGGCGGCGAAACCATGCCGCGTTGACGCTCTACGGAAAAGCCGCCGTATTGCAGCGCCGGGTACTGCCCCGAAGTGCCGAAGTCCCACGGATCGTCGTTGCCGTTCACGCCGGTCATGGTGCTGCCGTCCACGTCTATATTCCAGTTCGCGTAGATGCCGCCGTAGGTCGTCGGCGTCTGCAACGACGCGGTGTCGGTGCCAATCGCGCCGCTGCCGGCGCTCTCGGCTTGGCCGCTGGCCTCGGTATCCCAGTAGGAGTCTTTATAGTTGTCGCCGCCGGACACAGTCTCACTCTGCCCGACCAGACCGCCCACCATAGCCGTGCCGGTGACTGCGCCCGCCGCGTAACTGGCTATGATCTTCTCCGCACCCGTCGCGTTGTTCTTTCCCACCAGACCGCCCGCCGACGAACCACCGCGAACGCGAACCCGCGCGTAGCTAGCCTTGATCCTGACGCCGCCCGAATTTCCCAGAGCACCCACCAGACCGCCCACCTCCGACGTGCCGGCTACCGAACCTCCCGCCACGTAACTCGTCACCACCGTTCCAGTGCTGATGCTCCCCGTCAGCGCGCCAACCTGATTGCGCCCGCTTACGTCCGCGTCCACTATGCCGACGTTCCTTATGGCCGGCGTCTCTTCCGCAGTGTGATCGTCACTGTTCCTGAAACCAAAGTAACCAAACAGACCGACGTGATCCTCGGTCGGGCGATGGATGAACAGATTTTCGATAACGTGGCCTTGGCCGTCGAAATCGGCGACAAAATTGTCGCTTTCAGTGCCTATCGGCTGCCAGCCCTCGGTGCTGCTGCTACGGCTCCAACGCGAAGCGCCCAGGTCCACGTCGGCAACCAGCGCGTAGCCGGTGCAGTTCGGGGCACAACCTGCGTCCGCAAACGCGGCACGCCAGGAGGCGCTGCTGGCCTCGGCGGGCGCGCCGTCGCCGTCCAGGTCCCAGCGCATCGCGTGCAACTGCGCGGGCGTGCGCACGGCTATCAGCGTCGCATCGTCCACTATCGTCACCATGAGCGCGCTCTTGTTCGGGTTTATAGTCACCCTCTCGGGAGCAGACGCCTCCGAAACAAAGCCCAAATTCACGGTGAACGTCTCCGCACCCTCGACGACGTCGTCATCGATCAAAGCCACGCTGCTACACGTGCTGTTGACGCTGCTGCCAAAGGGGCCTATCACCGTGGCGGAAGACACGTAGTCGTCGCCCGCCACGGCGCTGCCGTCCGCCATACGCAACGCCAAACTGAAGTCACTTCTCTCTATCAGGCCATCAGTGCTCGGATCCGTGATCGCGACGCACACGGAAGCCGACAAATCAACGCCCTCGGTCACCGTCAGCGTGGTCTGCTCGAAACCGATTGTGATTTCGTCGTCTTCCCCTATTGCCACCTCCGCTACCGCGGGATTGATGGTGACTCTTTCCAGCGTCTGGCCCGGGGGCGCGGTCAAGTCCAGAAAAAAGCTCTCAGCGTCTTCACGTATCGCATCGTCCGTGATATCAATAGCGAAGCATTGACGCCGAGTCCTGTTCGAGAACGGTCCGACGTCTTGCTGATTGATCGAAACATAGTCGTTGGTGCCGGCGGTGCCCGGCCTCGTCGAGACCCTCAAACTGAACCGCCGATCCAGAGGCTGCGTACTCAACGGCGTGGTCGGAACCACGCATGCAGAAAAACCACCACTGTCCTCTTCCGTGCTATAGGAGGCCCGTTGAAAACCGATTACAACCGGGTCGTCGTCCTCTATCGTCGCCGTCGCCATCTGCGTGGATTCCGAATAACCGGCGCTCACCAACTGCAACGGAATGGTCTTCGCTTCCTCCGGTATCACGTCGTCAACGATGCTTATTGTTACATCGGCTCGCGTGGCGCTCGACGCATTCAATGAAAACACGACCGGCGACGTTGACAAGTCATAATAAAAAAACGTGTCGCCGCGGAAATTCATCAATAGCGTCGTGCCGTCGTCCAACGCCGTCACCATGCCGGTGACCGAAAAATCGCTTATCCTCAGCGCCTCGTCCGAAAGCCGCACCGTCACCGTGACGACAGCGCCGGAACTTTCCACCGCCGAATACATCGAACTGGAAAAAACCACCGGCGGCCCCGTCAACTCGACCGGCACCGCGCCGCGCTGCCGCGCGACCGAAAAACTGCTCGCCTGCAACACCGGATACTGCATCGAAGTGCCGAAGTCCCACGGATCGTCGTTGCCGCCCACGCCGGTCTCGGTGCTGCCGTCCACGTCTATATTCCAGTTCGCGTAGATGCCGCTGTAGGTCGTCGGCGTCTGCAACGACGCGGTGTCGGTGCCAATCGCGCCGGTGCCGGCGCTTTCGGCCAAGCCGCTGGCCTCGGTATCCCAGTAGGAGTCTTTATAGTTGTCGCCGCCGGACACAGTCTCACTCTGCCCGACCAGACCGCCCACCATAGCCGTGCCGGTGACTGCGCCCGCCGCGTAACTGGCTATGATCTTTTCCGCACCCGTCGCGTTGTTCTTTCCCACCAGACCGCCCGCCGACGAACCACCGCGAACGCGAACCCGCGCGTAGCTGGCTTTGATCCTCACGCTGCCCGAATTTTCCAGGGCACCCACCAGACCACCCACCTCCGACGTGCCGGATACCGTGCCTCCCACCACGTAACTCGTCACTACCGTTCCAGTGCTGATGCTCCCCGTCAGCGCGCCAACCTGATTGCGCCCGCTTACGTCCGCGTCCACGATGCCGACGTTCCTTATAGCCGGCGTCTCTTCCGCAGTGTGATCGTCACTGTTCTTGAAACCAAAGTAACCGAACAGACCGACGTGATCCTCGGTCGGGCGATTGATGAACAGGTTTTCGACAACGTGGCCTTGGCCGTCGAAATCGGCGACAAAATTGTCGCTTTCAGTGCCTATCGGCCGCCAGCCCTCGGTGCTGCTGCTGCGGCTCCAACGCGAAGCGCCCAAATCTATATCGGCATCCAGCGCGTAGCCGACGCAGTTCGGGGCACAACCTGCGTCCGGAAACGCGGCACGCCAGGAGGCGCTGCTGGCCTCGGCGGGCACGCCGTCGCCGTCCAGGTCCCAGCGCATCGCGTGCAACTGCGCGGGCGTACGCACGGCTATCAACGTCGGAGCGTCGTTGTCCTCTATCGTCACCGTCAGCGTGTTGCTGGCCGCTGCAAACTGCAACGTCGAACTGATGGTGAAAGTCTCATCGCTCTCGACCACGGCATCGTCCACCGTGGGCACCGAAGTGCAGGTGCGGCCGCGCACCGGGTCGGGCTGGACGGTGATGGAGCGAATACCGGAACCGCCGCGGTCATAGTCGCCGGGATGTTCGGCGCTGCCGTCCGCCACCGTCAGCTGGGCTACGAACAACGGACTGGTGAACCCTATGTCCGACACCACACAAGCCGTGACCGGCTCACCTTCGCGCAGCCGCAGGCTTGATCGCTCGAAGCCGAAGGAGACCACGTCGTCGTCTCGGATGATCACCTGCGTCTGCTGAACGGTGCCCTTCTCCACCGCCCTCGGCAAATCGCGGAAGTTCACCGTGAAGGCCTCGTTGTTCTCCTGCACCCTGTCGTTCACTATCGGAACGGTGATGCAACTGGTGCGCGTCGCGTCGCCGAACTCGAGGGTGGCCGTGGTCTCGGTATAGTCCGCGGGCGCGGTGGCCTCGGCCGGATTTGTATTCTGCGTGTACGCCTCGACCGCAAACACCCGCTCCATGCGGCTCGAGGTGGACGCCAAACCGGCGTTTCTATTGATGTCCATTATCTCCAGACACGCCATCCGGGAAGCGGAGCTCTCGGACACTTCGTACGTGTCGCTCACCCACTGCAACCCGATCACCTCGTCGTCCTGAATCGTCACCGTCGCCGTCTGCACCGTCGCCAAGTCGCCGCGGCTGACCAGGCGCAATGAGAAACTCTCGTGTTCCTCCGGAATCTGGTCGCCCCGGATCACCACGCTGACGCGCGCCGTAACCGGCCCGGCGGCGCGCAACGTGACCGCGTGCGACATAGTGCCGTAGTCGCCGGGCGCCACGGCGGTGCCGTCCACCGTGACCACCGTGGCCGACGCCGCAAAGCCGGCCGTCTGGCGCACGCCAGGGGCAAGACCGATAGTGAAGTGCAGCGTGGTGCCGCCGGCGTGACCTTCCGACACGCTGGTGGCGGTGGCGCCTTCAAAAACCACCGGCGGGCCCGTCAACTCAGAGACCGCCACCGCGCCGCGCTGCCGCGCTGCGGAAAAGCCGCCGTATTGCAGCGCCGGGTACTGCCCCGAAGTGCCGAAGTCCCACGGATCGTCGTTGCCGTTCACGCCGGTCTCGGTGCTGCCGTCCACGTCTATATTCCAGTTCGCGTAGATGCCGCCGTAGGTCGTCGGCGTCTGCAACGACGCGGTGTCGGTGCCAATCGCGCCGCTGCCGGCGCTTTCGGCCAAGCCGCTGGCCTCGGTATCCCAGTAGGAGTCTTTATAGTTGTCGCCGCCGGACACAGTCTCACTCTGCCCGACCAGACCGCCCACCATAGCCGTGCCGGTGACTGCGCCCGCCGCGTAACTGGCTATGATCTTTTCCGCACCCGTCGCGTTGTTCTTTCCCACCAGACCGCCCGCCGACGAACCACCGCGAACGCGAACCCGCGCGTAGCTGGCTTTGATCCTCACGCTACCCGAATTTTCCAGGGCACCCACCAGACCACCCACCTCCGACGTGCCGGATACCGTGCCTCCCACCACGTAACTCGTCACTACCGTTCCAGTGCTGATGCTCCCCGTCAGCGCGCCAACCTGATTGCGCCCGCTTACGTCCGCGTCCACGATGCCGACGTTTCTTATGGCCGGCGTCTCTTCCGCAGTGTGATCGTCACTGTTCTTGAAACCAAAGTAACCGAACAGACCGACGTGATCCTCGGTCGGGCGATTGATGAACAGGTTTTCGACAACGTGGCCTTGGCCGTCGAAATCGGCGACAAAATTGTCGCTTTCAGTGCCTATCGGCCGCCAGCCCTCGGTGCTGCTGCTGCGGCTCCAACGCGAAGCGCCCAAATCTATATCGGCATCCAGTGCGTAGCCGGTGCAGTTCGGGGCACAAGCCACGCTCGGAAACGCCGCGCGCCAGGAGGCGCTGCTGGCCTCGGCGGGCACGCCGTCGCCGTCCAGATCCCAGCGCATCGCGTGCAACTGCGCGGGTGTGCGCACGGCTATCAACGTCGGAGCGTCGTCGTCCGCTATCGTCACCGTGAGCGTGTTCGAGTCGGTGTTTATAACCACCCCCTCGAGAGCAGACGCAAAACCTAAATTCACGGTGAACGTCTCCGTACTCTCGACGGCGTTGTCATTGATCAAAGCCACGTTGCGACACACTCTGCGATTGCTGCCGACGCCAAAGGGGCCTATCGTCGGCGACGACGGCGGCGTGTAGTCGGAACCCGCCGACGCGCTGCCGTCCGTCGTGCGCAGCGACAGCGAAAAAGCGGGGCCGCGCTCTATCATGGCCGGCGCCGAAATCTCGACGCATACGGTGGCCGACGAAGAGGCGCCCTCGACCACCGCCACCTCGGTGCTTGCAAAGCCGAGGATTATCGGATCATCGTCCGTTATCGTCACCTCGGCCTGGTCGTCGCCGAGGAGTGCCCTGGAAGGCCTGTCCAGATTGAGAAACATGCTCTCTTCATTCTCGGCCACGTCGTCATCGGTGGCCTCGAACCCGAAGCAGACGCTGCGCGTGCCGCTGGCGAACGTGAGGCGCCCCGTCTCTGCGGAGAAGTCGCCGCTGCCGGCGGAGCCCGCGTTGGATAACACTTCCACCGAAAACTCCCGTTCCACGGGAGTCGCGGCCGTCGGCATCGTCACCACGGCGCATATGGAAAGCGTGGTGCCCTCGGCCAAGGCATACGACGTGTTCTCGAGACCGACCGTAACTTCATCATCGTCCGTTATCGTCACCGTCGCCGTCTGTATCGTCGCCAAGTCGCCGCGGCTGACCAGGCGCAATGAGAAACTCTCGTGTTCCTCCGGAATCTGGTCGCCCCGAATCACCACGCTGACGCGCGCCGTAACCGGCCCGGCGGCGCGCAACGTGACCGCGTGCGACATAGTGCCGTAGTCGCCGGGCGCCACGGCGGTGCCGTCCACCGTGACCACCGTGGCCGAGGCCGCAAAGCCGGCCGTCTGGCGCACGCCGGGGGCAAGACCGATAGTGAAGTGCAACGTCGTGTTGCCGGCGTTGCCTTCCGACACGCTGGTGGCGGTGGCGCCTTCAAAAACCACCGATGGGGTGGTTTGCGCGAAAGACGGGCCGGCGACGCCGAGCGTTCCCGCGACGACCAGCAACGTGACAAGGCGTACGACGAAGCGCCGCGCGCCGGCAGAATCGTTGCACACCGCAACTCTCTTGATCATCGAATACATATAGGAACAATCGAAGAACATCGGCAAAGGCTTCGTTCTTTGTAGATTTCAGGCATGTGGCTCCCTTGATATTACCATAGGCGACACTTCGGGCACGCCCGTGGGGGTGTCCCCTTGCCTTGGGGTGCCATCGGGCGAGAGGGCAACAAAACGGGAATTGGGTTTCGATGCCGCAAAGCGGGCGCAATTTACCGCTCGTCGAGATGCTTTTGACAACTATGCGCAATGTGGGCATAGTAAGCGGCACACCGCTTCTTCCCCAAGTGAATAACAAAAATCCACTTGTCAACGGCAGGGGTCGAAAGAAACCGCCGCCACCGATTGCAAGGCTTGCCCGAAAAAAGAAGCTGATTCCATTCGGATGGTACGGTGGCAAGTTCTCGCACCTGGATTGGCTGTCGCCGCTGTTGTCGCAGTGCCATCATTACTGCGAACCGTTTGGAGGCTCCGCCGCCTTACTGCTGAATCGCGCGCCCGCCCCCGTGGAAACATACAACGATCTCGACGGCGAAGTTTGCAATTTCTTCCGCGTGCTTCGGGACGAATCCCAAGAATTGATTCGGCTGATCGGGCTGACTCCCTTTTCGCGCGAGGAATTCGGGATTGCCTGCACACTCGACCCGGACGCCTCTCCGGTAGAGCGGGCGCGAAGGTTTTACGTCAGGGCGAGACAGGTGCGCACGGGTCTGGCGCAGACCGCCTCGATGGGCCGATGGGCAAATTGCAAAAATACGACCAGGGCCGGGATGAGCGGCGTTGTCAGTCGCTGGCTGGGAGGCGTGCAGGCATTGCCCGAAATTGCGGAACGTCTGCTGCGCGTCCAAATCGAGAATCGCCCGGCCGTTGACGTGATCAATTTATACGACGCCCCCGATACATTGTTCTACTGCGACCCGCCCTACGTACACCAGACTCGCGGCGATGCAAAGGCATACGGCTTCGAGATGACCGACGAACAGCACGAGGAACTTGCCGACGTGCTCAATTCCGTGCGCGGGATGGTCGCGTTTTCCAATTACGATTGCCGTTTGCTGAACCGGCTCTATCCGAAAAGTCGCTGGTTCAAGCACGTTTCCCCGCCAAGAACCAACCACGCGACAAAAGGCAAGCGGATCGAGGTGCTGTGGACGAATTACGATTTGCGAAAAAGTCTTTCCCGACGGGAG
Source organism: Candidatus Oxydemutator sp. (assembly GCA_965203445.1). GTDB lineage: Bacteria > Pseudomonadota > Gammaproteobacteria > Poriferisulfidales > Oxydemutatoraceae > Oxydemutator. Next base: position 1,196,097 of record OZ241883.1, read on the forward strand.
AAACAGGAAAAGCTGGAGCTGGCCTGATGGCGGAGACGCCGTCTCAGGTACTTGAGCGCCTCTACAACAGGGTCGCAAGCGATCCGGATACGCCTCTCGTCAGAAGCGCGGCCATATTGAAAAGAATCGAATCCATAGTCCGATGCATGGAGAATCGGGCGAGCGTTCGCCTTCTTATGGCGTGCATGACGGGGAAAATTGACCGCCCGCAAATTGACCCTCGTCAGCCATACACGGAAATCGGGGGCAATTCATCATTTTCCGGGCGCGCGTATGATGAGCGATACATCACTCAGTTCATCAACGACAACAAACTCCCCTGCAATTCCACGACTGCGTTTTTAACCCCCGCTTTGAGAAATATTGATCGTCCGTTGACGACCGATGTGGCCATCGTCGGACGCCCGGCACAAGTGTATCGTGACACGCTTCAAATACTTGACGACGTTGCGCACGGCCGGGCAACGGCGGAGGACGTTCTTGCGGACACGATACGGTTGCTCTGCATCGTCCGAGATGAGAAAGCGAGGCGAATGGATGCTCTGCTTGCGAGAGGTGAAAAGATCAAAGGCGACCTGCCTTTGTCTTCAGAGGCAATCGTGACCTTGATTGAACAACATCTGGCTTGCAAAAACGCAAGCCGGCTGCCCGTGTTGATAGTGGCCGCCGCGTATCAGATGGCAAGACATAAAATTGGTGAGACCGCGAAGGAATTGCTCTCCCACAATGCGGCCGACGAGCAAACGGGTGCGTTCGGGGACGTGGAGGTATGCCTGACGAGCGAGGACAAAGTCGTCACCAGCTACGAAATGAAAATGAAACGGGTGGCCGTTCACGACATAGATCGCGCGGCCGCAAAGATCGCCTCATACGCCTCCCAAATTGACAACTATGTTTTTATAACGACCGATGCGATTGATCCGGAAGTGCATGAGTATGCCCGATCCATGTATGAGCGGTTGGGGGTGGAGGTCGCCGTGCTCGATTGCATTAGCTTCCTGCGCCACTTCCTGCATTTCTTTCACCGGATCAGGATCGAGTTTCTCGATGCTTATCAGGCTCTGGTTCTTGCCGAACCGGACAGTGCGGTCAAACCGCCGCTCAAGGAAGTATTCTTGTCGCTGCGCCAAGCTGCCGAATACGACGATTAACGCTGGTCAGGGAAGCGAAGGTCACAGATGGTACGAAGGAAACGACAGATGTGGAGAGGCTGAATCCGTGCAATCCTTTGATCCGCGCCAAGTCGTGCTTCGGACAAGGAAACTGGAGGAGATACGATGAGTAATCAACAAAATGAGCAGAGAAGGGCTGCCAGAACGGGAGGGTTTTCAAACAGTACCCACATCGTTCATGTCGCCGACTGAACTGCCCCGACTTTTCCGGAGACTGGTTTATGAGAGTCAGGCTGCAACAGCCGACTCCTTCTCTCGGCAATAATACATTGCCTCCCACTCCGCCGGCGGGCGGTAGCCTATCGAACTCAACAAACGACGATTGTTGTACCAGTCCACCCATTTCAGCGTCTCGCATTCCAGCGACGACTTCCCGTTCCACGCACCCTGGCGCCGGATCAACACATACGTTGCGTCCGCCACCCACAACTGGTTCGGACGCGGCGCCTGAAAGTTGCGCTTCACCTCATCCGGGTACTTAGAGCCCTGCGCCGCGGCGCTGTCCGTCGTTTGCCACCGGCGCCCGCGAACCACGCCCTGCATACCCGCCCTTCTCATCAAACGCTCCACCGTGCAGCGCGCCGCCGCTATCTCTTCACGCTCCAACTGGTGCCACACCTTGCGCGCACCATACGTCTCATGGCTCTCTTCCCATATGCGCGCTATCTCCATAGACAGCGCCGCGTCCGTGTGCCAGCGGCGACAGCGCAGACGCGGATCCCGCTCCTGCGCCTTGTGCGCATAGTAGGTGGATGGGGCTATCGGCAATACCTTGCACATAGGCTCGACCCCATACGCTTCCTTGTTCTCGTCTATGAAACGCACCATCACTTCGCTTCGCGGTCGAGCTCCGCCTGGGCAAAAAAAGCCGTCGCCTTGCGCAGAATCTCGTTCGTGCGACGCAACGCAGCATTCTCCCTTTGCAGTCTCTTGCACTCCTGGGCTCGCTGCTCGTTGCTCATGCCCGGCGTCGCCGCCGCCTGCTCCGCTCGACGTACCCACCTGCGCAGTGTCTCCGAACCGCAGCCGAACATAGCGGCCACCGATTCGATGGCTTTCCATTGCGATGGATGCTCCTGTTGGTTCTCAAGAACCATCCGGACGGCGCGTTCACGCACCTCCGGCGTATATCGGTTAAGGTGTTTCATACCCCTATTCTCCCTCATTTAGAGGTCTCCGAAAAACACGGGGCGATTCACAGAGGGAGAGGGTAGATGGGGCGGCATATTCACCTTAGCACTTCAAATGAGACGCCAAGTTTCAATCAATACATGGTCACTTGTGACAAGTGGCTCGTTCGTTGCCAAAAGATTCTTCGCGCGGTTATTTTGGCGATCACCTCGATCAGCGGCGGCATACCAGACCGAGCTGTCCACAAAGATACTCATCGTGGATCGGAGCGATGACGCTTCTCTGCGCCGGTTGCTGCTCCGATCATCTGATCTTTTTGCGATGCGACGTCGGCACCGTTCGACGTGCCGAGATCAAAGACGATGGAACGGTCGCAGCTCCGTGGGGGTGTCCCGGCCAAATCCTGATCTACGAGCCGGCGCATGTACTCGGCAATGGAAATACCAAGAGCGGCCGCACGCGCCCGGACTTTCGTATGCAACTCCGAATTGAGGGATATTTGAGTGCGAACCACCATTATGGCGCTACTATACCACCACCAACATTGATGGCGCCAACACGGGATACGCTTAATTTTATCAGGGTTGCATGAAACTGGCGTATATAATTCGCGGTCGGCACGATGAGCAGATGAGCACCAAATTTTTCACCAATGACGGCAAGGGCACCTTGCTTGGCAAGTTTGCCGCGGTCTTCGAGCACAATCCCCAACTGGTCGCGTTCGACGCCTTGGCGGGGTATTTCCGCGCCACCGGTTATTTCCGCCTGCGCCCGCATCTGGAACGGATCGGGCAGGTCAGGATTCTGGTCGGCATAGACGTCGACAAGTGGAGCAGTGCGGCCCATCAAACCGGCCTCGCGTTGCGCTTCGGCGCCGATCAGGAGCAGGTCGCGCAAGACTTCCGGCGCAAGCTCAAGAAAGAGATAGCCGACGCCCCCTACGACTCCGACCTGGAGGACGGCGTGCTCCGGTTTGTCGAGGACGTCTCGTCCGGCAAAGTCGTGATAAAAGCGCATCCCTCGCGCAGGCTGCACGCCAAGATCTACATCTTCCGCCCCGAAAACTTCAACGAGCACAGCGGCGGCGAGGTCATCACCGGCTCCTCCAACCTGACCGAGGCCGGCCTGGGCGCGTCCGACCGCGACGCCAATTACGAGTTCAACGTCTCGCTCCGGGATTACGACGACGTCAAGTTCGCCACCGACGAGTTCGAGCGGCTGTGGCGGGAGGCCGTGGACATCCTGCCGGAGGCGGTCGTCGCCGCAAAAAACGAGACCCACCTGGGCGACGACTGCACCGCCAACGATTTATACCTGAAACTGCTGATCGAATACTTCGGCAAGGAAATCGAGTTCGACCCCGACCGCATCACCGACGTGCCGAGCAACCTCATGCGCCTGAATTATCAGATGGACGCGGTCGAACAGGGTTACGCCCTGCTCGACCGGCATCGCGGCTTCTTTCTCGCCGACGTGGTCGGCCTGGGCAAGACCGTCATCGCCATCATGATCGCGCGCAAGTATTTCTTCATGAACGGCTATCCGGAATATCGTTCCCATACGCTGGTCGTGTGCCCGCCGGCGGTGGAGGCGAACTGGCGCGATACCATTGACGACTTCCGGCTGGACAATCCCCACTTCATCACCACCGGCAGTCTGCACAAGATAGACGACCCCGACAAATACGATCTGATCATCGTCGACGAGGCGCACAAATTCAGAAACAACACTTCCGAGAGTTACGCCCAACTACAGCGCATCGCCAACACGCCGTGCCGCAACGGGAAACTCAAGCGCGTCATCCTGGTTTCCGCCACGCCGCTCAACAACAGGCCCGACGACCTGAAAAATCAGATCCTGCTGTTTCAGGACGCCAACAACGGCACCCTGGACGTCAACCTCGCGCGCTTCTTCAGCGAGGCCGAACGCAGATACAGCCAGCTGATCCGCAAGACCGGCCAGGACGGCAAGGCCAACAAGGCCAAACTCCACGGACTGTTTGAACAGATCCGCCTGAAAATCATCGAGCCGCTGACCGTGCGCCGCACCCGCGGCGACCTGCTTGAGCATCCGCTCTATGCGGAGGATTTGCGCGAGCAGGGAGTAGTCTTTCCGACGATCAACAAGCCGCAGACGCTGCTGTATCCGCTGAGCCGGAAACTGAACGAACTGTATGAGCAGACCGTGGCCCGCATTCAGAACAGAAACGGCGCCGGCCTGCAATACGCCCGCCACCGGCTGATAGAGTTTCTCAAACCGGAGCACAAAAAAGATTACCAGCGCGCCGATTTCATCGTCAAGCAATTGACCGCCATCATGAAAACCCTGCTGGTCAAGCGCCTGGACAGCAGTTTTCATGCGTTCCACCGCTCGCTGCGACGGGCGCTCGACGCTTCCGACATGCTGCTGAAGATGTGGGCGGACGACCGCATCATCATCGCGTCCAGCGTGGATCTCCAGAAGTATATCGAGGAAGGCAAAGAGGAAGACGAAGGGGCCGAACTGATGGCGCAGCTGGAACGGGAGCAGGCCACCAACCCCGGCCTCAAAATCCTCACCCGCGACGACTTCGAGCAAGGGTGGCACGGGCTGATGGAACGCGATCACGCAATCCTGCGGGAGATGGAGCAACAGTGGCGGCAGGCGAACACGCAACCGGATCCCAAGCTGGCGGAGTTGCTCAAGCAGTTGCCGGCCACCCTGCTGGCGCCGCGGCAAAACCCCGAACGCAAGCTGGTGATTTTCTCGGAAGCCGCCGACACCACCGATTACCTGGCCGCCAGGCTGCAGGAAAAGGACTATCGCGTGCTGGCCGTAACCGCCCACAACCGCGGCCAGCAGAAGGATGCCATCGAGCAGAACTTCGACGCCAACCACGCGCCGGACGAACAGAAATCCGACTACGACGTCATCATCGCCACCGAAGCGCTGGCCGAAGGCGTCAACCTGCACCGCGCCAACACCATCGTCAACTACGACACGCCGTGGAACGCCACCCGCCTGATGCAGCGCATCGGGCGCATCAACCGCATCGGCAGCCAGGCGGAACAGATATACATCTACAACTTCCTGCCCACCGAGCAGGTCGAGGGCGACATCAACCTGCGCCACCGCGCCCAGGTGAAACTGCAAGCCTTCCACAGCATCCTGGGCGAGGACTCGCAGATCTACACCCCCGACGAGAAATACAAAAGCTTCGGCCTGTTCGACAAGAACGTCACCGAAGAGCGGGAAATCAGCGAACGCCTGGCCTGCCTGATGGAAATCCGCCGCTTCCGGGAACAGCACCCCGACGAGTTCAAGCGCATCAAAAACCTGCCGTTGAAAATACGCAACGCCGTTCCTGTCGCCGGTGCCGTTCCCGACGACGACGACGGCGACGATGGCGGCACCATTCCCGGTGACCACACCGTCGCGCCGCCAAACGCCACCCTGTGTTTTCTGCGCAACCCGGCCCACGACGCCTTCTATCAGGTGGAAGGTTATCGCGCGGACGACGACGGCGGCGATGGCAATGGCGATGGCGGCGACGATGGCCGCGTGAAAGAACTGGGCTTTCTCGAGGCGGTGGCGATGATGAAAGCGCATAAAGACGCCGCGACAAAACCGCTGCCGGCCTGGCACCATCCGCAAGTGAAGGCCGCGACCGGACACTTTGCCCGCCAGATTCAGGAAAAAGCGATTGCCGAACAACAGACGCCGCAACTGAACCTGCAACAACGCGAAGCCATCGAATATGTCAGAGTATTCTGCGACCACAAAGTGAGCGGCGACGAGGAAAAACAGCGTATGCGCCAAGCCATGGAATGGATGAAAATCGGGCGCTCGCAGCCACTGCACCGGGACCTGCAAAAGCTGAAACGCAGCCAGAAAAAATCGCCGACGGTTCCGGCCCTCCAGCTGGAAGCCATCCTCAAAATCATAGACAAGCACGTGCCGCCCGGGACAGACCGCCCCGAGAAAACCGCACCGGCCACAAAGCCTGACCAGCCGCCGCGCATCATCATCTCCCAGAGCTACCTGTAATGGCCGACAAACAAGCACTGCAAGCGCTATTCGCCGCCGCCTACGACCGCGACCGCTGGCTTAAGCAACTGCATGATATTTTTGCCGGGCGCCTGGAGGAGTTTGCGGCACCGCACGCTTTGCCGGCGAAAGAAGGCGAGGATGCGCCCCCGCGCCACTATCTCGGCAACCTCACCACCGCGGACGGCAAAAAACTCGGCATCTTCGAGATACCGGTGGGCACCAATATCCGCCTTGCCCGCAACCGCGTGCAACTGCGCAACCTCGTGGCGCGCCAAGTGCAGGAACATACCCTGAACGGCGCCCTGGCCGTCTATCCCGACGCCGACAACCGCTGGCGCTTCAGCTACATCGCCGTTACCGGAAAACTGGATGAGAAGGGCGCCATCACAAAAGAAGAAACCGCCCACAAACGCTACACCTACCTGTTGGGCGAAGGCATGCAGACCCGTACTGCGGTCGACCGCTTTGTCGCCTTGCCGACACCCCCCATCCTCGAACAACTCGACTATGCCTTTGCGACGGAACCGCTCAACAAAGTGTTCTACCAGGAGCTTTACCATTGGTACGAACGCGCCAAACTTCATGTGGTGTTCCCCAACGATGAACGGGAAGAGGAAGACACGCACGTCTCCACAAGCCTGATTCGCCTGCTGACCCGATTACTCTTTATCTGGTTTATGAAGGAAAAGGAACTGATCAATCAGGATTTCTTTGTCCTCGATAAGGTCAGACACATGATTGATTGGAACAGGGAGAGCAGCTACTACAAAGCCATCCTGCAAAACCTGTTTTTTGCCACTTTGAACCGCGAGATCCCAAAGCGCCGGTTCCGCACCACCAACGCCAAGGGCAAGCCGACCGGCAACAACTACCTGGTGACCAATGTCTATCGCTATGAGCGCTATTTCAAAGGCATGAAAAAAGCGGAAATTATCAAGCTGTTCGCCCAAACCCCGTTCCTGAACGGCGGCCTGTTCGAGTGCCTGGACAGAGACGCCGATGAAGAGAAACAACGGGTTTATGAGAAAGACAGAACTATTCGCAAAGAGAGAAAAGAGAAACGAGCAATCCGCATGGACGGCTTTTCCGACCATGACAAAAACCGGCTGCGTGTGCCCAACGACCTGTTTTTCAACGACGACGAAGAACAACCCGGCCTCATCAACCTGCTTTCCCGATACCAGTTCACCGTGGAAGAAAGCATGCCGTTGGATGCAGACGTGGCGTTGGACCCCGAACTCCTGGGGTTGGTGTTTGAAAATCTGCTGGCATCCTACAACCCCGAAACCGAGCAAACCGCCCGCAAAGCCTCCGGCTCCTACTACACCCCGCGCGAGATCGTCTCCTACATGGTGGACGAAAGCCTGAAAGCATATTTTGCGCAAGCAACCGACGTGGCCGACACAAAGATCAACCGCTTGTTCCTGCCCCCGCAGGCAGGCAAGGATTCGACTACCGGCGCGGCAAGCGAACTCACCGAGAATGAGACGACGGCCCTCATCCAGGCGATAGATACCATCAAGATCATTGATCCTGCGGTCGGCAGCGGCGCCTTTCCGATGGGGATATTACAGCGATTGGTGCAGATACTCGGCATTGTTGATCCCGAAAACAAACGCTGGAAAAAACGGCAAACGGACATTATTGACAAACTGCCGGACACCGAGAGCCGCGAGCAGGCACGCAAGGAAGTGGAAACTATTTTCAGCGAAAAGAATCGTTTTAACGATTTCGGACGCAAGCTGTATCTGATCGAAAAGTGCATCCACGGCGTGGACATCCAGCCCATCGCCTGCCAGATTGCCAAGCTGCGCTTCTTCATCTCGCTGACCATCGAGCAGAAGCCGACCGATGACCCTCACGACAACCGCGGCATCAAACCACTCCCCAACCTCGAAACCAGGTTTGTCGCCGCCGATACGCTGCTGGGACTTGACAGACCGGCCCAACGCACATTGGGACAAACCGACGCCGTCAACCGGTTGGAACGGGAGCTGAACGCCAATCGGGAGCGACATTTTCGCATCACCACACGCAAATCAAAGATGGCGTGCTGGAAAAAGGACAAGGAACTGCGAAACCAACTGGCCACCGAGCTGAAACAGGCCGGCTTCCCCGCCACCAACGCCGACAAAATTGCCCGCTGGGATCCCTACGACCAGAATGCCTCAGCAGCTTGGTTCGACCCTGCATGGATGTTCGGCGTCAAGGGTGGCTTTGATGTAGTTATCGGCAATCCACCCTATGTCGAGTCAAGAAATAGTTTGCTGCCAAATGAACTAAAGAATTCTTACGGAAAGCAGGTACTAAGTGACTGGAAAGAAACCTTACCTCGTGGAAGTGATTTGCTTATCTACTTTTACGCTCGCTCCTCGAAACTACTAAAGCGTGATTCAAGTTACGGCTGTTTTATCACTCAAAACGCTTGGCTAAGCACCGACTATGGGAAAAAATTTCAAAAGTTTTCAATCGGAAAACTCTCTTTCCAGAAGATCGTTGACACCTCCTCCAAATTCTTTCTCGATACCAAAAGCCAAAACATCAATGCAGTTATCACATTTTTTACTACGAAACCATTGCAAACCATAGAATATGGGGTTGCTGATAGCAATATGACTGTTGCCTCAATGAAGAATATTAAAGCGAAGCAAACAATGAAATGGGGACACCTTTTTTCTATGCCACAATTCTTCGCGGATATATTGTCGAAAATGTCTGCTAACGCTGGTACGAGCAATACGATCAAGTTTGGACAAGGATTAAACTTCCCTCTGCAAGAATTAAACAAAGTGGGAGCCAAAATACCTATTATTGTCAAAACCTCGTGGTTCGTTGCCAAATCTGCCGACGGGCTGATACTTCAGGCTAACAGGAAAAAAGAAAAAATACCGGCACTGATTCTACCGCGTGGAGTGGGAAACCGGCACTATTGCACCTTTAATTTGTGCAGGGCATTTTCATACAGCCATGTAGAATTATATCTACCTGATGACTTACGAAATTCGGCAAAGCACTATTGCCTATGGCTCTATCTCAACTCTTCCTTTGTTTGGTTGTATAGAGAAATCACAGGTAGAAAGAATCTTGGGGGAGGCTTGTTGAAGGCCGAGGCAACGGATATGAAAGCATTGCCTGTTGATTTTGACTTTGATTTTGGCAAGGACGCAAAAAAGGTGTTTAATAGTATCCGAGATAGAACACCAATGCCCGTTTTGGAGGAAATTCATACGAAGGATCATATTCTCATAGACGAAATAGTGGCTAACTATTTTGGTTTTACAGATATGCAAGGAACCATTAGAGAAACTCTATCTGAACAGGTTAATTTTCGTCTGAACAGAGTGCGCCCCCAACACTGAGTGCAAATCACTTGGGTGGCCAAGCCCATTAAGTCCACCAACACCACCGACACCAGCGCCCAAGAAACCAAAATCAACCACCTCGTATATAATCTCTACAACCTGACCCCAAAAGAAATCGCCGCATTGGAGCAGAAAAAATGAACAAACCAGCCAAGGTATTCATCACCTATTCACATCGCAATAAAGACGCGAGGGAAAAACTGAGCGAGCGCCTTGCGGTGATGGAGAAAAATGGGGAGATAGAAATCTGGCACGATAACGAAATACTCCCGGGCGACAGGTGGCGAGAAGAGATCTCCAAGAATCTTGCCGGTTCAGATATTCTGCTTCATCTTACTTCCGCGGCCAGCCTTGCCTCCGAAAACTGCAACAGAGAACTGACCGAAGCACTGCGAAGTGAGGAAAGGATACGTAGGATTCCCATCATCCTCGAAGCTTGCGACTGGAAGCACGAACATGATCTCAGTCAGATTGAGGCACTTCCCGACAAAGGCAAACCTATCAACGAGTGGAAACCTAAGAGCAAAGGTTGGCAAAGTGTAGTCGACGGCCTACGCAAAGCTATCCAGAAAACCCGCCAGCTCATGCAGGAAGAGCAAAGTGAAGCACAGGCTTATTTGATGCTGCAAAATGGCAATTTTTTTGCGATATTAGGGCAACTGGAAGACGCAATAAACACTTATTCACAAGCCATTAAGATCAAATCAGATTTTGCCGATGCCTATTGCAATCGCGGCATTGTTCATGCCAAGAAAGGCGACCATGACCAAGCCATCCGAGACTACAACCAAGCCATTGAACTAAACCCCGATTTTGCCGAGGCCTATTACAATCGCGGCATTTCCTGCGAGAAGCAGGATAACCATAACCAAGCCATCCAGGATTACAGTAAAGCCATCGAACTAAAGCCCAGTTATACCGAGGCCTATAACAATCGCGGCGTTGCCTACGAGAAGCAAGGCAACCTTAACCAAGCCATCCAGGATTACAGTAAGGCCATTGAACTAAATCCCAATTTTGCCAACTATTATTTCAATCGCGGCCTTGCCTACGAGAAGCAAGGCAACCTTAACCAAGCCATCCAGGATTGCAGTAAAGCCATTGAACTAAATCCCGATTATGCCGAAGCCTATAACAATCGCGGCCTTGTCTACGAGAAGCAAGGCAACTTTAACCAAGCCATCCAGGATTACAGTAAGGCCATTGAACTAAATCCCAATTATGCCGATGCCTATTGCAATCGTGGCACTACTTACTTTGAACAGGGTGATTTTGACCAAGCCATCCGAGACTACAACCAAGCCATTGCGCTCCAGCCAGATTTTGCCGAGGCCTATTGCAACCGAGGTATAGTTTGGTTGTGCAAGCAAGCATGGAATGAAGCCAAGTCAGATTTGGAGACCGCCAAGGAAAAGGGCATGAACATTGCCAAGCGAATGTCTGACTTTGTAGAGAAATACCAGAGCCAACTACCGGAGGACATCATAGATATACTGACCGAATAAGGCTTCTCCTTTCATTGCCCCCTCCCTCACCCGGCCTGCGGCCACCCTCTCCCAGAGGGAGAGGGTTTGGTTGACAGGAGTATCCCCACATAGGCCACCTTCATCCGCTTGGTGGACGCTATAATAGCCGCCAAATCCACCAATCCAACCGCCGACACCAGCCCCCAAGAAACCAAAATCAACCACCTCGCATATCAACTCTACAACCCGACCCCGAAAGAAATCGCCGCTGTGGAAGACAAAACATGAATAATCAGACCGACAAAAACCAATTAGAAACAGTGCTGGAAATCATCAACCGCCTCGCCAAAGAATCGGTTAGCGGTGACTACATTTATCGTGGCGAACCCAAATGCTACGAGAAAGTATCATCCCGCCTCTACAGAGAAGAATGTAAGGATATAAAGGTTGATGGCTTTGACATTGAGGTTGTACAACAGGAAATACTAAAAGACGCTAAGCAATACACCACGCTGACAGATAAACTCGAAATTCTATCCGAACTCCAGCACTATGGCGGTAATACCAACCTGATAGACTTCACCACTGATTACCTGATCGCCCTTTTCTTTGCCTGTAACAGTTTGCTTGGCAAAGATGGTAAAGATGGCAGGGTGATCTTGCTGGAAAATACAGGCGAGTCTATTAACCAACCTCGAAATCCGCTCAATCGCATCATTGCCCAGAAGAGTAGATTCATCCGCCCGAAGCAAGGCTTCATTGAACCGAAAAAATATAAGGTCATTAAGATTTCAAAAGAGCTCAAGCCGCACATCTTGACGCACCTGCGAAAATCTCACGGCATCTCCACGGAAACCATCTATAACGACCTACATGGATTCATAAGAAACCGAAGCATCCACCAAAGTGCCTACATAGAGTTCTATCGGGCATTTACCTATCAAGACAAAGGCGATAATGATGAGGCGATTAAACACTATACCGAAGCCATTAGACTCAATCCGAATTTAGTTGAGGCCTATAACAATCGCGGCCTTGCTTACTATAGGAAAGATGACTACGACCAAGCCATCCAGGATTACAGTAAAGCCATTGACCTAAATCCTAATTATGCCAAAGCCCATTACAGTCGCGGCATTGTTTACTATAGAAAAGGCGAACTTGATGAAGCCTTCCAAGACTTCACCCGAGCTATTGAACTACAGCCAGATTTTACCGATGCTTATTACAACCGCGGCGTTGCTTACTCTAGCAAAGGTGAATTTGATGAAGCTATCAGAGACTACAACCAAGCTATTGCGCTCAATCCAGATCATGCCGAAGCCTATAACAACCGTGGTGCTGCTTACGATAAGAAAGGTAATTTTGATAAAGCTGCCGAAGACTACAACCAAGCCATTACGCTCCAGCCAGACAATGCTGTTGCCTATTTCAACCAAGGTACAGTCTGGTTGCGCAAGCAGGCATGGGATGCAGCCAAGTCAGATTTGAAGGCCGCCAAGGAAAAGGGCGCAGACATTGCCGAGCTATTTTCCAATGACTATGGCAGCGTTTCAGCCTTTGAAGAGAGATACCATATTCAACTACCAGCGGACATCAGAGATATGCTGACCGCATAAGGATTTCCATTTCATTACCCCTCCCCCGGCCTTCGGCCACCCTCTCCCAGAGGGGGAGGGTTTGGCTGATAGGAATATCCGCTGTGAAGGATAGCCACAATCAGGGAGGATAGGCTACTATAATCAAACAAAACTTGACTACCTAATCTACCGAAGCACAATCTCAGCCAAGCCGAAATCGCCACTTATGGAGAAAAAATGAACGAACCGGCCAAACTGTTCATCACCTATTCGCATCGGGACAAAGACGCGAAGGACAAACTGATCGAGCGTCTTGCGGTGATGGCCCACAATGGGGAGATAGAAACTTGGCACGACAACGAAATTCTCCCAGGCGACCAATGGAAGGAAAAAATCTCCGACCGTCTCGCCGGTTCGGATATTCTGCTTTATCTTACTTCCGCGGCCAGCCTTGCCTCCGAAAACTGCAACAAGGAACTGACCGAAGCACTGCAAAGCAGGGGAAGGATACGTACGATTCCCGTCATCCTTGAAGCTTGCGACTGGCAGGAACATAAGCTCAGTCAGTTTGAGGTGCTCCCCCACAAAGGCAACCCCGTCAACGAGTGGAAGCCTGAGAGCAAAGGTTGGCAAAATGTAGTCGAAGGCATACGCAAAGTTATCCAGGAAATCCAGGCTATCCAGGCAACCCGCCGGCCCATGCAAGAAAAGCAAAGTGAAATACTGGCTTATTTGATGCTGCAAAATGGCAATTTTTTTGTGATGTTGGGGCAACCAGCAAACGCAATAGCCGCTTACTCACAAGCCATCAAGATCAAACCGGATTTTGCCGCAGCCTATAATAATCGCGGCGCCGCATACGATAAGAAAGGTAAATTTGATGAAGCTATCGAGGACTTCAACCAAGCCATTGAACTGAACCCCAATCATGCTGAGGTCTACTACAATCGCGGCATTGCTCATGGCAAAAAAGGCAACTATGACCAAGCCATCCGAGACTGCAACAAAGCCATTGCGCTCCGGCCAAGTGATGCCGATACCTATAACAATCGCGGCATTGTCTATGAAAAGCAAGGCAACCCTAACGCAGCCATCCAGGATTACAGTAAAGCCACTGAACTAAATCCCGATTATGCCGAGGCCTATTACAATCGCGGCATTGCTCATGGTAAAAAAGGCGACTATGACCAAGCCATCCAAGACTTCGACAAAGCCATTGAACTAAACCTGAATTATGCCGGGACCTATAACAATCGCGGCGTTGTCTACGAGAAGCAAGGCAACCATGACCAAGCCATCCGAGACTACAATAAAGCCATTGCGCTAAACCCCAATTTTGCCGAGGTCTATTGCAATCGCGGCGTTATCTATAAGAAACAAGGCAACTCTAATCAAGCCATCCAGGATTTCAGTAAAGCCATTGAACTAAATCCCAATTTTACCGGGGCCTATTACAATCGCGGCCTTGCTCATGGCAAAAAAGGCGACTATGACCAAGCGCTCCGAGACTTCAACCAAGCCATTGAACTACACCCTAATTATGCCAAAGCCTATTTCTACCGAGGCATGGTCTGGTTGCTCAAGCAAGCATGGGATAAAGCCATGTCAGATTTGAATACCGCCAGGGGAAAGGGCCTGAATATTGCCGAGCTGTTTTCCAGCGCCTTTGGCAGCGTTCCTGCCTTTGAACAGAAATACCGTATCCAACTACCGCAGGACATCAAAGATATGCTGACCGCATGAGGATTCCCATTTCATTGCCCCCTCCCTCACCCGGCCTGTGGCCACCCTCTCCCAGAGGGAGAGGGTTTGGTGAAGAAGAATATCCCCTGCATAGGCCATCTTCATCTGCCTGATGGACGTTATAATAGTGCTATGCCCACCAAAGCTGGCTGCCGACACCAGCCTCCGAAAAACCAAAATCAACCACCTCATCTATCAACCCTGCAACCTGACCCCGAAAGAAATCGCCACCGTGGAGAAACAAAGTGAGCACACAACCAATTGAAGCAGTTGCTGAATACCTTAAGCAAGTCTCAACAATAAAACAGCAGTGGCAGTCTCCTGTATTAGTCTTTCGCGGCCAGGAAAATGAAGAGTGGAGCTTGGAATCTTCGGCGGAACGCCGCCTGAAGAAGTCCGAGAGCAGAAAAAGAATAAACAAACAGTTATTCATTAAGTATCACAAAGACCTGTTAAAGGAATGCAAGCTGAAGAACTATGACAGGCGGGAAGGCAAATCATTGCATGAACTGGAACTCCTGGCCGATCTCCGACACCATGGCGCCGCTACTTGCCTCATGGATTTCACGCGTAGTGCTCTCGTTGCTCTATGGTTTGCCTGCGAAAAATCAGAGGCGAATGGAAAAGTGTTTGTTGTCAACACCGCCAATAAAAAAACCTTTTCGGGAATAGAACCCGACGATATAGACAGCCAATCAATAGAAGACATTCTCAGATTTCAAACTCGTAAAAAGAAGCGAGTCAAACTACAGGAAGAAAGAACATCCAAAACAGTACAAAGCAGACGTTTTTGGCACTGGGCACCAGCACGCCTGAACGAACGCATAACGGCGCAACATTCGCTGTTCCTCTTCGGCCCCCCTACCTCTGGAGAACCGGAGGCAGGAACGATACTTATAGAATCAGGGGAAAAAGCGCAAATAAGGCGGGAACTGGAAGAAATACACGGGATCAATGAAGAGTCTCTCTTCCCGGATTTTGCAGGTTTTGCCTACACCCAGCGATACCGTGTCTGGGGTCAATACTTGGACAAAAGCTTGGCATAGAGTGATATTCTCCACAAGAGATGGCCACAATCAGAGTAGACAGGCTGCTATAATCAAACATAAGGTTGACTACCCAATCCAACCAATATTACTATCTCGGCCAAGCCGAAACCGCCGCTTAATGGAGGAACAATGAACGAACCGGCCAAACTGTTCATCACCTATTCGCATCGGGACAAAGACGCGAAGGACAAACTGAGCGAGCACCTTGCGGTGATGGCCCGAAATGGGGAGATAGAAACTTGGCACGACAACGAAATTCTCCCGGGCGACCAATGGAAGGAAAAAATATCCGACCGTCTCGCCGGTTCGGATATTCTGCTTTATCTTACTTCCGCGGCCAGCCTCGCCTCCGAAAACTGTAACAAGGAACTGGTCGAAGCGCTGCAAAGTGGGGAAAGAATACAGCCAATTCCCATCATCCTTGAAGCTTGCGACTGGAAGCAACATAAGCTCAGTCAGTTTGAGGTGCTCCCCCACAAAGGCAAACCCGTCAACAAGTGGGAGCCTGAGGGCAAAGGCTGGCAAAGCGTAGTTGAAGGCATACGCAAAGTTGCCCAGGAAACCCGCCGGCCTATACAAGAAGAGCATAGTGAACCACTGGCTGACGCGCTGCTGGAAAATGGTAATTTTTTTATGATGCTGGGGCAGCTGGCAAGCGCGATAGACGCTTATTCACAAGCCATTAAGATCAAGCCGGATTTTGTCGAAGCCTATCGCAACCGCGGCGCTGCCCACGGTATGAAAGACGAACATGACCAAGCCATCGAGGACTTCACCCGCGCTATCGAACTACAGCCAGATTTTGCCAAAGCCTATTGCAACCGCGGCATCGTCTACAGCAGGACAGGCGAACAGGGCCAGGCCGTCCGAGACCTCACCCGCGCGATTGAACTACGGCCGGATTTTGCCAGAGCCTATAACAGCCGCGGTGTTGCTTACGGCAGGAAAGGTAAATTTGATGAAGCTATCAGAAACTTCGACCAGGCCATTGCGCTCCAGCCAGATTATGCCGAGGCCTATTACAATCGCAGCATTACCTACGAGAGGCGAGGCAACCTTGACCAGGCCATCGAGGATTATAATAAAGCCGCTGATACCTATATCAAGCGCGGCAACGCTCATGGCAGGAAAGGCGACTATGGCCGAGCCATTCGGGACTACAACCATTCCATTGCGCTCAATTCAGATGATGCTGCCGCCTATTGCAATCGAGGTATGTTCTGGTTGCTCAAGCAAACATGGGATAAAGCCAAGTTGGATTTGAGGACCGCCAGGGACAAGGGCGCGGACATTGCCGAACTGTTTTCCAATGACTATGGCAGCGTTTCAGCCTTTGAAGAAAAATACCATCAACTGCCGGAGAACATCAAAAATATGCTGACCGCATGAGGACTTCCATTTTATTATTCCCTCACCCGGCCTTCGGCCACCCTCTTCCGTTCTTTATTCCCTCTCCCCCTCTGGGGGAGAACCTTCATCTTCCCCCTCTCCCTCTGGGAGAGGGCCGGGGTGAGGGCCCTTGCATAACTCCTCACCCTCACCCGGCCTGTGGCCACCCTCTCCCAGAGGGAGAGGGTTTGGTTGACAGGAATATCCCCTGCAAAAGATGAACCGGCTTTCTGAACAAGTGGACAGTTATTACAGTTGGCTGCGGGCGAAGACGCATCTGCCCGCGGCAGGCGACAACGGCTGGCATTTGATTTCCACTCCTTTCCTGGGGTTGTTTAACGACACCATAGAGATATACGCCAGAAAGCGGGGCGACAACATCGTTCTCTCGGATGACGGCAAAACCTTGCACGACCTGGAACTGACGGGGATTTCCTTTTCCCGCTCATCCGCCCGCAAAGAGGCGCTGGAGCAGGTGTTGCTCAACTACGGCATTACGGAAAACCAGGGCGAATTGACGGTGCACGCGCAAGAGACCAATTTTCCGCAAAAGAAACACGACCTGATTCAGGCGATGCTGGAGATCGGAGAGCTCCAGGTGCCGGCAAAGCATACCGTCGCCAAAGTTTTCAAGGACGACGTGCGCGCTTATCTGGATGAGCAGGAAATTGTCTATACGCCCCAGTTTATTTCCAAGGGTGCCGTCGGCATTGAGTTCACGTTTGATTTTCAAGTGGCCTACCGGGAAAGGGAAATTGTGTTGAAGTGCTTCAACGGCATCAACAAAACCTCGTTGTCCAGTTTTTTGTTCATGTGGAAGGACATCAGTCCATTCAGGCGGGAGCTGACCGACAAGGACATATCGGGGCTTGCCTTCGTCAATAACGAAGACAAGAACATCAAACGCGAATTTTTGGACGCCCTGAAGTCCGGCGGCGCGGATTACATCCTGTGGCAGGACCGACACGCGCCCGCAAACCTTGCAAAACTGAAAGAAGCCGCATAAAAGACAGGCTTGAGGAAGCTGTTTCATTACCCCCCTCTCCCTCCGGAAGAGGGCTTCTTCATTCTCCCTCTCCCCATCAAAAACATAATCTATAATCGAACAAAAGCCGACCACCCAATCCAACCAGAGCACAATCTCAGCCGAACCGAAATCACCGTTAATGGTAATCTACAATAAACGGGCATTTTGAGGCCGACGAACCATGTCGCACCGAGATCGCCCCTTCGACGTCCAACCTATTCCTGCCGCCGGTCTGTCGGACCTCAATCTGGTTGGGTTTGAAAACGAGTATCTGCCCCGGGCGTTTTCCGATGAGGTGCTGGCCGCCAATGATCGCAGTCTGCATCAGCAACTCGCCGCCACAAAAATGATCGCAGCCGGCGCGCAGCCGGACGCCGATCAGGTCGCCGCGACTGTGCTCGGCCTTCTCACCATCGGCAAGAACCCGCAGGATTTTCTGCCCGGCGCCTACGTGCAATTTCTCAGGATCAACGGCACCGAACGCAGCGACGACATCAGCGACGACGAGACCATGCGCGGCGCGATTCCCGACCTGCTCCGGCGCGTAGACGACAAGTTGACGGCGCACAACCGCGTCGCGGTCGCCATCGCCACCGGCACGGTCGAACGACGCACCGCGCTATATCCCGTCGAGGCGCTGCAACAAATCATCTGGAACGCCGTCATGCACCGGACATATGAGGCGACCAACGCGCCGATCCATATTTACTGGTTCGACGACCGCATCGAGATCACCAGTCCCGGCGGCGCGTTTGGCATGGTCGCCGCCGACAACTTCGGGCAACCCGGCATCGTTGATTACCGCAACCCCAATCTGGCGGACGCGATGAAAACGCTCGGCTATGTCCAGCGCTTTGGCGTGGGAATATCCATCGCCAAACGGCAGTTGGCGGACGCGGGACATCCGCCGCCCGAGTTCGATATTTCCGCCAATCACGTGCAGGTCACAATCCGGCGCGTCGCACCCGCAGGGATGAAAAAATGACGGTTCCCGTACTGACTTTCTTCAACCACAAGAGCGGGGTCGGCAAAACTTCGCTGGTTTATCACTTGTCGTGGATGCTGTCCGACCTCGGCTATCGAGTGCTCGCCTGCGACTTGGATCCGCAGGCCAACTTGAGCGCCGCGTTTCTGGACGAAGATCGGCTGGAGGAGATTGGGCGCAAAGACACGGCTGTGGCAGCGGGGAAGACCATCATGCAATGCGTCCAACCGCTGACGGAAGCGGGCGATATTCGGCCCCCGCAACTTGTCCAAATCACGCCCGAGTTGCACCTGATCCCGGGAGATTTGGCCGTGGCCGGTTTTGAAGAAACCCTGTCGGCGGAATGGCCCAACGCATCGGGTTCCGGCAATCTGTATCGTCCGTTTCGCATCCTGACCGCGTTCTCGACCGTTATGCGGGAGGGCGCGGAGCAGATGGACGCCTCGGTTGTCATAGCCGACGTCGGCCCCAATCTCGGCGCCGTCAACCGCTCGGCGCTGATAGCGACCGACCACGTCGTCGTGCCGTTGGGCGCGGACCTGTTTTCCCTGCAAGGCTTGCGCAATCTCGGCCCGACCCTGCATCGGTGGCGAGAGGATTGGAGAAAGCGAAAAGAACGCTGGCCGCAACCCGATTTTCCCTTGCCCGCCGGAGGCATGAAACCCATCGGCTATACCGTGCAACAACACGGCATACGCCTAAGCCACCCGATAATGGCGTATGACAAGTGGGTGAATCAAATGCCGGAGGAGTACGCCCGCAACCTGCTCGGAGACGACCAAGGCCCGTATCCCCCGACGCCGACCGAAGACAAAGAACACGCCCTTGCCACCGTCAAGCACTACCGCAGCCTGGTGCCGATGGCACAGGAAGCGCGCAAGCCCATCTTTCATCTCACCCCGGCCGACGGCGCCATCGGCAGCCACGCCGCCGCCCGCAACGACGCCCGCCGGGACTTCAAGCTTCTGGCCGGGAAAATAGCGGCGCGCCTCAATCTCCCCCACCCCGCCTGAAGCCACCGCCGCAAAGAAATGAACAATGCTGTTTTCTCCCTCTCCCTCTCTGGGAGAGCGCCTTCCCATTCTCCCTCTCCCTCTGGGAGAGCGCCTTCCCATTCCCCCTCTCCCTCTGGGAGAGCGCCTTCCCATTCCCCCTCTCCCCCTGGGAGAGCGCCTTCCCATTCCCCCTCTCCCTCTGGGAGAGGGCTGGGGTGAGGGCCGTTCAGGGCCATTGCATAACTTGGCACCCTCACCCGGCCTGCGGCCACCCTCTCCCAGAGGGAGAGGGGTTGGTAGATAGGACTATCTCCTAAGAATCATCTATCACCGGCGCTTTGCGGGCTGCGACACATAATTCCCCGATCAAAATGGAACTCTGCACCAGTGGCGGCCCTTCCCTCGAAAGCCGCATTCTCTGGTAGATACCCTGTTTCTCCTCGCCGGCGCCGGCGATGGGTACGGCTGTGCCTATGGCCGCAGCAATGCAGCAGCCACGAAACATGCGATGGCGATGAGCAGGGCGGTCAAGTTCTCTGTAGGCGCACGGTTTGAAAGCCGCCATCTTTGCGCTGCAATCGTTGGATAAGCCTGTCAGCCAGTGTGTCTGTATCGGTGTTTGGCATCTTTTCTATGGGAAAAGGGGGGAACTGATATACCGCGATTCGTAGCGAGTTCGATATTTTTCGTGCGAGAGCGTGGCTGGCACCTGAAAGGATGGAAGGTAAGACATGCCCCCCCTGACTACTCCGTTGCCGGAGAGGGCCCCTTGGGCCCTTGTCATCAGGGGAGGACTTGAGCTGCCTTATTATATCTACCATACAGAATTTCCTACAAGACGACAGCGCACAAGTCCATCTTTCATCTCGCCACGGCGCCGGTTGCCGCTCCGATCATTTGATCTTTTTGCGATGCGACGTCGGCACCTTTCGACGTGCCGAGATCAAAAACGATGGAGGTGTCGCAGCTTCGTGAAAGTGTCCCGGCCAAATCCTGGTCTACGAGCCGGCGCATGTACTCGGCAATGGAAATACCAAGGGCGGCCGCACGCACACGGACTTTCGTATGCGACTCCGAATGGAGGGATATTTGGGTGCGAAACACCATTATGGCGCCACTATACCACCACAGCATTGATGGCACCAACAAAGAATATAAGCCATTTTCTCCCTCACCCGGCCTGTGGCCACCCTCTCCCAGAGAGAGGGGGTTTGAAGGGCGGCTATAATCAGGGGGGACAGGCTACTATAATCAAACAGAATTGACCGCCCGATCCAACCAGCACTACTATCTCAACCGAGCCGAAATCGCCACTTGTGGAGAAAAAATGAACAAACCGGCCAAACTGTTCATCACTTATTCGCATCGGGACAAAGACGCGATAGACAAACTGAGCAAGCACCTTGCGGTGATGGTCCGAAATGGGGAGATAGAAGCTTGGCACGACAACGAGATTCTCCCGGGCGACCGATGGAAGGAAAGAATCTCCGACCGTCTCGCTGATTCGGATATTCTGCTTTACCTTACTTCCGCGGCCAGCCTTGCCTCCGAAAACTGCAACAAGGAACTGACCGAAGCACTGCAAAGCGGGAGAGGCATACGTACAATTCCCGTCATCCTTGAAGCTTGCGACTGGCAGAGACATGAGCTCAGTCAGTTTGAGGTGCTTCCCCACAAAGGCAAACCTGTCAACAAGTGGGAGCCTGAGAGCGAAGGTTGGCAAAGTGTAGTCAAAGGCATACGCAAAGCTACCCGGGCTATTCAGGCAACTAGCCGGCCAATGCAAGAGGGGCAAGGCGAACCACTGGCTTATTTGATGCTGGAAAAAGGCAATTTCTTTATGATGCTAGGGCAGTCGGCAAATGCAATAAACGCTTATTCACAAGCCATTAAGATCAAGCCGGATTTTGTCGAAGCTTATTGCAACCGCGGCGTTGTTTACGGTAAGAAAGGTAATTTCGATGAATCTATCGCAGATTTCAACCAAGCCATTGCACTCCAGCCAGATTATGCCGGGGTTTATTGCAACCGCGGCAATGCTTATTTGGAACAAGGTAATTTCGACCAAGCCATTCAAGATCTCACCCGAGCTATTGAACTACAGCCAGATTTTGCTGCTGCCTATTACAACCGCGGTAATACCCACAATAGGAAAGGCAAATATGACCATGCCATCCAAGACTTCACCCGAGCTATTGAACTACGGCCAGATTTTGCCATAGCCTACCACAACCGCGGTGCTGCTTACGGTAAGAAAGGTAAACTTGATGAGGCTGTCGCAGACCTCAGCCAAGCCATTGCGCTCCAGCCAGATGATGCTATTGCCTATGGGAACCGAGGTACGGTCTGGTTGCTCAAGCAGGCATGGGACAAAGCCAAATCGGATTTGAAGGTCGCCAGGGAGAAGGGCCTGAACATTGCCAAGCTGTTTTCTGACGCCTTTGGCAGCATTTCAGACTATGAGAAGGAATACCATATCCGGCTGCCGCAGGACATCAGAGATCTATTGACCGCATATTCAAATATAAGCCAGCCGTTCCGTCCGAGAGCCAGAATACTGCAACTGCTTGGCGACGAGTTGATAGGGAATGCACGCTTGGCGATTTTTGAGCTGGTCAAGAACGCCTACGATGCGGATGCAAACGAGGTCGTCGTGACCCTCGATCTCGATCCCAGTCGGGAACCAACGATCACCATCCATGACGACGGCGAAGGCATGACGCTTGATACACTCCGGTCGGTCTGGCTGGTGCCAGGGAATGATTATCGTCAGAAACAACGACAGTCGGACAGAAGGAGCCCCCGGCATCATCGTCTCCCGCTTGGGGAAAAAGGACTCGGCCGGTTTGCCGTTCACAAACTCGGGAATCTCATCCACCTCGTGACGCGCGCCCGGGACGCAGGTGAATGTGTCGTCGAAATAGACTGGAACAAACTGATCGCTCAACCGTATCTCGACGAAGCCCCTGTAGCCATACAGGTTCGCCGCCCTGATTTTTTTACCAGAGAGAAAACCGGGACCCGGATTGAAGTCCGACAGTTGCGCACAAGATGGTCGAGAGGCGAAGTGCGACGTCTGCACAATCAGATCACGTCTATTTGCTCGCCGTTTGAAGAACCAGGCGGATTCCAGGCCACGTTGCGCGTCCCCGGCGGCGAAGACTGGCTGAAAGGCCTGCCGGACGTTTCCGAGATTCTTGATCGCGCCATCTGGAAGTTCTCATTCCGTATCGAAAATGACAACTTCGACTGGACTTATGAATTCCGCCAAGTTCCGAGGATCAATCTCGAAGGACGCAAAATCGAGAAATCCGGAGATCGTCTGAAGCTTCCCCCGCGATCCGGAGACGACCGGATGGAAAAGAACATAGTGGCCGGAGAAAGAGATTTCGAAGGTATCGGCTCCATCACCGGGGAGTTCTACGTATACGACCGGGGTCAGGAGGTTCGCAAGCGGATGCCGAACATCCAGCAGCTGGAGAAATATCTCGACGAGGTGGGCGGCGTGCGGGTCTATCGGGACGGCATCCGAGTGTACAACTACGGCGAGCGCGGCGACGACTGGCTCGGTCTCGATCTTCGTCGCGTGAACGTGCCAACGCGCCGGATCAGCCGCAACATCATTCTGGGAGCGATACACCTCTCTTTGAAAGAATCAACTGGCCTTATGGAAAAAACCAACCGGGAAGGATTTGTGGAAAACGAACCCTGCCGTCAATTGCAACGAATCGTCCTCGGTGCCTTGGGCGCCCTGGAAGCAGAACGTCAAATAGATAAAGAACACATCAGACAGGTGACCGGTAAACCCGACGACCCCACGACCAGGAGAATCGAGAAGCCGATACGAGAACTGAGGCGCGCGCTCAAACGACAGGGATTGCAGGACAAATTCGAGGGCTATGTAGCCAGAATAGAGAACAACTACCAGGACATGCAGGAAACGCTGCTTGTCGCGGGCATGTCCGGCCTGAGTCTGGCCATCGTATTCCACGAAGTGGAACGCGGGGTGCGGGCACTTCACCAGATACTATCCGAGGGCACCGACATGGAGAGCGCGGCTCGCCAGGCGCGGGATCTCGTGCACACTCTCGACGGTTTTGCGGCGTTGCTCAGACGGGGCAGTAAAAAACGCCACAGCGGGCGGGAGCTTGTCGCCGCTGCACGTCAAAACAGCATTCTCCGAATCCGGCATCACCAAGTCAAGTTCGTCTGTCCGTTGCTTGAGGGGAACGATGCCGGCTTTCATTCCCGGTTCGTGTTCGGTCTCGTGCTGGGGGCGCTGACCAACCTCGTAGATAATGCTTTCTACTGGCTCCGGGTAAGGTGGCCGGACGTTCCCGGGCCGGAGGACGACTTCGAACGAAAACTCTACATCGGCCTCTCGCGTGATTTCGAGGCGGGGCCGGCCATCGTGGTTGCGGACAATGGTGCTGGTTTTCAGGGAGACGATCCCGAGAACCTGGTGAGGCCATTCTTCACGCGCAAGCCCGAAGGTATGGGCCTCGGTCTGTATTATGCGAACTTGGCGATGGAGCTGAACGGAGGACAGCTTGCATTCCCGCAGCCCGGGGAAGTCGAGCTTCCCGATGAGTTCGACGGCGCGACCGTCGCCCTGATCTTCAAGGAGTCACGATAATGCTTCCAGAACCACGAGTGATCGCAATTGACGACGACCCGAAGCATCTGAAAGGTTTGACCCAAGGGCTCAACCAGTATGGCACGGTATGTCTGCCGGTTCACTACACTGGCGAGAAGACGCCCATCCCCTCGTGCCCGCATGCCCGGATAATTTTCTCCGATCTACATCTCGTCGAAGGCTCTCCGGGAAACTACTCCCGGGATTTCAGTGCGATTGGTGGCCTGCTCGAAAACATGATCAAGCCGTCCGGCCCCTATCTCATCATCCTGTGGACGAGGTATCCGGAACAGGCAGACAGACTCCATGACACTCTTAAGGAAGACTTTCAGGACATAGCGAAGCCATTTGCTGTGCAGCCACTCGACAAGAAAGACTACCTCAATCCCGAGGGTGCCGTGAAAAGTCCCGAAAAACTTGTCGAAGCCATAAGGCAGGTCGTTACGGAGCAACCACAGGTCGGGGCGCTGCTCAACTGGGAAGAACGAGTGTTGGAGGCGGCTGCGGATACCGCGTCGTCCATCACGAGGCTGGCGGAATCCGCAACAAGAGGAAAAGACGTAGAAACAAGTGAAGAGACAGGACGGCTGATTGCGAACTTGGCCGTGGCGTCCGCTGGCAAGGAACATGTAGGAAGGGATCGGTTTCGGGCCGTGAACGAGAGTCTTCTGCCCATCCTCGGCGACCGTATCGCATCCATGCGCTCACGAAAGAATGACAATGAGTTGTGGAAAAACGCACTTGGCGAATTTGCTGCCGGACGGGAATTGTCTCAGGACGAAGCCGCACAGCTTAACTGCCTGCTTCACATTGAGCGACCGGCTGACGGCGACGGAACGGAACGCGGCGCGGTGATTGATCTCCCGGATGAATTTTCCGGGGAGATGTTTAAGGACACATTCGACATCACGTCCAAGGAAGCGGCGGAAAAACAATTCTGGAGCAAAGACACTCAGGAAAATGCCGATCTTCAGTGGGTTCTGGTGCAGACTCAAGCGGCCTGCGACTATGCGCAAACCCAGCCGGGGCCGCCGCCCTTCCACCTGGGCCTTTGCCTTCCAGCATCAGAAGTCAAGAACAAGAAGAAGCATAAACCACCTGCCGCTCTTTGGGATAGTCCATGTTTCAAACACAATGATCAACCCTGTTTTCTGCACGTGAACGCACGGTTCCAGGTATCGTTGCCGAGCGCCAAAGCAAAGCAGGCATCGCTACTCTTCCGCCTGCGCGAACAACTTCTCAACAACCTGATTTACCAGATTCACGGCTACGGCGCCCGCCCCGGCATCATCTCGTTGGGCGGATAGAAGCAGATTCAGATGCTTCCAGCGTCCGCTTCTGCAAACGCGAAACAGTAAAACGGGTGTCAGGAATCTGCAATCAACGAGCTGACCACCGCCGTCATGACTGGTGGGCAGACGCCGTTTCCGAGAAGCCGGACGCGGTCGCGACGGCTGCCGACCGGAAGCTTGAAGTCCTCGTCGAACCCCATCGCACGTTTGAGCTCCGGCACCTGCAACATCCGCATTCGCGGTTCACGGCCGTCATGCCGAATCAGGGCGAAGCGGTCCAGGGTGGTGATCGTGCGAAGAGGGCGGCTCAGGGGTTGCCAGCCGCCGGCGCCGTCACTCCCGTAGTACACCAGCAGGAAACTGGCGTCCTCCCCGAGCGTTCGGAATCCGCGCTCTGCCCGTTCCAGGGTGGCCGAGGCACGCCGTTTGTCGAACAGTGCCGATGTTTTCCACGCACCGGCGGGATCGAGCACGGATCCGGCCGACTTCCTGCGGCCGGGGCGTTTGCGGACGTGTCGGGGCGGCTGCCGCATCCGGTCGCCCACGAGAAACAGGCGACGCCGGCGCTGCGGCACACCGAAGTCGGCGGCATCCAGCACGTGCTCCTGAAGATGGTAACCGAGCTTCCGAAGCTTGCATTTGAGCTCGTCGTAACGCGACCAGGGGCGCATATGGATCACGTTCTCCAGCACCAGCCATCTGGAACGAAGTACGCGTGCGTATTCAACTACCAGCATGGCGGTCGAGCGACTCGATTCGTCGCGTGGCGCCCCGCCTTTGGCGCAAGTGTGGCTGGTGCATTCCGGCGATGCGAGCAGGATGTCAACGTCGCCGGTCTTTTTCTTCATGGCATTGAGGGAAACGTCTTCCAGGCGGCTGGTGACCACCAGGGCCTCCGGGAAGTTGGCGGCGAACGTGCCGGATGCCGTTGCACACATGTCAATACCGGCGGCTATCTGCACACCCGCCGCACGTGCTCCGGCGCTGCTGCCGCCGGCGCCACAGAACATGTCACATCCTCGTATCATCTTTCGGGAGCCGTCCGCACGCGCTGTTTCGGGAAGCAATGACGGCCACCTTTGGAGACCGGAACCGTTTTGCATCCGTCGGTATTCTCTTCCAGATACCTCCTGATGGTCTCCTCGTCTCGCGTCTCACATTCCCAGATGACGAGAACCCGCCATCCGAGATCCCGCAATACCTCTTCGTTGCGACGATCCCGGGCGACGTTCTGCGCGAACTTCTCGGTCCAGAACGCAACGTGCGATTTGGGCGTGTATGCGTAGCGACATCCGCCGTGCCGGTGCCAGTAACACCCATGCACAAAAACAACCAGTCGGTGCTTAGGGAAAACCAGATCCGGACAACCTGGAATATCTTTCCTGTGTAAGCGGAAGCGGAGGCCGAGATTGTGGGCGACACGGCGGACGGCGATTTCAGGGGCGGTGTCCCGCCCTCTGATTCTCGACATATTCTCACTTCGTCTTTCGCTGCTTACTATATCTACCATACGGAATTCCCTGCGAGATGACTGACCTTCCCCTGAACAGGGCCACAGTCATTGAGAGAAATTCCATTGTATCAGGCTGCCTTGCCCCCCTCTCCAAGTCAGGCCACCGACGTCGGGAGGACTTTCATTTCATCGCCCCCTCTCCCCCCGGGAGAGGGTTTGAAAGATGGCCCTGATCAGGAGGGACAGGTCAAGGGCACGCGGACGCAAAAAGAAAGGGTGCGCGCCGCGTCCGTGGCGCGCACCCTCCAGCAGGAGAAATTCTCGTCACAGGTGATAGCCGGTCTCGTCGTACTGGGTGATGTCCAGGCCTTCGGTTTCCTCGTCTTCGTCCACGCGCAGGCCGACGAACATCTGCACGATCTTGAGCACGACGAAGGTTGCGATTGCGGTCCACGCGATGGCCGCGCCCGCGCCCATGATCTGCACGCCGACTTGGCCGCCCATGGTCATGCCTTCGGCGTAGCCCGCGCCGCCCCATTGTTCGGCGACGAACACGCCGCACAGGATGGTGCCGAGCGCGCCGCCGACGCCGTGCACCGGGAACACGTCGAGCGAGTCGTCTATCTTGAAGGTGCGCTTGATCAGGTTGGTTGCGAAGAAGCACACCGCGCCTGCGGCCAGGCCGATGATCAGCGCCCCCAACGGCCCGACGAAGCCGGACGCCGGGGTGATCGTGCCGAGACCCGCGACCATGCCGGTAACGATGCCGAGCACGCTCGGTTTGCCGTGGCGCATCCACTCGAGCGCGGCCCACGTCAGCGACGCCGCGGCCGCGCTTATGTGCGTGACCAGCATGGCCATGCCGGCGTCGCCGTTGGCGGCGACCGCGCTGCCGGCGTTGAAGCCGAACCAGCCGACCCACAACATGCCGGCGCCCATGACCGTCAGCGGCAGGTTGTGCGGCGGCATCGGCGTGCCGGGGAAGCCCGTGCGCTCGCGCAAGACCAAGGCCGCGACCAGCGCGCCGACGCCGGCCGTGATGTGGACGACGGTGCCGCCGGCGAAGTCCAGCAGCCCGGCCTCGCCGAGCCAGCCGCCTCCCCACACCCAGTGGCACACCGGGAAATACACGACGGTCATCCACAGCAGGCTGAACAGCAGCATCGAGGAATACTTCATGCGTTCGGCGAAGCCGCCGACGATCAGCGCCGGCGTGATGATCGCAAACGTCAGCTGGAACATCACGAACACCGTCTCCGGCAGCGTGCCGGAAAGCGCGTCGCGCCCGACGCCGGCAAGCCACGCCTTGTCGAGGCCGCCGATCCATGCGTTGGCGCCGCCGCCGTCGGCGAACGACAGGCTGTAGCCGTAGATCAGCCAGACGATGGACGCCAGGCAGGTGATCGAAAAGCATTGCATCAGTACCGACAGCACGTTCTTCGCGCGCACCAGGCCGGCGTAAAACAGCGACAGCCCCGGGATCGTCATGAACAATACCAGCGCGGTCGAGGTCAGGATCCACGCGGTGTCGCCGGTGTCGAGGGCGTCGGCCGAGGCCGCGACCGGCAGCATCGCGCCCGCCAAAATTGCCGCGCCAGCCAAAATTGACATTAGCTTCTTCATGGTGTGATTCTCCTTTATTGCAGCGCTTGTGAAAGCGTTCATTAGCGTTTATTAACGTTCATCAGATGGCGTCGTCGCCGGTCTCGCCGGTGCGGATGCGCACCGCCCGTTCCAGCCCGACGACGAAAATTTTTCCGTCGCCGATCTTGCCGCTGTTGGCGGTCTTCGCGATCGTGTCCACGACGGCGTCGGCTTGGTCGTCGGTCACGGCGATTTCCAGTTTCAGTTTGGGAAGAAAGTCCACCACGTACTCGGCGCCCCGGTACAGTTCGGTATGTCCCTTCTGGCGCCCGAAGCCCTTGGCCTCGGTCACCGTCAGACCGTGCACGCCGAGGTCGGACATGGCCTGCTTCACGTCGTCGAGTTTGAACGGTTTGATGATTGCGGTAATCAGTTTCATGTTTCGCTCCTTAAGAGGTCCTTGGGGCGCGTGGCATCGCGCCCACACTCCCTGGTTGATAAACAAGTAATAAACAAGAATCGTGCCAAACGTGAAAACGCTTATGCGGCAAGGCTTTTTCCTGCATCTCCGCCGTCGGCCCGTGGCCACGCGCCGGCCCTATGCCCTGTTCTTTGCCGACAATGCGCACTCACGGGGCAGTTCGCGGGGCGGGCGGGGTCGGCCGGTAGGCACGAGGAAGCCGATGCGAGGGGAGGGTGGGTACGTTCGTTCTTTATAATACCGCGGCGACGGGGGAGAGTTATGAGCACCAGCACCAGACCCAGCGGGCGCGCGCCCGATGAATTGCGGCCGGTTCGTTTCGAGCGCGATTATCTCGCCCGCGCCCGCGCCTCGGTGTTGGTTTGTTTCGGCGACACCCGCGTGCTGTGCGCGGCCAGCGTCGAGGATCGCGTGCCGCATTTTCTGAAGGGCGCGCGGCGCGGCTGGCTGACCGCCGAGTACGGCATGTTGCCCGCGGCCACTTCGACGCGCTCGGCGCGCGAGGCGGTGCGCGGCCGGCAGGGCGGGCGCACGCTCGAAATACAACGGCTGATAGGGCGGTCGCTGCGCGCCTGCCTCGACTTGGCGGCACTCGGCGAGCGCACCATCACGATAGACTGCGACGTCATCGAGGCCGACGGCGGCACCCGCGCGGCGGCCATCAACGGCGGCTACGTCGCGCTGCACGCCGCGGTGCGCGGCCTGCTCGCCTGCGGGCGCCTCAAGCGGGACCCGGTGCACGGCCTGGTGTCGGCGGTATCGGTCGGCATCTGCAAGGGCGTTCCGGTGCTCGATCTCGACTACGCCGAAGACAGCGAAGCCGAGACCGACATGAACGTCGTCATGAACGACGCCGGTCATTTCATCGAGGTGCAGGGCACCGCCGAGGGCCACGCTTTCACGCGCACCGAGCTCGACGGCATGCTGGCGCTCGCCGAACGCGGCACGCGGGCAATCGCGGCGCTGCAACGCGAAGTCCTCGCCGCGTGACGCCGCCTGCGATTTTGGTCGTCGCCAGCGGCAATCGCGGCAAGCTCGAGGAACTGCGCGCGATTCTCGCCGGCCTGCCGTTCACGTTGCGCCCGCAATCCGATTTTGGCCTGCAAAGCGCCGACGAGACCGGTGCGAATTTCGTCGAGAACGCGCTGCTCAAGGCGCGCCACGCGTGCCGCGAGACCGGCTTTGCCGCGATTGCCGACGACTCGGGATTGGAAGTGGACGCGCTCGACGGCGCGCCGGGCCTACGCTCGGCGCGCTACGCCGGCGACGGTGCCGACGATATGCGCAACCGCGAGAAACTGTTGCACGAACTGCGCGCGTTCGCCGACGACGCGCTGAGCGCGCGCTTTCACTGCGCCGCGGTATTGCTGCGCGACGCCGCCGACGCCGCGCCGATCATCGTCGAGGCCTGCTGGCACGGGCGCATCACGCGCGAGCCGCGCGGCGACGGCGGTTTCGGTTACGACCCGCTCTTCTACGTGCCCGACCACGGCTGCACCGCGGCCGAGCTTGCGCCACGCGTGAAGAACGCGATCAGCCACCGGGCGCGCGCGTTCGGCGAGTTGCGCGCGCGCTTGCAGGCGCGCTGAGGCGGTCGAGCGATGCCGCGCCCGCGCGCCCGCGCGCCCACGTTGCCGCCGCTCGCGCTCTACGTGCACCTGCCGTGGTGCCTGTCCAAGTGCCCGTATTGCGATTTCAATTCGCACGCGCTGCCGGGCGCGGCGCCGAATGGCCTGGAGCGCGCGCTGCAACGGGACTACGTCAACGCGCTCATCGCCGATCTCGAAGGCGATCTTGCGTACGTTCAGGGGCGCCGTCTTGTCAGCATCTTTTTAGGCGGCGGCACACCGAACTTGTTCGACGCGGCCTCGATTGCAAAATTGTTGGATGCGATTTGCGCGCGCACGGCACCGGCACCGGCCTGCGAGATCACGCTCGAGGCGAATCCCGGCGTCGAAGCCGCGGACTTCGCGGGTTTTCGCGCCGCCGGCGTCAACCGCCTGTCGCTCGGCGTGCAGAGTTTCGACGACGCGACGTTGGCGAGACTGGGGCGCGCGCACAGCGGCGCCGACGCGATACGCGCGTTCGAGGCCGCGCGCCGCGCCGGTTTCGACAACGTCAATCTCGACCTGATGTTCGGCCTGCCGCGCCAGACCATCGCGCTTGGGCTGGCCGACCTGCGCCGGTGCCTGGCGCTGGCGCCCGACCACGTTTCCTATTACCAGCTGACCATCGAACCGAACACGGTGTTCTACGCCTCGCCGCCGCCGTTGCCGGACGACGAAACCGTCTGGCGGTTGCAACAAGAGGCGGCCGCGACGCTGCGCGAACATGGTTACCGCCGTTACGAGGTTTCGGCGTACGCGGCGACGAAGCGCTGCCGTCACAATCTGAACTACTGGCGCTTCGGCGATTACATCGGTATCGGTGCCGGTGCGCACGGCAAAGTGACGATGGCATCGTCGGCGGCGGTCGTGCGCACGCGCAAGCACCGCCGGCCGCAGCGCTACGTCGAGCAGGCGCAGGCCGGCGGGCACCGCCGCGCCGAGGAGCGCACGCTCGCGGACGATGACCTGCTGTTCGAGTTCCTGCTGAACGCGCTGCGCCTGGCCGACGGCTTCGAGGCGTCGCTGTTCCCCCGTCGCACCGGTCTCGACGGGCGATTGCTGCGCCGCCGCCTGCGCCCGCTGATGGGACGCGGCCTGATCGAGCATCGTGGTGGCAGATACGCGGCGACGCCGCGCGGTGCCCGTTTCTTGAACGACGTGCTGGAGGAGCTGCTGCCCGAAGCCGGGGGCGGACGTTCGCAATCCGTCCCGTCGTCGCCGGCCCCGTTCGCTGCGACGAAAGCGACTTATGCACACGCAACGCCGATCGCCCTGATGCGCGCTGACAGTGCATAGGAAAAACCTTATGCGGCAAGCATGCTGCAAATAAATGATTGTTATATCAAACAGTTGCCGGAAAGTCAGACATTCCGTTATTTTTCGACTATGTGTTTGAAACAGATACACTTTGTGCCGCCGGGGCTGTTTTGTCCACAATGTTATCCACAGAAACTACAGTCCATTGCCGCATTCCCCCGTTTTGCGATATGATGCCGTTCCCCGAAGGGCTGTCCACCCGATGCGGATACGTGGAAGCGCCTGAGGAAGTACCCCGAAATACAATGAAAAAGAACATACACCCCGAAATGAGAGAAGTGGAGGCGACTTGCAGTTGCGGCAACCGCCTGACGGTGCTCTCGACCTACGCTGCCGACAAGCTGTCGTTGGAGGTCTGCGCCGCCTGCCACCCGTTTTACACCGGCAAGCAGAAGATCCTCGAAAGCGCCAGGCAGGTGGACAAGTTCCGTCGCCGCTACGGCGGCAGGCGCACGCAGTAATTTTCGATTTTGCGGCGCGGATGGGTGCCGCGCGCTCCACCCGGCAATCTGCAATGAGCAGCAGCCCGTTGAAAACTCTGGTCGTGTTCGCCGTGACCATCGGCGCCGCCATCGTGGTTCCGGGCTGCGCGACCAATCCGGTCAGCGGCCAGTCCGAACTGGTGCTGATGAGCGAGGACGAGGAGCTGGCAATCGGGCGGCGCCTTAGCAAAGTGCTGCCGAAACAATACGGCGGCATCTACGATGACCCCGTCCTCGCCG
The DNA here is from genome assembly GCA_965203445.1 of Candidatus Oxydemutator sp. GTDB lineage: Bacteria > Pseudomonadota > Gammaproteobacteria > Poriferisulfidales > Oxydemutatoraceae > Oxydemutator. Next base: position 1,229,117 of record OZ241883.1, read on the forward strand.
CCTACGTGACCGAAATCGGCGAGAGGCTTGCCGCCAAAAGCCACCGCCCCGAACTGGTCTATCACTTCGCGATACTCGATTCGCCCGTCGTCAATGCGTTCGCGTTGCCGGGCGGCTACGTCTATATCACGCGCGGGATGCTCGCGTACCTGAACTCGGAGAGCGAACTGGCCGGCGTGCTCGGCCACGAGATAGGCCACGTCACGGCGCGCCACGGCGTCGGCCAGCATACCAAGGAGACGCTGCTGTCGGTGCTGGCCGAAGCCGCGGTGCTGGCGACCAACGCCGGTTCCGGTTGGCGCGACGCCGCCGGCTTCGTCAACGTCGCCATTGTCAGGGGCTACGGGCGCCAGGCCGAGTTGGAGGCCGACCGCCTGGGCGCGCAATACATCGCGCGCGTCGGCTACCGCCCGCAAAAAATGTTGGATCTGCTGGCGGTGCTGAAAGCCCAGGAGGAGTACGAGAAGCAGCGCGCCAAGGAGGAACATCGCGCGCCCGTCGTCTATCACGGCGTATTCTCAACCCATCCGAAAAGCGAAGAGCGCTTGCAGGAGATCGTGCGCGAGAGCGAGAAGCTTACGAGCGCGGGGGCGATTGCCGAAGACCCCGAAGCGTTCCTGCAAAGAATGAGCGGTCTGGTGTACGGCCCGGCGGCGAAAGAGGGGGTGGTGCGCGGCGCGAAGTTCTATCACGGGCCGCTCGACGTAACGCTGTCTTATCCGCAGGGGTGGCGGATAGAGAATCGGCCGGGGAGTCTCATCGCGCGCACGCGCGACAACGGCGCGCTGATCGCGACGTCGCTGCGCGACCGCAACCGCCGGGAGAGCGCGCGCAAACATCTGGAGAGAGGCTTCCGCGGCGGCCTCAGGCGGGGCGCGCCGTTGCGCGGCAAATTGGAGGGCTACACCGCGCTCGTCGAGACGCACACCCCCTACGGGCGTGGTTCGGCGCGCGTGGCCGCGGTGATCAAGGATAAGAAAGTGTACGAGTTTTTCGCCGCCGCCAGGGACGCCGGACGCTTCGACCGCTACGACCCGGACTTCGTGGCGACGATGGAAAGCCTGCGCGCGTTGGCGCCCGGCGAGAAAGACTTGGTCAAACCTCGCGCCATCGCCCTGGTGCGCGTTGCGCAAGGCCAGACGATAGACTACTTCGCCGCGCGCTCGGCATTGGGGCACCACGCGGCCGAACAAATCCGCCTGCTGAACGGTCTCTATCCCGACGGCGAACCGCAACCGGGGCAGTTGATAAAAGTCGTCAGATAACGCCGGCAAATGGCCGCGGGCGGCCGAGCCGGGTCGCAAACCGGTGCTTCCGTCGGCGCTCGTGAACCGCCGCCTGCCACTCGCCGTCCATGACAAGTTCCGACGAACGCGACCGCCACAATCGAGTGTACCTGGTGGACGCGAGCCTCTACGTCTTTCGCGCGTGGTTCTCGATGCCGGACACGCTGCGCGACGGCGACGGCCGCCCGGTCAACGCGGTCTATGGTTTCTACGACTTTGTGATGCGCTTCCTGCGCCGCACGATGCCGCGCCAGATAGTGTTTGCCTTCGACGAAAGTCTCGAGACTTCGCACCGCAACGACATCTACCCGCCCTACAAAGCCAACCGCGAGCCGGCGCCGGACGAACTGAAGGCGCAGTTTCACCGCTGCCGCGGCCTGGTCGGCGCCCTCGGCATCGGCGAGGTGGCCGACCCCCGCTACGAAGCCGACGACCTGATAGGTGCGCTCGCGCAGCGGGCGCGCGAGCGCGGCGACGCCGTCGTCATCGTCAGCAGCGACAAGGACTTGGCGCAGCTGGTGCGCGCGGGCGACACGTGGTGGGACTATCCGAAGCGCGACCAGGCCGACTGCGACGCGATCGCCGAACGCTTCGGCGTGCGCCCGGAACAGATTTCGGATTTGTTGGCGATCGCCGGCGATCCGGTGGACAACGTCCCCGGCGTGCCCGGCGTCGGCCCGGTGACGGCGGCGCGCCTGCTGCGGCATTTTGGTTCCGTCGCCGAACTGCTTGCGCGCGTGGCCGAGATAGCCGATCTGGACGTGCGCGGCGCCGGGCGCGTCGAGGGTCTGGTGCGCGAATACGCCGAGACCATCCGTCTGGCGCAGCGCCTGACCACGATAGACGGCAGCGCGCCGCTGCCGCCCGGCCTGTCCTGCGAAGTCGCGCCGGGCGACCGTGCGCGCCTTCAGGAACTATCGGACGAACTGGGCTTCGGGCGTTACCGCCGACGGCAGTGGCAGGAGTATCTCGAGGCGTCGCCGTCGCGCCGATGAACTCCGGCGGCACCGGCGAGAAAGCGGTTGTACGCGTGCACTGCGACGCCCTGGCACTTCTGCGTCATTGCCGCGCTCCCAAAGCCAGTGCCCGCGCGCGCGACCGTTCCCGCTCTTGCGTCGCGCTTTGCGCGGCGTATGCCTCCCATCCCCCGAGGTGCCGTACGACCAGCCGCGCCAGGAAGGCGATGTGTTCGGGCGCGTCGTTCAGCGCCGGGATATAGCGCAGTTCGCCGCCGCCTTCGCGCTCGAACAGCGCGCGGTTCTGCATCGCAATTTCCTCCAGCGTCTCCAGGCAATCCACCGCAAAGCCGGGGCAGAACACGTCCACCCGGGCGGTCTTGCGCCGCGCCAGTTCGCGCAAGGTCGCATCGGTGTAGGGTTTGAGCCATTCGGCGCGCCCGAAGCGCGACTGAAAACAAATAAGCCAGTCGTGCTCGGCCAGCGCCAGCGCCTCGGCGATCAGGCGCGCCGTCTTGTGGCACTGGCAGTGGTACGGATCGCCTTTCGACAGGTTGCGCCTCGGCAGGCCGTGGAACGACAGCAGCAGTTTGTCGCCGGCGCCGTGCTCGGCGCGAAAGGCGCGTATGCGCCGTGCGCAGGCGTCTATGTAGCCGGGGTCGTCGTGATAGGAGTTGACGAAGCGCGTCTCCGGCAGCCATCGGCGGCGACGCAAGGTGCCGGTCGCGGCGTCGAACACCGCCGCCGTCGTCGTCGCCGAGTATTGCGGGAACAGCGGAACGATCAGCAGATGGCGCGCGTTTGCGCGGCGCAATCGTTCCAGCTCGTCGGCAAGGCTTGGTTCGCCGTAGCGCATCGCGGCAACGACGTCCGCTTGCGGCCAACCCGCGTCTTGCACGCGCGTGGCCACCGCGCGCGCGAGCGCCCTCGTGTGCACCAACAGCGGCGAACCCTGCGGCGACCAGATTTTGGCGTAGGCCCGGGCCGCGCGGCGCGGGCGCAACGGCAGCACCAGCAGGCGCAACAGGAGCCACCACAACGGGCGCGGAATCTCGACGACGCGCGGGTCGGACAGAAATTCTTTCAGATAGCGGCGCACCGCGGCCGGCGTCGGCGCCTTCGGGGTGCCGAGGTTGACCAGCAATACGCCGATGCGCGCCGCGCTGCCGTGGTGGTATTCCCCGTCATTGCGGTGGTTCATCTGCGGTGCGCAGCCGGCTGCGCCGAGGGAAGTGCGCCTTCAGGAACTCCATCTGGTCGGCCAGCACGGTGCGCGCCTGTAGATAGACGTATTCGGCGTGGGTCGGCACGAACGGCACCGCCAGCAGTTTCAGGCCGGCCTGTTCCGGTGTGCGCCCCGCCTTGTGGTTGTTGCAGCGCTTGCAGGCGGTTACGACGTTGCTCCACTTGTCCTCGCCGCCCTGGTGAAACGGCACGACGTGATCGCGCGACAGATCGCGGCGTTGGAAGCGTTCGCCGCAGTACATGCACAGGAAGGCGTCGCGGCGGAACAGCGTCAGGTTGTTCAGCGGCGGCACGTATTCCAGCCCGAGGCGCGGATTTTTGCCGTAGGTGGCGATGATCGAGTCCACGACGATCACGCTGCGCCGCCCGGACGCGGCGTTGACGCCGCCGCGAATTCTGAACAACTGCGCGCCGGCGCTGTAGGCGACCTCGCCCAGGTAGTAGAAGCGCACGGCGTCCTGGTAGCCGATCCAGTCGAGCGGCATGCCGGATACGTCCACCCGCAGGATTTTCTGGCTGAAGTTGTTCATCGCTTCGCTGGATTTGTCGCTCGGAATGGCGCAATTCAAACGGAATTATACACAAACGCGCTACAAATCCGGCCCATGGCTCCCTCGCCGTTGGTCGCTCCTTGCCGCACAAGCGGGAATCCGGCAAAAACCGGCGGCACTGGCGGCATCGTCGCCACTGCATTTGTAGGGGTTTTGCCGGGCGGTCGGGCGGACGCATCGGGTTGTCCTGTCAGCGGATGTATAATGTTTGGGACTTATATACAAAAATGCACCGAAAGCGCTTGAGAACCATATAAGGCAAAGGGTTTGATAGGATTGACTTTATGCGGTGCTTGCGCCCCGTGACCCGGGGGGCGTCGCCGCCATTTCAAGGGAAACGGCAGTGAACAAGCAACCGCCCGCTTTTGTTCCGCTGGTTCGGGGAATACTCCGACTGGATTCCCGCTGGCGTGGGAATGGCAGATCGGTATCTGTCTGATTTCATTCCTTTTTTCTTGGGCGTTTTTATCCTGGTTACAATGTGTCCAATCGGGCGAAACGGCGGGCGTGGTTGCCTGCGGAAGCATTAGTGACAAATTTCCCACAAATTTTTCCACAGAAATTGTGGGTAATTTTTGGGAATTATGTATCAAAATCTACAGAATGACCGTGAAGTAATTGAATTTACATAGAAATATGATATAATTCATTCTAATATGAAGGTATATAGGACTATCCGCTACAGGCTGCATCCGGGCACGCAAGCCAAAGCCCGCAAGTTGGCGGGTTTGGCGGGGGCGTGCAGATTTGTGTGGAATCATTTTGTGGGGAAGTTACGGGACGAGTATCTGGCGTACGGGGGATGCCGGCCATGGTATTACACGTTAGGCAAGCAATTTACTTTGTTACGGCGTTATTGTGAATCCTGGCTACAGGAATACTCGGCGAACATAGTAAAGAGTTCTTTGAAACCCATAGAGACTGCGTACAAGAAGTTCTATGACAAGAAGGGCGGGTTGCCCAGGTTCCATGCTTATGGAATACATCAAGAGAGTTTTCCTCTTGTGCCCGGCCGGTTTCGTATAAGAAGGCGCCATCTGCATATAGAGAAGATGGGTGAGTTTCTGTTGTTTGGTCGTAATCCATATCCGGATGCAAAGCCCGCGTCGGGTACAGTCAAAAGGGAATGCGGGAATTGGTATGCGTATGTGGTTTATGCCGTGGAACAGAAAGAGATTAAACGGGAGTACAATTCAGTGGGCATAGACAGGAATGTAGGTCAGGTAACGTGCTCTGATGGAATTGTATATCGAATGCCTGATACTACTCGATTAGATGCGCGTAAGCGTCGCCATCAACGTATGGTGGCAAGACGTAAGTGTGGCAGTAGAAAGCACAAGGTAAAGCCTTCTAACAGGTACTTGCGGGCAAAGCATTTACATGCAGTAGTCAGTAGGAAGATAAAGCAGAAAAGGAATAATTGGTGTCATCATGTAAGTAATGAGATAGCAGAGAATTATTCTGTAGTACATTTGGAGGATTTGAATACAAAGGGGATGACAAGGAGTGCCAAGGGCACAAAAGAAAGACTAGGTAAGAATGTAAAACAGAAGTCTGGGTTGAATAAGGGGATACTGAATACGAACTGGTATAAGTTTGAGCAATTTTTGGGTTACAAGACCCAAGTGAATTATGTGCCCGCCAAGGACACGAGTCGTGCGTGTAACAAGTGTGGTCATACGGAAAAGAAAAACAGAGTATCGCAATCAGTATTTGTTTGTGTTGATTGTGGTCATCGGGATAATGCTGATCTTCAATCATCGTATAACATACATGAGTATGGAGATTATCTATTAGAATATAAGGCCTCCGGGAATGGGGCAACTGGACGTGGAGATGGCGGTAAGACCCTGAAGGAATTATTGACCGACAGGGCACGGTCTGTGAAGCGTCAAATGGGTACCAACAACCTACGGAATCCTCTGTAGATTTTGATACATAATTCCCTAATTTTTGCCGCACGTCGCCCGTTTGGTGTCGTTCGTCGGAAACTGCGACGACGGTGCGACTGCCACCGCCGCGGCCGAGGGCGCGCTCCCGACCAATGCCCTCTCCGCTGATCCTGCGGGTCGCAATTCCGTCGGCCTTGCCGAAGTGTCTCGACTACCTCGCGCCGACGCCCGCGCCGTCGCCAGGAGTGCGAGTGTCGGTGCCGCTGGGGTCGCGCTCGGCAGTCGGCGTCGTCGTCGAGGTGCCGCGCGAGACGCGCGTGGCGCACGCATTGCTGAAACCGGTCGAGCGCGTCGTTGACGAATCCCCCGTCGTTTCGGCGAGACTGCTCGAATTGTTGCAGTGGAGCGCGCGCTATTACCACCAGCCGCTAGGCGGCGTGTTGCGCGCGGCGTTGCCGACGTTGGCGCGACGCGGCGCGGCGTTGCGGATTCCGCGCGTCGTGACCTGGGAAGGCGCGCCCGGCCGCGACGAGCCGCCGGCCGCCGCCGTCAGGCAGAAGGCGCTGCTCGCGCTGCTTCGGGATCGGGGGCGCCACGATGAGGATGCGCTGAACCGCCGCTTTCCGGGCTGGCGTCCGGTGATGCGGCGCCTGCTCGACAGAGGGCTTGCCGTCCGGCGCGAGGAAGCGATGGCCGGCAAACCGCCGTCGCGGCGCCCCCATCCGCTCAACCGCGAGCAGGCGGCGACGGTCGAGTCGGTGGCCGCGGACTTCGGGCGGTTCCGCCGCTGCCTGCTCGAGGGCGTAACCGGCAGCGGCAAGACCGAGGTCTATCTGGCGTTGTGCGCGCAGGCGCTGGAGAGGGGCGAGCAGGCGCTGGTGTTGGTGCCGGAGATCGCGCTGACGCCGCAGACGGTCGAGCGCTTTCGCGCGCAGCTGGGAAGTGCGGTGTGCGCGTACCATTCGAGGCTGAGCGAGCGCGAACGTTTCCAGTGCTTCAGCGCGGCGCGCGCCGGCGCCGCCGCCGTCGTCATCGGCACGCGCTCCGCGGTGTTCCTGCCGTTTCGGCGGCTTGCGCTGATCGTCGTGGACGAGGAGCACGACGCCTCGTACAAGCAGCACGACTCGTCTTTTCGTTACCACGCCAGAGACGTTGCGATCAAGCGCGCCCAGCTTTGCAAGCTGCCGATCGTGCTCGGCAGTGCGACGCCGTCTCTCGAGTCGCTGCGCAACGCGGCGGGCGGCCGCTACGAGCACCACCGCCTGGCGCGTCGCGCCGCCGGCGCCGCGCCGCCGCTGTGGCGGGTGCTCGACCTGCGCGGCGCGCGCCTTGACGGCGGCTTGTCGCCCGCGCTGGTCGCGGCCATGCGCGAACGTCTGGCAAGGCGCCGCCAGGTGCTGCTGTTTTTGAATCGGCGCGGTTACGCGCCGGTCACGTTGTGCCGCGATTGCGGCGCCGCGCCGTCGTGCACGCGCTGCGACGCGCGTCTCGTGTACCATCTGCGCGAGCACCTGCTGCGCTGCCACCATTGCGGCCTGTCGCTGCGCCCCCCCGACGCCTGCGCCGACTGCGGCGGCGAGTTGCGGCTGGTCGGCCTCGGCACCGAAAAGATCGAAGAGAAACTGCGGCAGTTGTTTCCCGATGCCGGCATTGTGCGCGTGGACGCCGACGCGGTGCGGCGCAAGAACGAATTGCAGCACCGCCTTACGCTCATTCGCCGCGGCGACGCCGACGTCGTGCTCGGGACGCAGATATTGGCGAAAGGGCATCATTTTCCGGCGATCACGCTGGTCGGCGTCGTGCACGTGGATCAGAGCCTTTTCGCGCCCGACTTCCGCGCGCTCGAACGCTTCGGCCAACTGGTAACGCAGGTCGGCGGGCGCGCCGGGCGCGGTGCGGACGCGGGCGAGGTCATGTTGCAGACCCACCACCCCGACCACCCGCTGCTGCAAACGCTGTTGAAGAGCGGTTACGCCGCGTTCGCGTCGCAACTGCTCGCGCAGCGCGAGGTTGCCGGACTGCCGCCGTACCGCCACCTTGCCGTCGTACGCGCGCAATCAAGCGTCGCCGGCGAGGCCATCGCCGTGCTCGACCGCGCCCACCGATTCTCGCGCGACATGGCCGCGCGAGAATCGGTGCACATCTACGAACCAGTGCCGATGATGATGGAGAAAAAGGCCGGCGCCTACCGCGCGCAACTGTTGCTGAGCGCCGGCCGTGCGCGCGCCTTGCACGCCTGCCTGTCGGCCTTGCTGCCCGAAGTGCGCAAGCTCGCGCGATCGCGCAAACTGCGCTGGCACGTGGACGTGGATCCCTTGGAGGTGGTGTGACCGGAGACTGCGAAACCGCTGCAACGGGCCGGCCCGCGGCCCGTCGTCGCCACGGCCGCGTCGGGCCGCGTGATTCCCCGGGTGATACGGGGAGTGTGCATTGATCGCCGACGCGCGAGGCGGCCGTCGCCGCGCACGCCGCGGATCAAAGTTTGCCCAGCCGTCGCTGCCCGACGTAGAACGCGGTACCGGAACTGGCGGACGAAAACGTCACCGTCGTACCGCTGGCAAAAAACACCACGTCGCCCGGGCGCAGCTCCACGCGCTCGCCGTCCTTTTCGACGATGGTCATCTCGCCCTCCAGCATGAGTTTGCACTCGTCGTAGCTATAGGTGTACTCCAGCGGGTTTCCGGCCTCTATCCGAAAGAAGCCCGCGCTGATCGGCGCCTGCTCGTTTTCCGATTCCGCCACGTCGCGCAGAAACGCGCGAATACCCTCCATCCCCAGAGACGGTATCTCTTCGGCCTGCGCCTGCCTGTAACGTCTGATTCCCATTGAGAAGCCCTCCGTGTTTTGTGGAAGTGTCTCATTCTATCACTGCGATATTCGCTTCATCCGCATAGCCCCATTACCCCATTGTTTTTGCTTGCATTGATCCCCATATACAATGAATGACCCGCGACATACACAACTGTTTGCGTTGGGGGTATAATCGAACGATGAACGTCTTCTTGGCCAGGGAGCGCGCGGCGTGAGCGGCATGCTGAAAAATCTGATTTTGTGGGTCGTCATCGCCACCGTGCTGATGATCGCGTTCAACAACTTCGTCGTGCGCGAGGAGGCGCCGACGGCGGTGCCGTACTCGCAGTTCATCGGCGACGTCAGAAACGGTCAGGTGCGCAGCGTCGAGATAGACGCCGACAACCGCACCGTCAACGGCTTCTACAACAGCGGCGGGCGCTTCACCACCTACAGCCCGGGCGACCCGCAGCTGGTCAACGACCTGCTGACCTACAACGTCGAGATCAAGACCGGGCCGGAGAAGAAGCCGTCGTTTCTGACCGAGATACTGGTCAGCTGGTTCCCGATGCTGTTGCTGATCGGCATCTGGGTTTTCTTCATGCGCCAGATGCAGGGCGGCGTCGGCGGGCGCGGCGCGATGTCGTTCGGCAAGAGCCGCGCCCGCCTGATGAGCGAGGATCAGATCAAGGTCACGTTCAAGGACGTCGCCGGCGTCGAGGAGGCGAAGGAGGAAGTCTCGGAACTGGTCGAGTTTCTGAAGGACCCGGCCAAGTTTCAAAAGTTGGGCGGGCGCATCCCGAGGGGCGTGTTGATGGTCGGCGCGCCGGGCACCGGCAAGACGCTGCTGGCCAAGGCCATCGCCGGCGAGGCCAAGGTGCCGTTTTTCTCTATTTCCGGGTCGGATTTCGTCGAGATGTTCGTCGGCGTCGGCGCGTCGCGCGTGCGCGACATGTTCTCGCAGGCGAAAAAACACGCGCCGTGCATCATCTTCATAGACGAGATTGACGCGGTCGGGCGCCACCGCGGCGCCGGCCTCGGCGGCGGCCACGACGAGCGCGAGCAGACCCTGAACCAACTGCTCGTCGAGATGGACGGCTTCGAGGGGCACGAGGGCATCATCGTGATCGCGGCCACCAACCGTCCCGACGTGCTCGACCCGGCGCTGTTGCGCCCGGGGCGTTTCGACCGCCAGGTCGTGGTGCCGCTGCCGGACGTGCGCGGGCGCGAGCAGATTCTGAAGGTGCACATGCGCAAGGTGCCGTGCGACGACAACGTTCGCGCCGACCTGCTGGCGCGCGGCACGCCGGGCTTTTCCGGCGCCGACCTCGCCAACCTGATCAACGAGGGTTCGCTGTTCGCCGCGCGCGCCAACAAGCGCACGGTCGAGATGGACGACTTCGAGCGCGCCAAGGACAAGATCATGATGGGCGCCGAGCGCAAGTCCATGGTGATGAGCGAGGACGAGAAGAAGTTGACCGCCTACCACGAGTCGGGGCACGCCATCGTCGGGCGCTTGGTGCCCGAGCACGACCCGGTTTACAAGGTTACGATTATTCCGCGCGGGCGCGCGCTCGGCGTCACGATGTTTCTGCCCGAAGAAGACCGCTACAGCCACACGCGCACCAAACTCGAAAGCCAGATCGCCAGCCTGTTCGGCGGGCGCGCGGCCGAGGAACTGGTGTTCGGTTCCGGTTCGGTGACGACCGGCGCCTCCAACGACATCGAGCGCGCCACCGAGATCGCGCACAACATGGTCACGCGCTGGGGGCTGTCCGAACGCATGGGGCCGCTTTCCTACAGCGAGGAAGAGGGGCACCCCTTCCTGGGCCACAGCGTCGCGCAGCACGCCAAGACGTTTTCCGACGACACCGCGCAGGCGATAGACGAGGAAGTCCATCGCATCATAGACGATAATTACCGCAAGACGCAGCAGATCCTGAAGGACAACCTCGACAAACTGCACGTGATGGCCGCGGCGCTGATGAAATACGAGACGATAGACGGCGAGCAGATTGACGACATCATGGCGGGCAAACAACCGCGCCCGCCGCAAAACTGGGGCGACGACGACGTCGACACCGGCGGCGCGGTCGCCGAAGAAGAAGACAGCGGCGACGACAAGATAGGCGGACCCGCCGGCCAGCACTGAGGCGGCGCCGCGTCTGCACGGGGCGGGGCGATCATGGCCACACAAAGAAAATACTTCGGCACCGACGGTATCCGCGCGCCCGTCGGCAGTGCGCCGATGACGCCGGAATTCGTCCTCCAATTAGGCTGGGCCGCGGGCATGGTGCTGGCGCGCGAGCGCGACGAGCTGATTCTGGTCGGCAAGGACACCCGCGCTTCCTGCGACGTGTTCGAGGCGGCGCTGCAAGCCGGGCTGACCGCCGCCGGCGTCAACGTCGGCCTGGTCGGCGTGCTGCCGACGCCGGCCGTCGCGTATCTGACGCACACGCTGCGGGCCGCCGCCGGCGTCGTCATCAGCGCCTCGCACAATCCGTACTCCGACAACGGAATCAAGTTTTTCTCGTCCGAGGGCGTCAAGTTGTCCGACGCGCGCGAGCTGGAGATCGAACGCCGGATGGAGGCCTCGCTCGAGATGGACGACGCGCCCGGCGCGGCGCGGCGCATCGAGGACGCCGAGGACAATTACGCGGACTTCTGCCGCGGCCTGTTGCCGGCTTCGGTGCGCCTGGACGGCCTGCGTCTGGCGGTGGACTGCGCGCACGGCGCGACGTGGCGAGTGGCGCCGCGCGTGTATCGCTCGCTCGGTGCCGAAGTGACGACGCTGGGCGTCGAACCCGACGGTTTCAACGTCAACCGTGAGCGCGGCACCGTGTCCCCGACCGCGTTGCAGCGCGCCGTCGCCGAAGGCGACGCCGACCTCGGCGTCGCCTTCGACGGCGACGGCGACCGCGTATTGATGGTGGCCGGTGACGGGCGTCTCGTGGACGGCGACGAACTGCTTTTCATCATCGCCGACGGCCTGCAACGCAAGGGTGCGTTGCGCGGTGGCGTGGTCGGCACCGAAATGAGCAACCTCGGTCTCGAGACGGCGTTGCGCAAGCGCGGCATAGGCTTCGCGCGCGCCGCCGTCGGCGACCGCTACGTGGCGCAGATGATGCGCGACAAGGGCTGGGGGCTGGGCGGCGAGCCGGCGGGGCACGTCATTTGTCTTGATTACGCGCGCACCGGCGACGCGATCGCCGCCTCGCTGCTCGTGTTGCGGGTGCTGATCGAGGAGCGCACGACGTTGGCGGCCGCGGCCGCGGCCATGCGCAAATGCCCGCAGGTGCTGATCAACGTGCCGCTGCCGGAGGCCCGCGATTTCAACGGCGGCGAGCCGGCGGTCGAGCGCACGGTCGCGTCGGCGCGCGCCGCGTTAGGCGGCGACGGGCGCGTGTTGGTGCGCGCCTCGGGCACCGAGCCGCTGTTGCGCATCATGGTCGAGGCGCGCGCCGAGGACGCCTGCCGATTGTGGGCCGGGCGCATCGCCGACGAGGCGCGCCGCGCGCTCGGCGTGTGACGCGATGGGCGACGTCCGGCCGCTGGTCGCCGCAAACTGGAAACTGAATGGTTCGTTGCCGTTCATGGAGGCGTGGGTGCGCACCTTCGCTGAGCGGTTCGGCGCGCAAGCGCGCGCCGCGGTCGAGGTTCTGGTGTGCCCGACGTTCGTGCATATAGCGCGCTTGGCGCAGTTGCTAAACGACGCCGCTGCGGCTGCCGACGTGGCGCTCGGCGCACAGAACCTGAGCGAGCACGAGCACGGCGCTTTTACCGGCGAAGTGTCGGCGCCGATGCTGAAGGAATCGGGTTGCCGCTACGTACTCGTCGGCCATTCGGAGCGCCGTCTGGTGTACCGCGAAAGCGACGAACGGATCGCGGCGAAACTGCGGGCCGCGGCCGCGGCCGGTCTGGTTCCGGTGCTGTGCATGGGCGAGACCCTCGAGGAGCGCCGCGCCGGCCGCACCGAGGCGGTGCTCGAACGTCAGCTGGGCGCCGTCGCGCCAGTGCTGTCGGGTTTGGGCGCCGGTGCCTTCGCCCTCGCCTACGAACCGGTCTGGGCGATTGGCACCGGCGAGACGGCGTCGCCTGAGCAGGCGCAGCAGGCGCACGCCTTCGTGCGCGCCGGTCTCGGTGAACTGCCCGGCCCGCGCGCCGCCGACGTGCGCATAGTTTACGGCGGCAGCGTAAAACCGGATAATGCGGCTTCCCTGTTCGCGATGAACGACGTGGACGGCGCCCTGGTCGGCGGCGCCTCGCTTAAGGCGGCCGACTTTGCGCGCGTCTGCGAGGCCGCGTCACCAGCGCCGCGCGATTGCAACTGACGAGGAGATCAAATGCTCTACGGGATTTTATTGGGCGTCGAAGTAATCATCGCCATTCTTCTGGTAACTTTCATATTGCTGCACCGAGGCAAGGGCGCCGACGTCGGCGCCGTGTTTTCCGGCGGCGGCGGTTCGACGTCGGTTTTCGGCGCCAGGGGGTCGGCGTCTTTTCTGACGAAACTGGTGGCGACCCTGTCGCTGCTGTTTCTGGTCAACAGCCTGGTATTGACGTACGTCGCCAACCGCGATTTCGGCGACAGCGTGATAGACGACGGCGCGGTCGAGATGCCGGCGACGGACGACGCCGGGGGTGCGGGCGACGTTCCGCTGGAGGAGGAGTTTTCCGAGGGCGACGTCCCGCTCGGCGGCCTGCCGCTCGATACTTTTCCGGCCGGCGAGGATACGCCCGGGGATTTGCCTGAGGATTTGCCGCTGGCGCCGTCCGATTCGCGCTAATCCGGTGCCGCGGGTTTGTGCGGTGCCTCCCGCGGCCGGGCGCGCGCGTGGAACCCGCGGTGCTACAATGGCGACACCGCGCGGTGCCGATGTGGTGGAATTGGTAGACACGCTGCCTTGAGGGGGCAGTGGCGCAAGCCGTGCCGGTTCGACTCCGGCCATCGGCACCAGTTGCGGGAACGTCGGAGGTTTGCGCCGTCGCGGCGCGGATGCAAAAACGCCGCCGCCGGCAAAGAGCGGCGGCGTCCGATTTTCAGCCGGTGGGCGCTGGGCCTACGGCTGGTAGGTGAAGGCCGAAGCCAGGCTGGTGGTGCCGGCGTGGCTGTGCTGCTCCTCGTGGTCGTACTTCATCATCTCGGTCTTGTGCATGTGTATTTCGTGACCGGGAGCGACCGCCAACGGCGGGTTGCTCACGGTTACGTCGCTGCCTTCCGCGCCTTCGACCACCTGCACGCGCGTCTCGCCGACGCCCTCGATGACCAGGCTTTTCTGCTTGTCGCCGTAATCAATGTTGATCGAGGCCGAATGCACGCCCATGACCTTGCCGAACAGGCTCGCGATGACCGCCGGGTGACCGCCGACCTCGCCGCCGTAGATCTTTTGCAACGCCGCCTTCTGCTCGTCGCTGGCCCGATCGTCTATGTACAGGGCGACGCGCCAGTCTCCTTCGGTCAGATCGCCGGGCGCGTTCAGGTACAGACTGACGTTCAGACCGCTCAGATCGGTCGAGTCCATGTGTCCTTTGTCTATGATCCAGCCGATCAGCGCCTTGCAATAGCCTTCCGTCGGCGACTGCAGAAAGATGCACGGACAGACCGCCGTGTCGCAGGAGCAGGATTCAAAATACCTGCCTTCCAGTTTCCAGTTGTCAGACATTCCTTAGTCCTCCTTAGGTAAGATGGAATTATCAGAAGTGATTGCCATCACGGGCACACCGTACTACTTTTTCGGCGAGTGCACAACCTCCCGTATGGGGCCGCGGCGCGCGCGTCCGCGCCCGTGTCCCGTGATAAAATCATGTCGACTCAAGAGGAAAGGGAAGCCGTGCTGATAAAAAAATCTGCTTTCTCGACCACGGTGCCGCCGCTGCCGCCGCTGACCTGGAAAGACAAGAGCGTCGTCTATATCGGTATCGCCGCGGTGCTCGCGGCGTCGTGGGGTTACATGTTGTACATGCACTGGCAGATGCAGAACATGCACCTGCCCGTCAACTGGGACATGTGGATGCCGCCCGCCGCCGGCGGGCGCGCGTGGACGCTCCTCGATCTGAGCGCGCTGTTTTGGATGTGGTCGGTAATGATGGTGGCGATGATGTTGCCTACGGTGTTGCCCACGGTCACCACCTTTCACACTCTCGGCAGGCGCCGCAAGAACCATGGAAGTTTCTCGGCCGAGACGTGGTGGTTCGTGATCGGCTACTTGCTGGTATGGGTCGCGTTCAGCGCGTTGGCGGCTTTGTTGCAATGGCCGCTGCACGTGACCGAGGTGTTGGACGCGATGATGGAGAGCGGCGGTTACTTGTTCGGCGGTCTGGTGCTGGTCGTGGCGGGGGTCTATCAGTGGACGCCGCTCAAGACCGCGTGCCTGCGCTACTGTCGTTCGCCGCTCGGGTTTTTGCTGTCGGCGTGGCGCGACGGCAAGGCCGGCGCCGCCGGTATGGGCGTGCGCAACGGCCTTTTCTGCCTAGGCTGCTGCTGGGCGTTGATGTTGGTGATGTTCGCAGTCGGCGTCATGAACGTGTTGTGGATGGCGGTGTTGTCGGTGTTCATGTTGGTCGAGAAGGTCGTCCCACCAGGCACCGCGGTGCGCGTCGGTGCCGGCGTCGCGCTGACGGCCTGGGGTGGCTACTGGCTGGTGCTGTATTTCGCGGCCTAGCCCCCTACATTGCACCGCTACCGTGGCATCTGCTATGATACGCGGCTGAGCAGGTGCGGGGTGGAGCAGTCTGGCAGCTCGTCGGGCTCATAACCCGAAGGTCGAAGGTTCGAATCCTTCCCCCGCTATACCCGTTCCGATAAAACGTCTCCTGCTCCACCGCGCCTCCCCCCCGATCCCCGTTTCTACCGCCCGTCGGACGGCGCTATGCCGTTTCTGCTGTTCGTCTTAAAGTCGGTACCGCTCGGCCAAGTCGCGGTCCTCCTCTACTGACGACGATTGTACGTTGCCTGCTCGATCAGGGAGGCAACGTGAATCGCTGGATAAAAATCACAAACCGCTGCTGCCGCGAACCGGTGTTTTGGGCGGCGGTGTTGACCGCCGGTTTCGGCGCCTGGTTGTACGGGCACGAGGCCGACTACCCGAGCGCGCCGCCCGCGCGCCACGCCGTCGCGCCCGTGCCAAAGCAGCCGGACGTGGGCACCGCTCCGGTTCCGCGTGCCGAACGCTCGCGGCACGGGGTCGGCGATGAAGTTGCAGGCCAGGCGGCGCCTGCCCCCGACGCGACCAAGGCGAGGCGCCTGATGCGAGAGGCGAACGCGCTAATCGCCCGCGGCGACGAGTTGCTGCTCGAGGCGGGACTGCCGGACGAATTCCTGGAGCGCGCTTCCGTCAATCCCAAAACCATCCGACGTGCGCTGGACGACGCCGACGAGCGTTTGCGCCGGGATGCCCGTTCCCAATAGGGAGGATCTAATGAAGAACCGCAGACCATTTTTTTCATCGTGCGCGGCGGCCGTATGTGTCCTGTTCGCGCCCGGCCCGGCGGCGTTCGCCGACGGAGTCGGGGCGACCCTGGGCGAGTTCGCGGTGGACGATCAAGGCGCCGCGACCTACCGGATTCCGATCATGGTGCCGCCCGGTGCCGGCGGTTTTCAGCCGCAGCTTGCGTTGGCCTACAACAGCCAGGGCGGCAACGACGTCGCCGGTATCGGCTGGACGCTCGAGGGGCTGTCGCTGATTCGGCGTTGCCCGCGCACCCTCGCGCACGACGCCGATTACGACGGGGCGTTCCAGGTTCTGTTCGACGAGCGCGACCGCTTGTGTCTGGATGGCCAGAGGTTGCAACTCGTGGCCGGCGGCTATGGCGCCGACGGCAGCGAATACCGTACCGAGATTGATAATTTCTCGCGTATCCGCGCGTACGGTTGGCGAGGCACTTCGCCGCAAGGACGCTCGCTCGGCCCTGAAACATTTACGGTATGGACGAAAGACGGTTTGATCATGGACTACGGCCGCAACGCGGCCTCGCGCCTGCACGCCCCCGAGACCGCGGGCGGCAGCGCCGTTGCGACGTGGTTGCTGGATCGCGTCCGCGATCGCTTCGGCAACGAGTACGTCGTTCGCTACCACAAGGACGGCGAGCGTGGTCACCGCGTCCGGCGCATAGACTACGGCACCAGCCGAGTTTTGTTCTATTACGCCGAGCGCGGCGACACCCAGCGGCATTTCACGGCGGGATCGGAAACGGCGCTGCGCCACCGGCTCACCGGTATCAAGTCGTACACGACGTGGAGGCTGGTGCGGCATTATCGTCTGGAATACGCGCCGCTGCCGCGAAACGTCCCCGCGAATTCCGTGCTCTATCCGAGCCGCTTGGTTTCGATCACGGAATGCGTTCGCAACGAGTGTCTGCCACCGACGCGCTTCGATTGGCAGCAGGCCGAATCCAGCCACACGCGATGGGCCTTCGACAACGCTTGGCGCACGGCCATACCCGCGCTTGCGGGCAGCGACGCCGCGCGCCTCGGTTTCGGCGATTTCAACGGCGACGGACTGAACGACGTCTATGAGGTCAGGGGCAGCGGCGGCACCGTCACCGACAAGCTCTATCTGAACTTGGGCGGCGGCCGTTTCGAGGAGACGCAGGGCGCCGCCACCGAAGTATCCGGCGCCGAGGGCGCGAAGCAATTTCGCTACGCCGACTTCGACGGCGACGGCAAGACCGACGTCTATCAGCTGCGCCACCGCCACGCCGACGACGTGATCTATCTGTCGCGCGTCGGCGGCGGCCAATCCGCTTTCGAGCGCGTGCGCGGTCTGC
This sequence comes from Candidatus Oxydemutator sp., assembly GCA_965203445.1. GTDB lineage: Bacteria > Pseudomonadota > Gammaproteobacteria > Poriferisulfidales > Oxydemutatoraceae > Oxydemutator. The sequence goes on from OZ241883.1 coordinate 1,246,603, forward strand.
CGTCCGCAATCGGCTGGCGTCCCGAAATCGGCAACGGGCGTTGTCTCGACGTCGCCTGCCTGAAGTTCGGCGACTTCGACGGCGACGGCAGGAGCGACGTCTATCGCATCCATGCGGGCGCGGACAAGGTGTACTTGTCCGACGGAAACGGCACGTTTCGCACCGCGGCCGGTATCAACACCGCGCTGCGGCGCGCCGCCGCCTCTGCGCGCGTGGACGTGCAGCGTCTGCACGTCGCCGATCTCGACGGCGACGGCAGGAGCGATTTGTACTACCTGCAAGCGGGCGTGGACGACGTGTACCTGACGGTGCGCCCGGGCGTGTACCGGCGCGTCGACGGCATAGATTTTGCGGACTCCTTCCGTTCCGGTAACGACACCACGATTCGTTATCACTTTGGCGACTTCAACGGCGACGGGTTGCACGACGTTTATCTGGCCCCCGGTCCGCGCGGGGGTAACGACGCCGTGTACTTGTCGCGCGGCGACGGCGGCTTCGTCAGAAAAGCCGGCGTGCGCCGTGGCTACCCCGAAAACCTGTATCTTGGCGACTTCAACGGCGACGGCAGAAGCGATCTGCTCGTCAAGAGCGGCACCGGCGCCGGTTCGATTTGCTTTACCAACGCCGCCGGCGCCCTCGGCGACTGTGTGACGGCCAAGTTCGGGGACACGCGGTCGCTGTTTCTGCAAATCGCCGACTTCGACGGCGACGGTGCGAGCGACGTCTACCGAACCGACTCCAAGGGCGGGCGCGTCGCGTTGACAAAGCCGTGGCCGGGGCGCGCGATCACGTTGATTACCGACGGTTTCGGTGTGCGTACCGCGATAGACTACGGTTTGCTCAGCGATGCCGCCGTCCATCAGGCCGGTGAGGAAAGCGTCTATCCCGACGTCGTGGCGCACCCGCCGATGCGCGTCGTGCGCAGCGTCCTGACCGAGGACCAGCACGGGGACCTGGCCAACGAGACGCGCTATCGCTACGGCAACGCGAGAGTCAATCTTCGCGGGCGCGGTTTTCTCGGTTTCGGTCGGCGTGACGAAATCACGTCGGCGCGGGGCTTGGCGACGCGCACCCGCTACTTGCAGGACTTTCCCTACGTCGGTCTGGTGCGGTCGGTCACCGTCAAGCTGCACGACGACGACGAGGCCTCGTGGGACGCCAACGCCGCGGTGTTGTCGTCCGTGACCAACCACTACGGGCACGTCGAATTGAACCGCGGTGTCTCGTTCTTTCCGTACCTGGTGCGCAGCGAGGAGGGCAGGTACGACCTGAGCCTCGACCACGTCGCGGATACCGACGCGGACTTCGAGTACGACGACTTCGGCAACGTCATCCGGCGCCACAAGGAAGTTCGCGGCGACGGCAGGGTGTTCACGACGGTCACGCGCAATACGTATACAAACGACGAGGAAAGATGGCTGCTCGGACAACTGTCGCGGACTGATACGACGTACAAAGCAAACGGCCGCTCCCCGGTAACGCGCTCCACCGACTATACGCGCGACCCGCAAACGGGCGTCGTCACCGCGGAAGCCGCCGCTGGCTTCTACCGCTCGTGGGATAAGCCGCGGCGCTCGTATCGCTACGACCGTTTCGGCAATCGCGTCGCACGGATCGAAGAGGGATGGGCGTATATCCCGTCCGGGTCGATGAAGTACATGCGTCATGAAACCCGCACTTTGTACGGCGAGGACGGACGCTTCCTGGTGCGCACGATCAACCCGTTGGGCCACACCGTTGCGACCAGGTTCGGCTTCCGCTATGGCCAGCTTCGCATCAATACCGACGCCAACGGGCTGAGAACGTTGAGGGAGCACAACCTCTGGGGGCAGCAGATTACCGAGTACCGCCCGGGCGGGATCACTTTGCGGCGGTTCCGCCGCTGGATCTGCCCGCATCGCCGTGCGAACTGCTCTTCCGGCAGGGAGTGGGGCGGCGCGCCCGACGGCGCCGTGTATTTCTCGGCCGAGACGATGAGCGGACGGCCGCCGCGCGCCGTCTTTTACAACCGTCGCCAGCAGAAAATACGGGAGGTGACCACCGGCGACCGCGGCCGCCGCGTGTTCCATGATTTTGCCTACGACCGCTTCGGGCGCGTCGTCGCCGAGAGCATGCCGTATTTCGAGGGCGATCCGGTGCACTGGACGCGCACGCGCTACGACGCCCTGGATCGCGTCGTCGAGAGCGAGACGCCGTCGGACGACGGCACCGTGTCGTCGCGGATCGAGTACCGCGGCCGCTCCACCGACTACGTCAACGCCGACGGCGCGCGCAAGACCGTCACCGCGGACGCGCTCGGGCGCACCGTGCGCGTCACCGAGCCCGAAGGCGCGGTGATAGAAAAGTCCTACGATGCGGCGGGCAACCTGGTGCGCATCCGCGACGCCGGCGGCAACTTGACGATGATGGAATACGATTCCCTCGGCCGGCAGACTTGGATTTACGATCCCGACGCGGGCCGCAGGAACTATTACTACGACGCCTTCGGCCACGTCTCCATGGAGATCTCCGACGCCGACCTTTCCAGCTTCGCTCGATCGAGCTGGACGTGGAACATATACGACGCCCTCGGCCGTTTGATCATGCGCTACGAGAACGAGGGCAGGAGCACCTGGACCTACGACACCGCTGAAAACGGCGTCGGCAAACTGGCGAAGAAGAAAGGCCCCGGCGGTCACCTGGAGCAGTACCGCTACGATGCTCTTGGACGCCTGATCGAGGTCAATGACCTGCGCGGCTACGTGATAAGCACCGAGTACGATCGCCACGGGCGCGTCGCACGGGTCACGCGCCCCGGCGGTTTCACCGTGCGCCACGCCTACGACGGGCAGGGGCGCCTCGCGTCGCTCAGCAGTCCGCAGGCGCAAGTTCCTGGCTTTCGAGCCGCAAGGCTGACGGCGGCACGACGCGAGGCATCGCAAAGTGCCGCGCGGGCGCGCTCGAGCGCGCGCGTGTACGAGGTACAGGTGGCCCGGTACGAGCGCCGGGTTTCCCTCTACCGCGCCGCCGCCGAGGCCTATCTGGAGAACCCGGAGAACCTGCCGTGGTCGGGCGCGCGCGGCGCCGAGTTCGCAAAACGTCTCGGTGGCATCGCGGACGGCCTCGCCCGCAAGATCCTGGCGCTGAGAAGCGAGATTGCGTCGCTCACGCGGCGAGCAGGGAAAAAAAGATGGCTGGCCGAGATTCGCCGCGGCCCGGCCTGGGTACCGGTGGGCTTTCCGAGCTACTACATGGCAGGGGGAACCAGCTCGTACGGAACGGGCGCTTTCGCATATGGTGCTCACGGCTACGGATACGGGCATTGGGTGCCCGGCCCGATGGTAATCTCGCTGCAATATCGGGCCGAGGAGCGGCGACTGCTGATGGCGGCGCGTATTAAGCGGGAAGAACTCCGGCGTGAGGCAGAGAAGCTTGAACTAAGAACGCGCAAAGTCACCGGCAATGACTGGCGGATAATGGCGAGGTGGGTTCTGGTCGGCGAGGAACTGCAAACCTTGCAATCGCACCTCGCCGATCTCGACGCCGCGCGTCGCCGTCTGGCGGCGGCGCGCGAGCAGGTCGCGCACTACGCGAACCTGGCCGAACACTACCGCACCGCGAACGCCGGCGGCCACGTCTATTATTGGCGCGCCATCGCGCGCGACGCCGCCGGGCGCGTCACCTCGGAAGCCTACGGCAACGCGCTGCACAACGAAAGCCACTACGACCCCGCCACCGGACGCCTGGTGGAGAGTGCCACGCTGACGCCTTCCGGCAATCACGTGCGACGCTTTGCCTACACCTACGACGCGCTCGGCAATCTCGTCAGCCGCAACGATCACGTGCGCGGCGTAGAGGAATCCTTCGGCTACGATGCGCTCGACCGGCTGGTCTCGTCGGTCGTCTCCGGCGGCGGCCTCGGTGACGACTACAATCGGAGCACCACGTACCGCTACGACGCGCTCGGCAACCTGACGTTCAAGTCCGGCGTCGGCGAGTATGCATACGGCCGATACGGGCGTCCGCCGCACGCCGTCACCCACACGCCGCGGGGGCGCTACCGTTATGACCGCACCGGACGCATGGTTGAAAGCCCCGACCTTCGGGTCGCGTGGAAGTCGTACGGCAAGCCGGCGTCGTTCACGCGCAAGTCCGACGGGCGCACGCTGCGCTTCGGTTACGGCGCTGACCGCCGCAAGATCAAGCAGTCGGATTCCGCGGGCGGCACGACGATCTACGTCGGCGGGCTCTACGAGAAATTCACGAACAACGGCGTCACCCGGCATCGCCACTACCTATACGCCGAAGACCGCCTGGTCGCCGTCAAGTCGCTCACCGGGCGCGGCAGCGCGCAGACCGGCCAATTCCGCTACTTCCACTGGGACGTGCTGGGTTCGCCCGATGCGGTCAGTGACGGCGACGGCAACGTCGTCGAGACGTTGAGCTATACGCCGTTCGGCGAGCGTCGCGCGGTTCCCGGCGGCACCGGCGATGCGGCGCCCTCGGCGCACACGGCGCGCGGATTCACCGGCCACGAGCACCTCGACGCGTTCGGTCTGGTGGACATGGGTGGGCGCGTCTATGCGCCGCGCCTCGGGCGTTTTCTGAGCCCGGACCCGTACGTGCAGGCGCCCGACCGCACGCAAAGCTACAACCGCTACAGCTACGTGATGAACAATCCGATGAAGTACACCGACCCCAGCGGTTTCTTCTTCAAAAAGATCAGAAGGGCCGTCAAGCGCGTGTTCCGTTCGGTCAGGAAAGCGTTGAGCAGCCGGGCGCTGCGGCTGGCGGCCGCGATCGGGGGAAGTTACCTTGCCGGCCAATGGGCCTACAGCAAGTACTTCTCGAAATGGGCCGGCGCGAGCGGCGCGCTGGGCGGCGCCTCGAAGGCGGTGGTCGCAAAGGCCACGCTGCTCAAGGGCATCGTCGGCGGCGCCACGTTCAACGTATCGGCCATGGCCTTGAACGGCAACCTCGGCGGTGTCCTGAGCGGCGGCCTGCGCGGTGCCCTGGGCGGCAGCCTGAGCGGCGGTCTGGAAGCTTATTTCGGCGCCAATAAGTGGTCACTTGAACGCGTTTTTGCCGGCGGCCTGGCTAGCGGTGCGTCGGAAGTCATACACGGCGGGCGCTTCGCCGACGGCTTCAAGACCGGGCTTGGCATGTCCGCGTTTTCGGCGGCGGCGCTGTCCATGCGCGAGAAGATGATCGCGCAGTCCAGGCTCAATCCGCTCAACGCGGCGGGCGAAAGCGTCGGCTTTTTGGGCGACGGTTTCAAACTCGCCGGCGGTCGTTTCGTGCCGTGGCTGGCCGAGCAGGTGCCGAGTCCGTTCGGCGGCGTGCAGGGCGGGCAGGGCATGTTCTTCGGCCACGCCTATGAACCCGGCGCGTGGCTCGACCTGGTGCAGGAGGCGTACGCCGGGCCGCACGACTTCTTAAACAGCGGTTACTGGTACGACTCGATGGGCAACATCAAGCAACTGTCGGGCTTTGCCAGGGGTTTCGGCGAGGTTCTGAACTTCGCAAACCTGGCCGTGGCGACCCCCTTCGTCGTCGCCTCGGTAACCCCGGCCTACGCCTACAACGCCCTGCGGTGACGCTCCCCCCGGTCGGCGACGGCACCATGGACGGTTCCGCCGCCGATCCGTGGTCAATTAGTTCGGTATGTTTTTGTATAATGCCCAAATCAAAGCGGATATTGCCCGACTCAAGCGGGCTTCAGGCGTTCGGTTGCGATGATGCAGAATCGGTCTTTGCCGTTTGGCGGCGCGGCGGTTGAAATACCTCGTACTGAAGGCGTCAAATATGCAGGCTCGAAGCTCAAGCTGCTGCCCCAGATCCTCGGTTTGGCGAAGAAAACGGACGCAAAAAGCGTCTTCGACGGATTTTCCGGTTCGACTCGGGTCAGCCAGGCTTTCGCCCAAACCGGTTATCGCGTCGTTGCCAACGATCTTTCCGAATGGTCCAGGACTTTTGCCACGTGCTACCTGAAGAACGTAAAGAATCCAGGTGAGTATAAACCGCTGATAGATCACCTGAATGCATTGCCCCCCGAGGAGGGCTGGTTTACCGAGCATTACGGCGGCGACGTTGCCCCGAGTGGGGAGAATAACGCCGTTCAAAGCAATGGCACCAAAAAGCCGTGGCAGAAGAAGAATACGAGAAAACTCGACGCCATCAGAAGGGAGATAGACGAACTGGAACTCGATGAAGTTTCGAGGTGCGTGGCGCTGACCAGTTTAATTCTGGCGCTCGATCAGGTTGACAGCACGTTGGGTCACTTCGCGTCTTATCTGAAGGACTGGTCGCCGCGATCGTTCAAGGATATAAAACTGCGGGTTCCCAAAGTCTGGCGCAACACGGCGCCCAACACCGTTCTTCAGGGCGACGTTTTTGCCGTGCTGCCCGACGTGGATGCCGATCTCGCCTACTATGATCCCCCGTATGGTTCGAATAACGAGAAGATGCCGCCTTCGAGAGTGAGATATTCTTCTTACTACCACCCGTGGACGACGATCTGCAAGAACGACCGGCCCGCTCTTTTCGGCAAGGCCCTGCGGAGAAAAGACACGTCGGATACGGTGGCGGCTTCCGTATTCGAGGAGTTTCGCAAAAACGGTTGCGGGAGGTTCCTCGTGGTGGAGGCTATCGAGCGTCTGCTGAAAGCGACCCGATGCCGATGGATCATGCTCTCTTACGGCTCGGGAGGAAGGGCGACGGCCGAGGAGTTGCACGAGGTCATTCGGGAGAGCGGGGAATTGATTGACGTCGTCAAGGTGGATTACAAAAGGAACGTGATGGCGACGATGAAATGGACCAACGCCTGGCTGCGTGAAGCTGAAGAACCGAATCAGGAGTTTATTTTCCTGGTCAGGAAATAGACGTAATGATCAAAGAGCGCATAGACAGGTGGCGTGCTTCGGCGTCCACAATGCAAAATGCGATGAACCCGTGAGTCTCGTCCTCCCTGCTCACGGGAAAACCACCAGGTGTTCGATGTCGAGGCGGATGCCGATGGCCTCGCCGACGCGGTGGTCGTGGTGGCTGGAGGCAAGACAGTGGATGGTCTCGCCCCCCGCAAGGCGCAGTTGATAGAGAAACTCGGCGCCGCGAAACTGCTTTTTCTCGATCACCGCGCGCAGGTCGCTGGCGTCGTCGTGGACGATGTCGTCGGGGCGGATCAGCACGTGGACTTCGGCGCCGTCGGCGAGGTCGGCGCGCGCCGCCCCCATCGAGAAGAAGCAGTTCAGCCTCGAGAGTTCGAGATAGCCAAGCGCGGTGCGTATGCCTCGTTTGGACGTCATCGTGCCCTTCAACATCGTTCCCATGCCGACGGAGGTCGCGATCTCACGTGACACCGGGCGGTGATAGACGTTGTAGGCGGTGTCCCATTGCAGGATATGCCCGTCGCGCATGACGCCGAGCATGTCCGCCATCGCCAGCGCCTCGCTCTGGTCGTGCGTGATCAGCAGCGCGGTGATGTTTTCCTCGCGCAGAATATCGCGGATCTCGGCGGCTAATTGCAGCTTCAACTCGGCGTCGAGGTTCGAGAACGGTTCGTCCAACAGCAGCAGGTCGGGGCGCGGCGCGAGCGCGCGCGCAAGCGCGGTGCGCTGCTGCTGACCGCCCGACAGTTCGTGCGGATAGCGGCGCGCATGGGACGCCATTTCGGTCACGGCGAGCAGCCGCGTCAAACGCTTGCGCCGCTCGCCCGCGGCAAAATTGCGGATGCCGAAGCAGACGTTCTGCTCGACGGTCAGGTGCGGGAACAGCGCGTAATCCTGGAACATCATGCCGATGCGCCGCCGCTCCGGCGGCAGGCAGCGATCGCGACTCTCGATGATGGTGCCTTCTATGCGGATGACGCCGCTGCAAAGGCGTTGGAAACCGGCGATGCAGCGCAGCAGCGTCGTCTTGCCGCCGCCGCTGGGCCCCAGCAGACAGCCGATGCGGCCGGCGCCCAGCTGCAACGTGACGCGTTCGACTATGCGTCGTCCGTCAATGTCCACGCCGACGTCTTCCATGGACAGCAAGGCGCTCATATCGCCGCCGCCCGGTCGCGGCCTCCGGTTCGCGCAATTTGCCGCGCCAGGATCATCAGCGGCAGCAGGCCCGCGGCGACGATGGTCAACGCCGGCAGTGCGACGTCGGGCAGCCGCTCGTCGGCGGCCATTTCGGCCGCGCGCACCGCCAGCGTGTTGAAGTCGAACGGGCGCAGCACCAGCGTCGCCGGCAGTTCCTTGATGACCTCGACGAACACCAGCAGCATCGCCGTCAGCAGGCCCGAGCGAATAAGCGGCAGGTGTATTTTGCCGAGCATCGCAAGGCCCGACGCCTTCAGCGTCGCGGCCGCGTAGTCCACGTTGCGCGACACCTTGGAGAGCGAGTTCTCGACCGTGTTGAAGCCGAACGTCAGAAAGCGCGTCGTGTACGCGAAGTACAGTACGAACAACGTGCCGCTCAAGAAAAGCCCCGGCGAGCCGAGGCCCGCAAATGCCGCGCCCGCGCCCGCGATTTTCTCGATCGAGGTGCACGTGATCATGACGCCGACCGCGACCACGACGCCCGGCACCGCGTAGCCGAAGGTCGCCGCCCGGTAGAGCCAGCGGCCGCGGTCGCGCGGATACAGGCGGCGGGTGTAACAGAGGACGACGGCGACAAGCGTCGTCGCCAGCGCCGCGCCCGCGCCTAGCAGCAGCGTGTTGCCGACCAGCTCGCGGTAGGCGGCGTCGAACGACGCGCCGCTCGTCAACGCCCATGCCGACAGTTGTCCGGCGGGCGCCGCGAAGCCGAGTGCGACCGGCAGCGCGCAGAAGGCGGCGGCACCCCACGCGCGCGCGCCGCGCAGCGGATAGGCGATGCCCAGCGGCTTGTGTGTGCCGGTTTCGGAATAACCGCAGCGCCGGCGCTGGTATCTTTCGATCAGGACCAACGCCGCCATGAACACCAGCAGCAGCAGCGACAGTTGCGCGGCGCCGGCCAGGCTGCCGAAGCCGAACCACGTGCGGATGATGCCGGTGCTGAACGTCTGGATGCCGAAATGCTGCATCGCGGCGTAATCCGACAACGTCTCCATCGCCACCAACGCGGCGCCGACGGCGACGCCCGGGCGCGCCACCGGCAATATCAGGCGCGTGAAAATTCGGCGCGGGTTCAGCCCCAGCGTGCGCGCCGCCTCGATCAGGCTGGCGGATTGTTGCAGCAACAGCGTGCGCGTCAGTAAATACACGTACGGATAAAGCGCCAACGCTAACACGATGACGCCGCCGCCGAGCGAGCGGATCGGCGGCGGGCGCAAGCCGAGACCGGCGTGCAGCGTCTCGTGCAGCCAGCCGCCGTAGCCGAGCATACCGGTATAGGCGTAGGCGATGATATAGGCGGGCAACGCCAGCGGCAGTATCAGCGCCCACTCGAAGAAGCGTCGTCCCGGAAAATCACATGCGGTGCACAACCACGCGCACGACGCACCGATGACGACGGCGAGCGACACCACGCCGATGGCCAGCGCCGCCGAGTTTCGCAGATAGCCGCCGAGCGTGGTCTCGACCAGATGCATCCACACGCCGTCGCTGGGCAACAGCGCATAGACGGCTAACGCGACTAGCGGCAGCGTGATTGCGATGGAGGCCAGACGCGCGCCGATACGCAGCGCGGTTCCTTCGGACGCGCGTCGCCCGGCGCGCACGGCCACCCCGGGTTTGGGTTGCGCGCCCTCGGCGGCGGCCACCGGCTCAGCGCCAGCCGGCGCGGTTGGTCAGTTCGACCGCCTTGCGGTTCAGCCGTCCGAGGATCGCGAGGTCTATCGTATCGGCCTTGAACTCGCCCCATGACTGTAGGATTTTACTGGGCGTAACGCCGGCGCGTACCGGATATTCGTTATTGGTCTCGCCGTACCAGCGCTGCGCGTCCTCGCTCGCCAGGTATTCGATCAACGCGACCGCCTCGTCGTAGTGGGTCGCGGTGCGCGTTACGCCGGCGCCGCTTATGTTGACGTGCACGCCACGGTCTTTCTGGTTGGGCCATACCACGCGCATCCGCTGCGCCGCCTTGCGCTGCGCCGGATCGCCGCCTTGCAGCATCATCGCCAGATAATAGGTGTTGACGACCGCGACGTCGCACAAGCCTGCTGCCGCCGCCATGATCTGATCGCGGTCGCCACCGGCGGGCGGGCGCGCGAGATTCGCGGCAAGCCCCTCGGCCCACGCCAGCGTCGCGTCGTAGCCGTTGGCGTGTATCATCGAGGCCACCAGCGACTGGTTGTAGATGTTGTCGGAGGAACGAATGCATATGCGTCCGCGCCAGGCCGGGTCGGCCAGCGACTCGTAGCGCGCCGGCACGCCGGGTCGCGCGCGCCCCTCGACGACGAGGATCGTCCGCGCACGCAGCGAAAGCCCGAACCACTGATCGTCCGGGTCGCGGTAACGCGCCGGTATCCGCGTGGCGAGCGTCTCGGATCGAACCGGCCGCAGCAGACCCGCCTCCTTCGCGCGGAACAGACGCCCGGCGTCGGTGGTAATCAGCAGATCGGCCGGGCTGTCCTTGCCTTCGAGCGTAAGCCGCGTAAGCAGCGCGTCGGCCTTGCCCGTGATCAGGCGCGTCTCGATGCCGTGGCGCGCGGTGAAACGCTCGAGCAGCGGCTTGATCAGACTCTCCTGGCGCGCCGAATAGACGTTGACCTCGGCGCCTGCGCCAGTGCACGCGAGCAGGCAGGCGGCCCAGCACGCGACGACCGCGATACGACGTCGGCGACGGCGATCCTTTTGCATGGCAAATTTCCGTGTAAGCCCGTGTAAAGTTGAATACAAATGAGAATTATTATTGATAATATATGCTAAGTCAATCGCACCAAGTTCTCGGCCCATGGTTCTTGGCCCACCCTCTCCTAGGGGGAGAGGGTTACATTACGGGCCGGGGGAAGGTCAGGTCAGCCGGACATATAATATAATTCTCGATTTTCCTACAATACCGATTATTGGCCGGAGCAGTCGTTGGCGGGGCCGATTGTTGGCGGCGGCAGCAAGGAGTGATGATGGAGCAACGCGACGGCTGGATCTGGTTTGACGGCGAGTTTGTGCCCTGGCGCGAGGCCAAGGTGCACGTTCTGACGCACACGTTGCACTACGGCACCGGCGTGTTCGAGGGCGTGCGCGCGTACCGCACCGAGGACGGCACCGCGATTTTCCGCCTGCACGACCACACCAGGCGGCTGTTCGATTCGGCCGCGATTATCGGCATCAAAATTCCGCTCGCGCGCGACGATCTGAACGAGGCGCAATGCGAGGCGGTGCGCAAGAACGGTCTCGAAACCGCCTATCTGCGGCCGATGATCTTCTACGGCGCCGAGGGCATGGGTCTGCGCGCCGACAACCTGAAAGTGCATTGCATTATCGCCGTGTGGCAGTGGGGAACCTACCTGGGCGAGGAGAACATCCGCCGCGGCATCCGCGTCAAGACCTCGTCGTTCGCGCGCCACCACGCCAACGCCGCGATGTGCAAGGCCAAGGCCAACGGGCATTACATAAACTCGATGCTGGCGCTGCACGAGGCCTTGGCCGCCGGCTGCGACGAGGCGCTGATGTTGGACACCGACGGCTACGTCGCCGAAGGCAGCGGCGAGAACGTGTTCGTCGTCGCCGACGGCGCGTTGCATACCCCCGATCTGAGCGCGGCGCTCAACGGCATCACGCGACGCACGGTGCTGCAACTGGCGCGCGACGAGGGCCTGGACGTTGTCGAGAGGCGTATCACGCGCGACGAGGTGTACATCGCCGACGAGGTTTTCCTGACCGGCACCGCGGCCGAAGTGACGCCGGTGCGCGAACTCGACGGGCGCGTCATCGGCGACGGCGCGCGCGGCCCGGTGACGGAACGTTTGCAGACGTTGTTCTTCGACGCCGTGCACGGACGCGCCGGCGCGCGCCGGGAGTGGCTTACCTTTGTCTGACAACGGGGCCGGCGCAAAAGCGCGCGTACCGATGCGGCCCGGTTCCGCCGGTTCCGCAGGCCCCGACTTCGGCCGCGCGCACCTGCTGGTGGTCGGCGACGTGATGATAGACCGCTATTTTCACGGCGCGACCCGGCGCATCTCGCCCGAGGCGCCGGTGCAGGCGGTGCAAGTCACCGACTGCGAGGAGCGCCCGGGCGGCGCCGCCAACGTCGCGGTCAACGTGCGCGGCCTCGGCGCGCGCGCGACGCTGATCGGGCTGACCGGCGAAGACGCCGAGGCCGGCGTGCTCGAGAGACTGCTGGCCGAGCACGGCGTCGAAGCGCGTCTTGTCGCGGTGCGCGGCAGCCCGACCATCGTCAAGATGCGCGTCGTCAGCCGCGCCCAGCAGCTGATACGCCTCGATTTCGAGGACGGCTTTGCAGGCGCCACGCCGTCGCGGGTGGAGACGCTGTTTGTTTCCTGTCTGGGCGCCGCCGACGCCGTCATCCTGTCCGATTACGCCAAAGGTTGTCTGCGCAACGTCCAGCGCCTGATCCGGTTTGCGCGCGACGCCGGCAAGCCGGTGTTCGTCGATCCCAAAGGGCATGATTTTTCGCGCTACGCCGACGCCACCGTGCTGACGCCTAATTTTTCCGAGTTCGAGGCCGTCGTCGGCCGTTGCGGAGACGATGCCGAGATCGCCGCCAAGGGGCTTGCGCTGAAGCAGCGTCTCGGCCTCGACGCGCTGCTGGTGACGCGCGGCGAACACGGCATGTCGCTGATCGAGGGCGCCGACAGCGTTCACCATCTGCCGACGCACGCGCACGAGGTGTACGACGTGACCGGCGCCGGCGACACCGCGATCTCGGTGTTGGCCGCGGCGCACACGCTCGGCGTGTCGCTGCCGGAGGCGGTGCGGTTCGCCAACCGCGCGGCGAGCATAGTGGTCGAGAAATCCGGCACCGCGACCGTGGACGCCCGCGAGTTGCTCGAGGCCCCGCGCGCCGCGTCCGAAGACGCCGTCTGCACCGAGCGGGAATTGCTTACGCGCGTCGCTGCCGCGAGACGCGCCGGGCAGCGCATCGTGATGACCAACGGCTGTTTCGATCTGCTGCACGCCGGACATATCGCCTACCTGACCGAAGCCGCGTTGCTCGGCGAGCGCCTGGTGGTCGCGGTCAACGACGACGCATCGGTGCGGCTGTTGAAGGGCGCCGCGCGCCCGATCAATCCGCTGCGCCTGCGTATGCGCCTGCTGGCCGCGCTTGCGATGGTGGACTGGGTGGTGCCGTTCTCGGAGTCCACGCCGCGGCGGCTGATCGAGCGCGTCTCGCCCGACGTCCTCGTCAAGGGCGGCGACTACGAAGCGCGCGCCGTCGCCGGCTACGACCACGTCCGCGCCAGCGGCGGCGAGGTCGTCGTGCTCGATTATCTCGAAGGCGTCTCGACCAGCGCGTTGATCAGCGAGATACGCAAGCAATAGTTTCGATGGCGCGGCGTGTTCTGGTGGTCGCGCAGGCGTGGGTCGGCGACCTGGTGTTGTCGCAAAGCCTCTACAAGGCGATGAAGCGGCGCCAACCCGGCGTTGCGATAGACGTTCTCGCGCCGGCGTGGGGTGCGGCGTTGCTCGGCAGAATGCGCGAAGTCTCGCGCGCGATTGCAATGCCGTTGGCGCACGGCGAACTGGGCCCGTCCGCGCGCTTGCGGCTGGGGCGCGAACTGCGCGGCGTCTATGATCAGGCCATCGTGCTGCCGCGTTCGCTGAAAGCCGCGCTCGTGCCGTGGTTCGCGCGCGTGCCGCGGCGCACCGGTTTTCGCGGCGAGATGCGCTACGGTCTGATCAACGACGTGCGCCCGTTCGACGCCGGCGCGATGCCGCGCATCGTGGATCGCTTCGTTTTTTTGGGCGAGTCGCGCGGCGTGACGCCGGACACCCGCGACGCGCCGGCGCCGGAGTTGCGCGTGGACGAAGTGCGCGCCGCGGCCTGCGTGCGGGAACTGGCGCTCGATTTGCAAAAACCGGTGCTCGCGCTGATGCCGGGCGCCGCTTTCGGCAAATCGAAACAGTGGCCGCCCGCGTACTTTGCCGACGTCGCCGACCGCTACGCCGCCGACGGTTGGCAGACGTGGCTGTTCGGTTCGTCCGGCGACCGCCCGCTTGCGCGCGCAGTCGTCCGCGCCGCCTCGTCTCCGATTGCCGATCTTTGCGGGCGCACCGATCTTGCCGACGTCGTTGATCTGATGTCGCTCGCGTCGTTCGCGGTAACCAACGACTCGGGATTGATGCACGTGGCCGCCGCCGTCGGCTGCCCGCTGGTTGCGATCTACGGCGCCACTTCGCCGGATTACACGCCGCCGATGCTCCCCGCCTCGCGCCTGTTCTGGCGCAACCTCGAATGCAGCCCGTGCTGGAAAAAAACCTGCCGCTACGGCCACTACGACTGCCTCACCGGAATTGCGCCAAACGAGGTGTACGCCGCGGCGCGCAAGGTCGAGGGAAAGGCGCGCGCCTCACAGTAGCGGCGCGCGGGCGCGCGCTAAAATCCGGGTTGCGTATCAAGGTGTAAGCTTTGGGGCTATATTGGACTCATGTTTTGAACAAGCCACCGCCCTGATGATAGACAAAAGACTGAAAGAACTCTGGCCCCGCCTTCAGGGCAAAAAGCCGCATATGCCGCAGTTTTTGAAGGCGGTGCGCTTACAAGGTCTCCGAGGTATCCGCAACCTGCGGGTTGTGTTCGATTATCCGGTGTGTGTCATTGCCGGAATGAACGCCAGCGGCAAGTCCACCGTCCTGCTCGCCGCCGCCTGCGCCTACGAGGTGCCGGGCGCCGGGGCCAGGGATTACGTACCTTCGACGCTTTTTCCAAACTATGTCCCGAAGGGGGGCGCCCGTGGCGACGACCGCCCCGAGATTTCCATTGAATACGAGTATTCCGAAGGTAACGATGCTATTTTGATGGCTTGGCGGCGAAGAAAAGGCTGGACGCGCAGCTTTTTTGGGCGCAAAAAACAACGTCAACCGAAACGTGCGGTTTATCTGCGCACGCTCAGCAATCTGAGCAGCCCGCCGGAGGTGCGCGGCGTGCTCAGCATGTCGCATCTCAAGACTGTGCCCGAGGAACATCCACTGACGGCCGCGCAAATAGATTTTGCACAGAGTATGCTGCCTTTCCGTTACCGGGAGGTCGTACGGCTCTCCAAGACGGGCAAAGGCGGTAGGGACCTTCTTTTTGCGACGCATAAGGACGACACCGCGTATTCCGAGTTGCACATGGCCGCCGGCGAGCGCGCCATCCTGCGTCTGTCCGGAGAAATCGCGCAACTGCGTGGTGCGCTGGTGTTGATTGATGAGATCGAGGCAGGCCTGCATCCGTGGGCGCAGCAACTGCTGATGCTCCAGTTGCAGCAGCTGGCCTTGCGCAACGACTTGCAGGTTATCGTCACTTCCCACAGCCCCGTCGTGCTGGACGCCGTTCCCGCCAACGCGCGTATCTTTCTTGATCGAGATGAACACGGGGACGTCGAGGTTCGTCCGCCGTACCAGGACATCATCCAGAATGCCTTCTACGGCCGTTCCGTCAACGTGCTCAATGTGCTTTGCGAAGATGAGGTTGCGGAGGGCATCCTGCGCGGCGTGTTGGATTATCTGGCCCCCAGGATGTTCATTCAGCACGATCAGATCCGCATTGGTTGTGACACGAGCGCCCAGGAATTTCCGGCCCATGCCGCGGCTTTTAAGAGAATTGATCTGCTTGACAATTTCGTTTTTGTCCTGGATGGCGATCAGCGTGACAAAGATGTAGAAAAAAGACTGCGCGCGCGTGCCGGCGACTGGCGAGGTCCCGTGCTTTTCCTGCCCGGCGATGTCGCGCCCGAGGTGTGGCTTTGGGAGTGCCTGGAGCGCAACCGGTCCATGTATGCGGAGCCTTTGGGCACCGATCCAGGCAATTTCGGCACGCTTATGGAGCAGTCGAGCGATACTTATAGCTTGGCTTCCGAGACCGAGGCGGAAATCGCCAAGTTCAAGCTTGGAGACCTCGCCGGAAAACTTAGCCGACCGGTTCCGGCAGTCTGTCGCATTGTTGCCTTTCAGGAGGTGCGACGGAAAGACAGCGCGCTCCGACCGCTGGCTGATCAACTCGCCGACGCCATCCAGGCGTGGCGGGCTGCCTGATTATTACTGGAAGCAGACGGCGTCATCTGGGGATGCACTTTGCCATTTCCCGGCGAACATAGAGTGCGTTTCGTTAAGCCGTTCGGCAATGACGCACCAAGGGGGGAGGCGATGATGACGAACGTAAGAGTGCGGCAATGACGAAGAGAAGGCCGGCGGCGAGGTTGTTATAATCCCCTTTCCCGCCACCCGAATCGTTATGAACGACGCCATGCCAGCCCGCGAACTGCCGCCCGCGCTTTATTTGGGCTTGCCGTTGCTGGTCGTCTTGATTCCTTATGCGGCGCAGTGGGTCGGCGGGCCGCAGCCCTGGCTTTACCACGAATCGGGCGCCATCGAGTGGGTTACGGTGGTGTTTCTGCTGGTCGGGATTTTTTACGCGGCCGGCGCGTTGCGGTTCGTAATCGGCCGCGGTGTGCGTTGGCTTTGCGGCTGGGTCGTGCTGCTGCTGTTAGGTGCGGTGTATTTCGCCGGGGAAGAGTTGAGCTGGGGGCAGCACGTCTTTCAGTGGGGCACGCCCGAGGAGTGGCGACGGCTCAACGACCAGCAGGAGACGAATCTGCACAACGTGCATGCGCTCTTCGATCAGCTGCCGCGGGCGCTGCTGACGTTGGGCGCGCTGGTCGGCGGCGTCGCGGTGCCGCTCTACCGCCGCTTTAGCGCGCAGCGCTGGCGCATGTTGTCGGGCACGGACGGCGACGCCTGGCCGTACTGGCTGTGGCCGACCTGGGCGTGCCTGCCGGTGTCGGTCGCGGTTCTCGTCGTCAGCCCCTTCGATAAACTGGTCGAGTCGTCCGGCGCGGCCGCGCCGGATTGGCTCTACATGAAAGGTGGCGAGCTGAAGGAGTGCCTGTTGGCGCTGTTCATCCTGATTTACCTGCTGTCGCTGCATCGCCGCCTGCGCGCGCGCGCCCGGCAGACACCGTGCTGATCGTCACCGGCGCCGCCGGCTTCATCGGCAGCAACGTCATCGCCGCGCTCAACGAGCGCGGAGTGGACGACGTTCTCGCGGTGGACAACCTTAGCGACGGGCGCAAGGTGCGCAACCTCGCCGGCCTGAAAATCGCCGACTATCTCGACAAGGACGACTTCCTCGCGCGCGTCGTCGCCGGCGAGTCGTTCGGTTCCAATATCGAGGCGGTGATCCACGAGGGCGCATGTACCTCCACCGTCGAGTGGGACGGGCGTTACATGATGCGCAACAACTACGAGTATTCCAAGCGCCTGCTCGACTACTGCCGCCGCCGCGGGCTCGCCCTGCAATACGCCTCGTCCGCCGGCGTCTATGGCAACAGCGGGGCCTTCTCGGAAGACGAGGCCAACGAGCGGCCGACGACGATCTACGCCTACTCGAAGTGGCTGTTCGACCGCCACGTCGCGCGCACGGCGATGACGCGCGGCCCGGCCGTCGCCGGCTTTCGCTATTTCAACGTGTACGGCCCGCGCGAGGCGCACAAGGGCTTCATGTGCAGCGCGCCGTGGCATTTCAATCGCCAGCTGCGCGAGGACGGCAAAGTGCGCGTGTTCGGCGCCAACGCCACCTGCGCCGCCGGCGAACACCGCCGCGACTTTACCCACGTCGAGGACGTCGTGCGCGCCAAACTCTGGTGGCTGGAACACCGCCCGCGCGGCATCTTCAATCTCGGCAGCGGTGTCGCGCGCACCTTCCGCGAGGTCGCCGACGCGGTCATCGCATGGCACGGCACGGGCGAGGTCGAATACATCCCGTTTCCCGACGAATTGAAGGCGGTGTACCAGGACTACACCCAGGCCGACCTGACGCGCCTGCGCAAGGCCGGCTACGACGGCGGCTTCATGACGCTGGAAGAAGGCGTCGGGCGGTATCTCAAGTATCTTGCGGGCGAGCGGGATCAGGGCAGGTCGAATTATCCACGGGCGTAGCCGGGTCATGTGGCTGTCTCATAGGAGATGGCATAAGCCCTGAAAAAATTGGACGGAACGCAATAAGTGCCGTATTCTTGCAACGTCCCATCCATAAGCGAACAGATTAACACCCCCTCGGCCCGTTCGGGCCCCTGGGGGCTTTGGGTATCTGCCACCAGTATTATTCCTTAAACTATTGATATAGAAATATTTTCGACAGCAGGACAGTGTCGGATACGGCGAGGGCCGGGTGGTGGCATCGTGCACGCTCGTCAGTCTTATAATAGGCGGCATGTCCTTGTTCTCTCGACAACTCCACCATGCATACGTGGCAAGTGTGCTATGCGTTGTGGTTTCTGGTGTCGGGAGCACCGCTTCGGCACAAACGGGCGACACCTCTTCGACACCGACGGTCAGCACCGCCGACTACGACGCCAACCGCAACGGCCTGATAGAAGTATCAAGCCTGGAGCAACTCAACGCAATCCGCTGGGACCTGGACGGCGACGGCGTGCCGACGAGAGCCGGCGCCGCGTCATACGCCGTGGCCTTCCCGAACACGGGCGGAGTAGTCTGCCGTACGACGACGACGGCGACGGTTTCCTGCAAAGGCTACGAGTTGGTATCGGACCTGGACTTCAACACAGGCGATCCAAGCACACGCACCGACGACCTGTATTACAACGACGGCGCCGGTTGGGAACCGATTGGCACTTGCCGCAGACGGTGGTGTTCTGCATCCGACTCGTATGCCGCGACGTTTCGTGGCAACGGCCACGTCGTTCACAGTCTGTTCATCCGGCGTCTAGGTGAGAATTTTGTCGGGTTGTTCGATTCACTGGGTAACGGAAGCAGGATAGAGGAGGTGAGTCTGCGCGACGTGAGTGTTGAGGGGCGCGAGTATGTTGGCGGCTTGGTGGGGGCTGTTCCTTGGGACGTAACCGATGTAACGATTTCCACTAGCCATGTGACCGGCATGGTCAGCGGGACAGACTATTATGTAGGCGGCCTCGTGGGGTTCAACAGTGGAGAGATAGTCGCCAGTTACGCGACGGGCACGGTCAGCGGGACGGGGGAGTTTGTAGGCGGCCTTGTGGGGCGCAACGATGGAGAGATAGTCGCCAGTTACGCGACGGGCGCGGTCGGAGGGACGAATTTTTTTGTAGGCGGCCTCGTGGGGCAGAATTATGGAAAGATAGCCGCCAGTTATGCGACGGGTGCAGTCAGAGGAACGAATTTTTATGTAGGCGGCCTCGTGGGGAGGAATTCTGGAAAGATAGCTACCAGTTACGCGACGGGCGCGGTCAGTGGTGGGATGGGTGATGTAGGCGGCTTCGTGGGGAGGAATTCTGGAAAGATAGCTGCCAGTTACGCGACGGGCGCGGTCAGCGCGAGCGGGACAGGCTTGTTTGTGTATGTAGGCGGCCTCGTGGGGGGCAACATGGGAGAGATAGCCGCCAGTTACGCGACGGGCGCGGTCAGCTGGAGCGGGACAGGCTTGTTTGTGGATGTAGGCGGCCTCGTGGGGTACAACTATATACTCATGGGAGATATAGCCGTCAGTTACTGGGATACGCTGACCTCCGGCCGTGGATCGAGCGACGGCGGCACGGGCAAGAAGACCTTCGAGTTGCGTTCGCCCACGACGTACACCGGGATATACGCCGCCTGGAACGTGGACGTGGACGGCGACGGCGCAGCCGACGCCCCGTGGGATTTCGGCACCAGCACCCAATATCCGACGTTGCGGCATGGCCACGGCGCCGCGTCGGTAGCGTTGCAGCGGCCATCGCAGCCCGTGATTTCGGCGGACGGCAGTTTGCGCGGTTTGTCGGTCGGCGGTGCCACGTTGTCGCCTGATTTCCGTGCAGCGGTTACGTCGTATGACGCGGCGTCCGAATATGACGTGGTGACGGTTACGGCGCTGGTGGCGGACGCCGGGGCACGTGCCACGATCAGTCCGGAGGACGCGCAAAGCGATATTGACGGCCATCAGGTGAGACTGGCGGCGGGCACGACCGATACGGTAACGATTACGGTAACGGTAACGGCGGCGGACGGTTCGGCGACGGAGTACGTCGTGGTGGTCGGTCATGGGGACGCGCCGTCGCCGCTTGAAGACACGGCGCCGGCGTTCGAGATCGCGGCGACGACGCTGACGTATACGGCCGGTGCATCGGTGGACCAGACGCTGCCGGCGGCGCGCGACGGCGATGGCGAGTTGCGCTATAGGCTGACCAACGCGGGCAGCACACCGACGCTGACACTCCCGTCCGGTTTGGAGTTCGACGCGGCGACACGCCGGTTGCACGGCAGGCTGACGACGGCGTCGTCGTCGGCGCGCTACACGCTGACGGCCACGGACGGCGACGGCAACCTCTCGCCCGCCGACGCCGCCCGGATGTCCATAGCAATCATAGTGTCGCCCGACCACGACGCCAACCGCAACGGCCTGATAGAAATATCGAGCCTGGAACAACTCAACGCAATCCGCTGGGATCTGGATGGCAACGGCGTGCCGACGAGAGCCGGCGCCGTGTCATACGCCGCGGCCTTCCCGAACGCGGGCGGAGTAGTCTGCCGTACGACGACAGGGACGGTTTCCTGCAAAGGCTACGAGCTAATATCGGACCTGGACTTCAATACCGGCGATGAGGGCACGCGCACCGACGACCTGTACTACAACAACGGCGCTGGCTGGGAACCTATCAGCGCTTGTGATCGGCCTTATTCCTATCCCTATCTTGTTTCTTGCCCGGGATACGCTGCGACGTTCAGCGGCAGCGGCCACGTGATCTACAACCTGTTCATCCAGCGTCCGCGTGAGAAATATATCGGACTGTTCGGTGTTCTGATGGAAGCAAGCAAGATAGAGGGAGTGAAACTGCGCGACGTGAGCGTTGTGGGAGGTGGGTATGTTGGTGGCTTGGCAGGGAGTCTTGGTACTGATGGAGGCTGGTTCCAGTCGGTCCCTGGAGGAGAGATAACCGATAGTTACGCAGCGGGTAAGGTAAGCGGAGAGTATTCTGTAGGTGGCCTCGTGGGGTTCAACAATGGAGATATAGCTGCCAGCTACGCGATGGTCTCGGTCAGCGCGACGGAGGAAAAGTATATAGGTGGTTTCGTAGGGATCAACTTGGGAGATATAGCCGCCAGTCACGCGACGGGCGCGGTCAGCGGGACGGAGTATGTAGGTGGCCTCGTGGGTCTCAACAAAGGAGAGATAGCCGCCAGCTACGCAACGGGTGCGGTCAGCGGGAGGGATGCAGGCGACATCGTGTGGTCCAAAACGGGAGAGTTTGTAGGTGGTCTCGTGGGGTACAACTGGCGAGGTGGAAGGATAGCCTCCAGTTACGCGACGGGCGCGGTCAACGGGACGGATAATTATGTAGGCGGCCTCGCGGGGCACAACAGTGGAGATATAGCCTCCAGTTACGCGACGGGCGCGGTCAACGGGACGGATAATTATGTAGGCGGCCTCGTGGGGATCAGCTGGGGAGGGATAATCGCCAGTTACGCGACGGGCGCGGTCGGCGGGAAGGATGAGGTAGGCGGCCTCGTGGGGTACAACTGGCGAGGTGGAAGGATAGCCTCCAGTTACGCGACGGGCGCGGTCAACGGGACAGACTATGTAGGCGGTCTCGTGGGGTTCAACAGGGGAGAGATAGCCTCCAGTTACGCGACGGGCGCGGTCAGCGGGACAGATTATGTAGGTGGCCTCGTGGGGGACATCAGCATCGTGTGGTGGTGGTTGGGAAGAACAGTAACCGCCAGTTATTGGGATACGTTGACCTCCGGCCTTGAAAGGAGCGACGGCGGTACGGGCAAGAAGACCTTCGAGTTGCGCTCGCCCACGACGTACACCGGGATATACGCCGCCTGGAACGTGGACGTGGACGGCGACAGGGCCGCCGACGCCCCGTGGGACTTCGGCACCGAGACCCAATATCCGATATTGCGGCATGGCCACGGCACCGCGTCGGTGGCGTTGCAGCAGTCGGCGCAGCCCGTGATTTCGGCGGACGGCAGTTTGCGTGGCTTGTCGGTCGACGGTGCCACGCTATCGCCCGATTTCCGTGCGGCGGTGACATCGTATCGCGTGGCGTCCGAGTATGACGTGGTTACGGTCACGGCGTTGGTGGCGAATGCTGGTGCGCGTGCCGAGATCAGTCCAAAGGACGCGCAAAGCGACGTTGACGGTCACCAGGTGAGACTGGCGGCGGGCACGACCAGCACGATAACGGTGACGGTTACGGCTGCGGATGGTTCGGCGACGGAGTACGTCGTGGTGGTCAGTCATGAAGGCGCGGTGCCGCCGCTCGAAGACACGGCACCAGTGTTCGATGTCGCGGCGACGACGCTGACGTATATGGCCGGTGCATCGGTGGACGAGACGCTGCCGGCGGCGCGTGGCGGCGATGGGGAGTTGCGCTATAGGCTGACGGACGCTGGGCTGACCAACGCGGGCAGCACACCGACGCTGGTGCTGGCGCTCGCGCCCGGTTTGGAGTTCGACGCGGCATCGCGCCGGCTGTACGGTAGATTGACGACGGCGTCGTCGTCGGCGCGTTACACGCTGACGGCCACGGACGGCGACGGCAACCTCTCGCCTGCCGACGCCGCCCGGACTTCCATAGCCATCGTAGTGCTGCCTGACCACGATGCCAACCGCAACGGCCTGATAGAAGTATCGAGTCTGGAACAACTCAACGCGATCCGCTGGGATCTGGACGGCGACGGCGTGCCGGCGAGAGCTGGTGCCACGTCGTACACCGCGGCCTTCCCGAACACGGGCGGAGTAGTCTGCCGTACGACGACGATGGTCTCCTGCAAAGGCTACGAGTTGGTATCGGATCTGGACTTCAACACGGGCGACCCGGGCACGCGCACCGACGATCTTTACTACAACAACGGTGCCGGCTGGGAACCGATTGGCGTTTGTGATCGGTCTTCTTTTATTCGTTTTCTTGTTCCTTGTCCGGGGTACGCTGCGACATTCAGCGGCAACGGCCACGTGATCTACAACCTGTTCATCCGGCGTCCGGGTGAGGACTATATCGGATTGTTCGGTGTTCTGATGGCAAGCAAGATAGAAGAAGTGGGGCTGCGCGACGTAAGCGTTGTGGGAAATGCTTACGTTGGTGGCTTGGCAGGGCATCTTCGTGATGCCGTCACCTGGCGTAAGTCGGGCCTTGGAGGAGAGATGATAACCGCCAGTTACGTGACGGGCGCGGTCCGCGGGACAGGCTGGCATGTAGGCGGCCTCGTGGGGGAAAATGATGGAAAGATAGCCTCCAGTTATGCAGCGGGTTCGGTCAGTGGGGCAGACGGGTATGTAGGCGGCCTCGTGGGGCTCAACGGATACGGAGGAGAGATAGCCTCCAGTTACGCGACGGGCACGGTCAGCGGGACGGAGAGTGTTGTAGGCGGCCTCGTGGGGGGCAGTTGGGGAAAGATAGTCGCCAGTTACAGTTACGCGACGGGCGCGACCAGCCGGCGCGAGACAGGCGGCTGGTATGAGCTTATAAGCATAGGCGGCCTCGTAGGGAAAAACGGTCATACGGGAAAGATAGTTGCCAGTTATGCGACGGGCGCGGTCAGCGGGGCAGGCCGGTTTATTTATGTAGGCGGCCTCGCGGGGGTCAACAATGGAGGGATAACCGCCAGTTATTGGGATACGTTGACCTCCGGTCGCGGATCGAGCGCCGGTGGCACGGGCAAGAAGACCTCTGAACTGCACTCGCCCACGACGTACACCGGGATATACGCCGCTTGGAACGTGGACGTGGACGGCGACGGCGCAACCGACGCCCCGTGGGACTTCGGCACCAGCACCCAATATCCGACGTTGCGGTATGGCCACGGCGCTGCATCGGTGGCGTTGCAGCGGCCGTCGCAGCCTGTGATTTCGGCGGACAGCGGTTTGCGCGGTTTGTCGGTCGGCGGCACCACCCTACGGCCCGATTTCCGTGCGGCGGTTACGTTGTATCACGCGGTGTCCGAGTATGACGTGGTGACGGTTACGGCGGTAGTGGCGGACGCCGGGGCGCGTGCGGAGATCAGTCCGGAGGACGCGCAAAGCGACGTTGGCGGTCACCAGGTGAGACTGGCGACGGGCGCTGTCAGCACGGTAACGGTAACGGTAACGGCTGCGGACGGTTCGGCGACGGAGTACGTTGTGATGATCAGGCGCGTGGACGTGGCGCCGCTGTTCGACGTCGCGGCGACGACGCTGACGTACGTGGCCGGCGCATCGGTGGACGAGACGCTGCCGGCGGCGCGCGGCGGCGACGGCGAGTTGCGCTACGCGCTCACGGATGCTGAACTGACGGACGCGGGCAGCACGCGGACGCTGACGCTCCCGCCCGGCCTGGAGTTCGACGCGACGGCACGCCGGCTGCACGGCAGGCTGACGACGGCGTCATCAATGGCCCGCTACACGCTGACGGCCACGGACGGCGACGGCAACCTCGCGCCCAGCGACGCCGCCCGGATGTCCATAGCAATCGTAGTGTTGCCCGACCACGACGCCAACCGCAACGGCCTGATAGAAATATCGAACCTGGAACAACTCAACGCAATCCGTTGGGATCTGGACGGCGACGGCGTGCCGACGGAAGCCGGCGCCGCGCCGTACGCCGCGGCCTTCCCGAGCACGGGCGGAGTAGTCTGCCGTACGACGACGGCGACGGTTTCTTGCAAAGGCTATGAGCTAATGTCGGACCTGGACTTCAACACGGGCGATGCGAACACGCGCACCGACGACCTGTATTACGACGACGGCGCCGGTTGGGAACCCATCGGCACTTGTGACGGAACGTATGAGTGCCATGCGTTCGATCCCGGTTATGCCGCGACGTTCCGCGGCAATGGCCACGTCATCCGCAACCTGCTCATCCGGCGCCCGGATGAGCGCCGTGTCGGACTGTTCGGTTATCTGGCTGGTGGCAGCAGGATAGAGGAAGTCGGGCTGCGCGGCGTGCACGTCGAGGGCCGCAAATATGTCGGCGGCTTGGCGGGGCAGTCCGGCGTGCGCTACGCGACCGGGACAGCAGTAGTCTCGATAGGCTCCAGTTACGCGACGGGCGTGGTCAGCGGGACGTCGGTCGTGGGTGGCCTCGCGGGTTGGAACCTTGGAGGAGAGATAACCGCCAGTTACGCGGCGGGCATGGTTTACGGCGGGGACATGACAGGTGGTCTCGTGGGGGTTCACGAACGGAAGCTGACCGCCAGTTCCGCAACGGCCACGGTCGGCGGGAGAGATTGGGCAGGCGGCCTTGTGGGGAGCAACGAGGGAGAGATAACCGCGAGCTACGCGACGGGCGCGGTTGGCGGAAGGGATAACGTAGGCGGTCTCGTGGGGTACAACTGGGGACGGATAGCCGCCGGTTACGCGACGGGTGCAGTCGGCGGAAGGGATAATGTAGGCGGCTTTGTGGGGGGCAACCCCTCCTCTGGGGAAATAGTCGCCAGTTACGCGACGGGCGTGGCCGGCGGGCGGGATGAGGTAGGCGGCCTCGTGGGGCACAACTGGGGACGGGTAGCCGCCAGTTACGCGACGGGCAAGGTCAGCGGGGAGAGATTTGCAGGCGGCTTCGTGGGGCACAACCACACCTGGGGAGCAATAACCGCCGGTTACTGGGATACGTTGGCCTCCGGCCTTGCATGGAGCGACGCCGGCACGGGCAAGAAGACCTTCGAGTTGCGCTCGCCCACGACGTACACCGGGATATACGCCGCCTGGAACGTGGACGTGGACAGCGACGGCGCTGCTGACGCCCCGTGGGATTTCGGTACCAGCACCCAATATCCGACGTTGCGGTATGGCCACGGCGCCGAGTCGGTGGCGTTGCAGCGGCCGTCGCAGCCCGTGATTTCGGCGGACAGCGGTTTGCGCGGCTTGTCGGTCGGCGGCACCACCCTACGGCCCGATTTCCGTGCGGCGATTACGTTGTATCACGCGGCGTCCGAGTATGACGTGGTTACGGTTACGGTGCTGGTGGCGGACGCCGGTGCGCGTGCGCAGATCAATCCGGAGGATGCGCAAAGCGACGTTGACGGTCACCAGGTGAGACTGGCGACAGGCACGACCAGCACGGTGACGATAACGGTAACGGCGGCAGACGGTTCGGCGACGGAGTACGTCGTGATGATCAGGCACGAGGACGAGGCGCCAGTGTTCGACGTCGCGGCGACGACGCTGACGTACGTGGCCGGCGCGTCGGTGGACGAGACGCTGCCGGCGGCGCGCGGCGGCGACGGGGAGTTGCGCTACACGCTCACGGACGCTGGGCTGACGGACGCGGGCAGCACGCGGACGCTGACGCTCCCGCCCGGCCTGGAGTTCGACGCGACGGCACGCCGGCTGCACGGCAGGCTGACGACGGCGTCGTCAACGTCGCGCTACACGCTGACGGCAACGGACGGCGACAGGAACCTGTCGCCGAGCGACGCCGCCCGGACGTCCATAGCAATCATAGTGTTGCCTGACCACGATGCCAACCGCAACGGCCTGATAGAAATATCGAGCCTGAAACAACTCAACGCGATCCGATGGGACCTCGACGGCGACGGCGTGCCGACGGCAACCGGCGCCACGCCATACGCCGCGGCCTTCCCAAACGCGGGCGGAGTAGTCTGCCGTGCGACGACGACGAGGACGGTGTCCTGTAAGGGCTACGAGTTGGTATCGGATCTGGACTTCAACACGGGCGATCCAAGTACGCGCACCGACGACCTGTATTACAACGCCGACGCCGGCTGGGAACCTGTCGGTGCTTGTGATCGGCCTTATATTGATCCTTTTCTTCCCGATCATGTTCCTTGCCCAGGATACGCTGCGACGTTCAGCGGCAATGGCCACGTGATCTACAACCTGTTCATCCGGCGCCCGGGCGAGGACTATGTCGGACTGTTCGGTGTTCTGGGTAGCGGAAGCAGGATAGAGGGAGTGGGGCTGCGCGACGTGACAGTCAGCAGCGGAAAGGGAGCGGTAGGCAGCCTCGTGGGGGTCAACTATGAGGGAGAGATAGTCGCCAGTTACGCCACGGGCGCGGTCAGCGGGACGGGGTATGACGTGGGCGGCCTCGTGGGATCGAACGGTTCGACAATAACCGCCAGTTACGCGACGGGCGCGGTCAGCGGGCCGGATGTTGCGGGCGGCCTCGTGGGGTATAACTGGGAGGGAGAGATAGTCGCCAGTTACGCGACGGGTGCGGTCGGCGGAGAGAACATTGCAGGTGGTCTCGTGGGGTTCAACTGGGGAGATACGGCTGTCCGTTCCAGTTATTGGGACACGTCTGCCTCCGGCCTCGAGTGGAGCGACGGCGGCACGGGTAGGAAGACCTTCGAGTTGCGCTCGCCCACGACGTACACCGGAATTTACGCCGCCTGGAACGTGGACGTGGACGGCGACGACGTCGCCGACGCCCCATGGGACTTCGGCACCAGCACCCAATATCCGGTATTGCGGTATGGTCGCGGCGCCGCATCGGTGGCGTTGCAGCAGTCGTCGCAGCCCGTGATTGCGGAGGACGGCAGTTTGCGAGGCTTGTCGGTCAGCGGCACCACGCTGTCGCCCGATTTCCGTGCGACGGTTACGTCGTATCGCACGGTGTCCAAGTATGAAGACATGGTGACGGTCACGGCGCTGGTGGCGGACGCCGGTGCGCGTACCGAGATCAGTCCGGAGGACGCGCAAAGCGACGTGGAAGGTCACCAGGTGAGACTGGCGATAGCCGCCGTCAGCACGATAACGGTTACGGTAACGGCTGCGGACGGTTCGCCGACGGAGTACGTCGTGATGATCAGGCACGAAAGTGCCGCGCCGCTGTTCGACGCCGCGGCGACGACGCTGACGTACGTGGCCGGTACAACGGTGGACGAGACGCTGCCGGCGGCGCGCGGAGGCGACGGAGAGTTGCGCTACACGTTGATGGATGCGTTGGCTGACAGGCTGATCGGCGCGCTGACCAACGTGGGCATCACGCAAACACTGGTGCCGACGCTGACGCTGCCGCCTGGCCTGGAGTTCGACGCGGCATCGCGCCGGCTGCACGGCAGTCCGACGACGGCGTCGTCCATGGCGCGCTACACGCTGACGGCCACGGACGGCGACGACGACCTCTCGCCCGCCGACGCCGCCCGGACGTCCATAGCCATCGTAGTGTCGCCCAACCACGACGACAACCGCAACGGCCTGATAGAAATATCGAGTCTGGAACAACTCAACGCGATTCGTTGGGATCAGGATGGCGACGGCGTGCCGGCGGAAGCCGGTGCCGCGTCATACGCCGCGGCCTTCCCGAGCGCGGGCGGAGTAGTCTGCCGCACGACGACGGGGGTAGTTTCCTGCAAAGGCTACGAGTTGGTATCGGATCTGGACTTCAACACGGGCGATCCGAGCACGCGCACCGACGACTTGTACTACAACAACGGCGCCGGCTGGGAGCCCATCGTCGGTTATGCCGCGACGTTCCGTGGCAACGGCCACGTCATTGACAACCTGTTCATCCGGCGTCCGGGCGAGGATCGGATTGGCCTGTTCGGTTTTCTGGCCGATGGCGGCAGGATAGAGAGAGTGGGGTTGCGCGGCGTGAGCGTCGTGGGCAAAGATAGCGTTGGCAGCCTGGTGGGGGTGCTGACCGGCGTGCGCTACGCGAGCAGAACAGCAATAGCCTCGATAGTCTCCGGTTATGCGACGGGTACGGTCGGCGGGGAGGATAATGTAGGCGGCCTCGTGGGGAGCAACTGGAGAGGAGGAGAGATAACCGCCAGTTACGCGACAGCCAAGGTCAACGGGACAGGCCAGTATGTAGGCGGCCTTGTGGGGGGCAACTGGAAGAGAGGAAGGATAGCCGCCAGTTACGCGACGGGCGCGGTCAGCGGGACAAAGTATGTAGGCGGTCTCGTGGGGGTCAGCTACAACGGGGGAGAGATAGCCGCCAGTTACGCCACGGGTGCGGTCAGCGGGACAAGTCGTGTAGGCGGCCTCGTGGGAGGCAACGGGAGATATGCAGAGATAGTCGCCAGTTACGCGACGGGCGCGGTCAGCGGGAGGGATCATGTAGGCGGCCTCGCGGGGATCAGCGCGGGAGAGATAGCTGCCAGTTACGCCACGGGTGCGGTCAGCGGGACGGAGGATGTAGGCGGCCTTGTAGGAGGGAACGGCAACGTGCGGTGGTTGAGCAAAATAGAAACCGCCAGCTACTGGGATACGCTGACCTCCGGCCTGGAAAGGAGCGACGGCGGCACGGGCAAGAAGACCTTCGAGTTGCGTTCGCCGACGACCTACACCGGGATATACACCGCCTGGAACGTGGACGTGGACGGCGACGATGTTGCCGACGCCCCATGGGACTTCGGCACCAGCACCCAATATCCGGTATTGCGGTATGGCCACGGCGGCGCGTCGGTTTCGTCGCAGCGCCCGGCGCAGCCCATGATTTCGGCGGACGGCAGTTTGCGTGGCTTGTCGGTCAGTGGTGCCATGCTTTCTCCAGATTTCCGTGCGGCGGTTACGTCGTATGACGCAGCGGCCGGCCACGATATGGCTACAGTCACGGCAGTGGTGGCGGACGCCGGTGCGCGTGCCGAGATCAGTCCGGAGGATGCACAAAGCGATATTGACGGCCACCAGGTGAGACTGGCGACGGGCGCTGCCAGCACGGTTACAGTTACGGTAATGGCGGCGGACGGTTCGGCGACGGAGTACGTCGTGATGATCAGTTATGAAGATACGGCGCCGGTGTTCGACGTAGCGGCGACGACGCTGACGTACGTGGCCGGCGCATCGGTGGACGAGACGCTGCCGGCGGCACGTGGCGGCAACGGCGAGTTGCGCTACACGTTGATGGATGGGTTGACTGGCAGGTTGACCAGTGCGCTGACCAACGTGGATGTCACGCAGACACTGGCGCGGACGCTGACACTCCCGCCCGGCCTGGAGTTCGACGCGACGTCACACCGGCTGCACGGCAGGCTGACGACGGCGTCATCAATGGCCCGCTACACGCTGACGGCCACGGACAGCGATGGCAACCTCGCGCCCAGCGACGCCGCCCGGACATCCATAGCCATCGTAGTGTCGCCCGACCACGACGGCAACCGCAACGGCCTGATAGAAGTATCAAGCCTGGAACAACTCAACGCGATCCGCTGGGATCTCGACGGCAACGGCGTGCCGACGGCAACCGGCGCCGCGTCGTACGCCGCGGCCTTCCCGAGCACGGATGGAGTAGTCTGCCGCACGGCGACGGAAGTGGTTCCCTGCAAAGGCTACGAGTTGGTATCGGATCTGGACTTCAACACGGGCGATCCAAGCACGCGCACCGACGACCTGTATTACAACAACGGCGCCGGTTGGGAACCCATCGGCGGTTATGCTGCGACGTTCCGCGGCAACGGCCACGCCATCCGCAACCTGTTCATCCGGCGTCCGAGCGAGGATCGTATCGGGCTGTTCGGTTCTCTGGCCGGCGACAGCAGGATAGAGAGAGTGGGGCTGCGCGGCGCGAGCGTCGTGGGGAATGATGACGTTGGCGCTCTGGCGGGGCAGGCCGGTGCGCAAGACGCGACCGGGACGACGATAATCGCCAGTCACGCGACGGGCGCGGTTCGCGGGGAAGAGAGGATAGGCGGCCTTGTGGGGCGGAACTTGGGCAGGATAGCCGCCGGATACGCGATGGCCACGGTCGGCGGAGCATGGGACGTGGGCGGTCTCGCGGGTTGGAACTCCGGCGAGATAGTCGCCGGTTACGCGACGGGCACGGCCAGCGGGCGATTGAATACCGGCGGCCTCGTGGGCGCGAACTCGGAGGGAGGAACGATAGCCGCCAGTTACGCCACGGGCGCGGTCGGCGGACAGTCGAATACGGGCGGCCTCGTGGGCGCGGACTCGAAAGGAGGGCCGATAACCGCCAGCTACTGGGATACGATGACCTCCGGTCGTGCATGGAGCGCCGGCGGCGCGGGCAGGAAGACCTTCGAGTTGCGCTCGCCCACGACCTACACCGGCATCTATGCCGCCTGGAACGTGGACGTGGACGGCGACGGTGCAGCCGACGCCCCGTGGGACTTCGGCACCAGCACCCAATATCCGGTATTGCGGTATGGCCGCGCTGCCGCGTCGGTGTCGCGGCAGCGCCCGGCGCAGCCCATGATTTCGGCGGACAGCAGTTTGCGCGGCTTGTCGGTCAGCGGTGCCACGCTTTCTCCCGATTTCCGTGCGGCGGTGACGTCGTATCGTGCGGTGGCCGACCGCGACGTGGTTACGGTTGCGGCGCTGGTGGCGGACGCCGGTGCGCGTGCCGAGATCAGTCCGAGGGACGCGCAAAGCGACGTTGACGGCCACCAGGTAAGGCTGGCGACGGACACCACCGACACGGTTACGGTAACGGTAACGGCGGCGGACGGTTCGGCGACGGAATACGTCGTGATGATCAGGCGCATGGACGTGGCGCCGGTATTCGACGTAGCCGCGACGACGCTGACGTACGTGGCCGGCGCATCGGTGGACGAGACGCTGCCGGCGGCGCGCGACGGCAACGGCGAGTTGCGCTACACGTTGATGGATGGGTTGACTGGCAGGTTGACCGGTGCGCTGACCAATGTGGGCGTCACGCAGACACTGGCGCGGACGCTGACACTCCCGCCCGGCCTGGAGTTCAACGCGGCGACACGCCGGCTGCACGGCAGCCTGACAACGGCGTCATCAACGTTGCGCTATACGCTGACCGCTGTGGACGGCGACGGCAACCTCGCGCCCAACGACGCCGCCCGGACATCCATAGCAATCATAGTGCTGCCCGACCACGACGGCAACCGCAACGCCCTGATAGAAATATCGAGCCTGGAGCAACTCAACGCAATCCGGTGGGATCTGGATGGCGACGGCGTGCCGACGGAAGCCGGCGCCGCGTCATACGCCGCGGCCTTCCCGAGTACGGATGGAGTCGTCTGTCGCACAACGACGAGTGTGGTTCCCTGCAAAGGCTACGAGCTAATATCGGACCTGGACTTCAACACGGGCGATCCAAGCACGCGCACCGACGACCTGTACTACAACGACGGCGCCGGCTGGGAACCGATTGGCACTTGTAGCTGGTGGTGTTTTGCATCCGATGGGTATGTCACGACGTTCCGTGGCAACAGCCACGTCATTGACAACCTGTTCATCCGGCGTCCAGATGAGGATCGTATTGGACTGTTCGGTGTTCTGGGTAGCGGAAGCAGGATAGAGGGAGTGGGGCTGCGCGATGCGCGCGTCGAGGGAGATGATTATGTTGGTGGCTTGGCAGGGCTTGCTGTTGGTAGAACACCGATAATCTCCACTAACTACGTGACGGGCGCGGTCAGTGGGATGGATGATGTAGGTGGCCTCGTGGGGTACAACAATGGAGAGATAACCGCCAGTTACGCGACGGGCGCGGTTCGCGGGACGAATGCAGTAGGCGGCCTCGTGGGGTTCCACAGGGGAGAGATATTCGCCAGTTACGCGACGGGCGCGGTTCGCGGGAGAGATTCTGTAGGCGGCCTCGCGGGTCGCAACGAGAGTGTACAGATAGCCGCCAGTTACGCGACGGGCGCGGTTCGCGGGAGATATAATGTAGGCGGCCTCGTGGGGAAGAACGATGTAGAGATATTCGCCAGTTACGCGACGGGTGTGGTTAGTGGAACGGGTGATGTAGGCGGCCTCGTGGGGGATAACTGGCGGGGAGAGATAGCCGCCAGTTACGCGACGGGCGCGGTTAGTGGAACGGATGATGTAGGCGGCCTCGTGGGGTACAACAATGGAGAGATAACCGCCAGTTACGCGACGGGCGCGGTTCGCGGGAGATATAATATAGGCGGCTTCGTGGGACGGGGGAGAGGAACAGTAACCGCCAGTTACTGGGATACGCTGACCTCCGGACGAGACAGCAGTGCCGACGGCACGGGCAAGAAGACCTTCGAGTTGCGTTCGCCGACGACGTACACCGGGATTTATGCCGCCTGGAACGTGGACGTGGACGGCGACGAGGCCGCCGATGCCCCGTGGGGCTTCGGCACCGAAACCGAATATCCGATATTGCGGTATGGCCACGGCACCGCGTCGGTGGCGTTGCAGCGCTCGGCGCAGCCGGTGATTTCGGCGGACAGCAGTTTGCGTGGCTTGTCGGTCGTCGGAACCACCCTGTCGCCCGATTTCCGTGCGGCGGTTACGTCGTACGACGCGGCGTCCGAGTATGACGTGGTTACGGTCACGGCGTTGGTGGCGGATGCCGGTGCGCGTGCCGAGATCAGTCCGGATGACGCGCAAAGCGACGTTGACGGCCACCAGGTGAGGCTGGCGGCGAGTGCCACCGGCACGGTTACGATTACGGTAACGGTAACGGCTGCGGATGGTTCGGCGACGGAGTACGTCTTGGTGGTTGGTCATGAGGACGTGCCGCCGCCGCTCGAAGACACGGCGCCGACGTTCGAGATCGCGGCGACGACGCTGACGTATACGGCCGGCGCATCGGTGGACGAGACGCTGCCGGCGGCGCGCGGCGGCGACGGCGAGTTGCGCTACACGTTGACTGATGGGCTGACGGACGCCGGGCCGACCAACGCGGGCAGTACGCCGACACTGACGCTGACGCTGCCGCCCGGCCTGGAGTTCGACGCGGCGACACGCCGGCTGCACGGCAGGCTGACGACGGCGTCATCAACGTCGCGCTACACGCTGACGGCTGTGGACGGCGACGGCAACCTCGCGCCCAGCGACGCCGCCCGGACATCCATAGCCATCGTAGTGCTGCCCGACCACGATGCCAACCGCAACAGCCTGATAGAAATATCGAGCCTGGAGCAACTCAACGCAATCCGTTGGGATCTGGACGGCAATGGCGTGCCGACGGAAGCCGGCGCCGCGTCGTACGCCGCGGCCTTCCCGAGCACGGATGGAGTCGTCTGCCGCACGACGACGGGAGTAGTCTCCTGCAAAGGTTACGAGTTGGTATCGGATCTGGACTTCAACACGGGCGATCCAAGCACGCGCACCGACGACCTTTACTACAACAACGGCGCCGGCTGGGAACCTGTTGGCCAATGCCGCAGAACATTGGGGTGGTATTCGTGTTCTGCATCCGATTCGTATGCCGCAACGTTCCGTGGCAACGGCCACGTCATTCACAACTTGTTCATCCGGCGTCCGGGTGAGAATTATGTTGGGCTATTCGGTTATCTCAGAGGAGGCAGGATAGAGGGAGTAGGGCTGCATGACGTGCGCGTCGAAGGACATAGTGATGTCGGTGGTTTGGCAGGGAGGGCTGATGCTTGGTTAAATTTTGGGATTTGGACTAGTATAACGATAATCTCCAATAGCCACGTGACGGGCGTGGTCAGCGGGACAGGCCGGAGTGTAGGCGGCCTCGTGGGATTCAATCGGGGAGAGATAACTGCCAGTTATGCGACGGGTGTGGTCAGCGGGACAGGCCGGTATGATGCAGGCGGCCTCGTGGGGGACAACAGGGGAGAGATAACTGCCAGTTATGCGACGGGCGTGGTTAGTGGAACGGATAACGCAGGCGGCCTCGTGGGGCTCAATCGGGGAGAGATAACTGCCAGTTATGCGACGGGCGTGGTTAGTGGAACGGATAACGCAGGCGGCCTCGTGGGGATCAACGATGGAGAGATAGCTGCCAGTTACGCGACGGGTGCGGTCCGCGGGGTAACTGATGTAGGCGGCCTCGTGGGGTTCAATCAGGGAGAAATAGTCGCTAGTTATGCGACGGGCGCGGTCAGCAGGACAGTTTGGTATGGGTATGTAGGTGGCCTCGTGGGGTACAACAACTCGAATGGAAAGATAGCCGCCAGTTACGCGACGGGCGCGGTCCGCGGGAGATGGCGCGAGGGCGGCCTCATAGGGAACAACGGCAGTGCTGTGCGGTCGTGGAGAGGAACAGTAACCGCCAGCTACTGGGACAAGCTGACATCCGGACATGCATGGAGCGACGGCGGCACGGGCAAGAAGACCTTCGAGTTGCGTGCGCCCACGACGTACACCGGGATTTATGCCGCCTGGAACGTGGACGTGGACGGCGATGAGGCCGCTGATGCCCCGTGGGGCTTTGGCACCGAAACCGAATATCCGATATTGCGGTATGGCCACGGCACCGCGTCGGTGGCGTTGCAGCAGTCGTTGCAGCCCGTGATTTCGGCGGACAGCAGTTTGCGTGGCTTGTCGGTCGTCGGAACCACCCTGTCGCCCGATTTCCGTGCGGCGGTTACGTCGTACGACGCGGCGTCCGAGTATGACGTAGTTACGGTCACGGTGTTGGTGGCGGACGCCGGTGCTCGTGCCGAGATCAGTCCGGATGACGCGCAAAGCGAGGTTGACGGCCACCAGGTGAGGCTGGCGGCGGGCGCTACCGGCACGGTTACGATTACGGTAACGGTAACGGCTGCGGATGGTTCGGCGACGGAGTACGTCGTGGTGGTCGGTCATGAGGACGTGCCACCGCCGCTCGAAGACACGGCGCCGACGTTCGAGATCGCGGCGACGACGCTGACGTATACGGCCGGCGCATCGGTGGACGAGACGCTGCCGGCGGCGCGTGGCGGCGACGGCGAGTTGCGCTACACGTTGACTGATGGGCTGACGGACGCCGGGCCGACCAACGCGGGCAGCACGCCGACACTGACGCTGACGCTCCCGCCCGGCCTGGAGTTCGATGCGGCGACGCGTCGGCTGCACGGCAGTCTGACGACGGCGTCGTCAACGTCGCGCTATACGCTGACGGCCACGGACGGCGACGGCAACCTCGCGCCCAGCGACGCCGCCCGGTTATCTGTAGCCATCGTAGTGCTGTCTATGCCCGATCACGACGGCAACCGCAACAGCCTGATAGAAATATCGAGCCTGGAACAACTCAACGCGATCCGTTGGGATCTGGATGGCAACGGAGTACCGACGGAAGCCGGCGCCGCATCGTACGCCGCGGCCTTCCCGAGCACGGATGGAGTCGTCTGTCGCGCGACGACGGCGACGGTTCCCTGTAAAGGCTACGAGCTAATATCGGACCTGGACTTCAACACGGGCGATCCAAGCACGCGCACCGACGACCTGTACTACAACAACGGCGCCGGCTGGGAACCGATTGGCACTTGTAGCGGATGGTTGTGGTGGCCGCGTTGTTCTAAATCTGATGGGTATGCCGCGATGTTTAGCGGCAACGGCCACGTGATCTATAACCTGCTCATCCAGCGTCCGGGTGAGGACAATATCGGGTTGTTCGGTGTTCTGGGGATCGGAGGCAAGATAGAGGAAGTGGGGCTGCGCGACGTGAGTGTTGTGGGAGATGGTATGGTTGGTGGCTTGACAGGGAGGATTCATAATAGCCTGATCTGGGGTAGTTGGTCGGACCCTGGAGGAGAGATAACCGCCAGTTACGCGACGGGCGTGGTTAGTGGAACGGAATTTGTAGGCGGCCTCGTGGGAGGCAACAATGGAAGAATAGCCGCCAGTTCCGCGACGGGCGCGATCAGCGGAGAATTCAGTGTAGGCGGCCTCGCGGGGATCAACGATGGAGAGATAGCTGCCAGTTACGCAACGGGCGCGGTCCGCGGGACACGGGGCGTGGGTGGCCTCGTGGGGAGCAACATCGGAGAGATAGCCGCCAGTTCCGCGACGGGTGTGGTCAGTGGGACGGATGATGTGGGCGGCCTCATGGGTTACAGCCAGGGAGATATAGTTGCCAGTTACGCGACGGGCGCGGTCCGCGGGACACGGGGCGTGGGTGGCCTCGTGGGAAGTAAATGGCAAGGAGATATAGCTGCCAGTTACGCGACGGGCGCGGTCCGCGGGGCGGAGGAGGTGGGCGGTCTCGTGGGGATCAACCATAGTGGAGAGATAGTCGTTAGTTATGCGACAGGCGCGGTCCGCGGGACATGGGGCGTGGGCGGCCTCGTGGGGATTCACGCAAAGGGCCGAGGAGATGGAGGGATAGCTGCCAGTTACGCGACGGGTGCGGTCAGTGGGGCACGGGGCGTGGGCGGCCTCGTGGGGGGCAGCACAGGAGAGATAGCTGCCAGTTACGCGACGGGTGCGGTCAGTGGGACAGATGATGTAGCGGTAGGGGGCCTCGTAGGGGGCGTTGGCATCGCGCGACGGTGGTCGAGAGGAGCAGGAGTCGTGTGGTGGACAGGAACAGTAACCGCCGGCTACTGGGATACGTTGACCTCCGGACGTGGATCGAGTGCCGGCGGCACGGGCAAGAAGACCTTCGAGTTGCGTTCGCCGACAACGTACACCGGGATTTATGCCGCCTGGAACGTGGACGTGGACGGCGACGAGGCCGCCGATGCCCCGTGGGGCTTCGGCACCGAGACCGAATATCCGATATTGCGGCATGGCCACGGCACTGCGTCGGTGGCGTTGCAGCAGTCGTTGCAGCCCGTGATTTCGGCGGACAGCAGTTTGCGCGGTTTGTCGGTCGGCGGTGCCACGTTGTCGCCTGATTTCCGTGCGGCGGTGACGTCGTATGACGCGGTGGCCGACCGCGACGTGGTTACGGTTGCGGCGTTGGTGGCAGGTGCCGGTGCGCGTGCCGAGATCAGGCCGAGGGACGCGCGAAGAAACGTTGACGGCCACCAGGTGAGGCTGGCGGCGGGCGCTACCGGCACGGTTACGATTACGGTAACGGTTACGGCGGCGGACGGTTCGGCGACGGAGTACGTCGTGGCGGTCAGTCGTGAGGGCACGGCGCCGGTGTTCGACGTGGCGGCGACGACGCTGGCGTATGTGGCCGGCGATCTGGTGGACGAGACGCTGCCGGCGGCGCGCGGCGGCGACGGGGAGTTGCGCTACACGTTGACTGATGGGCTCACGGACGCCGGGCCGACCAACGCGGGCAGCACGTCGACGCTGACGCTCCCGCTCGGCCTGGAGTTCGACGCGGCATCGCGCCGGCTGCACGGCAAGCTGACGACGGCGTCGTCAACGTCGCGCTATACGCTGACGGCCACGGACGGCGACGGGAACGTCTCGCCGAGCGACGCCGCCCGGACGTCCATAGAAATTGTGGTCACGCCCGACCACGACCGCGACGATGACGGCCTGATTTCGATCACGACGCTGGCACAGTTGAACGCGGTACGTTGGGATCTGAACGGCGACGGCGTGTCCGCCGATCCCGGATACGCCGCGGCCTTCCCCCACGCGGCCGCGGGCATGGGCTGCCCTGCATCCGGTTGCACGGGCTACGAACTGGACAACGACCTGGACTTCGACACCGACGGAAACGGCACCATCAACGCGAACGATGGTGCATTGAGTTGGGGCGCGGGCGCCGACGCCGGCAAAGGTTGGGCGCCCATCGGTGGTTCGGGTTCGTTTGACGGCAGTTTTCGTGCCACGTTCATGGGCAACGGCCACGTGGTCAAAAACCTGTTCATAAATCGGTCGTCGGACAAGTGGGTCGGCTTGTTCGGGCGCGTCTTCGCCGGCAGGATCGAAGGGTTGGGGCTGACCGGCGCGGTCGTCATCGGTGATTTCTACGTCGGCGGACTGGTCGGGTATAACCACGGGGAGATCATCGCGAGCTACGCCAACGCCACCGTCAGCGGCCGCGACCAAGCCGGTGGATTGGTGGGCAGAAACAAGAAGAAGATCATCGCCAGTTACGCCAACGCGACCGTCAGCGGCGGGCGCGCCGTCGGCGGTCTGGTGGGCAGAAACAAAGGAGAGATCATCGCCAGCTACGCCAGCGCGGCCGTTCGCGGCGAGCGCGCCGTCGGCGGCCTGGTGGGCAGAAACAAGAGGAGAATCGCGGCCAGTTACGCCAGGGGCACCGTGCACGGGCGCAAATACGTCAGCGGTTTAGTGGGCCGAGGGGGATCCGTGTTCAGCTACTGGGATACCAACGTTTCCAATCTGCCCCCCTATATCGGGGGCGCCGGCAGGACGACCGGCGAGCTGCAAACGCCGACGAGTTATACCGGCATCTACGCCCACTGGAACATGGACCTGGATAACAGCACGGTGACCGGTGTCGGCGGCAGGGACGACCCGTGGGACTTCGGCACGAGCAGCCAATATCCGGTGCTGCAATACCGCGGCCTCAGCACCGCCACCCAGTTCGCCGCGCAGCCGTTCGGCGACGCCGACCTGCGCTCCCTGGTGCTTTCGGTCGGCGTGCTGGAACCGGGCTTCGACGCCGCTATCACCAGTTACGCGGCGGTCGTCGGTTATGCGGCGTTGGTCGGCACGGGGCATTATCTGACGGTGACGGCGAGCGCCGCGCATAGCTCGGCTTCCGTAGCCTTCTCGCCCGCGGACGCGCAGGCCTCCGTCGTCGGCCACCAAGTAAGGTTCGAGAGCGGCGAGAGCAGAACCGTCGCCGTCACCGTAGTGGCCGCGGACGGAGTAACCCGCAAAATCTATACGGTGATGGTGGCCGGGATGCCGCTGGAAGGCGAATCGGAGCCGGGCTTTGCGGGCGAGATCACCAGATACATGGAGGCTATGCGCCGGGAGGCACCCGCGCCGATGGCGGCGTATGCCGTGGCGAACCAGATGATGGCGCATGCGGCGACGGCCACGGTGCGCGCCGGGGTATTCCTGCAGGGTGCGTATAACCGCGCAAGCGGGCGCATGAAGACCGCCTATCGCAACCTGCTGCCGACCGGCCAGCCGTACGACGACCTGGCGCCGTCGGTGGAACTGGATTTCGCCGTGTCCGAGGTCACGCGCACGGTCGTGGACTGGGTGGTGGTGGAATTGCGCGCCACGACGCAGGGCATCGCCGCGGCCACCGCCGAGACCCGCCTTGACAGGCGGGCGGCCCTGTTGCTTGGCGACGGCAGCGTCGTCGGCGTCGACGCGGACGCCGAGACGGCGCCCGCCACAATCGAGGCGGGCAACGTCGTCGAGTTTTCGTATTCGCAACATTCGACGACGACGGGCGCCGCCTTTTACGTGCTGATTCATCATCGCAATCACCTGTCGGTGATGACGACGGCCACCGACGGCGGCGCTTGCGACGGGGCCGATTATTGCGCCGACTTCAGGAACGGACAATCCTGGGGAGACGGCCAGCACGATATGGGCAACGGTGCTTATGCGACGTTCGCCGGCGATACCGACGGCGACGGCGATATTGATCCTGGCGACGAAGCCGCCGTCCGGCGCCACAACCTGACCACCATCAACGGCACCGGACGCTACACCGACGGCGCCGTCGACGGCGATCTGAACTTCGACGGCGACGTGCTTTCGGACGACCGCTACTTTATCCTGAGGAACAACGCCAGAAGAGCATGCGACGTATGCTCGCCGTAGCCGGGCAAGGCGCGGTCGTGCTCACCCGGCCGAAAGCAACCGATCAAGCGTCGCGCACACCTCGGCGACTGTAATCCGCTCCATCACGCCCGGCGCTTCGAGCTTGGTTCCCCACGGGATTTCCTCTACTTTCTTCCCCAACACGTCGCGCACGACCTCGGGGTAGCGGTTGACGCACCATTGCCGGCTTAGATAGGGTGCGGCGCGCTCGGGGTTGGTCGCCGCGTACAGTCCGATGACCGGGGTCGCCGAGCACGCGGCGATATGCGCTGGTCCCGAGTCCGGCGCGAGTACCGCCGTGGCGCGTGCGATCAGCGCCGCCAGTTGCTTCAGGGTCGTGCGCCCGACGAGAGCGGTTGTCTCGCGGTTCGCGCGGCGCAGCATCTCGCTCTGACAGCGGTGCTCGATTTCGCTGCCGGCGCCGGTGACCACGACGCGCATCGCGTGCTCGCGCGCGGCATAGTCGGCGACCTCGGCGTAGCGCGCGGCCGGCCAGTTGCGCAACGGATGGCTCGAACACGGGCTTATCAGCAGCGTCTTCTGCTCACCGGGCAGCAGGCGTTCGGCAAAGGCGGCTTCCTCGTCGCCGTGGCAGCGCGGCCAGTGCAGTTGTCTCTCCTCGATACCGAGCGCCTCGCTGAAACCGAACAGGCCGTCGAGCACGTGCTGGCGCGCGCGCGCGGCGATGCGGCGGTTGACGAAGCAGCCGTGCGCGTCCTTCGAGCGCGCGCGGTCGAAGCCGATGCGCAGCGGCGCCCTCACGCACAGGCTGGCCAAGTGTGCGCGCATCGAATACTGCATCAGCAGCAGCGCGTCGAAACGCCGCCGCCGCAGCCTGCGCGCAAGATCAAAATAGGCTTTGCCTCCCGCCGCCTTGTCGAATACGATGAACTCGATGCCGCCGAGACCCGCGACCAGCGAGTGCTCGGTTTTGCCGATGATCCAGGTGATTTTTGTCTTTTGCCGGGTATTTTTTATAGTATGGACGACGGGCAGGACGTGGACGACGTCGCCAATCGCCGACAGGCGCACCAAACAAAGGTTTTGCGGAGGCCGCGCGGGAAGCCGGGACATAGCGTTTGAACGAATCACGTATTCAGATCGCGGATCGCCATATCCTATACGATAGCGACGGCGCCTTCGACCCCGCCTGGTTCGATACCGCTCCCGGTTCGGGTGCGCGCGCGCGCGCGGAATCGTCGTTCGAGGCCGCCGCCGGCGGCAGGAACCGCGCGGAATTCTTCCAAGCCGACGGCGCCGAATACTTCATCAAGCACTACGCGCGCGGCGGTTTTCCGGCGCGCCTCGTCGCGGACCGCTATCTCTACACCGGCCGGGATCGTTCGCGCTCGTTCGCCGAGTGGCGGCTGCTCGCCGCGCTCAGCCACGGCGGCCTGCCGGTGCCGCGACCGGTGGCCGCGTCGTGCGCGCGCCGTGGCGCGTGTTACACCGCCGGCTTGATAACGGCCAGTTGTCGTCCGGCGCGACCGCTGGCGAAGCTTCTGCGCGAGGCGCCGCTCGGCGAACGCGGATGGCGCGCCATCGGCAGGACTATCCGCCGTTTTCACGACGAGGGCGTATGGCATGCCGACTTGAACGCACATAATATTCTGATGACGGACGCCGCCGGCGTAGTTCTGGTGGACTTCGACCGCGCGCGCCTGCGCGCGGACGCCCGCGCCTGGAGGCGCGCCAATATCGAGCGCTTGCGGCGTTCCCTCGACAAACTGGCGGCGCGCTCCGGTGCGCTGCACTTTGGCGGCGACGACTTCGACGCGCTGCGCGACGCCTATTGCGGCGGCTGACGCGCGTGAACCTCCCGCCTCCCGATCCGTCATATAGGGGAGAGGCGGGGCGGCGCCTGCCGCTTACAGCCCAAGCGCTTGCAGGCGCTGTACGTAGCGCGTGGCGACGTCGCTTTGTTCGCGCATCAACGCGGCGGCGTTGGCGGCCATCTCGCGGTAGCCGCCGCGGACCGCCCGCGCAAAAATCGGGCCGAGCTCGGAGGCGTCGTTCACGACTAACAAGCCGCCGGCCTCGCGCAGCGCGCGCGCCTCCTCGGCGACTTGCTCCAGGTGT
Organism: Candidatus Oxydemutator sp.; assembly: GCA_965203445.1. GTDB lineage: Bacteria > Pseudomonadota > Gammaproteobacteria > Poriferisulfidales > Oxydemutatoraceae > Oxydemutator. The sequence goes on from OZ241883.1 coordinate 1,288,951, forward strand.
GACCCGGTCGCCTGAGGCGTGCCGAGTCGTGCCGCTTCCAGCAGGTTGTGCCCGCCTTTTGCGACCAGCGAACCGCCGAGAAAAACGAATTGCGCGTGGCGTATCAGCACGGGCAGCCGGCCGATACCGCAAAACAGGCGAATGGCGGCGCCTTCTTCGTTTGTGCCTCGCGCGTCTTCGCCGCCCCGTGCGACCGCGAAACCGGCGCGCCGCAGTTGCCTTGCGATTGCGGCGCAGCGTTGCGGATGCCGGGGCGCTATGACCAGCGCCGCGTCGCCGACGTCGGCGGCGCGCCACGCGTCGGCGACGGCTATTTCCTCTCCGGCGTGGGTCGAGGCGGCGAGGCAATACGGCCGCCCGATCAGAGGGCGCTCATTTGCCGGCGCGCGCGCCGCCAACCCGACCGCGTATTTCAGGTTGCCGCAGGTCTCGGTTTTCTCCGGCGGCGCGCCGAGCACGACGAAGTTGTCGCGGTCGCGCGCGGACTTCGCCAGCACCCTATGCACGTGGGCCAGGCTTTGGCGGTAGTAATCCCTGACGTAGCGCGCCGGTCGCAGCGTCTTGTCCGACAGCCGCCCGTTGACGATGATCACCGGAACGCCGCGCGTGGCGCATTCGCCGAACAGGTTGAGCCAGATCTCGGCTTCCATGATCAGCGCGCAGCGTGGCCGCGTCTTTCGCAGAAAGCGCCTCGCCAGCGACGGGTAATCCAGCGGCAGGTAGCAATGACGCATACCGGCGGGCGCCTTTTGCAGAAACAGCCGGCGCGCGGTCGTCGTCGTGCTGGTCAACAGAACGTCGTCGTCGGGACGCGCGGCGCGCCACGCCTCGGCCAGCGCCAACGCGGTGTTGAGCTCGCCGACCGAGGCGCAATGTATCCATACCGGCGGTCGCCGCGACGCGGGCAGGCACAGTCCGAGGCGCTGCGGCAGGTAGCGCGCGCAGCGGTCGCGCGCGGCCAGCGTCGCGGTGTGCAGCAGCACCGCGGGAAACAGCAACCGCAGCAGATTACAGTACAGGAAAGGCAGCATGATCGCGCGGCTTGGAAAACACCGCGCTCACGCGGCGGGCGCGGGAGAGGCGTTGTTCATTCCAGCCACTGGACTATTTCCCGGACGTCCTCCGGCGCCAGCGATCCCGCGACCTGCTTCAGACGCAGCACGTTCAGGATGTATTCGTGGCGCGTGTCGCTGTAGTCGCGTTCGGCGTCGAACAGATCCTCGAGCGCGAGCAGCACGTCCACCGACGAGCGCGTGCCGATCTTGAAGCCGGCCTCGTTTGATTCGTAAGAGATTTTCGCCGACTCCCGCGCCTTGGCCAGCGCCGCGACCCGGCTTACGCTGGCGACGACGTTCAAAAACGCCTCCTTTGCCCGCTGGCGCGTCTCGTCGCGGGTCTGCTTCAGTTGTTCCAGCGCCTCGCGGTGCAGGTGCGCCGCTTGGCGCGTGCGGTAGTAGGTGCCGCCGCCGGCGGACAGCGGCAGGTTCAGACGCAGGCCGACCTCGACGTCGCGCACCGTCTGCGGCGCCCGCCCGCCGCGCACGTCGCGCTCGTTGCGGTCGGCGTAGAGGTCGAGCGTCGGGTAGTGCCCGGCGCGCCGGCTCTCGATTTCGGCGGCGGCGACGTTGACCGCCAGCCGCCGCGACAGCAGTTCCAAATTGCGTTCGAGCGCGGTTTCGATCCACGCTGTGGCGTCGTTCGGGGTGGGGGTCATGATCGGCATCGTGTCCGCCAGCTTGTGCAGTGTCCCGACGTCGCGCCCGATGATGACGCGCAGCAGTGAACGGCTGACGTCGATCTGGTTGGCGGCCGAAATTTCGTCGGCGACGGCCAGGTCGTACGCGGCCTCCGCCTTCTTGGCGTCGGTGATCGGGTTGAGTCCCACCTCGAAGCGGCTCTGTGCCCGTTCGAGCTGGCGCTTTACCGCGTCTTTCTCGGCGCGCGCGAACTCGAGGTCGTCTCGCGCCGACAGCACGCCGAAATAGGCTTCGGCCAGCCGTACGATCAGGTCCTGGTGCGCCGCCTCGAAGCCGAGCCGCGCGCGCTCGGCCTGCGATTTGGACTTTTTCAGTTCCACGTAGTATTCGCGGTTAAAAAGAGATTGGGTGATGTTGAGTGAATGGGAGTCCACGCTGTAGCTGTACTCGTCGCCGCTGCCGCCCACGCCGAACGCCTTGCCGCGAATTTTTTGCTCGGCGAGCCTGGATCGGGACGCCGACAGCGATATTTGCGGCAGCAGCCGCGCGCGGCTTACGGCCGGGTTGAGCACCGTCGCCTCGTAGCGCGCGCGGCTCGCGCGAAAGCGCGCGTCGTGCTCCAACGCCAGTTCATAGAGCGCCGCGACGTCGTGCGCCGTTTCCGCCGCCGCGGTCGCGGGCGCGCACGCGAGTGCAAGCGCAAGCGACGCGGCGAGGCGAGGCGCGCTCAGGTGTAGGTGGGCATCGCCGGATCGATTTCGCGCGCCCATGCGTCTATGCCTCCTTTCAGGTTGATGACGTTGGCAAAGCCGTGTCGTTCCAGTAGTTTCGCCGCCGCGCGGCTGCGCACGCCGTGGTGGCAGATCACGACGACCGGGGCTTCGGCGTCGAGTTCACCGAGTCTTGCGCCGATCCTGGCGAGCGGCATCAGCACCGATCCGGGAAGATGCACGATGTCGAATTCCCACCCTTCGCGGACGTCCAGCAGCGTGGGCGCGACGGGCGCCCGGCGCAGCAGACGCTCCAGATCGCGCGGCGGTATATCCTGCATGGCCGTTATTGTAGCGGCAGATGGGATCATATATACAGCGGTGCGCCGGCTCCGCCGTCGCCTGGGCGTTCTTTTCCCGTCTCCCGGGGGAGTACGGCTTCACGCCGTTTGCGGTGCGCCGGTGTATCCCAATCGCTTATACTATCGGCGAGGGCAACGCAGGATGAGCGCCGTGGTCGAAGAAGTTCAAAAAATCGCGGACCAGCGTCCGTCGCCGGGTGCGCGCAGGATCTACGTTGCCGGTTCGCGCCCCGACTTGCGCGTCGGTATGCGCGAGGTGGTGCAAAGCGACACGCCGACGAGCTTCGGCCACGAGAAAAACCCGCCGATTCCGGTGTACGACACCGCCGGCCCCTACGGCGACGACGGGGGTGACGGCGGCGGCGCGAATCCGCCGGGCGCCCCGCCGGCGCTGCGCGCCGCGTGGATAGACGAGCGCGGCGACTGCGCCCCCTCGGCGCACGGTGCGCGCGTCGCGCGCGCCGGCCGCAACGTGACGCAGATGCACTACGCCAGGCGCGGCGTCATAACGCCGGAGATGGAATACGTCGCGATCCGGGAGGATTTGCGCCTGCGCGAGATGCGCGACGATCCGGCCTACGCGAAGTTGTTGCGCCGGCACGCCGGGCGGCGTTTCGGCGCCGCTATCCCCGAGCGCGTGACGCCGGAGTTTGTGCGCGACGAGGTCGCGCGCGGACGCGCGATCATCCCGGCCAACGTCAACCATCCCGAAACCGAGCCGATGATCATCGGGCGCAATTTTCTGGTCAAGGTCAACGCCAACATCGGCAATTCGGCGGTGACCTCGTCGCTCGCCGAGGAGGTCGAGAAGATGACGTGGGCGGTGCGCTGGGGCGCCGACACGATCATGGATCTGTCCACCGGCAAGCACATCCACGAGACGCGCGAGAGTATCATCCGCAGCTCGCCGGTGCCGGTCGGCACCGTGCCGATATACCAGGCGCTCGAAAAGACCGGCGGCAAGGCCGAGGATCTGAGCTGGGACGTCTTCCGCGACGTGCTGATCGAACAGGCCGAGCAGGGCGTGGATTACTTCACGATACACGCCGGCGTGCTGCTGCGCTACGTGCCGCTGACGGCCGCGCGCGTCACCGGCATCGTCTCGCGCGGCGGTTCGATCCTCGCCAAATGGTGCCTGGCGCACCACCGCGAAAACTTCCTGTACACGCATTTCGAGGACCTGTGCGAGATCATGAAGCGCTACGACGTCGCCTTCTCGCTGGGCGACGGCCTGCGTCCGGGCAGCATCGCCGACGCCAACGACGAGGCGCAGTTCGCCGAGTTGAAGACCCTGGGCGAGCTGACCAAGGTCGCGTGGAAGCACGACGTGCAAGTGATGATCGAGGGGCCCGGACACGTCCCGATGCAACTGGTGCGCGAGAACGTCGAAAAGGAACTGCACGAGTGCGGCGAGGCGCCTTTCTACACGCTGGGGCCGCTGGTCACCGACGTGGCACCGGCCTACGACCATATCACGTCGGCCATAGGCGCCGCGATGATCGGCTGGTTCGGCACCGCGATGCTGTGCTACGTGACGCCGAAGGAACACCTGGGACTGCCCGAGCGCGACGACGTGCGCGACGGCCTCATCGCCTACAAGATCGCGGCCCACGCCGCGGATCTCGCCAAGGGGCATCCGGGCGCGCAGTTGCGCGACAACGCGCTGTCGAAGGCGCGCTTCGAGTTTCGCTGGCGCGACCAGTTCAACCTCGGCCTCGACCCGGAGCGCGCGCGCGAGTTTCACGACCGTACGCTGCCCCGGGAGTCGGCCAAGCTGGCGCATTTCTGCTCGATGTGCGGGCCGCACTTCTGCTCGATGAAGATCACGCAGGACGTGCGCGACTATGCCAGAAGCAGAGGGCTGGGAGACGTGCGCGTCGCCATCGAGTCCGGTCTCGAGGAGAAGGCGCGAGAGTTTCGTGAATCGGGTGACGGTATCTACCGCAAAATTTGAGCAGCGCCGTTTTTGCAGCCCTGCTTTTGTTACTATAGCGGAGCTTGTGCCCACCCCACGGGCAACGTCGTGGTGACTACGGGCACTGGCCACGCGTATGCAGACCCCTCCCTCGGATATGTTCGTCGACGGCGCAGAGACGCGCCAGCCCGAGGCTACTCGGAAAACCGCGACGGTTTATGAAAAGAGAGAGTACAGGGTGAAAAGTGCCGCTGAGGCGAAAAGAATTTCCACCAGGTATATAGAAAGCATCGAGTTGGGGAAGGCCGTTTCTTTTGGCCTTCCCGAAGTGGATGATCGGTACCACGTCTGGCGCGTTCCACTGAAGAGCGAGGGCGGCTCCAAAATCGGCGAAATTGTGATAGACGCGCGCACGAGCTTGATTCAGGAGGAAAGAACCACCAGGAAGAAGATTCTTGAGGCAAGAATTTTGGGCAGGGACGCGGGCGTAAAAACTGGGCGAACTTCCAAAAATGACGCGCCCAAATTGTCGAACGTCAGAAACACCGTGGGCTTGGGGGACAGCGAGACTTTGCTCATGGATACTCCTTCACAAGCCATTGATCTCGTTTTTACGTCGCCTCCTTACTACAACGCGAGGCTCGAATACTCGGACTACATTCAGTATGAGGAGTATTTGCTAAAAATGAGGAAAGTAATCAGTCAATGCCACAGGGTTTTGAACGAGGGCCGCTTTTTCGTGATGAACGTGTCTCCGGTCTTGATCCGGCGGGCGAACCGCAATGCTTCTTCCAGAAGAATTGCGATACCGTTTGACTTTCACCGCCTCTTTATCGAACAAGGTTTTGAATTCGTTGACGACATTATCTGGGTCAAGCCGGAGGGGGCGGGATGGGCCACCGGGCGCGGCCGAAGGTTTTCGGCTGACAGAAACCCGCTCCAATACAAACCCGTTCCGGTGACGGAATATGTTCTGGTTTACAGGAAGAAAACGGACAAACTGATTGACTGGCACATCAGAAAGCACCCGTGCAGGGATTCGGTCGAAAAATCGAAAATCAAAGACGGATACGAGGTTACAAACGTGTGGAGAATAAGTCCCAGCCGCAATAAAAATCATCCCGCCGTTTTTCCCCTCGAATTGGCCGAGAAGGTAATATCGTATTATTCATTCGTCAATGACGTCGTCCTCGATCCTTTCGCGGGAATCGGAACCGTCGGTGAAGCCGCATGCCGGCTTGATCGGCGGTTTGTTCTTTTCGAGGTCAACGAAAAGTACGTCAATACGATAAAGAGTAACGTAGAAAACTGGCTGCCGAAAAAAGGGGCTGAAGACGTTAATTGGATTAACTGCGAGCCCATGGCAAATATAAACAACGGCTTCGATCCATGTCAATTCCGCGATGCAGGAGGTCAACGTCGGAGAATTCGTGGCCTGGACTAAGGGCCCGTCGGATTGGTAGTTGATTTCCCGTCCTCTCGCTGCGTTTTCGCTGCTCCTGTTTGCCGCTGCGATTGTGGACGCGCGCTCGGCGTCCGGCGACGCCGAGCGTCTGGTTGTGACCGCGACGCGGCTGCCGACGCCGCCGGAGCGCGTAGGCAACAGCGTCACCGTCGTCACGGCCGACGACATTCGGCGGCGCCAGTACCGCTCTTTGTCCGACGCGCTTGACGGCGTTCCCGGTCTGCACGTATCGCCGTCGGGCGGGCGCGGCGCGCAGACTTCGGTGTTCGTGCGCGGCGCCGAGTCCGATCACGTGCTGGTGCTGGTGGACGGCGTCGAGATGGGCGATCCGGCGTCCGGCTTCTTCGATTTCGGCGATTTCTCGCTGGACGACGTTGCGCGTATCGAGGTCGTGCGCGGCGCGCACGGCGCGCAGTACGGTTCTGAGGCGATCGGCGGCGTGATTCACGTGATCACGCGGCGCGGTGCGGGCGCCGCCACGTCGTCGTGGCGCGGGCGCGTCGAGGCCGGCTCGTTCGGCACCGAGCAGGCCGCGTTTGCGGCGTCCGGCGTCGCCGGCGCTTTTGATTATTCGGCGAACGTTTCGCGTCTCTACAGCGACGGCGAGAGCTTCACGCCGCGCACTCCCGACTATGAGCGCGACGGCTACCAACGCCTCGCCGCCGGGCTGAACTTGGGCTGGCGCGCGGGCGACGCGACGCGGCTTTCGTTGTCGTCCGGTTACGAGGACTTTGCCGGCGAATACGACGCGGGTGCGGGCGAAAATCCGGCTTCTGAGGAGCGTGGCCACGCGCACCGCGCGGCGCTGTCCCTCGACGGCGAGTATTTCGACGGCTTTTGGAAACCGCGCTGGTCGGCGGCGTATTTCTCGAGAAGCGTGAAGGATCGCGAACGCGACGTGCGCACCAACGACTCCGACGGGCGGCGTTTCAAGACGCGCTGGCAGAACGTCTTTTCTTTCGGCGCGCGTTGGCGATTGCTGGCCGGCGTCGAGAGCGAACTCGAGAAGGCGCGCACCGGCGCGAACTTCAGCGCGAGCGCGCGCACGCGCGCGGCGCACGCGCAGTTGGAGTTCACGCCTTCATCGGCCGTGTCCGTCGTCGCCGGCTGGCGTCACGAAGATGCGGACGATTTCTCTGGCGAGAGAAGCCACGGCCTGTCCGCGGTGTGGACGCCGCATCCCGCGCTGCGCCTGCGCGCCGTCTACGGTACCGGCTTCAAGGCGCCGTCGCTGGCCGACCGCTTCCGCGATTTTCCGGCCTTTAACTTTTTCTCGAATCCGAACCTCGGCCCCGAAACCAGCCGCGGCTGGGAGGCCGGTTTCGACTGGAGCGGGCGCGACTGGAACGCCGGCGGCGTCTATTTCCGCAACGCGATCCGCGATCTGATCGCGGCCGACGATTCGTTCACGACGCTTGTCAACCGCCGCCGCGCCTCGATAGAGGGCATCGAAAGCCACCTCGCGTGGCATCCGCGCGGGACGCTCGAGGCGCGCCTGGATTACACGCTGACCAGCGCCTACGACGAGGCCGACCACCGGCGTCTGTTGCGCCGCCCGTTGCGCAACGCGACGTTCGCGCTGTGGTGGCGTCCGTGGCCGCGCACGTCGCTGCACTTGCAGGCGCGTTACACCGGGGCGACGGCCGATTTCGCGCGCGACGGTTCCGGGAGGGTACGCAAAGGCGGCTATTCGGTGTTTCGCCTGAGCGCGCGCCATCGTCTGCGCGACGGCGTCCACTGGCTGGTGCGCGCGGAGAATCTGTTCGACAAGGACTACCAGCCGGTGGATGGCTTTCGGGGAGCCGGCGTTGAATGGTTCACCGGACTGTCGTTTGCAATACCGGAGTAATCTGGTATGCGCGGCGACGTGCGCGGCCGTCGCGCGGCGATCAGGCGGCAGATGGTCTCGACGCCGTCGGCCAGGCGCAGTGACGGACGCTGCACCAGATCGGGGTGGACGTAGGCGGTTTCGACGCGCTTGGCGAACAGCGCCGCGACCGCGTCTTCGCCGAAGTCCCGGGCGATGCCGTGTAACACCAGCTCGGCGCCGGTCATCAGCGCCGTCTCGCGGCTTACGATGGCGAATCCGGCGCCGGCGTCGGCGAGCACGTTGACGCCGCCGCAGGACTCGAGTGCGGCCGAGATCCAGGTATCGCGGCCGGCCGCCATCAACGGCGCGTCCCACACTATGTACAGCGTTTTTTGGCGGCGCGCGCCGGCGCCGTAGGTGACGCGCAGCGCATTCATGCGCCGCCGAAAGCGCTCCGCCTCGCGCGCCGCGTGCGCGGCGCGGCCGGTCAATCTGCCGATGGCCTCGAGATTGCGCGCGACGTCGTCGAACGACTTCGGTTGCGATACCCAGACGTTCAGGCCGAGCGCGTCCATGCGCCGCAGAGCCGCGTGTTTCAAGCCCGCGCCCCAGACCAGCACCAGCTCGGGCGCGAGCATGACCAGCCGTTCATAGTTGATGGAGCGATAATCGGCGACGCGCGGCAGCGACGCCACCCGCGCCGGGTAATCGCAATGTGCCGAGACCCCGACCAGCCGCTCGCCGGCGCCGGCCGAGTACACCAGCTCGGTCAGATGCGGCGCGAGCGAGACGACGCTCGCCGCGGGCGTATCGCGCGTGACTTCCCGGCCCCAGTCGTCGGTTGCGCCGATGCCCGCGGCCGCCGTGGGCACCGCCGCCAGACAACACGCCCAACGTGCCGCGACGATCGTCCGTCGTTTCATCGTCCGCGCGCCCATGGCCGGCATTGTATAAGCTAAGCGGCGCCTGTGGCACAATAGCGGCGCGTCGCGCGAACGCATGAAGCTTATGTTGTTGATCGGCAAGTTGTCGGCGTGTCTTGCGGTGCTTTTGCTCCTCGTTCCGGCACCGGCGGCAGCGGCGGCGCCAGCGGCGGACGTCGAGGCGCAGAGAACGTCGTTCGACAGGATCGAGAGAGACCTCAAGCGCGGCAAGCGCGGGTCCTGGCGCAGATTCTCCGGGTCTTTGCGCGATTATCCGCTGTACCCGTACCTGGTCTATCGCGATCTGGAGCGGCGCCTCTCGCAGGTCGCCGACGACGAGGTCGTGGCCTTTCTTGCGCGCCACGACGGGTCGCCGGTGGCCGACAAATTGCGCCACAAGTGGCTCAAGCAGCGTGCGCGCCGCGGCCGCTGGCGCCCGTTCGTCGAGCATTACGCGCCGAGCAAATACGTGATCGACAAGGCGATGCCGTGTCTGTACGCGAAAGCGCTGCTGCGCACCAAGCGCCTCGAGGAGGCCGCCGCGGCGGTGCGCGCGCTGTGGCTGGTCGGTTTCTCGCAACCTTCCGAATGCGACGAAGTTTTCCGGTGGGCCTTGCGCCGGGGCGTCGTCGGCGAGGCCCTGGTGTGGCAGCGGATCCTGCTGGTCGTGCGCCAGGGTCGGCTGCGCCTGGCCGGGCATCTGTCGCGGCATCTCGGCGTGCCCGCGCGCGCGCACTATCGCCTGCTTGTGCGCGCGCATCGGCACCCGTTTCGCACCTTGCGCGAGGTATCGCGCCATCCGCCGTCGTCGTCGCGCGTGCGCGACGTGCTGGCCCACGCCATGCGCCGCGCGCAGCGCGCCGACCTGGGGCGTGCGCGGGCGTCGTGGCCGGGTTTGCGCGGCGCTTTCGCCGATTATCCGGATTGGCTGCACCGTGCCGCGCACGACTTCGGCTTGGCGGCGGCGCGGCAACTGCAACCGGAGCTTGCCTACGAATTTTTGTCGCGCCTGCCGCCGGCGCACCGCAGCGAAGAGGCGCGCTTGTGGATGACGCGCTCGGCCTTGCGCATGGAGAACTGGCATTACGTGCTGCACGCGATCGCGTTGTTGGACGAGAAGCGGCGCGGCGAGGCGCAATGGCGCTACTGGAGGGCGCGCGCGTTGTACGGCGTCGGACGGCGCGCTCAGGCCGCGGCGATCTGGCGGGCGCTCGCGCGCGACGGCAATTACTATGGTTATCTGGCCGCCGACAGGAGCGGCGCCGCCTACCGCCTCGACGGCGCGCCGCCCGACTTCCTGGAGCGTGAACTGGCGACGTTGCAAAGCAGGCCGGCGGTGACACGCGCGTACGAATTTTTCACGTTGCGGCGGCCTTTCGACGCGCGCCGGGAATTGGCCTATCTGGTGGACGACCTCGATACGGCGACGCGCGTGAAGCTTGCGGTGCTGTGCCGTGACTGGGGTTGGGCCGCCGGCACCGTGCAGGCGCTCGCGCACGAAGATTTTCACGGCGAGCTTGCGTTGCGCTATCCGGTGCCGTGGCCCGAACTGGTCGCCCGGGAGGCGCGCCGCGCACGCGTTCCGGAGTACTGGCTATATGCGGTCATGCGCCGCGAGAGCGCGTTTTTGGCCGCGGTCAAGTCGCCGGCCGGGGCGATCGGCCTGATGCAGCTGATGCCGGCAACCGCGCGCGTCGTCGCGCGCAAGCTGCGTCTGCGGCGGCCGTCGCGCCGCAGCCTGACCGAACCGGCCTTGAATCTTCGTCTGGGCGCGACCTACCTCAGGCAACTCTACAATCTGAACGGCGGCCGTCTGGCGCCGGCTCTGGCCTCCTACAACGCCGGCTACAGCCGCGCCAAGCGCTGGCTTGCGGCCACGCCGACGGCCGCGCCCGACGTCTGGGTGGACACGATTCCGATAGACGAGACCAGGCGCTACGTGCGCGCGGTATTGTTCTACGTGACCGTGTACCAGCACAAGCTCGAAGGGCGGGCGCAGCGGCTGCAATCGGTGATGGCGATACGCTGAGACGGGACGCCGGGATGGGCGCCTAGGCGGGGCGCCGGCGCGCGCGCCTTGCCGCGCGGCGTCAGGCGACGGCCTTTTCGATGGCTTGGTCTATGTCGGCGATCAGATCGTCGACGTGTTCGATGCCGATGGACAGGCGCACCAGATCCTCGGTGACGCCGGCGTCTCGCAGCTCCGCGGCCGCCAGCTGGCGATGGGTGGTCGTCGCCGGGTGGCACGCCAGGGAGCGCGCGTCGCCGATGTTGACCAGGCGCAGTATCAGTTGCAGCGCGTCTATGAAACGCGCCCCCGCCTCCTTGCCGCCCTCGATGCCGAAGCTCAGGATGCCGGCGGCCCTGCCGTTCATGTAGCGGTGCACCAGCGCGTGGTCGGGATGGTCCTCGAGTCCCGCGTAGTTGACCCACGTGACCTTCGGGTGCGCCTCGAGATGACGCGCGACCGCCAGCGCGTTGTCGGAATGGCGCTCTATGCGCAGCGGCAGCGTCTCTATCCCCTGCAACACCAGGAAACTGTTGAACGGCGACAGCGCCGCGCCCATGTTGCGCAGCGGCACGACGCGCGCGCGCCCGATGTAGGCCGCCGCGCCCATGGCCTCGGTATAGGAGACGCCGTGATACGAGGGATCCGGTTCGGTCATCATCGGATAGCGCGCGACGTGGTCGCGCCACGGAAAGCGCCCGGAGTCAATGATGACGCCGCCGATGGTGCTGCCGTGCCCGCCCATGTACTTGGTCAGCGAATGTACGACGACGTCGGCGCCGTGTTCGAAAGGCCGGCACAGGCACGGCGTCGGCACCGTGTTGTCCACCATCAGCGGCACGCCGCGCGCGTGGCAGACCTCGGCCATCGCGGCCAGGTCGGCGACATTGCCCGCCGGGTTGCCTAATGATTCGCAGAATACGGCCTTGGTGGCGTCGTCCATCCTGCCGGCGATGTCCTCCGGTTCGGCGAAGCGCACCTCGATGCCGAGGCGCGGGAAGGTGTGCGCGAACAGGTTGTAGGTGCCGCCGTAGAGTTTGCTGGTCGAGACCACGTTGTCGCCGTTTTCGGCAATCGTCAGCACCGCGTAGGTGATGGCGGCCATGCCCGACGACAGCGCCAGGGCGCCGACGCCGCCCTCCATCTCGGCGACGCGCTTTTCCAGCACCGCGGTCGTCGGGTTCATGATGCGCGTGTAGATGTTGCCCTCGACCTTGAGGTCGAACAGGTCGGCGCCGTGCTGCGTGTCCTCGAAGGTGTAGGAGGTGGTCTGGTATATCGGTGTGACCGCCGCGCGCGTCGTCGGTTCCGACTGATAGCCGCCGTGGATCGCTATGGTTTCAATTTTCATGTCGGTTGCTTCCGGTTCCGTGAACGTTGTAAAGGGAACCAAATACTATATGCCCTCGTTTCCGAAAAGTCTATTGCTCGGTGCCGCCGACGCGGGAAATTGTCAGACCGGGTTCCCGCTTTCGCGGGCAATGGCGGACGTATCGCCGGACGTTTGTCCTTTCGGCTTTTTATACGTTGCGGTGTGTTCGTGTGCCGTGCACCGCCGATATTTTGTTGTATATAATGACGTCGCCTGCAAGCGTTATCATGGAACGGATATTTCATTACACGGTGCACGACGGGGGCAAGGAGCTGACCAGTCTCCTCAAGCGGGTGGCGGATACTCTTCAGGAACGCAAGGTTGCGCGGGGCATCATCTCGCGTTTCGAGATCGCGCTGGAGGAACTTGTGCTGAACATCTTTACGCACGGCGGCGGCGAGCGCGCCGTGGAGGTCGCCATCACCGGCAAGTCCGACGGCCAGTGGATAGACGTGACGGTAGTCGACGACGCTGACCCGTTCAATCCCCTAGACCGCGCCACGCCTTCCTCGATCACCGCGAAACTGGAGGAACGGCCGATAGGCGGTCTCGGCATACATCTGGTGCTGGAATTGATGGACGAGGTCAGCTACCGCCATGAGCGGGGGCGCAACTGCATGATCCTGCGCTGTCGCCGCGGGGCGGACGAGGTCGCGGACTAGGTGCCGCCGCGGGTCGGGCGCTTTTGATCAAGTGCCGGTGTAGCGCAGCGCGAACTGCGTGATGTCGTCGTAGCGCGGGGCTTCGCCGCGAAATTCCTCGACTGGGTGCCACACCAGGTCCACCACCCCGCGCGGCGTCAGCGTGCCACCGCTGCCACGGAGGTGTATAGGGCCAGAAACATTCTGGACAATATCTTAGCCGCAGAAAGGTAGCCGACGTTTGCCGCCTGGTGGACGCCAATCCGGTGGCGTGGCGCGGGACGCCCCTCGACCGGGAACAAGTGCGCGCGCGCTGCCGGGATCGCTCGCTGCTCTCGATCATGGCCGCGATCTACGATCAGCACGCCGCCGATTGCGGTGCCGCCGACTGGGTGAACAAGAGTCTCGCCAACGTCCATTATCTCGACGAGATAGCCGCGCACTTCGACGGAGACGCCAGGTTCGTCTATCTCTACCGTGACGGGCGCGACGTCGCGCTGTCGTTCCAGAGGGCGGTCGTCGGCGAGAAGCACGTGTACTCGATAGCCGGGCAATGGCACCGCGATCAGCAGGCCGCGCTGTCCTTCTGCCGCGGCCACGAGGCCGCCGTTTTCCGCGTCGCCTACGAGGAACTGACCACCGCGCCGCGCCCGCTGCTCGAGAGGATGTGCGATTTTCTCGGCGTCGGTTTCGATCCGGCCATGCTTGAGGCGCACGCCTCGGACGAGGCCGCCGCGACCTCGAGCGCCGGCGAGCTGTGGTGCAACGTGCCGTGTTCGGCGGCATCATTCCGGCGGTGGTGGCGGTGATCCTGCAAGCCGGATGGAACATCGCGCGCAAAAACGTGACCGGCGTCAAGCCGTTCGCGTTGGCGGCCGCGGCCGCGATTATCCTGATCAAGGGTTTTTACGTGACGCTGGCGGTGATCTTCATCGCCGGTCTGGTCGGGCCGTTGCTGTTCCGCGACGGCGCGGACGCAGGCGCGGGCGCCAAGGCCGCGCCGCCGCCGGGCGCCGCCGCGCGCGTCCTGCAATGGTCGTTCTCGGCGTCGCTGGCCGCGATGCTGCTGCTGTTTCTGTTGCCGTTGCCCGATTTCATTCGCGCCTCCCCGTTGGCGCACGTGTTCACGACCTTCTCCGGCATGAGCCTGACGCTGTTTGGGGCGGCTACGTGTTCATCCCGATGATCCAGAAGATCGTGGTCGAGGGTTACCGCTGGATCAGCGCCGATCAATTCAACGTCGCTATCGCGCTCGGTCAGATCACACCGGGACCTATTCTGGTAAGCGCGACCTTCATCGGTTACAAGGTGGCCGGCCTGGCCGGCGCGCTCGTCGCCACCGTCGGTATCTTCGTGCCGCCGGCGATGCTGATCGTGCTCGCCACGCACTGGCTCGACCGCATGCGCTCGCCGTTGTTGCAGCGCGCGCTGCGCGGCATCCGCGTCGCCGTTTGCGGCATGATCTTTGCCGCCGCCGCGCTGATCGCGCAGACGGTCGACAGGGAATGGCAGGCGCTGGCGGTGTTCGTGCCGGCGTTGGCGGCGTTGTTCTACTGGAAGCTCACGCCAGTGCTGGTGATTCCGGCGGCGGGCGCGCTCGGCCTGCTGCTACAGCGGATGACCTGAAGGCGCGCCCGGCGGCGCCCGCCGGGCCGGGAGGCCCTCAGCCGTTCAGGAATTCGACGTCTTTGCGCGAGGGGTAGGTCTTGATGATCTGGCTGAATCCGGAGACCTGAAAAATCTCCTCGACCAATTCGTTCAGGTCGCACAACCCGAATTCGCGCTGGTCCTTGCGCATCGTTTTGGCGATGATCAGGAACACGCGCAAGCCCGCGCTGCTGATGAAATCTATTTGCGAGAGATCAATCAGTACGTCGCTGTCGCCCTCCTGCTCGATGGTCTCGTTGACCAGGCGCTGGAACACCGGCGCATTTTCGTGTTCTATCTTTCCCTGGGGCGAAAGCACCCATACGTTGTTGATCTTTTCCTTCGTTATTTCCATGAGTCGGATGCCGCGGGATCGAACCGGTTTCGGGGTAAGGCGGCGATTATACCATTGGCCTTTGCGCTGCTACGGCGCGCCGCTCAGCTTTCCGGGACGCAGCCCAGCTCGCAGCCCATTTTGACCGCTACTCCTGATAGATACAGGGGGTTCCAGACGAGCGCGCGGTTGTCGGTCAGCAACACCACGGTCGAACCGAGATGGAAGCACCCCAACTCCTGGCCGCGCTCCAGGGTGACACCGGTCGCGCCGCCGTCGTAGCGAAAAAACGACGCGCCGTGCGAGCGCGGCGTGACCAGTCCGTGCCAGGCGGTCTCTATCGCACCGACGTTGACGGCGCCGATCATCACCACCGCGAGCTTGCCGAGCGCGCCATCGAAGACGCATGCGACGCGCTCGTTCCTCGCGTACAGGCGCGGGATGGTGCGCGTCGCGTACGGTGCGACGCTGAACAGCCGCCCGGGCACGTGTATCATCTCCTCGAGCACGCCCGTCGCCGGCATGTGTACGCGGTGGCAGTCCGCGGGCGACAGGTAGATGGCGCAGAACCCGCCGCGCTCGAAGTGCGCGCCGGCGCGCGGCCCGAGCAGCTCGGCGGCGTCGTAGGTTCTGTCTTTCGCCTGCACCAGCCGATGCGCCTCGAAATTGCCTATCTGCACGATGGTGCCGTCGCACGGCGCCGCCAGCGCGCGCTCCTGCGTGCAGATTGCACGCGCCCCCGGGCGCAGGCGGCGCGTGAAGAACGCGTCGAAGCTGGCGTAGGCGCCGGCGTCGGTCTCCTCGGCCTCGCTCAGGTCTACGTCGAAGCGGCGGACGAACAGGCGCACCAGCGGCTGCACCAGCGGCGTCTCGAGGCGCGCAAGAAAAAACGTCAACCGCGACACCCAATGATGGGGGAAGCAGTAAAACAGCCACGCCCTGTATCGTTCCCAACGGGTTGTCTCTTGCATCATGCGAAGTTCCGATTGTCTTTGCAAAGAAGCCGAGCGTACTTTACCCCACTATCGTGGTTCCTTGCTACAATCCGCCGCATGTCCGGCAACACCACGGGAAGATTGTTCAGCGTCACCAGTTTCGGCGAGAGCCACGGCGCCGCCATCGGCTGCATAGTGGACGGCTGTCCGCCTGGGCTGGCGCTGGCCGAGGACGACTTGCAGATCGAGCTCGAACGCAGACGCCCGGGGCGCAGCCGCCACACCACGCAGCGGCGCGAACCGGACCGAGTGCGTATTCTATCCGGCGTTTTCGAGGGGCGCACGACCGGCGCGCCCGTCGGCCTGCTGATAGAGAACGTTGACCAGAGGCCCAAGGATTACTCGGGCATCAAGGACCTGTTCCGTCCGGGGCACGCCGATTACACCTACATGAAGAAGTACGGGATACGCGACTATCGCGGCGGCGGGCGCTCGTCGGCGCGCGAGACCGCGACGCGCGTGGCCGCGGGCGCGATCGCCAGGAAGTATCTGCGCGAGCGTCTCGGCATCGGCATAAAGGCGTATCTCACCCAGCTGGGGCCGATATTGATCGACTTCGTGGACGCCGACGCGATCGAGGACAACCCGTTTTTCTGCCCCGACCCGGCGCGCGTCGCCGAACTCGAGGACTACGTGGATCGTCTGCGGCGCGCCGGCGACTCGATAGGCGCGCGCCTGCACGCGACCGCGACCAACGTGCCGGCGGGGCTGGGCGAACCGGTGTTCGACCGCTTGGACGCCGACGTGGCGCACGCGATGATGAGCATCAACGCGGTCAAGGCGGTGGGCATCGGCGCCGGTTTCGGCTGCGTCGAGCAGACCGGTTCCGAGCACCGCGACGAGATCACCGCGCGCGGCTTTTTGAGCAACAACGCGGGCGGCGTGTTGGGCGGCGTGTCCAGCGGCCAGAATCTCGAGGTCGACGTGGCCTTCAAGCCGACCTCGAGCATCCGCGTCCCCGGACGGACGCTGGACGTCGACGGGCGCGAGCGCGAGATCGTGACCACCGGACGCCACGACCCGTGCGTCGCGCTGCGCGCCGCGCCCATCGTCGAGGCCATGCTGGCCCTGGTGCTGATGGACCACTGGCTGAGGCACCGCGCGCAGAACGCCGGCGCCGCGCGCGCCGAAGCCGCCCGCCGCGGCGCGTCGTAAGTCCGCCACGGTGCGCAGCCGCTTCGTCAGAATCTCGGCCTTTTATTTTTTCTATTTCGCGGTGTTAGGCGTCTATCTGCCGTATTGGCCGCTGTACCTGAAGGACGCGGGTTACGCGCCGCGCCAGATCGGCGAGTTGATGGCGCTGGTGTTGGCGGCCAAGATCATCGCGCCGTATCTGTGGGCCTGGCTAGGCGATCATACGCGCCGCCGCCTCTCGATCATACGCGCCGCGACGTTTCTGGCGTGCGCTTCGTTCGCGCTGACGTTCGCCGGCGGCGGCTACTACTGGCTTGCGTTCGCGTTGTTCCTGTTCAGTTTTTTCTGGAACGCGTCGTTGCCGCAGCTCGAGGTGGTGACGATAGACAGCCTTAAGTACCGCGCGCACAACTACAGCCGCATCCGCCTGTGGGGTTCGATAGGCTTCATCGCGTTGGCGGTCGTCGCGGCGCCGCTGATCGCGGCCTTCGGCAGCCGCCTGACGCCGTGGCTGATCGTCTCGGTGCTGGTCGCGCTGTGGCTGGCCAGCGTCGGCCTGCCCGACGGCCGCGCACGCCCACCGCCGGTCGCCGTGCGCGGTCTGTTCTCGGCCTGCAATCGGCGCATAGCGGCGCTGCTTGCGATTTGTTTCCTGATGCAGCTGACGCACGGCCCCTATTACACGTTCTTCACGATTTTCATGGAGGAGCACGGCTACAGCCGCGCCGTGATCGGGCAGTTCTGGGCGGTCGGCGTCGCCGCCGAGGTGGCCGTGTTGTGGTTCGTCGGGCGCCTGCTGCCGAGCACCGGCGCGGTGTCGCTGTTGCTGCTGGCAATCGTGGCGACGGCGCTGCGCTGGCTGCTGCTCGCGACGTTTCCGGAGCAGGTCGCGGTCGTCGTGTTCTCGCAGAGTCTGCACGCGGTCACCTTCGGCATCTATCACGCGGCGATGATCCATCTCGTCTCGCGCCTGTTTCCCGCCGGCCTCGAGAGTCGCGGCCAGGCTTTGTACGCGTCGCTGAGCTTCGGCGTCGGCGGCGGCCTGGGCACGTGGCTTGCCGGTCTGCTGTGGGAGCCGCTCTCCGGCAGCGGCCTGTTCCTGGTATCAGCCGCCGCGGCCCTGACCCCGCTGCTGTTCCTGCCCGTGCTCGTCCGCAAAACCCCCGCCTCCATAGAGGTTCGTCATTCCCGCGAAAGCGGGAACCCGGTCAAAAAATCAGGCGACAACGCCGCCTCGCGCTAAAGGGGAAAGGCAAGAAGCGGTGACGTTGACACAGGAGTCGTCCAACCGAATTCCCGCGCCGGCGCGAGTAACGATTGGGGGGCGGTCACGGCCCTGGATAGATTACCGGTTCCGGGTCTATGCTGCGCCATAAGTACCAGGTGGCAACGGTGCGCCACGGTCGCCAGTTTGCGGTGATCACGGCGCGACGGGCTTTGCCGAGCGGGCGCCGGCGGGCGTATTGGCGCTCTATCGCCTGCACCAGGCCGAGGTCGCCCAGGGGCAGCACGTCGGGGTGTTGCAGATAGAAGATCGCGAACATCTCGAAAGTCCACGCACCGATTCCCGGAATGGCGAGCAGCGCGTCGCGCACCTGGTCGAAATCGCGCGTTCGGAAATAGCGGCGCGTTACGCGCTCGTGGACGAAGAAACGCGCGACGTTCTTCAGGTATGCCGACTTTTGCCGCGACAGGCCGCAGCGGTATAGCGTGTCGAAACGGCAACGGTGCAGACGTCGGGGGGCGACGGCGCCGAAGTGCGCAAGCAGCCGGCCCCAGATGCTGTCCGCGGCCTTCAGTGAAATCTGCTGGCCGACGATCGCGCGGCACAACGTCGCAAACGGGTCGCCACCGCCGCGCAGGTGGCAGCCGCCGTATTCCCTGATCAGGCGCGCCATCACCGGATCGCGCCGCGACAGCTCGGCGCAGGCGCGCGCCCAATAGGGGGGCGGCTTGCCGCCACCCTGTTTGTTACGTGCGGGCGGCGGCCGGCCGCGCCGTTCAGCCACGCGCCCTCCCTCCTTCCTGCGCGCGTTCGGCTTGTTGCAGTTCCCAGAACGTGCGGTAGAGACCGCCGTGCGCCAGCAGTTGCGCGTGTGTGCCGCGCTCGACGATGCGCCCGTGCTCCATGACCAGAATGAGGTCGGCGTTCACGACGGTGGACAGGCGGTGCGCGATGATCAGCGTCGTGATACCCGCCGACGCGCGCGCCAGCGCCTGCAGGATGGCGCGTTCCGAGCGCGAATCGAGGCTGGCGGTGGCCTCGTCGAAGACCAGGATGGATGGTTTTTTCAACACCGCGCGCGCAATCGCGATCTTCTGCCTTTCGCCGCCGGAGAGTTTCAGCCCGCGTTCGCCGACCATCGTGTCGTAGCCGTCGGGCAGGCGCGCGATGAAGTCCTCGAGGTCGGCGACGCGCACCGCCGCGCGCACCTGCTCTCGGCCGGCACCGGGCCAGCCGTAGAGTACGTTGTCGTAGATCGAGCGGTTGAACAACACCGTGTCCTGCGCGACGACGCCGATGAGGCGGCGCAGGCCGGCCTGGGTGTAGTCGCGCACGTCGCGCCCGCCGACGATGATGCGCCCGCGCTGCACGTCGTAAAAACGGAACAACAGCCGCGCCAGCGTGGACTTGCCCGCGCCCGAGGCGCCGACGACCGCGACCCGGGCGCCGGCGGGCACCGCGAAGTCGGCGCGCTCGATGATCTCGCGCCCCGGCCGGTAGTGAAAGCCGACGTTCTCGAACGTGACGTCGCGCGCGTCGGCGTCCGGTTCGACCGCGCCGGCGCGATCGCGCACCTCCTGACGCTGGTCGAGCAGGCGGATGATCAGGTCCATGTCGGCCAGCGCGTAGCGCAGCGCCCGATAGACGACGCCCAGCATGCCGAGCGGCAGGAACAGTTGCAGCATCATCGTGTTGACCAGGATCAGGTCGCCCAGGGTCAAGTCGCCGGCGACGACGCCCGCGGCCGCGAAGAACATCACCGAGGTGACGCCGACGGCGATGATCAGTCCCTGGCCGAAGTTCAGCGCCGACATCGTCGTCTGGCTCATGACCGCGGTCTGCTCCCATTCCTTCAGGATCTCGCCGTAGCGTCGACATTCGAGGTCTTCGTTGTTGAAGTACTTGACGGTCTCGTAGTTGATGACGCTGTCCACCGCGAGCTGGTTGGCGCGCGAGTCGAGCTCGTTCATGCGGTAGCGAAAGCGCACGCGCCAGTTCGTGAACAGCACCGTGAAGCCGACGTAGATTGCGACCGTCGCGAACACCGCGGCCCCGAAGCGCGCCGGGTAGAGGCCGAACAGATAAAGCGCCACGAACGCGAACTCGGCCGCCACCGGCAGGATATGGAACGCGAGATAGTTGAGTATCGTGGCGACGCTCTGGGTGCCGCGTTCGAGGTCGCGGAACACCGCGCCGGTCTCGCGCGCAAGATGAAAGCGCAGCGACAGATGGTGCAGGTGCGCCAGTACCTTGAGCGACAGGCGGCGCATCGCGCGGTAGCGCACGCGCGCGAACACCGCGTCGCGCAGCTCGTTGAACAGCGAGGCGGCCATGCGCAGCGCGCCGTAGGCCAGCAGAAACACGACCGGCAGCACCAAGGTCCTGCCTTGCGCGGTGTCGAACGCGTCCACGATCTGCTTCAGCACCAGCGGCACGCCGATGACCGCGAGCTTGGCGGCGATCAGACAGCCCAACGCCAGCAGCACGCGCCCGCGATATTCCCACAGGTACGGCAGGATGCGTCGCAGATTGCGCCAGTCGGTGCGCTCGCCGTGCGCCGCACCGACGCGCCGCAGCCGCGGCGAGATCACGCGCGACGAGGCCGCCTGGCTGCGGATTCCGTCCACCGTCTCAGTGGTCGCGCGCGACCACGAAATCGGCCAACGCCGCAAGCGCGTCCCCGTCGGCGTCGGCGGCGAGCGGAGCAAGGCGTTCGCGCGCGCGCGCGGCGTAGTCTTGTGCGCGCCGTCTCGTGTAATCAAACGCACCGTTGGTCTCGAGCACCGCAAGCGCCCGCTCGAAGTCGTCGCCGGTGGCGTCGCCGCGCCCGAAGACGCGCCGCAACAAGGCCTTTTCTTCCAGTGCGCACCGTGCGTGCGCGTGGATGAACGGCAGCGTCGGCTTGCCCTCGGCCAAGTCTTGCCCGCGCGTCTTGCCAGTGGCGGCGCCAGTGTAGTCGAGCAGGTCGTCCGTCAGCTGGAAGGAAAGCCCCAGGTGCAGGCCGTAGCCTTCCAGGGTCTCGGCGAGCGGCGGCGCGGCGTCCGCGATCATCGCCGCGGTGCGACAGGCCGCGGCGAACAGCGTCGCAGTCTTGCGCTCGATCACGCCCAGATATTCGTCCTCGCCGGTGTCGGCGCGGCGCACCTGCACCAGCTGGCGCACCTCGCCCTCGGCGATCACGTTCGTCGCCCGCGTCAGCGTGGCGAGCGCGCCGGCGTGGCCGATCTCGCACATCATCTCGAACGCGCGCGAATACAGAAAGTCGCCGACCAGCACGCTGGCGGCGTTGCCCCAGATGTTTTTCGCGGTCTCGCGCCCGCGTCGCAGCGCCGAATCGTCCACCACGTCATCGTGCAGCAGGGTCGCGGCGTGGATGAACTCGACGACCGCCGCCAGCTGCACGTGGTCGCGGCGCACGCCGCCGCAGGCGCGCGCCGCCAGCAGCACCAGCGCCGGGCGCAGGCGTTTGCCGCCGCCGGCGACGTGGTCGGCGAGGCGGTTGATCAGGTCGACGTCGGATCGCAGGCGCCGCCCGATCACGGCGTCCACCTGCTGCAACTCGTCGTTGATCTGCCGCGTTATTTGGGAAATGGTAAGCCGGGAACCATGCACCGTGGCCATTGTAGCACCAGGCACTTGCACACGAGGGTGGGACGGCTATAATGAAAGTTGCGTCCATGCCCCCGTACGGGCAGTCATCAGGAGGAAAACACAGTGGCCGAGCAGGAGCAACAAACCGAGTTCCCCCAAATTGATTTCGACCAGTTGCCGGATATGCGCGAGACCGTCGCCGGCATCGTCGGGCTGATGTGCTACTCGGACGCGCAGCTGCGTTCCACGTTGTTGGACGAGGGCATGAACAGCGACAACATAGACATGATCATGGACAAAGGCAGTGCCTTCTACAAGCAGTTGGGCAAGGACGTGCCCGACCTGTCGTGGATGAGGGACACTACGTTCAACGTCCACAAAAACAACGAAAACACCTACGTAATCCCGCTGCCGCACACGGAATAGCGGGGAAACGGTTTAAGAAAGACGGGGGAACGGGCATGTACGCGGTAATCGCCGCCGGCGGCAGACAATACAAGGTCTCGCCCGGAGACGTTATCGAGGTCGAGAAGCTGGCCGAGGAAGAAGGCGGCGAGATTGTCTTCGACAAGGTGCTGTTGGTTCACGACGGCGCTGCCCTTGATATCGGCACCCCCTACGTCGAGAGCGTTTCGGTGTCCGGCAAGGTCGTCGCGCACGGCCGCGGCCGCAAAATCGGGGTGACCAAGTTCAAGCGCCGCAAGCGCTACCTGCGCCGCCTCGGTCACCGCCAGCCGTTCACCTCGGTCGAGATCACCGGCATCGCCTCCTGACGCGGGGACCTCGGCGTGGCACACAAAAAAGCCGGCGGCAGCACGCGCAACGGGCGCGATTCCCGCTCCAAGCGTCTCGGCGTCAAGAAATTCGGCGGCGAGGCGGTGCGCGCCGGCAACATTCTCGTGCGCCAGCGCGGCACGCATTTTCACGCCGGCGACAACGTCGGCTGCGGCAACGACCACACGCTGTTCGCGCTGATCGAGGGGCGCGTCGCGTTTGCGCGCAAGGGGCCGCGGCGGCGCCGCTACGTCCACGTCGTTCCGGTCTGAATTGCTCCCGAGTTGTCCTTGAGTCGTTCTTGAGTCGAATTTCCCGGCCGCTCTGAGACAAGGCGTATGCCTGCCCGCCCCGCCGTCGCCGCGCGCGGCGCTTCCCTCCGATGAAGTTCGTTGACGAGACTGAAATCACGATCACCGCCGGCGACGGCGGGAGCGGCTGCGTCAGTTTCCATCGTGCGCGCCATCTGCCCTCGGGCCGGCCCGACGGCGGCGACGGCGGCGGCGGCGGCGACGTCTGGCTGGTCGGCGACGGTGGCCTCAACACGCTGGCGGATTTTCGCAATCGCCGTGTGTTTCGCGCCGCCGACGGCGGGCGCGGGAGTGGCGGCAACCGTACCGGTGCCGATGGCGCCGACCTGCTGATTCGCGTGCCGGCGGGCACCGTGGTCTATAACAAAGAGACTTCCGAGCTGATAGGCGACGTTACGCGTCTCGGCCAGCGTCTGCTGGTCGCCGAGGGCGGCAGGCGCGGGCTTGGCAACGCGCGCTTCAAGTCTTCGACGAACCGCGCGCCGCGCCGCGCGACGCCCGGCGGCAAGGGCGAGTGCCGCACGTTGGCGCTGGAGCTCAAGCTGCTCGCCGACGTCGGCCTCGTCGGCCTGCCCAACGTCGGCAAATCCACGCTCGTGTCCTCGGTGAGCGCGGCGCATCCGAAGATCGCCGATTATCCGTTCACGACGCTGCATCCGGTGCTCGGCGTCGTCGAGGCGGACGGCTATCGAAGTTTCGTCGTCGCCGACGTGCCCGGCCTGATAGAGGGCGCCGCCGACGGCGTCGGCCTGGGCACGCGCTTCCTGAAGCACCTGCAAAGGACGCGCCTGCTGCTGCACCTGGTGGACGTCGGCACCGACGCGCCGGCGGCCGAGCGCCGGCGCTCGGTGCGTGCGTTGGAGCGGGAGATGCGGCGCTTCGATACGGCGCTCGCCGCCAAGACGCGCTGGCTGGTGTGCACCAAGACCGACGCGCTGGACGCGGCCGAGGCCGAGCGCCGTTGCCGGCGCTTGCTGGAAGATCTGGAGTGGCGCGGGCCGTGGTTCAAGATCTCGGCATTTGCGCGCGAGGGGTTGGCCGAGCTGACCGACGCCGTCGTGCGCTATCTTGGTAGCGAGGGCGTACAATCCGCCGTCGGCGAGGCGCCCGCGGCATGAGCATGGATACGATCATCCTGCGCGGTCTCGAAGTCAAGGCCACGGTCGGCGTGTTCGAGTGGGAGCGGCGCATTGAGCAGACCTTGAAAGTTGACCTGGAGATGGCCGCCGACGCCGGCACCGCCGAGGCCTCGGACCGCCTGGAGGATACGCTCGATTACAAAGCCGTCGCTCGCCGCGCCCGCGAGTTCATCGCCGCCGCCGACTGTGCGCTGGTCGAGACGCTCGCGCACCGGCTGGCCGAGGCCCTGATGAGCGAGTTCGGCATAAGCTGGCTGCGCCTGAGCCTGCAAAAGCCCGGCGCGGTGCGCGGCGCAAAGAGCGTCGGCATCGTCATCGAACGCGGCCAACGCTGATGTCGCGGGTTTTCGTCAGCATCGGCAGCAACGTCGAGCGCGAGAAGAACGTCGTCTCGTGCGTCGCCGCGCTGCGCCGGGAGTTCGGTGCGCTTGCGCTGTCGCCGGTGTACCGCTCGAGGGCCTACGGTTTCGACGGCGACGATTTCTACAATCTGGCGGCGTCGTTTACGACCGAGATGGCGCCGGCGGCGGTGGACCAAATCCTGCGCCGCATCGAGCACGACCATGGGCGCGTGCGCGCCGGCGAGCGTTTTGCGCCGCGCACGCTCGATCTCGACCAGGTTCTGCACGGCGTCGTCGTCGTCAACTACAACGGATTGCGGCTGCCGCGCAAGGAGATTACCGAACACGCCTTCGTGCTGCGCCCGCTAGCCGAGATCGGCGGCGAAGTGGTGCATCCGGTGCTGCACAAAACCTGCGCCGAGTTGTGGGCCGGCTTCGACAAAACGGCGTGTCCGCTCAAGCGCGTCGCGCTCGATTTGTAGCGCTTGGGCGGCGCCGTCCGGCGGGCTTCAGACCGCCGTTTGCGTATAAGCCCCCTGGTTTTTCTGGTAGAGCAGGTTGTAGATCGGCCGGCGTAGCGCGCGCGCGCGGCGTTCGTAACGCGACCGCGGACGCCACGAGGGCGCCTCGCCGTCGCCGTCGCGTTCCCGGAAACAGCCGGTGGCGGCGATTGCGTCGCGCATCGTCCGCGCGCACGACGGCCAGTCGGTGGCGAGGTGTAGCAGGCCGCCGTCGCGTAGCGCGCGGGCCAACGCCGCGGCGAACGCGGGTTGCACCAGGCGGCGTTTGTGATGGCGTTTCTTCGGCCACGGGTCGGGAAACAGAATCAGCACCTTGTCGAGGCTGGCGGCGGCGATACGAGGCACGACCTCGGCCGCGTCTTCGCGGATGACGCGGACGTTCGACAGATCTTTTGCGGCGGCTTCGCGCAGCAGCGCACCGAGCCCCGGGCGCCAGACTTCGATGCCGAAAAAGCCGGTGTCCGGACGCTCCTCGGCCATCGCCGCCAGCACCTCGCCGTTGCCGAAACCGATCTCCAGGACGATCTCATGGGCGCGTGCGAACACCACTCGCGGATCGAACGCACCGCCGCGCGTCGCTATTCCGTAGCGCGGCCAGTGCCGTTGCAGCGCCTCGCGTTGGGCCGGCGTGCAGCGTCCTTCGCGCAGCACGTAACTTCGCACCGGGCGCGGCGCGGCGCGGACCTCGGCGTGCGCCGCGGTCACCACGGGTAGCCGTCCATCGGCGACGACGCCGACGCAAAACGTCTCCTCGCCATGCGCCCGGCGAGCCACGCGTTGCGCCCCGCTTCAACCGCCTGCTTCATCGCCGTCGCCATCAGCGGCGGGTTCGCGGCCTCGGCGATCGCGGTGTTCATCAGCACTCCGTCGCAGCCGAGTTCCATCGCAATCGCGGCGTCGGACGCGGTGCCGACGCCGGCGTCCACGATGATCGGCACCGTCGCGTTTTCGACGATGGTCAGGACGTTGTGGGGATTGCGGATGCCGAGGCCGGAGCCTATCGGCGCCGCCAGCGGCATGACCGCAACGCAGCCGAGTTCCTCGAAGGCGCGCGCCGCCACCGGGTCGTCGTTGGTATAGACCATCACGTCGAAACCCTCGGCCACCAGTTTCTCGGCGGCTTGCAGCGTCTGGCGCACGTCCGGGAACAGGGTTTTTTCATCGCCCAACACCTCGAGCTTGACCAGACGCGCGCCGCCTAGCAGTTCGCGCCCGAGACGGCACAACTTGAGCGCGTCGCGGGCGTTATAGCAGCCGGCGGTGTTCGGCAGTATCGTGTAGCGTTCGGGCGGCAGCACCTCGAGCAGGTTGGGTTCGCCCGCGCGTTGGCCGAGGTTGGTGCGGCGCAGCGCGACGGTTACGATCTCGCAACCGGAGTTTTCGACGGCCGCGCGCATCTGCCCGAAATCGCGGTATTTGCCGGTACCCAACAACAGGCGCGAACGCCAGGTTTTGCCGGCGATGGTCAGCGGCTTGTCGCGCCGCGCACGGGGTGTCTCCATCGCGCGCGGTCAACCGCCGCCTATGGCCTCGATGATCTCCACGCGGTCGTCCGCCGACAGCCGGAAGCGGGCGTGTTCGGCGGCGGGGACTATCGCCTCGTTGACCTCGACGGCGATCTTGCGCGGCGCGGGCGCCAGCGTTTTTATCAGTTCGCCCAGGGTCGCGTCGTCGCGCAGCGCATAAGGCTTTCCGTTGACCAGAACGTCCACGCTGGCATTATAGCCCGGCGCCACGAATGACGAAGACGGCGGGAATTATATGGGGATTATCTACATGGTTACACGGAGACATGACAGTAGTCCGGCCTCTCCCTCTGGGAGAGGCCGGGGGTGAGGGCCGTTCCGTTCTTATACACCAGTAAGGGAACGCCCCCACGGCGTTCCCGACCAGACTCTTGTCCTCTGCGGCGTCAAGCGGCGGAGTCCGACGGCGGTGGTTCGTGTAGCCATTGCGGACGCCATACATCGGGCGCTTGCGGTTGTGCGCACAAACGCGTGCAGCGCTCGAGAAAGGCGGCGCGTGCCATCGGTCTGGCGCCGAGACTGCACAGGTGGGCCGATTCCACCTGGCAGTCTATCAACGGCAATCCGTGTCTTTGCATGTGCGCGCACAGGTAAAACAGCGCCGCCTTCGACGCGTCGACGCTCTTTGCGAACATGGATTCGCCGAACACCATGCGCCCGATGTGGACGCCGTAGAGGCCGCCCGCAAGCTCCCCATGGCGGTCGTAGACCTCGACCGAATAAGCAAAGCCGGCCTGGTGCAGTTCGACGTAGGCGCGTTCCATGGCCACGGTGATCCAGGTCTTGGCGGCGTATTTTCGCGGTTGCGCGCAGGCGCGTATGACTTGCGCGAAAGCGCGGTTCAAGCCGATGCGTCCGAACTTCGAGCGCAGCGATTTGCGCAGGCTGCGGCTTACGCGCAACTCGCACGGCGCAAGCACCGTGCGCGGGTCGGGGCACCACCACAGCAACGGTTGCCCCTCCTCGTACCACGGAAAGACGCCGCGCCGGTAGGCGTCTAGCAGCGTCTTCGGTTCGAGGTTGCCGCCCACCGCGAGCAGCCCGTCCGGGCGCGCCGTCGCCGCTTCGGGGAATATCGGGCGCTTATCCGGCGGCAGCCAGACAGGCATCGCGTACGCCGCGCTGCACCGCCGGCATCGCGTCTTCTCGGTAGGGCGACGAGCGGAAGAGGGCCGCGATTTGCGCCGTCTTTGCGGCTTGTTCCTCGAGGCAGAAGGCGCGTACCGCGCGTAGGAAGCCGGGGTGTTTTAGCCAGTGCGCCGACCACGTCGGCGTCGGCAGAAAGCCGCGCCAGATCTTGTGCTCCCCCTGCGCGCCCGGCTCGAACACCCGCAGTTTGTTCTCGATGCAGTACTCGATACCCGCGTAATAGCAGGCCTCGAAATGCAGGCACTCGTGGTAGCCGCGACAGCCCCAGTAGCGGCCGTAGAGCCGGTCGTCGTCGCGCAGATTGACGGCGCAGCCCACGGCTTCGCCGTGCCGCGTGGCGAGCACGACGACGACGTTGTCGGGCAGCGCGCGGCTCAGCCCGATGAAGAATTCCGGCGACAGCGTCGCGCAACCCCACTTGCGGTCGAACGTGTCCTTGTAGAAGGCGTGGATCGTGCGCCACGTGGGTTCGTCTATGTCGCCGCCGTGCAGCACCCGGCAGCGGACGTCCGCGTCGCGCACGATGCGCCGTTCGCGCGCGATCATCTTGCGCCTTTTCGACGTCAGCGCGGACAGGAAGTGATCGAAGTCTTCATAGCCGTTGTTGTACCAGTGGTACTGGCAGTCGAGGCGCAGCGGCAAGCCGGCGCGCTCGCAGCAGGTCTTGTCGGAGTCGTTCAGAAACAGCCAGTGGACGCCGGAGAACTCGACCTTGTCGTCGTTCGCGGCGAACGTGATCGCGGCGCGCAGCAGGGCGTCTTGCAGATCGTCGTCCGCGTGCAGCAGGCGCGCGCCCGCGACCGGCGAATACGGCGCCGCGACCACCAGTTTCGGATAGTAGCGCACCTCTCTTTGGGCGTAGGCCTGCTCCCACGCCCAGTCGAAGACGAACTCGCCGTAGCCGTTGGTCTTCGCGTACATCGGCATCGCCGCGACCAGCGCGCCGCGCGCGTCGCGCACGACGACGTGGTGCGGATACCAGCCGAACTCGGGCGACGCGCCGCCCTCGGTCTCGAGGGCGCGCAGAAACTCGTGGCGCAGGAATATCCGGTTGTCGCGGTCGAGTGCGTTCCATTCGCGGGCGGTGACCGCGTCGAGGCCGGGGATGGTCGTGAACGTCAGCCCGGCGCCGGGCGCTTGTGCGGTTCGCGGTTTCGGGCTAGCCGCCATTCGCCGCGAGACGGTCGAGATAGCGCTCCGCGTCGAGCGCCGCCATGCAGCCGGTGCCGGCGGAGGTGACGGCCTGGCGATACACCGGATCCATGACGTCGCCGGCCGCGAACACGCCCGCGACGCTGGTCGCGGTCAGGTTCTCGAGCGCGCCGTTGCGGGTCTTGATGTAGCCGTGCTCCATGTCGAGCTGCCCCTCGAAGATACCGGTGTTGGGGCGGTGGCCGATGGCGACGAACACGCCCTTGACGTCGAGGTGTTTCTCGGATCGGTCGAGTTTGTTGCGCAGCGTGACGCCGGTGACGCCGGCGTCGTCGCCGAGCACCTCGATCATCTCGCTGTTCCACTCGATGGCGACGTTGGCGTTCTTCTCTTTCTCGAACAGCATGTTTTGCAGAATCTTCTCGGCGCGCAGCGCGTCGCGTCGGTGCACCAGCGTGACCCACCTGGCGACGTTGGAAAGATACAGCGCCTCCTCGACCGCGGTGCTGCCGCCGCCGATGACGGCGACGTCCTGCCCCTTGAAGAAAAAGCCGTCGCACGTGGCGCAGGCCGAGACGCCGCGACCCTTGTACGCTTCCTCGGATTCCAGGCCCAAATACATTGCCGACGCGCCGGTTGCGATGATCAGCGCGTCGCAGGTGTATTCGCCGAGTTCGCCTTTGAGATTGAACGGCCGCCTGCCGAGGTCGCCGGCTGCGATCTGGTCGTTGACGACGCGCGTGCCGTAGCGCTCGACGTGCGCGAGCATCTGCTCCATCAGCTGCGGCCCCTGCAACCCGGTCTCGCCACCGGGCCAGTTGTCCACGTCGGTGGTCGTCATCAGCTGCCCGCCCTGCTCGAAACCCGAGATCAGGGTCGGCTCCAGATTGGCACGCGCCGCATAGACGCCGGCGGTGTAGCCAGCGGGGCCGGAACCGAGAATGATGAGGCGGCTGTGGGTGGGGGTGCTCATTGTCGTTGCCGTTTTTGGGAATTATACTTTCAGGTCTATTGCTTCGAGAAGTTGTCCAAGCTTAGATTGGTGGAATAACCGACGGCGTGTTTTTTCATCAGTTCTATCAATTCCATTCCGTTTATCAAAGTTATCGAGTGTTCTTTTGCTAATTTCTGTGCTTCGGTATTGAAGTCGGTCGTTGTGATGAATACCGATTTTTCAGCGCCGAATCTTTGTATTGATCCCAGAAAATCGGTCATCTGTTTTCCGGTTATTTTGCCGTCCTTATACCTTTTCGCCTGCATGACTACTTTGAATCTTATAAATCCAACTTCTATATAGCCCACGCCGTCAATTCCCCCGTCAGACGTTCGTTGTGTTACTTCCATTTCCTGCCCTCCCATCTTTCTCAACAGTCCCACGCACAATCTTTCAAACGCGAAAGGATCCATGGATTTCACTTGTCCCAAGTCTTGCTCCATTGCCGCTATCTCGGCATCGGGTTCATCTTTGCCCTCTACATCGGGATCAACGTATGAAGGATCATCCTCTGAGAGTGCACTTGGCTTCTTTTTTTTTCGATATTCTTCATACGAGGCGTTAATTTTCTTTCTCAAATTTCTGGCTGCCTCAACTTTGTCCTTGGCCTTTAATAGAGCAGCAACCTCTTCTTCTCCTTTTTTCGACAAATGCCAAAATCCTTTTTGGCGGACGTCATATTCCGTGTAGTTTGTGTGGTGCAACACCGACATCGCCCATATAATGTTTGTGTTCAACACTAAGGTTCCATTGGAAGCCCTCCTCTCTAAAAGGTCGTCGCTTGCGTTCAGGATCTTTTTGGTTTCTGACATTACTTCCACACGGTGCTCAGAAACGCCAAGATTGTGGAGGGCGGTCAGCAAATAAGGATATATATCCCTGGTATTTATTGCTTTCCCCCAATTTTTATTTTCGTACAACATAATAGGTCCAGTTTATCATTACTGGCCTGCCATGGCGTCCGCAACGCTGGTTGCCGAGGAACGCACGGCTGCTTGACGCTCTCCTCATTTTATCTGACTATGCTTCGTCGGCGGGAACGCAGGTGTTTCCGCGACTATACAGGAGGCCCGTTTGGCGCGTAAATCGTCCGGTGCATCGGCGCGACCGGGGGTAGGGGAGATCGGAGCAGGCCTGCGCAAGCGCGTGCGCGAGGCGTGCGCGTTGCTGCTGGCCGGCGTCGGGTTGTATCTGTTGCTGACGCTGTTCGGCTACGATGCCGACGATCCGTCGTGGGCGAACAACGTGCCCGCTGAGGAGGCGCGCAACCCGGGGGGCGTCATCGGCGCCTGGTTCGCCTATACGCTGTATTTTCTGTTCGGCGGCCCGGCCGCCGTGCTGTTTCCGCTGGCGGTGTTCGGCGGCGCCTGGGTCTTGTTCAGAAAAGAAAACGCCCCGCGCCGCTTCATGGGTGAGCAGTTGGTCATCGGCTTGGCCTTCGCGCTGACGGTGCTCTCCTGCTGCGGCCTGGCCACGTTGCACTTCGTCGCCGCCTCGCTGCCGGCGACGGCCGGCGGCGTGCTCGGCAAAATTGTTGCCGTCGGTTTCCACGACGTATTCGGCATGATTGGCGCGACGTTGCTGTTGACCAGCCTTGCCATCGCCGGGTTTACGCTGACGACCGGTTTTCCGTGGCTGCGCGCGATGGACGCAATCGGCGCGCTGCCGTTCTCGGTGCCGCGCTGGTATGCTTTTGCCGTGCGCTGGCTGAGCGAGCGCCACCGCACCAGGGAGATGGCGAGCGAGCGGCAACGCAGCGTTGTCGATAGAAAACGAAAACTGCGGCGCACCGAGCCGCCGAAGATCGAGCCTTCGGTGGAGAATCTGAAGCCGGGCAGGCGCGTCGAGAAGGAGCGCCAGATCAGCCTGCCGGTGGGCGCCGCCGGCGGCGAGTTGCCGCCGCTGCAACTGCTGGACAAACCCGAAAAGCAGCACGGCGTCTATTCCAAGGAAGACCTCGAGACGCTGGCGCGCCAACTGGAGATCAAACTACAGGATTTCGGCATCGAGGGCGAGGTGGTCGAGGCGCAGCCGGGGCCGGTGATCACCCGTTTCGAGGTGATGCCCGCGCCCGGCACCAAGGCCAGCGCCATCAGCAGCCTGGAGAAAGACTTGGCGCGCTCGTTGTCGGTGCCGAGTCTGCGCGTGGTCGAGGTCATTCCGGGCAAGTCGGTCGTCGGCATCGAGATTCCGAACCGAGACCGCAACCCGGTGCTGCTGGGCGAGATCCTGCGTTCGACCGAATACGAAGACGCGAAATTGCCGCTGACGCTGGCGCTCGGAAAAGACATATCCGGCGGCGCGATGTTTGCCGACCTCGAGAAAATGCCGCACCTGCTGGTCGCCGGAACCACCGGTTCCGGCAAGTCGGTCGGCGTGCACGCGATGCTGATGAGCCTGTTGTTCAAGAATCCGCCGTCGCGGGTGCGCCTGATTCTGATAGATCCGAAGATGCTGGAATTGAAGGCCTACGACGAGGTGCCGCATCTGCTGACGCCGGTGATTACCGACATGAAGGAGGCGGCGAACGCGCTGCATTGGGCGGTGCTCGAAATGGAGCGCCGTTACCGCCTGATGGCGGCCGTCGGCGTGCGCAACGTCGCGTCGTTTAACCGGCGCGTGGCCGCCGCCGAAAAAAGCGGCAAGCCGTTGGCCGACCCTTTGTGGGAGGGCGTTGTCGGGGATGAGGGCCGGGACGGGCGCGAGGCGCCGGTGCTTGCGGCGATGCCGCTGATCGTCGTCGTCATAGATGAGTTTGCGGATCTGATGATGGTCGTCGGCAGGAAGATCGAGGATCTGATCGTGCGTCTGTCGCAGAAGGCGCGCGCCGCCGGCGTCCACCTGGTGCTGGCGACGCAGCGCCCGTCGGTGGACATCGTGACCGGTCTGGTCAAGGCCAACGTGCCGGCGCGCATCGCCTTTCAGGTGTCGTCGAAGGTGGACTCGCGCACGATACTCGACCAGAACGGTGCCGAGCAGTTGTTGGGGCGCGGTGACATGCTGTTTCTGCCGCCGGGGCAGTCGTTGCCGCAGCGCGTGCACGGCGCGTACGTCAGCGACGAGGAAGTGCGCGCGGTCGCCGAGTTTTTGCGCGCGCGCAGCAAGGCCGACTATGTCGACGGTCTGGTGGAAGCACCCGTCGCCGGTGCCGTCGCGCCCGGTTTCGAGGAGCTCGCGGGCGAGGGCGCCGACGCGCTCTACGACGAGGCCGTCGCCATCGTCACGCAGACGCGCAAGGCCTCGATCTCCTATTTGCAGCGCCGCCTGAAGGTCGGCTACAACCGCGCGGCGCGGATGATCGAGGACATGGAGGCCGCCGGCGTCGTCAGCCCGGTGCAGCCGAACGGCGGGCGCGAGGTGCTGGCCGCGCCGCCGCCCGAGGCGTGAACGGCGCGCGCTTATCGCCGGTGTCGTCGGTGGCGGCGGGCGCGTGGGCGCTGGTGTCGGCGCTGGTGCTGACGCTGGCGTCGCCACCCGCCGCTGCCGACGCGCTCGAAAGGCTCGACGAGTTTTTCAAGGTCGAGACTTTCCGCGCCAATTTTGTCCAGCGGGTTTATGACGGCGAAGGTGAGGCCGAAGCCGTATCGGAAGGCGTGGTGCTGTTCCATCGCCCGGGCCGTTTTCGTTGGGAATACGTGTCGCCCGACCCGTACCTGATCTTGACCGACGGCCTCCATCTGCTGATCTATGACGCGGCTTTGCAGCAGGCGTACGTGCAGCCGACGATGACCGCGCTCGGTTCGGCGCCGCTGATGTTGCTGCTCGACCGGCGCGGCGTGTTCGAGGACTTTCGCGTGGACTACGTGGACCACGGCGATGATCTCGATTGGGCCAGACTCGAACCGCGCACCGACGACACCCAGTTTGTGCGCTTCGACGTCGGTTTTGACCGCGATGCGATCGTGCACGTCATCTTCTATGACCGTTTCGAGCAGCGCACGGTCGTGCGTTTTCACGATGCCGAGACCGGGATCTCGATTCCGCAAGAAACGTTTCGCGCCGACCTGCCCGAAGACGTCGACGTGATCGGGGATCACTTGCGGTAGCGGCGCGCATCGTAACCGGCGCCGTGACCACCGCGGTCATCGGCAAGGCGGCCCGACGCAGTGGAATTTTTCTCGCTGGCCGTGGCCCCGACGTAGGGGCAGGGTCGCGGTCTTGGCGCCGTCAATGAAAACCTCTGCTCAACGCCCTGCGCTTTTCGCGCTCCCATTCTTTGCGCCGTTCGGCGGCGCGTTTGTCGTGGATTTGTTTGCCCTTGCCGAGTCCGAGTTCGAGCTTGGCGCGGTTTTTTTTCCAGTACATCTTGAGCGGCACCAGCGTGTAGCCCTTGCGCTCGAGCAGGCCGGCCAGGCGCGCGATCTCGCGCCGCGTCAGCAACAGTTTGCGCGTGCGCGCGGGCGCCGCCTCGGCGTGGCTCGAACAGCTGGGCAGCGGGCTGATGTGCGCGCCGAGCAACCATGCCTCGCCGTTTTTGATCAGCGCGTAGCTTTCCTTCAGATGAGCGCGTTTCTGGCGCAGGCTTTTGACTTCCCATCCTTCGAGCACCAGCCCCGCCGTGAAACGCTCCTCGATAGTGTAGTCGTAGGACGCGCGCGGATTTTTGACGATCAGCGCCGGCGCGCCGGCCGCTTTTGCCGCTTTCATCGCACTCGTCATCCAGTATAATGGCCGCCCGTCGGAACGGACCCTATTATAAGGTGCCCGTCCTGCATATCGGCTGAAACACTTATTCATGGTTCCAGGAAGCAGAGCGGCGGCGCGTGGTCAGTGGTCGTCGCGCCTCGCGTTTATTTTTGCCGCCACCGGTTCCGCGGTCGGGCTTGGCAACATCTGGAAGTTTCCGTACATGGCCGGCGAGCACGGCGGCGGCCCGTTTATTCTTATCTACCTGGCGTGTGTGGCGTTTATCGCGCTGCCGATCCTAAGCGCCGAACTGCTGATCGGGCGGCACGGAAAGCGCAATCCTGTCGGCGTGTTTCATCGCTTCCGGCGGGACTACGGGACGCATCCGGCCTGGAGCGGCATAGGCTGGCTCGGTGTGACCGCCGGTTTTCTGATCCTGTCGTATTACAGCGTCATCGCCGGCTGGGTTATCGCCTACGTGTTCAAGGCCGGCAGCGGCGCTTTTCACCAGATGACCGCCGACGGCGTGTCCAACATTTTCGGTGCCCTGGTGAGCGACCCGGAGCGGCTGACGCTGTGGCACACGTTGTTCATGGTGTTGACCGTCGCGGTGCTCGTGAGCGGCGTGCAAAAGGGCATCGAGCGGGTCGTCACCTATTTTATGCCGTTGCTGTTGCTGCTGGTGCTGGGCCTGATTCTTTACAATTTCGTCGTCGGCGACGTGGCGCGCGGCCTGCGCTTCATGTTCGCCTTCGATTTCGACAAGGTCACCGGGGGGACTTTTTTGGCCGCTCTCGGACAGGCGTTTTTCTCGCTCAGCCTCGGCATGGGGGCGATGATGGTCTACGGTTCCTATCTGTCCGCGGACGCGCCGCTGTTCCGCACCGCGGCCGTCGTCGCCTTCGCCGACACGCTGATCGCGATACTCGCCGGTCTGATGATCTTTCCGTTGTTGTTCGCGTTCGACATGGAACCGGCGCAGGGCGTCGGCCTGGTCTTCAAGACGCTGCCGCTTGCGTTCTCCGAGATGCCGGGCGGCACTTTGTTTGCGACGTTGTTCTTCGCGTTGCTGCTGATCGCGGCCTGGACTTCGGCGTTGTCGCTGCTGGAGCCGGTCATCTCGTGGGCCGTCGAGCACCTTGCGTGGAGCCGCGCGCGCGCGGCCGTCATCGCCGGCGTCGTCGCGTGGTTGCTCGGTCTCGTCACCGTGTTCTCGTTCAACCTGTGGCAGGACTTCCAGTTGTGGGACAAGACGCCGTTCGATCTGCTGGACTACCTGGCGTCCAACGTCATGCTGCCGCTCGGCGGCCTGCTGATCGTGCTGTTCGTCGGCTGGATATTGCCGGGGCCCGCGGTCAAGACCGAGACCGGCTTCACCGACCGGCACTGCTACCGCCTGTGGCGCCTGTTGATTCGCTGGGTCGCGCCGCTCGCGCTGTTGCTGATTCTGTTTCACCTGCTGAGCGCATGAGCCGCGTGGCGAGGGAGGCCATCGTGCCCTACACCTGCGCCCAGATGTACGAGTTGGTCACCGACGTCGATGCCTATCACCGGTTTGTGCCGTGGTGTCGTGCGACCTCGGCCGAGACGCTCGCCGATGGCCGCGTGCGCGCGCGCCTCGAGATGCGCCACGCCGGCGTGGATTTGTCGTTCACGACCGTCAACCGCAACACGCCGGCGCACAGCGTCGAGATGGAAGGGGCCGAGGGGCCTTTCCGCCGGCTGCGCGGGCGTTGGGACTTCACGCCGCTGGGCGAAGACGGTTGCAAGGTCGCGCTGGCGGTGGACTTCGAGTTCGCCGCGGCGCTGCACAAGATCCTGGTGCACCGGTTTTTCGGGCGCATCGTCGCGTCGCTGATGGACGCTTTCCTGGCACGCGCGGCGGCGCTTTACGGGCGTGGTCGGGCGTGATCGCGGTCGAGGTGGCCTATGCCGCGAGCGACCGGCGGCACGTCGTGCGCCTGTCGGTCGCGCCGGGTTGCAGCGTCGGCGACGCGATACGCATGTCCGGGCTGCTCGAGGAGTGCGCCGAAATTGACCTCGCCCGCAACGCGGTCGGCTTGTTTGGTCGCCGCGTTTCCTTGGAGCGCGTGCTCGCCGAAGGCGACCGCGTCGAGATCTACCGCCCGCTCAAGCGCGACCCGATGGCGGCGCGCCGCCACCGCGCACGGCGCTCGGGCACGTGACACGGGGCGACGGTTCCCGGCGTAGGGCCCGTAGTGTGCCGTGGTCAACCGCAAGTGCAGTGATTCACCCGCAACCTGCATTAGACATCTGGTGAACGGGTTGCTTGGATAGCATTGCATATAAGCCTGTTTCTTTTAATCGGGCGTCGGCCCGCCGCCCGGTTCGAATACGACGACCTGGACACCGTCCAGCTCCTGCAGGGCCGCTTGTATGCGGTCGCGCACCGCCGGCCAGTCCAGCCCGCCAAGGCCGCTGCCGAGCGCGGGGATGGCGACCGAGCGAATGTTGCGCACCCGGATTTCTTCGACAAGCGCCTGCAAACCGGACTCTATGTCCGCAATGCGGCTTTTGTCTCGCCAGTGTCGTTTGGTCGGAAAGTTGATGACGTAGCGGGGTGAGGCAAGTCCGTTCGTCTCAAAGACAAACACGCGCCCCGGCCGCATTTCACCGTGCTTACAACGGGCGGCGTAGGCCGCAAAGTTTTCGGGAAAGGCGCGCTTGAACTGGAGCGCAATTCCGCGCCCCATAACGCCGACACAGTTGACGGCGTTGACCAGGGCCTCGGCTTCTTGCGCGAGGACGTCCCCGGTTTTGTATTCGATCACGACGGTCTCCCCGCCGCCGCTAATGATACCGCCCGTGCTTGACTTCGACAGGTGGCTTGGGCGTGGTGGCTTGTAGCGCTTCCTCGATAATCGAGGGCAGGCGGTCGGTGTGGACGACGTGGTAAATCTTCGGGTCGGCGGGTTCGGGCATCGTCAAGCGGCTGCTTGTCGGTGGTACGCGAGGACGTCGGTCATCAGGCTTGGGATGCCCGGCACATAGGCGCCCATTCCTTTTTCGGTTTTTACTCCTCTGGGTGCCCAGATGTATCCCCGGTCTACAAGGCGTTCGCGCACTTCCTCGATGCGCTGTTCCGCCGTCGCCCGTTGTTCTTCCGACAGCGAAGCCGCTATTGCCTTGTTGATTTCATCCTCGGTCAGCGCTTCCGTGTTTGCGTACGCGCTTGCCACCGCCGCCGCCGCCGTCGCGATCTTCAGTTTTCTTAGTTCCTCGCGTCGCCCTTGGTAGAACCTTTCTTTTTTCTGGTCGAAAGCCTGTTTCGCGCGCTTTGCCTCAGCATTTGTGATCGCGCTCGTCTTGCCGTTGCTCTTCGCTTCTTCCCAGAGGTTTTTCCCCCACAACTGAAGGAAGTACGGATAGCCCTGGGTTTCCCTGACTATTTTCTCCAGCACCTCGTCGTCCACCTCGTAGCCTTCTTTTTCGAGCGGCACCTGGATTGCTTCTTTGGTGGCCTTTTCCCCCAGTGGTTGCAACGGCAGGATTTCCGAGCGTTCGATGAACGTCGCCTCCATCGCCCTCAGATGATTCATCAGGCCGGGAGTGCCCGCCAACACCAGCAGCAACGGGTTCTGGCCTCGTCTCGTCACCTGAGCCGCGTTAAACAGGAGCAGTCCTACCTTTGCATTCAGGATATGTGCTTCGTCAATCAGAATGACCAGCGGCCTCTTTTTTGTCCTCTGCGCCAGCACCTGTTTCAGCGACGTTTCTCCGTCTTGTCGCTTCATGTCCGCTCCCGCCGAGACGCCCGCCACGCTGATCCTGGCGTTACGCAGCATGGAGAGGATTCCTCTCGGTGTCAGCTCTATGACGAGTTGGCCGACGGATTCAATCTCCGCGGCGCTGGTGTCGAGGATCTCGAATTTGCGCCGTTGCGCCTCGGTCGCGATCCACGTCAGCAGGCAGGTCTTTCCGTTGCCTCGGGGACCGTAGAGGATGAGATTCGCCGGCGGCGGTTCGCCGATCTCCATTACGTCCAATATTTGCGATACCGCGCTTTTTTCTTCTTCGCGGCCCGCGAGATGCGGCGGCGTGCTGCCCTCGCCGGGGCGGAAAGGATTGACCTGTTTCAGTTTGGCCATGACGGCTTTGTATTGTACAACCATTATTTGTTTCTCCTAATCGGGCGCCGGCGCGCCCGCCGGTCGCGGTTCGTCTTTGCGCACGCGCCAGAACACCGGGAAGCGCGGCAATCCGCTTGTGGTGCGGCCGTGGTGTCTGAACGTTATGCTGCTGCCTATCGGCGGCGGCTCGCGGCGTTGGGCGTCGCTGAAGCCGCCGCCGATTTTGAAGCGCGTGCCGTCGTCGGCCTCCACCGTGATGCTGCCCATGACGCCGGCGAACTTGCCCTTGCCGGGGTTGTGCGCGACGACGCGCGCCTCGGCGTCGTCGAATTTCTTGAGTTTCAGCAGGTCGCCGGAACGCCCGCCGCGGTAGCGCGAGCGGTTGCGCCGCAGCATCAGTCCCTCGCCGCCGGCGGCGGTGACGGCGTCGAGTTTTGCGATAAGCGCCGCGTTGTCGCGGACTTTGTACTGGCGCACGAGCGCAAGATACGGGCTTGCGGCGGCGGCCACGACCGCGCGCAGTTCGCGCAGGCGTCGCTCGAACACCCGCGCCGACGGCAGGTCGAAGACCTGGTAGCGAACTTTGCGCCACCCTTCGTGCGGTGCTGCGCGGGTTACTATCGAGACGGTCTCGGCGAAGCGCCCGCGCCCGACCCACAGTTCGCCGTCGAGCGGCGTCGGGGGGAAACCGTCGGTGAACCAGGGCGGTGCG
Source organism: Candidatus Oxydemutator sp. (assembly GCA_965203445.1). GTDB lineage: Bacteria > Pseudomonadota > Gammaproteobacteria > Poriferisulfidales > Oxydemutatoraceae > Oxydemutator. The sequence continues at coordinate 1,328,116 of OZ241883.1, forward strand.
GCGAACGTGTTGCCGCCGCGCGAGATCAGCCGCGTTCCGTCCCAGCGCGCGCGCACGCCGTCGAGCTTCTCGCTGACCCAGTAGTCGTCAAGGTCGAGGCCGCCGGCGTATTTCGAGGCCAGGGCGAAGTCCGCGGCCTGGGCCTGGAAGGCGCCCGCGAGCAGCGCGCATGCCGCGATACCGCCGCTGATTTTTCGCAGTGTTCGAACCATGATGCACGAGGCCCGGGCCCGTCGCCCGCGCCGCGCGAGTATCGTCGAACCGATTGCCGTTTGCGGCGTCGGCGGATGAACGGTATCAAATGGCCGACGAAGAAGCGCCCGGGTGTCTCAGGTCTGCGACCGCCGGGGACGCAGTTTGCGCACGCGCGTTACGCGGTCGCCGTCGAAGAACAACGTCAGCTTGAAGTACTTCTGCTTTTCTTTTTGCAGAGAGTCGAGGTAGTAGATGTAATCCCAGCGCTCGTCGTGAAACATGCTGGGCAGCACCGGTTGGCCGAGCAGATAGACGACCTGCTCCCTGGTCAGCCCCGGTTTGACGCGCGCTATGGTGTCGCCGTCGAGCAGGTTTCCCTGCGAGATGTCCATCCGGTAAAAACGGTAGAACTCGCTGGAGAACATTTTGCTGAAATAGTCGCCGGCTTCCCGCCCGGCGCCGCCGGAACAGCCGCCGACGAGCAAAAACAGCGCGATCAGCGCCGATTTTCGCAAGCGCTTCGGTGATTTCTTTCCGTCGAGGGGTTCGGGTGGTACCATGCCTTATTATAAACCGCATCGGCGCCGATTATCCGCCGGAGAAGAGTATGCAAAAACAGGATCTGAAAAAAGCCGGTCTCAAGGTAACCATACCGCGTATGAGGATACTGGAGATCATGGAGCACTCCGAGGAGCGTCACATGACGGCCGAGGACATCTATCGCAAACTCCTCGATGAGCGGGAGGAAATCGGCCTGGCAACGGTGTACCGGGTGTTGACCCAGTTCGAGGCCGCCGGCATCGTCTTACGCCACCATTTTTCCGAGAAGGGTTCGGCTTGCTACGAGATCGATCACGGCGGTCACCATGACCACATGGTGTGCACGCAGTGCGGCGAGATCACCGAGTTCATGGACAAAACCATCGAGCAGCGCCAATGCGAGATCGCCAAACGGCACGGCTACTCGATCCACGACCACTCGCTGGTGATGTACGTGGATTGCCTGGACGAGGACTGCAAAAACCGCAAGTCCCCGCGCGACGGATAAAGCGCGGGCGACGCGCCCCGAAAACAGCCCCGCGTTCGCCGCGGGTGCGGCGGCGCCGCGGCCAGCCGCGCGGCTTCAGCCTTCGGCCGTCTCGCCTAACATCTGGCGCGCGTGTTCGAGCGATTGCCTGGTGATCTTCTCGCCCGCCATCATGCGCGCGATCTCGACGTGCCGCTCCGACTCGGCCAGCCGCGCAAGGCGCACGCGCGTCGCGTCGCCCCGCTGTTCCTTGCTGACGCGATAGTGGTGGGTCGCGCGGCTTGCGACCTGCGGCAGATGCGTGATGCAAAACACCTGCGCCCGTCCGCCGATGGTCTCCAGCAGGCGCCCGACCACTTCGGCGGTGGCGCCGCCGACGCCGCTGTCCACCTCGTCGAAGATCAGCACCGGCAGCGGTTGCTTTTCGGACAGTGCCATTTGCAGCGCCAGACTGAGGCGCGACAATTCGCCGCCCGAGGCGGTGCGCGTCAGCGGCTGCAAGTCCTGGCCGGGGTTGGTGCGGATCATGAACTCGGCGCGTTCCTGCCCCGACGGTTTCGGGCTTTGGTCCTCGCTCTCGATGAGACGTACCCGAAAGTCGGCCTTCTCGAGGTTCAGCTTATGCAGCGTTCGGACGACGTTTTTTTCGAGCGTCGCGGCCGTCTTGCGGCGGCGCGCGCCGACGGCCGCCGCGCGTTTGCGGTACTGCGCCTGTAGTTCCGCGCGTTCCCGGCGGAGGGCCTCGGGGTCGGTCTTCGGGTCGTCGAGCTTTTCCAGCTCGCGGCGCGCTAGTTCGAGTTGCTCGTGCAACAACGCCGGCCGCGTCCGGTATTTGTCCGCCAGTTCGGCAAGGCGGCCCAGTCGCCGTTCGAGCTGCGCGAAGTACTCGTCCGAGACTTCGATGCGCTCGAGCGCCGCGCGCACCTCGCGCACCGCCTCGCCGGCCTGCTCGCAAGCCGCCGCGATCAATTCGCCCGCCGCCGCGAGTTGCGGGTCGGTGTCGCGCAGCTTCTCGACGTCGCCCGCGGCCCTGCCGAGCAGCGTCACCGCGTCGTTGCCGTCGTTGTCGTCGAGCGCGGCGTGAATCTCGTGCAGCGCGCTTTTCAGGCTCTCCTTCCTCGACAACAGGCGGTGCTCCTGCTCCAGCGCCTCGTACTCGCCCGGTTTGACCTCGGCGTTTTCCAGCTCCTCGCACTGGCGCGTCAGCCACTCGCGTTTGAGCGCGAGTTCCTGGGCGCCCTCCATCTGTTTTTCGAGCAGCGCGCCGGCTTCCTTCCAACGTCGCGCCAAGCGTCCGAGCTCGGCCAGTCCGTCGTCGTGATCGCATTGCGAGTCGAGCAGGTGCAGGTGTTGGTCGCGGCTCAGCAGCATCTGGTGCGCGTTCTGGCCGACGATGTCGATCAGGTTCGACGCGAGCTCCTTGAGCTGTTCCAACGTCGTCGGCGCGCCGTTGACGTAGGCTTGCGAGCGGCCGTCGGCGCCGACCGTGCGCCGCAGAATGCAGCCGCCGTCGGCTTGCGCCAGCTCGCGTTGTTCGAGCCACGCGGCGGCGCGCGGCACGCGGCTTGTGTCGAACACCAGGCTGATCGAAAGCCGGCGCGCGCCGGGCCGCACCAGCCGCATTTGCGCGCGTTTGCCGAGCGCCAGCTCGATCGCGTCCACGAGGATTGATTTGCCGGCGCCGGTCTCGCCGGTCAGCACCGACAGGCCGTCGTCGAACTCGGCTTCGAGGCGCTCTATGATGGCGAGGTTTTCGATTGCCAGTGTTTTCAGCATCGTCGCTTGCGGTTCAAGGTGCTGGTCGCGTCTCCCCGGTCATAGTTTCTCGCTCCACTTGAGCTTGGTTCTGAGGGTCTCGAAGTAATTGTGCGCAAGCGGCTGGATCAGTTTCAGTTTGTGCGCGAGCGGCCTGGTCACGACCTGATCGCCGGCCTCCATGTCGCGGCGTATCTGCCCGTCTATCGCCAGCACCGCCTTGTCGGTCTCGGACGGCGACACCGTCACCTCGATGGTTTCCTTCGAGCTTACGACCAGCGGCCGGTGGCTCAGCGTGTGCGGGCAGATCGGTACCAGCAGCGTCGCCTCTATCGTCGGTTCGAGCAGCGGCCCGCCGCTCGACAGCGCGTAGGCGGTGGAACCGGTCGGGGTCGCGACGATGATGCCGTCCGACCAGATCGTGTTCAGAAACACCCCGTCTATGCGGGTTTCCATCTCGATCATGCGCGCCGGGTTTTTGTTGCGCACCGTCACGTCGTTGCAGGCGGCGAACCGTTCCAGGCGTTTCCCGTCGCGTACGTGCGTGGCGGCGAGCATCGCGCGTTCCTCGAGACGATACTCGCCCGCCAATATCGCGTCGAACCGTTCACGAAATCCGTGCGGCGGAATTTCGACGAGAAAGCCGAGCCGCCCCAGATTAACGCCGATGATCGGCACGCCGTGCGCGGCGCAGACGTGGCCCGCCTGGAGCAGCGTGCCGTCGCCGCCGACGGCGATCATCAGTTCGCAACGTCGCGCCAGCTCGGCGCGCGGCGCGAACGCGACCGCCGCGCGTGCCGAGACGTAGCCGCGGTCCTCGTCGCACACGGTCAGCGAGTCAAAGCGTTCGAGCAGGTAGGCGCACAGGCGGTCGCCGATCTCGCGCACTTCGTCGCCGCCGTGCTTCAGCATCAGGCCGACGCTTCTGACTTTGCGGATATCTTCCATCGGGTTGCCTCGTTTTGTGGCACCCCATTTTATAGGAAAGTCGGCGGGCGCCCCATGAGCGCGGGAGACATTTTGCCGTTCCGATCGCGCGGTTTCAGTCCGACTATTCCCGCGTCGGCGGGACGAGCCCGCGTATCCTCCCGTGAGATTCGGTGCAGCGCCGGTGATCAGACCAAAGCGGAAAAGTCCTATTGGCAAGCCATTCCATTGTGTCCGCGTGGACTGGCGCGGCCTGCACGAAAGTCCGCGCCCGGCCCTCCCGGAGAGAGCGCCAATAAGTGTTTTCTAAGGCGTTGATTACTCTGCGGAATATGCGCGTCGCACCGGGTTTCGCCGGGTTTCCCTTGAAACCCCTCGTGTTGCTCTCCATATATTCCTTACAGGGCCGCCTTTGCTCGGCCGTCGCTGGAAACCATGAATGACGTAAGGGACCAGAAGGGAACGTCGTCGGCGGATGCTCCGGTAGAGGGGCCGACTGCCGTCGGCGAACCTGCACCCGACGAGGAGGACGTCGCGTCGGACGATCTGGCGGCGCGGTTGCAGGAAGCCGAGCGCCAGGTCGCGGAGAACCGCGACCAGTGGTTGCGGGCGCAGGCCGAGATGGAAAACCTGCGCAAGCGCACCGAGCGGCAGCTGGAACAGGCGAGAAAATACGCCATCGAGGGCTTCGCCTTCGAGATGCTGACCGTCAAGGACAACCTGGAGTTGGCTTTGCGCGAAGGCGAGGGCGGGTCGGGCGATGCGTCCGGCGAGAACAATCGGCGCGAGGGCGTCGAGTTGACGCTGAAAGTGCTGACACAGGCGTTCGACAAGTTCGGAATCGAGGAGATCAATCCGCGCGAAGAGTCATTCGATCCCGAACGTCACCAGGCGATGTTGACGCAACCGAGCGACGAACATCCGCAAGGCACGGTGTTGAGCGTGATGCAGAAGGGCTATTCGGTGTGCGGACGCCTGCTGCGCCCGGCGTTGGTCGCGGTCGCCGGCGCCACACCGGACGGCGACGACGACGGCAACGGCAACAGCGGCGACGACGGTGGCGACGCCGAAAATCTCAAACCGCCGAAGGAAAAGGGTTTATAAACCCCTGCAAACGCAGCGAAAGCCTTAGAAAGTGGGATTTTCCCCCATAACAATACTGAAATAGCAAAAATAAGCGAAAAGGAGACAGGCAATGAGCAAGATTATAGGCATAGACCTGGGCACGACCAATTCGTGCGTCGCCGTGATGGACGGCACCACGCCGAAGGTCATCGAGAACAGCGAAGGAGACCGCACGACGCCCTCGGTGGTCGCGTTCAACGAGGACGGCGAGATCCTGGTCGGCCAGCCGGCCAAGCGCCAGGCGGTCACCAATCCGGCGAACACGTTGTTTGCGATCAAGCGCCTGATCGGGCGCCGCTTCTCGGAGGACGAAGTCCAAAAGGACGTCCAGCTGGTGCCGTACTCCATCGTCAAGGCCGACAACGACGACGCGTGGGTCGAAGCCAACGGCAAGAGCATGGCGCCGCCGGAGATTGCCGCGCGCGTGCTGATGAAGATGAAGAAGACCGCCGAGGAGTATCTCGGCGAAGAGGTCAAGGAGGCGGTGATCACGGTGCCCGCCTATTTCAACGACTCGCAGCGCCAGGCGACCAAGGACGCCGGCAAGATCGCGGGTCTCAAAGTCAAGCGCATCATCAACGAACCGACGGCCGCGGCCCTGGCCTACGGCATGGACAAGCAGCAGGGCGACCGCAAGATCGCGGTGTTCGATCTGGGCGGCGGCACCTTCGACGTCTCGATCATCGAGATCGCGTCGGTCGAAGGCGAGCATCAGTTCGAGGTGCACGCGACCAACGGCGACACCTTCCTCGGCGGCGAGGACTTCGACAAGCGGCTGATAGACTACCTGTCCGAGGAGTTCAAGAAGGACCAGGGCATAGACCTGCACAACGACGCGCTCGCGTTGCAGCGCCTGAAGGAGGCGGCCGAGAAGGCCAAGATCGAGTTGTCGTCGAGCCAGCAGACCGAGATCAACCTGCCGTACATCACCGCCGATCAGTCGGGGCCGAAACACCTGAACCTGAAGCTGACGCAGGCCAAGCTCGAGTCGCTGGTCGAGGACCTGATCGAGCGCACCATGGAGCCGTGCCGCCAGGCGCTCGCCGACGCCGGCATGAAGGCCGGCGACGTCGACGAGGTGATCCTGGTCGGCGGCCAGACGCGGATGCCCAAGGTGCAGCGGCGCGTCGCCGAGTTCTTCGGCCGGGAGCCGCGCAAGGACGTCAACCCGGACGAGGCCGTGGCGATGGGTGCGGCGATTCAGGGCGGCGTGCTGGGCGGCGACGTCAAGGACGTTTTGCTGCTCGACGTGACGCCGTTGTCGCTCGGCATCGAGACGCTCGGCGGCGTGATGACGCGGCTGATAGACAAAAACACGACGATACCGACGAGCGCGTCGCAGGTGTTCTCGACCGCCGACGACAACCAGGGCGCGGTGACCGTGCACGTGTTGCAGGGCGAGCGCGAGAAGGCGTTGGGCAACAAGTCGCTCGGGCGCTTCGATCTGGCGGGGATACCGCCGGCGCCGCGCGGCGTGCCGCAGATCGAGGTGTCCTTCGACATAGACGCCAACGGCATCCTGAACGTGTCGGCGAAAGACAAGGCCACCGGCAAGGAGCAGTCCATCGTGATCAAGGCCTCGAGCGGCCTGTCCGACGACGAGATCGAAAAGATGGTCGCCGACGCCGAGAAGCACGCCGAGGAGGACAAGCGCTTTCAGGAATTGGTCGGCGTGCGCAACCAGGCCGACGCCCTGGTGCACGCGACCGAGAAGTCGCTGAAGGAGTTGGGCGACAAGGTCGAGGGCCAGGAACGGATGCAGATCGAGGCCGCGATCGGCGACGTGAAGAAGGCTCTCGAAGGCGACGACAAGTCGGTCATCGAGACCAAGACCCAGGCGCTGGCCGCGGCTTCGGGCAAGCTCGCCGAGCGCGTCTATGCACAGCAACAGCCGCCGCAGGAAGGCGGCGACGGCGGCACGGGCGGCGAGGCCGGTGGAGGCAAGGATGACGGCACGGTGGACGCCGAGTTCGAGGAAGTCGAAGATTCCAAGAAGTGATTGGAACCTCGTGGCGCGGCGTCAAGCGGCGCGGCGCCAAGCCTCGCGGGGCGGCGTTGCGACGCCCCGTTGTCGTCCTTTGTCGCCTGTAAGAACAGCCGAGGCGCGGGCGTAACCGGCGGGAGACAAGCGGTGTAGAGCATGGCCAAGCGCGATTACTACGAAGTCCTGGGCGTGTCGCGCCAGGCCGGCGACGAGCAGATACGCAACGCGTATCGCAAGCTCGCGATGAAGCATCACCCCGACCGCAATCAGGGGGACGAGAAAGCCGCGGCGAGTTTCAAGCAGGCCAAGGAAGCCTACGAGGTATTGTCCGACGCGCGCAAGCGCGCCGCCTACGACCAGTTCGGGCACGCCGGCGTGGATGCGTCGGCGGCGGCAGGCTTCGGCGGCGGCGGCGGCTTCGGTGGCGGCGGCGGCTTTCACGACGTCTTCGGCGACATCTTCGACGACTTTTTCGGCGCCGTGCGCGGGCACGGCGGCCGCGGCGCGCGCACGGGCCAGCGCACCGCCTATCGTGGCCGCGATCTCGAATACGAGTTGCGTCTGACCCTCGTGGAGGCGGCCTTCGGCGTCGAGAAGAACATCCGCGTCACGTCCATGCAGTCGTGCAACCGCTGCGACGGCAAGGGTGCCGAACCGGGCAGCGGCCTGCGCGACTGCCCGACCTGCCACGGCGACGGCCGGGTGCGGATGCAGCAGGGCTTCTTCTCGATCCAGCAGACTTGCCCGCATTGCCGCGGCCGGGGGCGCATCATCGAGAAGCCGTGCGGCGATTGCGGCGGCGCCGGGCGCATGCGCGGCACGAAGACGCTGTCGGTGAAAATCCCCGCCGGCGTGAACCGCGAGGATCGCGTGCGTCTGTCCGGCGAAGGCGAGGCCGGCGCCGGCGGCGGCCCGCCCGGCGACCTTTACATAGTCGTGGACGTCGAACCGCATGAGGTGTTCGAGCGCGACCACGCCGACCTGCTGATAGAGGTGCCGATCTCGTTTGCGACCGCGGCCTTGGGCGGCGAGGTCGAGGTGCCGACGCTGGCCGGGCGCGTCAAGCTGAAAGTTCCGGCGGGAACCCAGAGCGACAAATTGCTGAGGATACGCGGCAAGGGCATCCAGTCGGTGCGCGAACGAACCGTAGGCGACCTGATTTGCCGCGCGCGCGTCGAGACCCCGGTGAACCTGACCGCCCGCCAGAAGGAACTGCTGCGCGAACTCGACGATACGCTGAGCGCTACCTCGCACAAGCACATGCCTAAGGCCGGGCGTTGGATGGAAGGCATCAGGAACTTCTTTGAAAACCTGGATCTGAAGCTGTAGGCCGAGCGGCCGGTTTGATGACCTGCGGCGGGCGCCGCCTTGGCGCCTTTTTGGTGCTGCTGGTGGCGCTGAAAGCCAAGCGGCAGCCTTGTTCCCGCTCCTCCTCCATTCTCGTACAACCCCCGTGAAAGCGGGAACCCGAATCCGGTAAGAAACCAGGCGCCGTCGCCACGAATGTATATAATCCCCGTTTTCATTCATCAGGTTTTTCTTTGAGCGATGCAGACCTCCGACAAAACTTCCCCACGTGCCGTTCGCGTCGCAATACACGGCGCCGAGGGGCGCATGGGCTGCGCCCTGGTTGCAGCCACAACGTCTTTTGCGGGACTGGCGCTGGCGCGCGCTTTTACGTACCCCGATTCTCCGCGCACTGGCGACGACGCCGGCATGGTCGCCGGCTGCGGTGAGACGGGCGTGGCGCTCGAATCGTCGGCCGCGGTCGCCGCCGCCGACTTCGACGTGTTGATTGACTTCTCGATACCGCAAGCCACTTTGCAGGTGTTGTCCGCGTGTGTTGCGGCGCGCCGCGCGATGGTCGTCGGCACCACCGGTTTTGCGCCCGCGCAGGCGGACGCGCTCGAAGCCGCGGCCGGGACGATACCGTTGGTGGTCGCGCCCAACATGAGCATCGGCGTCAACCTGTGCCTTACGCTGCTGCGACAAGCCGCGACCGCGCTCGGCGCCGATGCCGACGTCGAGATCATCGAGGCGCACCACCGCCACAAAATAGACGCGCCGTCCGGCACCGCGCTGAAGATGGGCGAAGTCGTGGCCGCCGCCACCGGCCGCGACCTTAAGCAATGCGCCGTGTACGAACGCCACGGGCAGACCGGCGAACGCCCCGAAGGCGCAATCGGCTTCCAGAGCATCCGCGCCGGCGACGTCGTGGGCGACCACACCGTGATCTTCGCGCTCGCGGGCGAACGCGTGGAAATCTCGCACAAAGCCGCCAGCCGCCTGGCTTTCGTACGCGGCGCCCTGCACGCCGCCAAGTGGATCGCGAACCGCCCCCCGGGACTATACGACGTGAGGGACGTGCTGGGTTTGTGATTTGTCCATGAGAAATAAGATATGGACAATGAGAAACGTAACCGCTGGCCCAATGAACGTCTGGGAAGCATGGATAATGACAGATTCCACCGCCTTATCAGAGAATATAGAGAGGGGATAGAAGGCTCCCGTCTCTCCAGAAAGTCCATCATTCTATGGACGTTTGTTTCCATTCTCTATATCCGCGGTGGCCTGTCCCTGAAAACCGCTGGGACAGGCACGGTTTTAGGCGTATCAATCGAGGGGATTACGGAGGAGAAGCTTCTTTGGCTGCTGCTTATCCTGATAATGTATTACGCAATCAAGTATGTTTTTGCTTTGCTGAAAATTCATCGCAGACTGGAAGTGTGTGAACAATTAAGTTTATTCAAGCTATGTTGCTGGTTTCTATTTGCCGTTTCGGATGAGCAAATGAAAAGGGCGGTGTCTGATCTAAGGATGGCACCGTATCCGGAACATACACAGAAGAATATAGGCGGGGATATGATAGTGAAAGATCTGGATGGAGAAGAGAGAAACACACTTCTATTCTGGCGGCACTCGCGCCTTTTTGGTGGGCTGGAATATGTTTTGATGCCGATAATCTTTCCGACGACGCTGTTTCTTTGGGCACTGATCGAAATTGTGTGGCGTCTGTTCTCTATATGAAATCAATCCGGATCTTGCTTGGGTCGCCGGGACGTCCTGAACGTTTTGTCGTCGCTAGGGGAATCAGGCCGAATGCGCGGCATGCTGGGTTTGTGGTCTGCCCCACGACGCTCCCTGCCTCCCCGTTTCTATTTCAGCTTCCACGTGTTACTATCTTTACCGTCAACCAAGGAGGCTGAATGATGAAAAAGAAACAATCCAGTCAGGGAGAACCCCCTCGCAGCGGGCGCGCGCAAAATTGTAATGCCATACTGGAGAAGGCGTTGTCACGACCGGGAGTACGTGAGGTTATGGAGGTATATGGCCAGTGGCAGAAGCGGGACAAAGGACTTGACTCGTATCGGGCGGCGACGAAAGAAGCTTATCAAATTATCACTACGGATCACGCAAACGTCTCGTAGCCGCTTAACTGGCGGACTATTCCATGCCCGTTTGGAGTGAAATACTTGCTGAGCTTCAAAGGAGCAAGGGCACAAACAATGGTGCGCCCGATTTTGACGGTGTTCGTCGGAGCTACCTCTCAAAACTTTACGAACACTCTGACCGCAATATTATTTTGTACGCTTCCGGCTGGTTGCAGAAACAAGGAATATCGGAAGCTGCCATTTCCATTCATGACGAAGATATTCATGCCCTGATGGAAGTTAGTCAGGGTCTGAAAGGTTCTGATCTTGACTTGATCCTGCATAGTCCGGGAGGTTCCCCTGAAGCGGCCGAAGCGATTGTGTCTTATCTGCGATCGCGGTTTTCTCATATCCGAGTAATCGTTCCGCAGCTCGCCATGTCTGCTGCAACCATGATCGCTTGTGCGGCGAATGAAATCGTGCTTGGCAAACATTCTTTTCTTGGACCGACCGACCCGCAACTTTTGTTGGCGACTCAGCTTGGCGTGCGCTTGGTTCCTGCTCAGGCCGTTTTAGATCAATTCGACAGGGCGCAACGTGAATGCGCCGATCCGAAGAAGATTTCCGCTTGGCTGTCAATGCTGAGTCAGTACGGCCCTGACCTGTTGGAGCGGTGCGAACAAGCTTTGGATATGTCAAAAGACCTTGTGCGGGTATGGTTGGAGACGCATATGTTCGAGGAAGACTCGAAACGGGCAGACAAAGCAACACGGATTTCCGAATGGCTTGCTGATCATAAACATTTTAAGAGTCATAGCCGTCATATATCGAGGGATAAGCTTGAAGATCAGCAACTGAAAATATTGTCACTGGAAAGCGATGAGACTTTGCAAGATCTGAGTCTTTCGGTATTTCACGCCACTACCCACACGTTCGCCAGCACTCCGGTGGTAAAAATCGTAGAAAGCCACACTGGTCGCGCCTTTATTAAGAGCAGCATACAGGCCGTTCCTTTCCCCAATAATCCGGCTCCCCCCATTGTGTAAGAGGCTTTCCTACCGTTGTTGTGGGATAGCATACTAAATCTCATGGGAAAACTCGACCGCCTGAAAGCGTTGTTGCGCGAGATGTTCCAGCTCGAGCGCGGCGATCTGGACTTCGGCCTGTATCGGATCATGGGCATGAAGTCGGCCGAGGTCGCGGCGTTTCTCGACAAGGATCTGCTGCCGCAGGTACAGGACAGGCTGAAACTCACCGGCGACAGGGGGCGTGCCGATCTGGAGAAAGAGATTCGGGACGCCGTCCAAGGGGCCGAAAAGCTGGGAGTTGCGCCCGAAGATACGCCTCATGTCAAGAAATTGCGGGTGCGCCTGGCCGGGATGAGGAAAGACGCGGACGCCGAGGCCGACGTCTATAACCATCTCGCCAACTTCTTTGCCCGTTATTGCACCGAAGGCGACTTCATGTCGCAGCGTCGCTATTCCGGCGGCGGGCGCTCGTCCTATCTGATCCCCTACGACGGCGAGGAAGTAAAACTGCACTGGGCCAACGCCGACCAGTATTACATCAAGACGACCGAGAACTACGCCTCCTACGTGTTCACGGTCGACGCGGGCGGTGGGCTGCGGCGCGTGCGCTTTGAGATTGCGGCGGCGGACAACGAGAAGGACAACGTCAAGGAAACCGCCGACAAGCAGCGCCGCTTTGTGCTCGCCAGAGGCAAGGGCGCCGTCGCCGTCCTCGACGTAGCGACCGCCGCCATCGGCGGTGTACTGGGCGACGCCGCTGATGGCGGCCGTATTGTGGCACCGGATGACGCTCGTGTCGTCGGCGTCTATGTCGCGGTCGCGGTCGGTGTCGCCCGCGTAGCGCCACGGCGCGACGGTGTACGGCTGGCGCGTCGGCAGCAGATTTCTATAGGTGGTCTTCATGGCGCCGCGCGCACGCTCGTACGCGCCTTGCAGAAATACGCGGGCAGCCACGCTTATCGCCGCCGCCGCGCTTGGTTCGGGAGCGGGGGCAATCGGCGGCTGCCCACCCCCGTTCCCTGTTTCTCTTTGGGTGGCCGGATCTAAGCCGCCGTATTGCAGTACCGGGTATTCGGACGACGTGCCGAAGTTCCATGGATCGTCGCCGCTGCCGTCTCGATCAATATCCACGTTCCAGGCGGCGTAGATGCCGCCGCCATAATTCACTGGCGACTGCAATTCGCTCGCAGTCTTGCCGCTGCCGCCATCGCTATTGCTTCCGCCTGTGCCCGTGTCTCAATAGGCGTTGTCTATGCGAGCCGTACTGTGCCCCCTCCCCACCAAGCCGCCAACCTCGGTGTCGCCCGAGACCGTGTTTCTGGCGTAGCTGGCGTGTATCTCCGTCGTGTTGCCGAGGCGCCCCACCAATCCACCGATGTCACGGCTCGTATTTCCCTGGCCGGTGACGGATCCCGTCGTGTGTCAAGCCAAAGCAGAAATGTCCTATTTGCCGGCGACGCTTATGGCGACCCGCCGTAGCGCCTGACGTGGTGATGCAGGCTGAGGAAATTATCGGCAGCGACAATCCGGAGCAGTTGAAACGGGCTGCTTTTTACATCGTTTTCTATTCATGAGCAGTCCACAATCGGCCCTGCAACCAGAGGCTGCCTTCTATATCTTGAGCGACGCTCGGCGGTTCGCTGCCAGACCACGCGCGTCTGGTAATAAATACGTCCAAGTCGGCATCTTCATCATCGAACCGCATGACCGTAACGCGCACTTGCCATCCTGATTGACCAAGCCAATCATTTGAAAACGGTTCCACCTCGCGTATCGTACCCCGAAAATAGTAGTCATCCCGATCCTCTTCGGGCAGAGGCAACAATATTGCCGCACCTCCCATTTGAAACGTATTCGAACTTCGGGGGGCCGGCACCTGTGGATTTTCATCGGCTATTGCCTGCTGCCAATGGACACTATCGGAATGTTGCTTCACCAATAATTCGGCGGGTTCGGCGGGCTCGGCCCCGTAGGCAATGCCGGCCAGGAGAAATTGGCATGATGTACCGGCTTTGTACCAAGCGCGGTTATTCAGAAAATTGGTGTCGAAGAACGTAACGATTGCAGGCCCCCAAGCCCCCTCGATTTGCGCTTCGACTCCATTGCGCCAGACGAATACCCGCCGAATCTCCATGCTGGCCTCACTGCCGGTACAGATATATGGGTACATGCTGGCTATCTGATTTTGGCCTTCTTTGCGCAGGATCGTTACCACCAGGCCGCAATAAGGTATCGGCCAGTATAAATGCTCACCTTCCATCCAATCCCCCGGTGTCTCGCGAGGCGCGGGATATGTATCGCCAAACGCTGGAACCGTGAATGCCTGAGACAGTATCTCTTCCAGGTTCCTGATCACGTCATTGGGATCCTCATAAAACGGTCTCCAATGAGAACCATGATAGTGTGGTTGATCCTCCGACTCGCATATAAACGTGCAATCCGGCCATGTGGGTTGAGAAGTTGGCGGTTCATCAGACGTAACACCAGCCTCAAGCTGGGAAACCAGACGTTCCCTCTTCACAAGCCCTTGCTCGCCACTCGCTAACTGAATGCCGATATAATCGTCACCGACAAAAGTTATCGTGCAAGGGCCATGCTTGGGATGGTTGATTTCGGTGCCGACCTCGAACTTTTTCATGCTCACGGTTCTATTTCCATTAAGCCGATTTCGTCAATAGACGACGCGTAATGCGCGAGCTGTAAGGTGGGATGGGGTATTCGCTGCGCCCGTATCCGTTGCCGGCGTCGCCGCAACGGATAACAATATTTTTATCGCCATCTCGATGAATTGAACCTGTCAGGAAGCATTGATGTTATCAATGTATCGGCGGCAAGGCAAGATTTCGCTGAAAACCGTCAAATGCATTACCCCCTCTCCCTCTGGGAGAGGGCCGGGGTGAGAGCTTCTTCCGTTGCCCCGATCTATTCTCCATAATTAAGGCATGCGCTGCCCATTGTGCCATAGTTCATATTCGCTGATGTCTATGTCGTTGCTCCACGTTATCGCGTATCCACCTTGCTCCACTTCGACGGAGCGGAATAAAACGGGATTTTTCAAAGGGGCGAACATTTTCCGTGTCAGCAATGGGGCAACGTCATACTTTCTTTCCTGGCCATTATCAAATCGAACCAGGAGAGTATGGTCGTTCATGGTTTGTACAGATCGAATTTTGGGGTATGACATGACTACTCCAGCGGAGGCAAATGGTCTCCAAAGAATAATTTTATGATCATTCCGTATAAGCTTGTAACTTCAGTGGCTGGCGCTGGCAAGCCAGATACGCAATCTCCTATTATAATTTGCCCGTGACCAACTCCATTTCCGTCGCGATGTCCAACGATTCCCGACCGGCCCCGGGTTCCGGAGAAAAACTCGACCGCCTGAAAGCGTTGTTGCGCGAGATGTTCCAGCTCGAGCGCGGCGATCTGGACTTCGGCCTGTATCGGATCATGGGCATGAAGTCGGCCGAGGTCGCGGCGTTTCTCGACAAGGATCTGCTGCCGCAGATAAAGGACAGGCTGAAACTCACCGGCGACAGCGAGCGTGCCGATCTGGAGAAAGAGATTCGGGACGCCGAGAAAGATGCCATAAAACTGGAGTTCAAACCCGAAGATGCGCCTCGTGTCCAGAAATTGCGGACGCGCCTGGCCGCGATGAGGAAAGACGCGGACGCCGAGGCCGACGTCTATAACCATCTCGCCAACTTCTTTGCCCGTTATTACACCGAGGGCGACTTCATGTCGCAGCGTCGCTATTCCGGCGGCGGGCGCTCGTCCTATCTGATCCCCTACGACGGCGAGGAAGTGAAACTGCACTGGGCCAACGCCGACCAGTATTACATCAAGACGACCGAGAACTACGCCTCCTACGTGTTCACGGTCGGCGCGGGCGGTGGGCTGCGGCGCGTGCGCTTTGAGATTGCGGCGGCGGACAACGAGAAGGACAACGTCAAGGAAGCCGCCGGCAAGCAGCGCCGCTTTGTGCTCGCCAGAGGCGGGGGCGCCGTCGCCGTCCTCGACGACGATCTGGTCGTGCGCTTCGAGCATCGCCCGCTGACGGAAGGCGAAAAGAAGATATGGCCGGGCAACGGCAGCAGGCAACAGAACCGTATCAACGAGGAGGCGGTCGAGCGCATCCTGAACGCGGACGCGGCGACGGACTGGCAAGCCCTGCTGAGCGCGCCGGCACCGACCGAGGCCGACAATGAACGCACGCTGCTGGCCAAACACGTCGAGCGCTACACGGCCAAGAACAGTTTCGATTATTTCATCCACAAAGACCTGGGCGGTTTTCTGCGCCGCGAGTTGGACTTGTATCTGAACACCGAGGTGCTGAACCTGGACGACCTGGAGCAAGGCGACGCCGCGCGCCTGGATCGGGCGCTGGCGCGGGTGCGCGCGGTTCGTCACGTCGGCTGCAAGATCATAGATTTTCTGGCCCAGCTGGAGGATTTTCAGAAGAAGTTGTGGCTGAAGAAGAAGTTTGTGCTGGAGACGAACTGGTGCGCGACCCTCGACCGCGTGCCGGAGGCACTGTACTCGGAGATCGCCGCCAACGCGGCGCAGTGCGAGGAGTGGGTCGCGTTGTTCGCCGTTGATGAGATAGCGGGCGATTCGGAAGGCGACGGCGCGGCCTGGAACAATCCGCCGAGCGTTGCTTTTCTGAAGGCCAACCCGTACCTGGTGCTCGACACGCGACATTTCGAGCGTGGCTTCGTGGACAAGTTGCTGGCGGCGTTATCCGACGCCGGCCCGCTGGACGAGCAGCTGGACGGCCTGCTGGTACACGGCGAGAACTTCCAGGCACTGAACCTGTTGCAGGCGCGGTATCGGGAGCAGGTGCGGTGTGTGTACATTGATCCTCCTTTCAATACGGGCGACGGGGATTTCGCATATAAGGATGGCTATCGCTCTTCGAGTTGGATTTCAGCGATGTCCGAAAAAATATCATTGTCGCGTCGCCTGATGTCTTGCGACGGACAATTTTGCGTTCATATTGATGAAAACGAAAGTGAAAACCTGCACAGATTGATGAGCGGTATTTTTGGTTCCGATAATTATCTGGGGGCGATGATATGGAACAAGCGCAACCCCAAGGGAGACGCGAAAGGTTTGGCAGTCCAGCATGAATCCATATTGTGGGCGGTGAAAGATGCCGATGAATTGTCTTCTGATGAAAATGATCTGCGCCGCCCGAAAAGGAACGCAAAAAAGATATTGGATATGGCAAGAAGATGTATCAGGAAATCGGACACTTTGGACGGAGCGCGCAAGAAATTTTCTGACTGGTTGAACGTTCAAAGCTTTTCCGGAGGGGAGTTGGCGTATAAGTTTTTGGACGATAAAGGACAGGTTTTCCAGATGGTTTCAATGGCATGGCCAAATAAAGACAAGGCCCCAGCCGAATATTATGAACCGTTGATCCATCCTGATACTGGCATGGCTTGTCCCGTCCCCAGGAGGGGTTGGAGAAATACCCCGAAGAAGATGAAGGAGCTATTAGAAAATGATCTGATTGTATTCGGGGAGGACGAGACAACACAGCCTCGAAGAAAGTATTTGTTGGCGGAGAATATGTTTGAGAATGTGGCATCTGTATTTGACTTCGGCGGCAGTTCGGACATCGAATCAGCCTCTATGGGTATATTCTTTGAGACGATGAAGCCTCTGATACTCGCCAAGTACATATGCAACTTTGGGGGCGCGGGAACCATACTCGACTACTTCGCCGGTTCCGGCACCACTGCCCATGCCGCTATCAGCCTGAACCGCGAGGATGGGAGGCAACGAAAATATCTTTTGGTCGAGATGGCCGGCTATTTCGATACGGTTTTATCGCCACGCCTCAAAAAGATCATTTATTCGCAGGACTGGAAGAACGGCAAACCGGTTTCGCGCAAAGGCGGAACACAGTTTTTCAAAACCATCCGCCTTGAATCCTATGAGGACACTTTGGACAGCCTCACACGGACGCCGCCTGCCGGCGATCTGTTGGCGGAAAACAACCAGTTGGCCGAGGACTACCAGTTGCGCTACGCGCTTGGCGTAGAAACATCCGGCAGCGCCTGCTTGTTGGGCCGAGACTTCACCAATCCGTTCGCCTACACCCTCTCCGTTGTGCGCGACGGCGTGCGCCGTGAAATCCCGGTGGATCTGCCCGAAACTTTCAACTACCTGATCGGCCTGCGCGTAGAATCCTGCCGACAAATTGACGGCGTGCTCACCATCACCGGCATAGACGCCGAAGGCCGCATATGCCTGATCCTCTGGCGCAACCTTGACGAGATGGATTCTTCCGCTTTGGACACTTGGTTCGCCCGCAACCGCAAGCAATTTACCGAATCTCCGAATATCATATATACCAACGGCGACCACACACTGAACGCCATGAAACAACCCAAAGAAACCTGGACCGCCGAAACCATCGAATCGGTTTTTCGGGAACTGATGTTTGAGGAATCTGACAATGAATGATAATCGGGATCAATCTACTGAATCCCTCACTTTCTCGCAACGCTACGGGTATGAACCTCTGCCAGAACCGATGAAACTGGAAGAGCTATCAGGTGACCTGAGACGAAAGATATGGAATGAGGTGCGAGAGTTCCTTTTGTCACTGTCATCAGACCCCGATTCGGATGATAATAGTTTCAAAAGCGAAGGCAAAAGGTTTATCGAGCGTGTTCTCGGAAAATTCCTAAAGAAAAGTGAAGACGAAATTATAGCCAGAGACCTTCATCCATATGATGCTTTCAGGCATATCCTCGATTCTTTCAAGCAATCAATATTACAAGACACATTTAATCGTATCCTCGATCTCGTCGAACTTATTGTAAATGACAGATCTGTAGAAAGTAGGTTCGCAGACAAAATTGCTTGTCTCTTTGAAGCACATGCTGCTGCCTATTGGTTGGACACGTCATGCTCTCCATCTCAATTTATTCCACGCGTCACCAGGGAACAAGGCGAGGCTACGAGAGCAGCCATCGAGACGATTCACAAAAACGATATGGAAGGGGCCAGCACACACTTGCGCGATGCGTCGGCCCATATCAACACAGGTCAATTCGCAGACTCGATTGCGGATAGTATCCATGCCGTCGAGTCCGTCGCGTGCATAATCTGTCCAAAAGAGAAAACACTTGGGAAAGCATTGGATGCCTTGCAGAAAAAGGGTTTGTTGAAGCATCCGGCACTCAAAGAGGCTTTCTCGAACTTATACGGTTACACAAGCGATGAACAGGGAATCCGACACGCCCTACTCGATAAAGACTCGCCGGATGTCGACATAGACGAGGCCATGTTCATGTTCGGTGCTTGCGCGTCCTTTGCCGCCTATCTCGCCAGCAAGCATCAGCAGACGAAGTAGCATGAGCGACAAAACTGCTATCGAATGGACGGACGCAACCTGGAATCCGGTAACGGGTTGCACCAAGATCACGCGAGGTTGTGATAATTGTTACGCTGAGCGATTCGCCGAGCGGTTTCGGGGTACGCCCGGACATCCGTTTGCAAACGGATTTGATCTTACGCTTCGTCCGGAAAGGCTCACTCAACCGTTGTCATGGAAACGGCCGCGCATGGTTTTTGTCAATTCGATGAGCGACCTGTTTCACAAAAAAATACCCGCCGAGTTTATTGATCAGGTTTTCGATACTATGGAGGCGGCTGACTGGCATATTTTTCAGATACTGACAAAACGCAGTTCACTGATGCGCCATTATTTGCAGCGCCGATACGGGCGCGCTCTGACACCGCAACATATATGGTGTGGCGTGTCGGTCGAAGATCACACGGCAACCGCCAGGATTCAGCACCTTCGAAAGGCGCCGGTCGCGGTACGATTTCTCTCCATCGAACCTCTTTTGGGGTCCGTGGGGAGTATTGATCTTACCGGAATCAGCTGGGTTATCGTCGGTGGAGAAAGCGGCCCTAAGGCGCGACCTATGCGGCTGGAGTGGGTTCTTGAAATTCGTGATCGTTGCAGGAGAGAAAAAGTACCTTTTTTCTTTAAGCAATGGGGAGGCCAGACACCGAAAGCAGGTGGGCGCATTCTGGAAGGAACTGAACATAATGGAATGCCAGCGTATCTCAAGACGAGGAAGGGCGATGGACTTCAGATGGCATCCTGAACAACTTCCACCACCTATCGAGGGGCATAGCAAGGCGAAGCTTACGGTATTGCGCAGCTATCTCCGCGCTTATTTTGATAGATTGGGCGGCAACTTTGCTCGTGATGAGTTCAAACTCGATTTTGTCGACGGTTTTGCCGGGGGCGGCACTTTTCAAGACGGTGACGACATAATTTCCGGAACACCGCTGATCATGCTGGAAGAATCCGCGGTTGCGAAAGAAAGGTTGGTGCGAGGGCGCACCAAACCCATGCGCTTTGATTTCAAATACTACTTTGTTGATAAGGAAACCGCCCACACGGATCATCTGCGCAAGGTTTTGCAAGAGCGCGGCTATCAAGCGAATGGTGGAGAGATAGTTATTCTTAATCGTCGTTTTGAAGAGGTGGTGGATAACATCATTGCTGAGGTCAGCCGCCGTCAGCCGAGAGCTGGTCGTTCTATTTTTCTGCTTGACCAGACTGGATATTCTCAAGTGGAATTATCGCTTGTTGCCAGGATTCTTCGTGAGTTACGCGCCGCGGAAGTCATTCTGACGTTCGCGGCGGATATTCTTTTTAACTTTCTTAATAAGAGTCCTGAATTTGTTCGGGCGGTTTCCTCATTTGGGCTAACATCGGAGGATGTGCGCCACTTAATACAACTCAAGGGCGGTGCAGGTGGATTAGCACTTGCTCAAAGAACACTCCGCGAGCATATCCGATTTGTGACGGGCGCGAACTTCGACACACCCTTTTTTATTCAACCTAGGTCATCGCGTCGTGCGTTGTGGTTTTTGCATTTGTCAAGACATCCCACGGCGCGTGACGTGATGATGCAGTGTCATTGGAATCTATCGAACACATTCAAGCATTATGGTTCTGGCGATTTCGAGATGCTGGGATGGGATGACTTGGCACCAGGAGGAGAAACTTTGCCGCTGTTTGATTTTAGGGAACATGACAAGCGGGCGATGAAGAAGGGGCTGCTTGATACACTGCCTGAAAAATTATTCAGCTTGGCGTCCGAAGAACCTGTCACCATAGATGCGATGCGATATATGTTTGCCAATCAAACAGCTGCTCGTTTTTCTGATTATGATTCAATTTTGCTCGAACTTTTTCGAGGGAAAGAATTGAACATTCTAAATCCTGATGGCAAAGTACGTGCGCGCACCCTGAAACGCATTAGATCCACGGATCGAATCGCGTTTCCGAAACAGTTGTTGCTTCCAGGAATTTTACGTCGTCGTTAGTTTTTGAAAAGTTTTCCGATGCCCCAACGCCGCTCAACGAGGAACCCGTCCCTCCAAAACCGTCTCGCGCTGCACCGCTTCATCTGCCGCGAGTTCGGTTACGAGGGCCTGGATGTCATGCTCGAACGATTGGGCGACGCCGCGCCCGACCCTGCTTCCGGCGGCGACGGCGCATATGCCGAAGCCCTGTATCTCCCCGACCGCGCCGCAATCACCCCCGACCAACTCGCCCGCTACGACGCCAACATCGCCGCCCATAGCCGTCGTCTGCGTATCACCGCCGATCATGGGCGCACCTGGAAACCGCACCAGTATCTCGCCCTGCTGTTCACCGAACATTATCTGCGCCGTTATTTCGACGATCCCGAAGCGTTGCGCGCCGACCTGAACGACGCGAAGAGCAAGCACCCCGCGACCGCGCCCCTGCCGGACTACGAGGCGGACGATCTGCGCACCCTCGCGTTTCAGAGCGCGACCGGGTCGGGCAAGACGCTGTTGATGCACGCGCACATTCTGCAATACCGGCATTATCTGAGGGACGCCGGCGGGCGCCTGAACAACATCGTGCTGGTGACGCCGAACGAGCAGATGTCGGTGCAGCACGAGCGCGAGCTGGGCGAAAGCCGCCTGCCGGCGCGGTTGTTTTCCGGCGATGCCGGTTCGGAATTGTTCGCGCCGGTCGAGATCATAGACCTGAACAAGCTGGCCGAAAAGAAGGGCGTCAAGCGCGTCGCCGTGGCCGACTTCGGCGACGACAACCTGGTGCTGGTGGACGAGGGGCATCTGGGCGCGTCGGGGAAAGTCTGGCGCGAGCATCGCAAGGAGCTGTCGCGCGGCGGCTTTGCGTTCGAGTATTCGGCCACGTTCAACCAGATAACGAGCAAGCCGGGCAACGCCGATCTGCTAGACGCCTACGGCAAGTGCCTGTTGTTCGATTATTCCTACCGCCGCTTTCACGAGGACGGCTACGGCAAGGACTACGCCATCCTGAATCTGCCGGACGGCTTCCAGGACGACAACAGCAAGATGTATCTGCTCGGCTGCCTGCTGACTTTCTATTCGCAATGCCGCATCTGGCGCGCCAAAGGAGCGGGATGGCAGGCGTTCAACGTAGCGAAGCCGCTGTGGGTGTTTCTCGGCAAGACGGTCAAGGGTTCGAGCAGGGCCGATCAGGAAACCCGTTCCGACGTCGTGCTCATCCTGCATTTTCTCGGCTGGGTGTTGGCACACGGCGATGAGGTGCGGGCGATGATCGCGCGCCTGCTGGCCGGCAAATCGGGGTTGCGCGACGAGGCCGGCAACGATTACTTCGCCGACCGCTTTCCCCACCTGCCGCGCGCCGGCGAGGATCTCTACGCCGATCTGTGCGCGACCCTGTTTCACGGGGGCGGGAAGCTGCACGTCGTTTATCTGACCGCCGGCGAAGGCGAACTGCATCTGCGCACCGCCGACAACGCCCCTTTCGGCGTGGTCAACGTCGGCGATTCGGCGGCGCTCTACAAACTACTCGCCGAGACGCCGAACCCGGATTGGAAGGTCGAGCGCGAGATGGGCTTTGCGGCGCGTCTCTTCGCCGACGTTGATCGCCCGGACTCGACGGTGAACGTCGTCATCGGCGCGCGCCGCTTCATCGCCGGCTGGAATTCCTGGCGCGTGAGCACGATGGGGCTGATGCACGTGGGCGTCGGCGAAGGGCCGGAAATCATCCAGATGTTCGGGCGCGGCGTGCGCCTGAAAGGCTGGAACATGAGCCTGAAGCGGCACCGGGAAAGCGGTGCCGAACCGCCCGCGGACGGCACCGAACTGGCCGAATTGGAGAGGCTGTACATCTTCGGCCTGCGCGCCAATTACATGCAGACCTTCCGCAATCTGCTACAGGCGGAAGGAATGCAGACCGAACGGGAGACGTTCCCGTTGCCGGTAACGTGGAACTTTGCGAAGGAGAAGAATCTGAAACTGATCCGGCTGAAGGAAGACAGCCGATACGATCTTTGTGCCGAGCGCCCGGTATTGCCGGAACCGACCGGCGCCCGCCTTCCTATCGTGACACTCGACTTGCACTCGCGGCTGCAATCGGTTGCGTCGAACGATACTGCGACCGGCGGAGGGAGAGACGAGACCACGTCCAGCCTGAAACCCTATGCCGCCTTTTTCGATACGACGCGCGTGTACAACGGGCTGCTGCGGCGCAAGCGGCAGAGAAACTGGTGCAATCTGATCATCGAGCGTGCGACGGTGGAGAAACTGTTGGCCTGCGATGACTGGTATGAACTCTCTCTGCCACCGGAGCGACGCGAACCCAAGGGATTTGCCCAAGTGCGCCGGCTGGAAGACGTGGCCCTCGACCTGATCACGGAATACGCCGACCAATTCTGGCGCAAGCGGCGTCGCCAGTGGGAGCACAAAAAGATCGAGGTCATACCGCTGGAGAAAAACGATCCGAACGTTGTGAACTATGAATTGCTCGTGGATACGACCGAACAAAAGCTGGCGGACGAGGCCCGCAAACTGGCGAACTGTATACGGGAAGAGCGGCCGGATTACTTGCGGTCTTGGTACGACGGCCTGAAAATCGGCGTCGTTCGGGAGCAAAGCCGCCACGCCTACCAACCGCTGCTCTACGCCAAAAAAGAGCGCGTGGTCACGGTGCAACCGATCCCGCTGGATGAGAACGAGAGGAAAGTCGTCGAGGAGCTGGCGGAGCTTGCCGACGCCGGCGACGACTGCCTGCAAGGCCGGGAACTGTTCCTGATTCGCAATCTGACACGCGGCCGCGGCGTGTCGTTTTTCGACGACTACGGATATTACCCGGACTTCATCGTCTGGCTGAGGGACGGCGACTTCCAGCACGTTTTGTTTCTCGACCCGAAGGGGCTGGGCCGGTACGGGAGAAGGGAGCGCCAGAAAGTGCGGCTGCATAAAGCGATCAAAGAAACCGAAAGGCAGGTGCGCAAGGACGACCCGACCCTGCGCCTGTGCGCCTACGTGCTATCCGTAACACCCGTCTCCGAAATAGACGGCGGCGAACGCCCCGCAAGCGATTGGAAACAAGACGGCGTGTATTTCCTGAACGAGGAAAACTGCCTGAAACAAGTCATCAAACACGCGCTGGGGCAGACGGCCACCGCTTGATACAATGGGGTTTCTCTCGACGGCCATGCCTCTGATTCAGAGGGAAGGGCAAAGGTCATGACAGGCGAGGAAGTCACACTATGAATATCAGAAAATTGATCATTGAGGATGTCCGTTGTTTTGCGGGCAGGCAGGAATTCGAGATACGCCCCATTACTTTTTTGGTGGGTGAAAACAGTACCGGAAAATCTACCGCCCTTGCCTGTTTGCAAACGTTGTATGATTTTCTTAGATCTTCAAGCTCTGGCTTGGACTTCAATGCGAAGCCATACAATTTGGGTGCTTTCGCCGATATTGTCAGAATCTCAAGGCCTAAAAAGAAACGTTTTCGATTAGGCATTGAGCTTGAGACGCAGCACTCGAAGGCAGTTCAGTTTTGTTTGACTATAACGGAGAGAGAGGCAGGTTCTGAGCCCGTTGCTCAGAAGCTGAGTATGCTTTTTGTTGATGGCAACAAAATACTTGTTAAGCGAAGCAGCCAACAGGAGAGCCAAAGTGAAAGTCCTCCGCAAGTTGAAATACGAGAGAAACCGGACGGGAAAAAGCAATTTGTTATTGCGTTGCCTTTCTTGAACCTGGGAAGTTTTAATCTATGGTCGTTTACACTGTTTTTCGACAAAGGGCCAGAAGCGTCTGAACTGAAACGATTTTCGGAAATGCACAAAGAATTCTTCTCTGAATTCTTCTCTCCAAGAAATTTTCCTAATGTGTACAGTTTTGCACCGATTCGGTCCAGGCCACAACGCACGTACAACCCACTGAGAGAAGATAGCAGTCCTGAAGGCAGCGATATACCCATGATGTTGATGAATATGGTCAGGGTGAGTGAGGAGCAATGGGAGCAATGGGAGCAATGGGACAAATTGAAAGACAGATTGGCCAAGTTCGGAAAATCTTCGGGTTTGTTCAAGGATGTCAACGTCAGAAAACTTGGAGGGTCTACGAGCGATCCGTTTCAGTTGCAAGTTAATGTGAGAGGTCCGAAAATCAACCTTATGGACGTAGGCTACGGCGTCAATCAAATCCTTCCTATTTTAGTGCGTATCTTTGACGCCGTAGCAACAGAGGAAACTTTTTTAATGCCGCAACTGAGGACAACTTTTTTAATGCAGCAGCCGGAAGTACATTTGCATCCCAAGGCCCAGGCAGAATTGTCTTCTCTGTTGATCGAGATTGCTCGACAAAGGAAACAGAATTTTGTTATCGAAACACACAGCGACTACATGATTGACCGCGCAAGTGTTGATATCCGGAAAGGAAGAATATCGCATGAGGATGTTTCGCTGATTTACTTGGAACCACGTCGCAGAGATGTTCAGGTGCACAATATAAAGTTTGACGAGCAGGGAAATTTGTTGAACGCCCCGAGTGGCTACCGACAGTTTTTCCTTGAGGAGTCAAACAGATTTCTCGGGTTTGATGAGGATTGATTCATGTGCATCATCATAGATACCAACCTGTACGGTGAGTTTGGCAAAGAGTATATGAAACCACTGAGAGAATGGATAGAAAACAAAAAAAGAAAGGGCAAAATTGTCTATTCTTTGGCGGGAGATCTCGGGCAAGAATTGAATGCCCATGGAAGAATGAAGAAGAAGCTTGAACTATATAAGGAAATGGGGGTAGCCAAACTGATTTCCAAAAAGGCAGTGGAAAGAGAAAAGGAAGTAGTAGCAGGATTAAACCTGCGCTCGAATGATCCGTATATCATTGCATTAGCTCGAGTCTCCCGCACCCGATTGTTGACTTCAGAGGATGTCGCATTGTGCAAGGATTTCAAAAACAGAAAAATCATTAGAGGCGGGAAAATCTATAAAGCGCGGGAACATGACGAACACGCACATCTGCTTAGCCGGAATAAATGCCCATAAGTTCCGCTATTTGATATTCTGCGCCACTGTGCCGTCTCCCACCCCCAAATTCCCCGCCATCGTTCGCCCCGTCCTTGCGGCGTATCCGGACGTTCAGGCCGTTTATCTGTGCGGCACCTGGGGGACGGCGGATCAGCGGCCCGACAGTGATCTGGACGTCGGCGTGTTGTTGCCGCCCGCGACGGCGCGCGCGGTCGAGCCTTCGGCGTGGCATGGTCTTGCGGCCGAAGTGGCGCTGGCTGCAAAGGTGGAGCACGCCGATCTGGTCAACGTGCTTACCGCCCCGGTGATTTTGCGCAAGGAAGTGGTCGCCGCCGACCGGCGCATATATTGCGCCGACGAAAACGCCGCCGCCGAGTTTGAAATGCTGACGTTGTCCATGTACCAGAAGTTCAACGACGAGCGCCGGGAAATCGTCGAAAGCGGTCTGAGCGGCGGAAGGTTTTATGACGTCTGACGTGTTGTTGCAGAAGAAGGCCGGCCTCGAGCGGTGCATACGGCAGGCGCGGGCGTATTACGCGACGCCGTCGGAAAATCCCTTCGCCAATGATTTTTACAAGCAGGACGCGGTCGTCATGAATCTACAGCGCGCCTGCGAACAGTGCATTGATATGGCCAATCACGTGGTTCGGCTGAAGAAACTGGGGCTGCCGTCCACCAGCGCCGAGAGTTTTGTCATGCTGCGCAAGGCGGGCCTCATAGACGCCGCTATGGAAAAGCAGTTGATCGGCATGGTGGGATTCAGAAACGTCATTACCCATCGGTATCAGGACCTTGATTATCGGCGGGTAGAGGAAGTGATAAGGCGGCATGCCGACGACTTGATCGCCTTTGCCGACGTTATGGTGGCTTTACCAAAGTAGCGTTTTCCGATGGCGCGGGCAGGCGGCGTTACCGACCCCGAAAACAAAGGGAATTGTGTAGCAAAATCCGCTGCGTTACGTCCGACTGTTTTGTGGCTGCCGTCAATATCCGATAAACTATTGTTATATAATTGTTTTATCCTCAAAACGCGGTCTTCGGACACGATTTCCCGAAATATATGCGATCGCCGTGTATGCCCGTGCCCCAGGCCCGTTTTCGGCTATTGCGGTCTTCGTGTTATACTGAATCACATATGCCGGCAGGCCCGCGGGCGCACCGGCGTTGCCAATTCCAAAGATCAAAATGAAAGAGGAGGTTCCAACGATGGCAATATTTTCGCGCTCCGTCCTGACGGTAGCCTTGTCCATGGTAGTGGGTATGGCGTCCACGGCGCACGCCGATGAGACCTGTATGTCTCCCTACATGGCCAAGATTGTCGGTCAGGAGGATTACGTCTATGTTTGGACGCTCGGCATGGAAGGGCTGGGCGACGAGCAGGACAAACTGGTGACGATAGACGTCAAACCTGGTTCCGGCACCTACGGCAAAATAGTTCATACACTGTCGGTCGGCGGGCGCAACGAAGCGCACCACTCGGGCTTGACCGACGACCGCCGTTATTTGTGGGCCGGTGGCCTCGACACCAACAAAATCTTTATCTTCGACGTTCACAGCACTCCGCGCCAGCCGCGGCTGCACAAGGTCGTCACCGACTTTCCCGCCAAGACCGGCGGCATGACCGGCCCGCACACGTTCTACGCGCTGCCCGGCCGTATCATGATCTCGGCCTTGTCGAACAACAAGGACAACGGTGGTCGCACGGGTCTGGCCGAATACACCAATGAGGGCGAGTTCGTCGCGGCGCACTGGATGCCGACCGACGACAACCTGCGTGGCGCCGTCAAGAGCGGCAAGCTGGCCGACGGTTACGGCTACGACGTGCGCGTGCTGCCGCGCCGCAACGTCATGCTGACGTCGTCGTTCACCGGCTGGTCGAATTACATGATGCCGCTGGGGCAGATGATGCAGGACGCCGAGGCGATGAAGCGTTTCGGCAACACCATGGTGCTGTGGGATCTGCACACGCGCAAGCCGAAGAAAGTGTTTGACGTGCCGGGCGCGCCGCTCGAGATTCGTTGCGCGTGGGGCTCGCAGCACGACTACTGCTTCACGACCACGGCGCTGACTTCCGAGTTGTGGGTCATCTACGAGGATGAGCACGGTGAGTGGCACGCCAAGAAGAGCGCCGACATCGCCAGAGGCGAGGGCGAGCCGGACATCCCGTTGCCGGTGGACATCTCGATCACCGCCGACGACAAGGGCATGTGGATACAGACGTGGTTCGACGGCAAATCCCGCTACTTCGACATCAGCGACCCGTTCAACGCCAAGCAGGTGTACGAGCACAAAATTGGCGAGCAGGTCAACATGATCTCGCAGAGCTGGGACGGTAAGCGTTTGTATTACTCGTCGTCGTTGCTGGCGAATTGGGACCGCCAGGAAGGCCAGCATGACCTTCAGTACGTGAAGCTCTATCACTGGGACGGCAAGCAGGCCTCGCTTCAGTTCGAGATTGACTTTCTTGAAGAGAAGCTCGGGCTTCCGCACCAGATGCGTTTTGGCGCCTACTCGCTGTACAGCGGTATCGCCGACGACGCGGAGACCAAACTGACCGAAGCTGAAGTCATTCAGTAAATCCTCAGTCCGTTCCGGGGCAAGGCGGGGGCGCGTCGCGCTCCCGCCGCCCCTATTGTGGGAGGCTTACCGAAGGGTAGTTTTCCGCTTGCAGGAGCCGCTCGACCCGGGTGGCACTTTCTCCATTCTGACCGCCGACAACCCGCGTGGCGAAATCAGCGACGCGCTTGTCAACCGTCGCGCCGAACGCGCGCTTTTTCGAGAACTTCTTCTTTGGTGCAAGCCGTCGCGCCTGCAAGGATGCGCGCCCGACGGCGGCCATTGCGAGAACAGTTTCGCGGCTTCCATCACGCGGCGCCTGGCGCAGACGCTCGCCGGGCGCTACCGCCAGAACGCGCTGTACTGCGTTGAAAAAGGCGTGCTCTATCTGGTGCCGTGCCGGATGGACGGCCGCCGCCGGGAGCGCCTCGGTTTGTTTGCCGAGCGCGTCTTCCGCTGGTGATGCGATGTACGTCTGCGTTTGCAACGCCATTACCGAGGAGCAGGTTCGCCGCGCCATCGCCGCCGGCGCGAACAGCCCCGACGACCTGTGCGCGGTGCTCGGCCTCGGCGATCAGTGCGGAAAGTGTCTTGAATACGCGCGCCGCTACTTTTGTGGGGAGACGTCGGATGCGCCGCCATACGAGTCCCGCCACGCGAGTCCGAACGGCGGGTTATGAGCAAATTACGAATAACTATCAGCGTGCGATTTATTCGCGTTTGCAGGCGGCGTTCGGCGACGTTTTCCCGGTTATACTCGACCGGACAAACCGGGCTACGACCCACGGAGGTGACGTTCGATGAAAGGTGACGGCAAGGTGATAGAGCACTTGAACAAGGTGCTGCGCAACGAGTTGACCGCGATCAACCAGTACTTTCTGCACGCGCGGATGTACAAAAACTGGGGATTGCACAAACTGAACGAACACGAGTACAACGAATCCGTTGACGAGATGAAGCACGCCGACGCGCTGATCGAGCGCATCCTGTTTCTGGAGGGCCTACCCAACATGCAGGACATCGGCAAACTGCTGATCGGTCAGCAGCCGCGCGAGATGCTCCAGTGCGACCTCGATCTGGAGCGCGCGGCGGTGCCCGACTTGAAGGCCGCGATAGCGCACTGCGAGCAATGCGGCGACTACGTCTCGCGCGAGCTGTTCGAGAGCATTCTCGACGGCGAAGAGGAGCACATAGACTGGCTGGAGACGCAGTTCGACCGCATCTCACGGGTCGGCATAGAAAACTATCTCCAGTCCATGATGTGAGGAGCGGGCCGACGGGCAACGCGCCGAGCGCCCAGAGGTCGCGCTTCCCGGCTGTGATTTCATCATGGCGAGCGATGGACGCATAGCTTCGGTGAAGGGGTTTTTCGACCCCGCCGGGCCGATGGCCCGACCGAACTTCGCAACGCCGTAGATCGCGGCGCCGGATGGCGCCCCTCTCCGTCGAGAGAGGGGCAAAGACGAGGGAAATCTGGTGGAGGCGGCGGGAATCGAACCCGCGTCCGCCTATTCTCCGCCTTCGGCACTACATGCTTAGTTCGTCTCTATACCGCGGTCGTTTTTGACGAACAAAAAACCCGACCGGGTTGTTCGCGTTGAAGTTTTAACCAGGCGGCCGCGAACGAGTCTCCTGGCGAGCTTGTGATTCGTCTCCCGCTCCGGCGCCACAAGCACCGCCGGGCGGAAGGCATAGCCGGTTGTTTAGGCCGCTAGTGCGTAGTTGTCTTCGTTGGCAACTATTGTTTTGCAGCAAGTTTAACGAGTTTCGCTGCACGCTCGGCATGCGCCTCTGGTTTCGCAATACGCGTCGAAGCCAAGTCGCCCCCAGAGGATGGAAGTATAGCACGCCGGCGCAACCTCCGGCGCGGGCGCACCGGGCGTCCATGGGTGTCTATGGGTGTCTATAATGGGGGGGCGGCGGCCTTGCCGACGGCCCCGCCCGCGCCCCGATGGACGACATGCAGACCCTTTACGGCCCCGCGCCTTTGTCCGATTTCCGGCGCCGGCAGTTGCGCGAGCGCCTGCACGCCGTCTGTCCCTCGTTGTGCGACTTGCAGATCGCCGCGGTCTATTTTGTCGACGTGCGCGGTGCTCTCGGCGATGACGAGCGCGCACGCTTGTCGTCGCTGCTCGGGCCTGCCGCCGGTGGCGACGCTCCCGTTGATGCGCCCGCGCCGGGCGCCTTGGTCTACGTGATTCCGAGAACCGGCACGGTGTCGCCGTGGTCGAGCAAAGCCACCGATATATTCCACGTGTGCGGCCTTAAGCGCGTGCGCCGCGTCGAGCGCGGCTTTTGCTACCGGATCGGGACGCGCCGCGAACCGTCCGCGGCCGAGCGCACCGCGTGCGCGCGCCTGCTGCACGACCGCATGACCGAGCAGACGTGCTGCTCGCCGCCGCCCGCGCACCGGTTGTTTGTCGCCGGCGACGCAAGACCGTTGCGCGAGATCGAACTGGATGGCGACGCGCGCGCCAAACTGCAAGCGGTCAACCGCGACTGGGGACTCGCGTTGTCGGACGACGAGATCGAATACCTGCTCGGGCATTACGCGCAGCAGCGGCGCGCGCCGACCGACGCCGAACTGATGACGTTTGCGCAGGCCAATTCCGAGCACTGCCGCCACAAGCTGTTCAACGCCGAGTGGACGCTCGACGGGCGCCGCTGCCCGCGCACGCCGTTCGAGATGATCCGGCACACGCACGCCTGCTCGCCGCGCGGCGTGCTGTCGGCGTACGCGGACAACGCCGCGGTCGTCGCCGGCGCGCGCGCGCGGCGCCTGATCGTGGACGCGGACACGCGAAGTTACCGTTGCTCGGAAGAGCGGCAGCCTTTCCTGATCAAGGTCGAGACGCACAACCATCCGACCGCGATCTCGCCGTCTGCCGGGGCCGCGACCGGCGCCGGCGGCGAGATCCGCGACGAGGCCGCGACCGGCCGCGGCGGGCGTCCCGCGGCCGGGCTTAGCGGTTTCAGCACGTCGAATCTACGCATCCCCGGTTTCACGCAGCCGTGGGAGGGCGCCGAAAGACGTCCGTCGCGGATCGCCTCGCCTTTGCAAATCATGATCGAGGGGCCGGTCGGCGGCGCGCGTTTCAACAACGAGTTTGGGCGCCCGAACCTGTGCGGTTATTTCAGGACTTTCGAACGCGAGGAACGCGGGCGGTCGTGGGGGTACCACAAACCGATCATGGTCGCGGGCGGTCTCGGCAGCCTGCGCGGGAGCCACGTCGCCAAGCGGGTGTTTGCCGACGGCACGCCGTTGGTCACGTTCGGCGGACCGGCGATGTTGATCGGCCTGGGCGGCGGTTCGGCCTCGTCGGTCGGCGGCGGCGCGCGCGCCGAGGAACTCGACTTCGCGTCGGTGCAGCGCGACAACGCCGAGATACAGCGGCGCTGCCAGGAGGTCATCGAGCGGTGTGCGGCGCTTGGCGACGACAATCCGATTCTGGCAATCCACGACGTCGGCGCTGGCGGTCTTGCCAACGCGCTGCCGGAGTTGGTTCACGGCGCCGGCCTGGGCGGGTGCTTCGAGTTGCGCGAAGTGCCGTGCGCCGACGCCGGCCTGTCGCCGATGGAGATCTGGTGCAACGAGGCGCAGGAACGCTACGTCGCCGCGGTCGCCGCCGACAAGCTCGACGAGTTCATCGGGTTTTGTCGGCGCGAGCGCTGCCCGGTCGCGCTCCTCGGGCGCGCCACCGCGGCGCGTCGGCTCGTCGTTACGGATCGCCTGCTCGGGCGCGACGCGGTGTGCATGCCGATGTCGGTGTTGTTCGGCGATGCGCCGCGTTCGTCGCGCTCGGTGGCGACGCCGTCCGTCGTCGCGACGGACGCGCGCGCCGCGACGACGGATGACGTTCGATTGGACGACGCCGTCGAGCGCGTGTTGAAGATGCCGGCGGTCGCGTCCAAGTCGTTTTTGATAACGATAGGCGACCGCAGCGTCACCGGCCTGGTCGCGCGCGACCAGATGGTCGGCCCGTGGCAGGTGCCGGTCGCCGACGCCGCGGTCACGCTGGCGGATTATTCGGGCTACGCCGGCTACGCCATGGCGCTCGGCGAACGCGCGCCGGTCGCGCTCGCCGACGCGCCCGCGTCGGGGCGTCTCGCCGTGACCGAGGCGCTGCTGAACGTCCTGTCCGCCGGCGTGGGTGCGCCGGGCGACGTCCGGCTGTCGGCCAACTGGATGGCCGCCGCCGGCGATGACGCGCAGGCGACGGCGTTGTTCGAGACCGTGCGCGCGGTGGCCGAGGAATTGTGCCCGGCGTTGGGCATTGCGATACCGGTCGGCAAGGACTCGCTGTCCATGCAGATGGCGTGGCGCGACGATGGCCGCGAGGAGCGCGTCGTCTCGCCGTTGTCCCTGGTGGTCTCGGCTTTCGCCGCGGTCGCCGACGTGCGCAACGCGCTGACGCCGCAACCCGACGCGCAAACGCCCGGCGCAAGGCTGTGGCTGCTCGATTTGTCCGGCGGCAAGAATCGCCTCGGCGGGTCGTGTCTGATGCAGGCGTACGGGCGCGCCGGAGGCGCGCCTCCGGATCTCGACGACCCTCAAAAAATCATCGGCCTGTTCGGTTTGTTGCGCGAGTTGCGCGCGCGCGGGTGGTTGCTAGCGTACCACGACCGCAGCGACGGCGGCCTGTTCGCGTGCCTGGCCGAGATGGCCTTCGCCGGACGTTGCGGCGTGCGTTGCGCATACGAAGGCGCGCATGAGGAACTGCCGGCGTTTTTGTTCTCGGAAGAGCCGGGGGTCGTTGTTCAGACGCCGCCTGCGGCGACGCCGGCGCTGCCTGCGCTCGCGCGCCGCCATGGGTTGGACGGCGGCTGCCGCGACCTCGGCTGCTGCACGCTCGAGCAACAGTTTGTCATTGACGGGCGCGGGTGGTCTCAGTCGTGGCCGGTGATGCGCCTCAAGCGGTGGTGGTGGGAGACCAGTTATCGCATCCAGGCGTTGCGCGACCATCCCCTGTGCGCGGCCCAGGAGCGCGACAAGGTCTGCGATCAGAACGATCCCGGGCTGGGCGCGTCGCTGACCTTCGACCTCGCCGGCGCCACCGCACCGCCGGCGCACGCGCATGCCGGCAAGCCGCCGAAAGTGGCGATTCTGCGTGAACAGGGCGTCAACGGCCACGTCGAGATGGCGGCGGCTTTCCTGCGCGCCGGCTTCGACGCCTGCGACGTGCACATGAGCGACCTGATCGAGGGGCGCGAGGATTTGCGAACCTTCCACGGGCTTGCCGCCGCCGGCGGTTTTTCGTACGGCGACGTATTGGGCGCCGGCGCCGGTTGGGCGCAGTCCATCCTGCTGCATCGGCGCGTGCGCGACGTGTTCGCCGCCTTTCTCGCGCGCGAGAACACGTTCACGCTGGGTGTGTGCAACGGTTGCCAGACGTTGTCGCGCATAGCCGGGATGATTCCGGGGGCCGCGCATTGGCCGCGCTTCGAGGGCAACGCTTCCGAACAATTCGAGGCGCGCCTGGTCATGGTGCGGGTGCTGCCGTCGGCTTCGATCCTGCTGGACGGCATGGAAGGTTCGGTATTGCCGGTCGTCGTCGCGCACGGCGAGGGGCGCGCCGCGTTTGCAGGCGAGGACGCACTGCAACGGGCCAAACCGTACGCCTGCCTGCAATACGTGGACGGCGACGGTCGCGCCACCGAACGCTATCCGGAAAATCCGAACGCGAGCAGCCACGGCTATACCGGCTTTTGCAGCGAAGACGGTCGCGTCACAATCATGATGCCTCATCCCGAACGGGTGTTTCTTAGCCGCCAGCATTCCTGGCATCCGCCCGAGTGGGGCGAGGCCGGCCCGTGGTCGCGGTTGTTCGAGAACGCGCGGCGTTGGCTTGCGACGTAACGATAAACCCCCCCTATTGTGCTCCCTCTCCCTCTGGGAGAAGTTGTCCGCAGGCCCATAATGTAACCCTCTCCTCCTAGGAGAGGGTGGGCGGCTTCCATGAGGGCCGTTCCGCCCTTGTACACCAGTAAGGGAACGCCCCCACGGCGTTCCCGACTGAGATACTATGTATAATCCTTCGATACAACCTTCGCCATAGCCAGAGGTGGTCGTATGTTGATACAAATCCGCAACCGTGTGCGGCCGAAGCCGTCGGAAATCACGCCGCACGCGTTGTACCTGAGGCGCCGCGAGTTCATCAAGGCGGGCGGCGGCGCGTTGGCGGCCGGGTTGTTGCCGGGGCTGGCCGCGGCGGCCTTGGGGCCCGACTTCGGCGATCTTCCCGACAGCCGCTACAACACCGACGAGAAGCTCACGTCGTACGAGAACGTTACGACGTACAACAACTTCTACGAGCTTGGCAGCGGCAAGGACGACCCGCACCGAAACGCCGACGCGTTGATCACCGAGCCGTGGAGCATCCGCGTGTCGGGCGAATGCAACAAGCCCGGCGTCTATTCGGTCGAGGACTTCGTCAAGCCGTATCAGCTCGAGGACAGGATATACCGGCTGCGCTGCGTCGAGGCGTGGTCCATGGTGATTCCGTGGGTCGGTTTCGAGGTCGCCCGCGTGTTACAGCGCTGCGAACCGAACTCCGCTGCGAAGTACGTCGCCTTCACGTCGGTGCTCGATCCCGAGAATCTGCCGGGGCAAGCGCGCCGCGTGCTGGACTGGCCGTACACCGAGGGTTTGCGGCTGGACGAGGCGATGAACCCGCTGGCGATTTTTGCGGTCGGCCTCTACGGCAAGGTGCTGCCGAACCAGAACGGCGCGCCGCTGCGCTTGGTCGTGCCGTGGAAGTACGGCTTCAAGAGCATCAAGTCCATCGTCTCTATCGAGCTGACGCGCACCGAGCCGCCGACGGCGTGGGGACGGTCGGCGCCGCGTGAATACGGCTTTTACTCGAACGTCAATCCCGGCGTCAGCCACCCGCGCTGGTCGCAGAAGCGCGAACGGCGCATCGGCGAGTTTTTCAAGCGCGATACGCTGATGTTCAACGGCTACGCCGACGAGGTCGCCCACCTCTACGCGGGCATGGATTTGAAAAAATACTATTGATTTGAGCAAGGCCACGGTTCCCGGCGCGCTGCCCTCGGCGAACGACCGGCGGGGCGCCCTGACAACGCGGGTTTTCGTTCACGCCGCCTGCCTGACGCCGCTGGCGTGGCTTGCGTGGCAGGGGCTGCACGCCGGCCTCGGCGCCAACCCCATCGAGTACATCACGCGCTTCAGCGGCGACTGGACGCTGCGCCTGCTGCTGATCACGCTGTCGTTTCGTCCCGCGGTCCGCCTGCTGCGCGCGCCGCGCCTGCTGCGCTACCGCCGCGCGGTCGGTCTCTACGTTTTTTTCTACGCGCTGTGTCATTTCACCACCTACGTGTGGTTCGACCAGTTTTTCGATTGGCCGTCCATCGTCGAGGACGTCGCCAAGCGTCCGTTCATCCTCGCCGGCTTCACCGCGTTCACGTTGCTGATCCCGCTGGCCGCGACCTCGAACGACCGCGCGGTGCGCTGGTTGCAACACCGCTGGAACGTGCTGCACCGCCTGGTCTACGTGATCGCCGCAGTCGGCCTGTTGCACTACTGGTGGCTGGTGCGCGCCGATTTTCTGAAGGCCTGGGTCTATCTCGTGATCCTGGCGGCGTTGCTGGGATGGCGGCTTGCGCGGTTCGTCGGAGCGCGCTACTCAGCCATTGCGAAATAACGGAACGTTTGTCCAGGACGTGGTGGCCCCGTACAATGCGTTGACAGCGCCCGGTAACGCGGCTACGATGGGTGCTGGCGTTAGCGCGGGGCAATGTTCGGACTATTCAAGAAAAAACCCCAGGACTTCAAGGCGACCGTCGCCAACACTGGCGAGACCTTCGACGTTACTGGCGGCATCAACCTGTTGCAGGCGGCGCTGAACGCCGGCCTCAAGTGGCCGCACGACTGTCGCGTCGGCAGCTGCGGCAGCTGCCGCTGCCTGCTGAAGGAGGGCAAGGTCAAGCCTTTGAACGACTTTTCCTACGTGCTCGACAAGGAGATGCTCGATCGTGGCATGATTCTGGCCTGCCAGGCGCGGTTGCAGAGCGACGTGACCGTCGAGGTGGACTTCGAGCAGGGCGCGCTGCGCTGACGCTGCTGCTCTCCTGATTGGCGCCGCGCGTCTTTTGCGCGAGTAGCCCGCTCCATCAAACCAATTGATCGCGGCCCCTCGCCACAAGCGTGTTTTCCTTCTGTGCCTCGGCCTGCTGCTGCCGGTCGTCGCATTGGCGGTGCTGCGCGTCGGCACCGTGTCCCTTGGCTGGGATGAGTTCTTCGCGGCGCTGACCGCGGGCGACGCCGCTTCGCCGCACCGTATCATCCTGCTCGAAATCCGGCTGCCGCGCGTGGTGTCGGCGATGATCATCGGCGCGTCGCTGGCGCTTGCCGGCGCGGTCATGCAGGGGCTTTTCAGAAACCCGCTGGCGGATCCGGCGTTGCTGGGTATCTCGGCGGGCGGCGCGTTGGCGTCGGCGCTGGCGATTTTGTTCGGCTGGACCTCGCTGCTGCATCCGTCGCTGCGGTCTTTCGCGCTGCCGCTGGCGGCTTTCGGCGGCGGTCTGCTCGCGGTCTTCGTTATTTACCGCATGGCGTGCAGGCCGGCGTTGATCGACACGTCGGTGCTGCTGCTCGCCGGTATCGCGATCAACGCGCTCGCCGCCGCCGGCATCGGTTTTCTGACGGTGGTCGCAAGTGACGCCGAGTTGCGCGGCTTTTTGTTCTGGATGCTCGGCAGTTTCAGCGGCATGACCTGGGGACACGCGCTGCCGACGGCGGTGCTCGTGCTGCCGTCGCTGGCCGCGTTGCTGGCTCTGTCGCGCGCGCTCAATGCGTTCGCGCTGAGCGACGACGATGCCGGCTATCTCGGGTTTCACGTGCGGCGCGTCAAGCAGGGCAGTATCGTCTGCGTCGCTCTGTGCGTCAGCGCGTCGGTGTCCGTGGCCGGTATCATCGGCTTCGTCGGACTGCTGGCGCCGCATCTGCTGCGCCTGGTCATCGGCCCTGATCATCGTTATCTGCTGCCCGGTTCGGCGTTGGCCGGCGCGCTGCTGCTGGCGGCCGCCGACACCGTCGCGCGTTCCGCGTTCCAGCCGGTCGAGTTGCCGATCGGCGTACTGACCGCGGCCTTGGGGATACCTTTCTTCGCGTTGTTGATCATAGGCAATCGCCACCGGAGTCTGCGGTGAGCGGGAGCACGGCGGAGTTGCGCGCGGATGCATTGTTGTGCCGCCGCCGCGGGCGCACGCTGTTGCGCGACGTAAGCGTGGCCTTCGATGCCGGGCGTCTGGCGGCGCTGGTCGGCGGCAACGGCGCCGGCAAGACGACCTTGCTGCGACTGCTGGCCGGTCATCCGCCGGACGCGGGCACGGTGTTGATGAACGGCGAGGCGCTCGCCGGGCAGGATCCGGGCGTCGTCGCGCGGCGCCGCGCGGTGTTGCCGCAGGGGGACGAGTTGAACGTGCCGTTCACGGTGCGCGAAGTCGTCGAATTGGCGTTCTCGCCGTTCGCCGGGCTCGTCGCCGCGACCGAACTGACGCGCGCCGCGGACGAAGTCATGCGGCGCCTGCAAATCGCCGACTTGTCGCGGCGCGTCTATCTGAGCCTGTCCGGCGGTGAGAAGCAGCGCACCCGTATCGCACGCGTGGCGCTGCAAGCCTTGTGCGGGCGCGACGGCCCGCGCTATCTGTTGCTAGACGAGCCGATGACCGCGCTCGACGTCGCCTGGCAGCACGAGGTCATGCGCTATCTGGCGGAATTTTCGGCTTGCGGTTACGGCGTAGTCGCGGTCATCCACGACTTGAACCTGGCGCGGCGCTACGCCGACGACGTGTGTCTGCTGAGGCGCGGCCAAGTCGTCGCGTGCGGCGAGGCCGCGCGCGTCTTGAGCGAACGCAACATCCGCGAAGTCTTCGGCGTGGACGTAGCACTGATCGAGTCGCCGGCGCTGTCGTCGCCGGCGATCGCGGTGCGCGGATAGAGCAGGCGCGGCTCAGCGCGCCAGGCGCGCGAGCAGCGGCAGCGACGGCACAAAAAACATCGCCCCCGATACCGGCGTCGTGTACTCCATCAGATGGTCGTGCAGTCCGTCGTCGCCTTGCCCGAACATCCGCGCCAGCATCTTGTCTATGACGTCGAGGTCGCGCGTATAGGCGACGAACACCAGCCCGTTTTCGCCGGACAGCGACTGATAGGGCATGCCGTGGCGTACGATTTCCAGTTCCTCGCCGTCCTCCTCTATCACGACGCGGCTGATGTGCGCCGTCGGCGGCTTCTCGTCGTCGGGCAGCTCGATGCTGTCGGGCTTGGTGCGCCCGATGATCTTCTCCTGCTCGCCCACCGGCAGCTGCGACCACCGCGCGAGGTCGTGGCGGTAGCGCTGCACGAACGCGAAACTGCCGCCCGCGAACTCGCCGTCGGCGATCAGCGCGGTTGCGGCGCGCGCCTCGTCTCCTTGCGGGTTCTCGGTGCCGTCTATGAAGCCGGTCAGATCGCGCGAGTCCAGGTACTGGCTGCACGACGTCTCTTCGATGACGTCGAGCAGGCCGATGACGAGCCGGGTTACGCGCCGCATGGCCTCGTAGTTCAGGTCCGTGCGATCCGAATTGACGTGGAAGAAAACGTCGCCGCCGGTCGCGGGCGCGATTTTCGGTGTCCCTCCCATCGTCTCGAACGCGCGCAAACCGTCGGGACACCCACCGGGCGAGCAACGCGCCCACGTTTCCAACCCGAAACCCGCGACGCCGTTGACGCGCGCCCCCATCGTCGAGACTTCATCGAGCACCCGCGGCAACGAGGCGCAGGCCGCGGCGACGGACGCCGCGTCCGCGTCGCGCAGCTTGGCGACGATGAACAGACTGTGCCGCGACGATTCCGGCAAAATGGCGGATTGGGGTTGCATGACCGGGGGGATTGTAAGCAATTCGGCCATGGGATGCTATGGCGTGTATCGGGCCAATACGTGCGTTTGACACGCGTCGCGTCGAGGGGCTATACTTGTCAATCCGCGCCGGGGAATCCCGGCGCTGTTTTTTGACAGTTTTATTGACAGCTCAATTAGTCAGGTGGTTTGTGTGGGCGCTTGTGC